>NZ_FNHA01000010.1:0-297643 GCF_900103595.1 Janthinobacterium sp. OK676
AAGCTAACCAGTACTAATTGCCCGTACGGCTTGTCCCTATAACCTTAGCAGGTACAGAGGATAAGACGGTACAACGTTGCGTGTGTGTTGATACTACCAGTCATTACCCCGATCTTTGCTTCTTCCAGATTCAGGCTTTGTCGCTCCATCGAGGACAAATGCCGGTACAAGTTATGCCTGATGACCATAGCAAGTTGGTCCCACCCCTTCCCATCCCGAACAGGACCGTGAAACAACTTTGCGCCGATGATAGTGCTGCAACCAGTGTGAAAGTAGGTTATCGTCAGGCTTGTTATTTGGAGAAACAGCCCCCGGCTGTTCCTCCTAGAAAAAAACCCGTCAAGCAATTGGCGGGTTTTTTTTCGTCTGCAGGTTTGTTGACGCCGGTGGTGTTGTCGGATTACGGCCTGCGGCCTAATCCGACCTACGCTCATGTAAAGTCCAGTAGGTCGGATTAGCGTAGCGTAATCCGACAACATTGTTGGCATCGCGGGATCAGCTACCGCGGTAAGTGGAATACGACCATGGCGACACCACCAGCGGCACGTGGTAATTCTCATCCGTATGCGCAATGCCAAATGAAAGCGTTACCAGGTCGATGAAGCGGGGCGAGGGCAGTTCCACGCCCTGGGCGGCGAAATAGTCGCCGGCATTGAACACCAGTTCATACTGGCCCGCTTTCATGCTGTCGCCTTCCAGTAAGGGCGTGCTGCAGCGGCCGTCGCTATTGGTCATATCCATCTTCAATAACACTTTGCCTTCCGGTGCGACCGAAAACAGGGCGACCTTGACGCCGGCTCCCGGCTTGCCATGGGCGATATCGAGTACATGCGTGCTGAGTTTTCCCATTTGCTATCCTGTATATAGGGTGAGTGAATGTGCTTATCGTGCAAATCATATACCGGTGACTGCGTCGGGCTATATGATTGGGCATATAGCCAACATTGTCCTCCTATAGGCGCGCCTCCGCATGAACAATTACGAACATTATCCACGCGACTTGATCGGCTATGGCCGCACGCCACCCCACCCGCAATGGCCGGGCAAGGCCCGCATCGCGCTGCAATTCGTCCTCAATTATGAAGAGGGCGCGGAAAACAGCGTGCTGCATGGCGATCCCGCCTCGGAAACGTTTTTATCGGAAATGATCGGTGCGGCCGCTTTTCCCGCGCGCCATCTGAGCATGGAGTCGATTTACGAATACGGCTCGCGTGCCGGCTTATGGCGCTTGCTGCGCATGTTCGAGGAGCGGCGCCTGCCGCTGACGGTGTTTGGCGTATCGATGGCCTTGAAACGCAATCCGGAGGCGGTGGCCGCCTTCCAGCAACTGGGACATGAAATCGCCTGCCACGGCTTGCGCTGGATTTCCTATCAAAACATGGATGAAGCGACGGAACGCGAACACATGCGCGAAGCCGTGCAGATCATCCGCGAATTGACGGGGTCCGCGCCGCAAGGCTGGTACACGGGGCGCGATTCTCCGAATACGCGCAAACTGGTGGTCGAGCATGGCGGTTTCCGCTATGACGCCGATTATTATGGCGACGACTTGCCATTCTGGGAAAAGGTGGCATGCACGGATGCCGCCGGCATGCCGGCCGTGCAGCCGCAATTGATCGTACCCTATACCCTGGACACGAACGACATGCGCTTTGCCGCCATGCAGGGCTTTAATTCGGGCACGCAGTTTTTCGATTATCTGAAGGATGCCTTCGACGTGCTGTATGCAGAAGGCGATCCGGACGGCTTGAATCAACCCAAGATGTTGTCCGTGGGCTTGCATTGTCGCCTGGTCGGGCGCCCAGGACGGGCCGCGGCACTGGCGCGCTTTCTCGACTATGTGCAGGGCCATGAGCAGGTGTGGATCACGCGCCGCATCGATATCGCCGAACACTGGCATGCGACGCATCCATTCCAGGCCTGAGTTCTATTGAAATGGGGTGATAAGTAAAATCAGTCTTTGCATATAGTTGTCCCATATGCCGGTGTTAATCTCCTATACTGGGACTATACCGAGGCCAGCATGTCAGAACCGATCCGTTTTTATTACCGTGGTGCCGTACAGGAAGTACGCGACGCCGCCCCTACGCAGACTGTGTTGCAGCACCTGCGCGAGGATTTGCATTGCACGGGCACCAAGGAAGGCTGCGCCGAAGGCGATTGCGGCGCCTGCACGGTGGTCATCGGCAGCCTGCTGGATGGCCAGGTCGAGATGAAGGCCGTCAACGCCTGCATCCAGCTCATCCCCACGCTCGATGGCAAGGCCCTGTTTTCCGTGGAAGACTTGCAACAGCCCGACGGCGCCCTGCACCCGGTGCAGCAGGCGATGGTCGAATGCCACGGTTCCCAGTGCGGTTTTTGCACACCCGGCTTTGTCATGTCCTTGTGGGGCATGTACCTGGAGAAAAACGGCGCGACGCCCACGCGCTGTGAAATCGACGACACCCTGTCCGGCAATCTGTGCCGCTGCACGGGTTACCGGCCCATCATCGATGCGGCCAGACGCATGACTGAATTACCGCACGTCACGTTTGATCGCGATACCCTGGCGCAGCAATTGCAGGCCCTGCAGCGCGGCAGCGTGACTACGTATGAACATGGCGGCCAGCACTTCCATGCGCCGCGCACTATTGACGAACTGGTGGCGCTGCGCGCGGAAAAGCCGCAAGCATGCTTGCTGGCCGGCTCCACCGACATTGGCCTGTGGGTGACCAAGCAACTGCGCGACCTGGGCGACATCATTTATCTCGGCAACGTGGCCGCACTGAAAACCATCGCCGTGGATGATGGCAAGCTGCACATTGGCGCCGGCGCCAGCCTCAACGATGCCTATGCGGCCCTGTGCCAGCATTATCCCGAAGAGCTGTCGGAACTGTGGCAGCGCTTTGCTTCCTTGCCGATCCGTAACGCGGGTACTTTGGGCGGCAATGTGGCCAATGGCTCGCCGATCGGCGATTCGATGCCATGGCTGATTGCGCTGGGCAGCGATATCGTGCTGCACGGTCCTGCCGGCCAGCGCAGCATGCCGCTGGAAGATTTTTATCTTGGATATCAAAAGAAGGATCTGCAGCCAGGCGAGTTCGTCGAAGCCGTGCGCGTGCCATTGCCCCGTGCCGACGTGCATTTCCGCACATATAAGCTAGCCAAGCGTTTCGACCAGGATATCTCTGCCGTGTGCGCCGCGTTCGCCTTCCAGCTCGACGGCGAGCGCATCATCGATGCGCGCATCGCCTTTGGCGGCATGGCGGCCACACCGCAGCGCGCCGCGCAAACGGAAGCGTTTTTGCGCGGACAGGCGTGGACGGAAGAGAACTTGCTCGTCGCCATGCGTCTGCTGGCCGACGATTACGCGCCGCTGTCGGACATGCGCGCGTCGAACACCTACCGCATGACGACGGCGCAAAACCTGTTGCGCCGCTTCTGGCTGGAAACACGCCCCGGTGCGCCGCTGCTGCGCACCGCCGTCAACGCCTACGCTTGCCGCGCCTGAAAGGACCAGCATGAACCATCCTGCCACGCCCGAACTGCAAGCGGCCGCCTGGGCCGCCGTGGGCAAGCCCAGTCCGCATGAATCGGCGCAATTGCATGTGCTGGGGCAAGCCACGTACACGGACGATATCGCCGAATTGCAAGGCACCTTGCACGCAGCCTTGGGCCTGTCGCAAAAGCCCCACGCGCGCATCACGGCCATGGACCTGTCCGCCGTGCGCGCCGCCACGGGTGTCGTCGCCGTCTACACGGCGCAAGACATTCCCGGCACCAATGATTGCGGTCCCATCATCCATGACGACCCCATCCTGACGGCGGAACTGGTGCAATACGTGGGCCAGCCCATCTTCATCGTGGTGGCCGATACGCATGACCATGCGCGCCGCGCCGCCCGCCTGGCGCAGGTATCGTACGATGAATTGCCCGCGATCATGACGCCGCAAGCGGCCAAGGCCGCGCAATCGTACGTGCTGCCGCCGATGCGGCTGACACGCGGCGATTACCAAGCCGCGTTCGAGGGCGCGCCGCACGTGGTCAAGGGCCAGCTGTATGTAGGCGGGCAGGAACAGTTTTATCTGGAAGGACAGATTTCCTACGCCATCCCGAAGGAAGCGCAGGGCATGCTGGTGCTGTGTTCGACCCAGCATCCGAGCGAGATGCAGCACGTGGTGGCGCATGCGCTGGGCGTGCACTCGCACAACATCACCGTCGAATGCCGGCGCATGGGCGGCGGTTTCGGCGGCAAGGAATCGCAGTCGGCCCTGTGGGCGGCGGCCGCATCGATTGCGGCGGCGAAACTGAAGCGCCCCGTCAAATTGCGCGCCGACCGTGACGACGATATGCTGGTAACAGGCAAGCGCCACTGTTTCTACTATGAGTACGAAGTAGGCTACGACGACGATGGCCGCATCCTTGCCGCCAAGGTCGACATGACCACGCGCGCCGGCTACTCGGCCGACCTGTCCGGCCCCGTCGCCACGCGCGCCGTCTGCCACTTCGACAATACCTATTACCTGTCCGACGTGGACATCCGCGCCGCCTGCGGCAAGACGAATACGCAGTCGAACACGGCGTTCCGGGGCTTTGGCGGGCCGCAGGGCGCCATTGCCATCGAGTACGTGATCGATGAAATTGCCCGCCATTTAAAACGCGATGCGCTCGATATCCGCCTGCTCAATTTCTATGGCCGCAACGATGCGGAAGGACGCAACGTCACGCCGTACGGGCAAAAAATCGTCGACAACGTGATCCACGAACTCGTCGCGGAACTGGAAGCGAGCAGCGATTATCGCGCGCGCCGCCGGGCAATCGATGCGTTCAACGAGGCCAGCCCCATCCTGAAGAAGGGCCTGGCGTTCACGCCGCTGAAATTCGGCATCGCCTTCAACGTCACGCATCTGAACCAGGCTGGTGCGCTAGTCCACGTGTACGTGGATGGCTCCGTGCTGGTCAACCATGGCGGCACGGAAATGGGGCAGGGCATCAATACCAAGGTCATGCAAGTGGTGGCGCATGAGCTTGGCCTGAACCTGGACAAAGTGCGCGCCACGGCCACCGATACGAGCAAGGTGGCGAACACGTCGGCCACGGCGGCGTCCACGGGCGCCGACCTGAACGGCAAGGCGGCGCAGGATGCGGCGCGCCAGATCCGTGAACGCCTGGCCGAGTACGCGGTCAAACTGTACGGCGGTGAGGCCGCTTCCGTGCGCTTCTTCGACAACCATATCCACGTCAATGGTCACGTCGTTGCGTTTGCCGAGCTGGTGCAGAAGGCGTATCTGGCTCGCGTACAACTGTGGTCGGACGGTTTTTATACCACGCCCGGGCTGTCGTGGGATGCGAAGACGATGACGGGCCATCCGTTTTCCTATTATGCGTACGGCGCGGCCGTGGCCGAAGTGGTGGTCGATACCCTGACGGGCGAATGGAAGCTGCTGCGCGCGGACGCCTTGTACGATGCGGGCCAATCTCTCAATCCTGCCATCGATCTGGGCCAGGTGGAAGGTGCATTTATCCAGGGCATGGGCTGGCTGACGACGGAGCAGTTGTGGTGGAATGCCGCAGGCAAGCTGATGACGCACGCGCCATCGACCTATAAAATTCCCGGCATTTCAGATTGTCCGGAAGATTTTCGCGTCCAGCTGTTCCAGAACCGTAACGTGGAAGACAGCATCCACCGTTCCAAGGCCGTGGGCGAGCCGCCGCTGCTGTTGCCGTTTTCCGTGTTCTTTGCCATCCGCGACGCCATTTCCAGCGTCGGTCATCACGCCGTGCAACCACCGCTGAATGCGCCTGCCACCAGCGAGGAAATCCTCAAGGCGGTGATGGCCGTGCAAGCGGCGCATGCCGGCGCATAGGGGCAGACGATGAGCGACTGGCTGACAGCAATCGAGAATGACACGCAGGCATCCGTGCTGGTGACGGTTGCGCTGGTGGAAGGTTCCGGACCGCGCGAGGCGGGTGCGAAGATGCGCGTCAGCCTCGATGGCCAAGTCGATACCATCGGTGGCGGCCACCTGGAGTTGCGCGCCGTGGAAATCGCCAAGACCATGCTGGCCACGGGTGATACCCATGCGCGGCTCGAGCGTTTCGCGCTGGGTCCCAGCCTGGGGCAATGCTGTGGCGGCGTCGTCCACCTGGCTTTTGAATACGTCGATGCCAGTTTGCAAGAATTGCTGGCCGCCTTGCGCGAACGCCGCCAGCACGACAGCTGGCGTTTGACGGCGCTCGATGGTGAACCCGCCTCGGCCCTGTTCGACGCCGCCGGTCGCTTGATCGCCGGCACTGGCGAACAGGCGCCTGACACGTTTTTGCGCGAGCGCACAACCCATGTCGCTCAGGATAGCAAAGGGCGGCGCTGGCTGGTCGACCCTTGCCTGGCGCCGCGCGCGCACCTGACCTTGTTCGGCGCCGGCCACGTGGGTGCCGCCATCGTGCGTGCGCTGGCCCACTTGCCCTGCAATATCACGTGGGTCGATGAGCGCGAGGACATGTTTCCTACGCAACTACCTGATAATGTCCGCATCGCCGCCACCGATACGCCCGAGGAATTTGTCGCCATGGCGCCGCCGGGCGGCAGTTTTCTCGTCATGACGCACAGCCATGCGCTCGATCAACGCTTGACGCAAGCCATCATGGAGCGCGAGGATGCTGGCTGGTTCGGCTTGATCGGTTCGCACACGAAACGCAAGCAGTTCGAGCACCGCCTGCGGGTGCGCGGCGTGCCGGATGAGCGCATTGCCGCCATGGTGTGTCCGATCGGCATGCCTGGCATCCGCAACAAGGCGCCGGCCGTGATCGCCGCGTCCGTTGCCTGTCAATTACTGATGGTGTGGGAAGAGGCGGCCGCTGCCGCCCTGGCCGCACCGCTGCGGCTGGTCTCTGCCAGCGCGCCGCTGCGGCGCCCAGCACGCGCCGCCATTCACCCCTTATAGAAAGAAGCCATGCCGATTGTTCCTGCCACATTGCAAGCTTACCGAGCCAGCTTGCTGCACTTCCACGCCGATCCCGCCTTCAGCGAGGAGGCGCATGCCTGGCATGCGGACGGCTTGCTGATCGTGGCCGATGGCAAGGTCGTGGCAGCCGGCGACTACGCTTCATTGCAGGCAACTCTGCCGCCCGGCACGCAGATCGTCGACTACCGCGGCAAGCTGATCGTGCCCGGTTTCATCGATACGCATCTGCACTTCCCGCAGACGGAAATGATCGCCTCGCCCGCACCCGGTTTGCTGCCGTGGCTGGAAACGTACACCTTTCCGACCGAGCGCGCGTTTGAGAATCCCGAGCATGCGCGCAACGTGGCTGAGTTTTTCCTCGATGAACTGCTGCGCTGCGGCACCACCACGGCCATGGTGTATGGCAGCGTGCATCCGCAATCGGTCGATGCCTTCTTTGGCGCCAGCGAGGCGCGCGGCATGCGCATGGTGGCGGGCAAGGTCATGATGGACCGCAATTGTCCCGAGTTCCTGCGCGACACGGCCGAGTCGGGTGCGCGCGACAGCGAGGCGCTGATCCAGCGCTGGCACAAGCACGGCCGCTCGCTGTACGCGATCACGCCCCGTTTCGTGCCCACGTCCACGAATGAACAGATGCACCTGGCGGGCGAGCTGGCCCGCGCCTATCCGGATACGTATTTGCAGACCCACGTATCGGAAAACGAGGATGAGTGCCGCTGGGTGCGCGCACTGCACCCGCAGGCGCGCAGTTACCTCGACGTGTACGACCAGTACGGCATGCTGCGCCCGCGCGCCATGTTCGGCCATTGCATCTGGCTCGACGAGCGCGACCGCGCGCGCATGGCGGAAACATCGTCGGCGGCCGCCATTTGTCCTACGTCCAACCTGTTCCTCGGTAGCGGCCTGTTCGATTTCGAGCGGGCCGATGCGGCGAAAGTGCTGCTGTCGCTGGCCACCGACGTGGGCGGCGGGACCTCGTTCTCAATGTTGCAAACAATGAACGAAGCCTATAAAGTAGCACGCTTGAAAGGCAGCTATCTGCCCGCCTTGCGCATGTTTTACCTGGCGACTCTGGGCGCCGCGCGCGCCATGCAGCTGGAAGGCACCCTGGGCAATTTCACGGCTGGCACGGAAGCGGATTTTATTGTGCTCGACAAGCAATCGACGCCGCTGCTCGAGCGCCGCACGGCCGGCTGTCAAAGCCTTGAGGAATTGCTGTTTGCCTTTGCGCTGCTGGGCGACGACCGCGCCGTGGCCGCCACCTATTCGGGCGGGCAATGCGTGCATGTGCGGGGGCAGGGCTGACCTACCCGTTGTTCAACACGAATTATCCTGAGCGAGAACGCGAATGCACAAGAAACTCACTGGCCTGGCGCTTGGCGCCGCGCTGGCATTGACCGGAACGGCGCAGGCCGCCAAGGCCGTGCCCACCCCGTCTTCCAACGAAGCGGCCACCGCGCGCCATTTTGCCGCCCTGCTTGCAGGTGCGCAGCCGAAGACAGCCGAGCTGAGCCTGTTCTTTTCCATGATGCCCAAGGGCGGCGACTTGCATCACCATTACTCGGGCGCCATTTACGCCGAGCAATTCCTCGACTGGGTCGACAAGGAAAACTATTGCGTCAACAAGACGACTTACCGCATCGAAAGCAACAAGGATGTCGTGGCGGCCGAGCGCGCCAAGCCGGCCGCGCAGCGTGGCTGCCTGTCGTCCACGGAAGTGTTTGCCGATGCGGGCTTGTATGCGGATTTGCTGCAGCGCTGGTCGACCAAGGATTTCTATAACCACGGCGCCATCCAGACGCCGCCGGACCGCACTTTTTTTGACACCTTCGGCTACTTCGGCCCTGTCGCGTCGAGCAATACGGCCGACGGCCTGAAAACCCTGAAGCAGCGCGCCATCGCGGAAAACCTCAGCTATATCGAGACGATTTTCGAATTGTCGCCATTCGTGCAAAACACGCAGTTCGACCAGCAGGTGCTGGCGCCGGGCTTGCAGCCGGCAGCGTTGCAAGCCGTGCTGGCCAACTGGTCGCAGAATCTGGAGCAGGATGCCAGCTTTCAGAAAAGCATCACCGCCTACAATGACAACGTCAACGCCAGCAGCGCCGGCATCGACGATGCGAACTTCACCATGCGCTACCAGGCATATGTGCTGCGCTTCTTGTCGCCATCGCAAGTGTTTTCCTCGATGGTGGCCGCGTTCAAGGCGGCGAGCGTGAATCCGCTGCTGGTGGGCGTGAACATCGTGGGCCAGGAAAGCGTGAATGTGTCCATGCGCGACTACAGCCTGCACATGGAAATGTTCAAGTTCCTCAAGGCCAAATATCCGAACGTCAAGATCGCCCTGCACGCCGGCGAGCTGGCGCTGGGCATGGTGCCGCCGGAAGGCATGGCATTCCATATCGCCGAAGCCGTCGATGTGGCGGGCGCCGACCGTATCGGCCACGGCATGGATATCGCGTACGAGCACAATGCGCTGGCGACCATGCAAAAGATGCGCGAGCGGGGTATCCCCGTGGAAGTGAATCTGACCAGCAACGATTACATACTCGGTATCAAGGGCCAGGCCCATCCGATCACCCTGTATCGCAAGTACGGCGTGCCGTTCGTGATCTCGACGGACGATGCGGGCGTGTCACGCAATACCCTGTCGAATGAATACGTGCTGTTTGCCAGCCAGTACAAGACCGACTATGCGGAAATCAAAAAGCTGTCCTATAACAGCCTGCGCTATTCCTTCCTGGCGGAAGCGGACAAACAGCGTTTGCTCAAAGCGCTCGATGCCCGCTTCACACGTTTTGAGGCGCAAATTGCCGCGGCCGACCAGACTGGCAAGCGTAATAAACCGTAAGTTGCGCGACGTTCGCAACCGATATTCTCTGACGGCCGGATATTCCGGCCGTTTTCCATTTCTCCCCTCAAATCCCCGCAATATCGTTTTGTTAATTTTGTGGCGGCCATGCGACACAATTAACGGCAGATACACGACTTTATCCGATTTCGTGGATGAATCAATTTCAAGTACATATTGCTCATTTATAATCTCGCGCCATAAGCCCGGACGCTGTCAGCACGATATCAATCCAGCTAGTTACCCTATGCTATTTATATTTTAAATATATAAATATGTAAAAAAAATCGTATTTGTCATCCATTTTTCGATGATGCATAGTGAGATGAAGATGATATTAAAAAGTCACAATTCATCTGAGCGATATCGTATGAAGATGGGTATTTGCAGTAAATAAAGGTGAGATGCAGAATGAAACAAACAGTCGCGCGCTTAAATGACGACATTCTTCTGTATTTTGCCGCCGTGTCACAGTCTTGAAATATTTAACAATTACACTCGCGGCTTGCCATGTTAGCCGGGTAAGCATGTGGGATGAATGACACAGGTGCTAGCGCCCTGGGTCGTACGGATCGGACGCAGTTTTTCCGCCGTTATTGTCTGGATATGAATAGTTGTGATGTGTGGAACGGCGTTTTGTGATGGTCTTGTCAGGACCGCAGCCAGTCCAGCCGGCGTAACAGTTGCAGCATCGTAAAGAGGAAATGTTGTGTTTGTGTTGCTGTGCGGCGCAGCCGGATGGTGGGCAATCCAGGATTTTCAAAAATAATAGTCTTTTCTGGGGTTAAAGATGATCAATCACAAGCGACTTCGGCTAACGCAAATCGCGTTAAGCCTGTCTATTGCACTGGCAGCGGCACCATCGTTCGCACAGAACACTACGTCTTCCATCGGCGGCCGTATCTCGGCCAATGACGGCAAGCCGGCAGCTGGTGCCACCGTTACCATCGTGCACACCGAGTCGGGTTCCGTCAGCAATGTAACGACCGATGCGGAAGGCCGTTACGTCGCGCGCGGCCTGCGTGCCGGCGGTCCATACACCATCACCATCACCAAGAATGGTGAAGTGGAAAAACGCGAAGGCGTGTACGTGCAATTGGCTGAAACGGCCAATGTGGACGCCACCCTGGGCGCACAGATGCAAACCGTGAACGTCACGGGCACGGGCGCACGCGCACAGATCTTTAACCGCAGCAATATGGGCGCCGGCACCAACATTGGTGCCAATGAGCTGGCCATGCAAGCGTCGATCCAGCGCAATCTGCAAGATTACGCCCGTTCCGATCCGCGTGTTTCGCAAACGGACAAAGAGCGCGGCGAATTGTCCGTTGCCGGTCAAAACTCGCGCTATAACTCGATGACCATCGATGGCGTGGCCGTGAACGACACCTTCGGCCTGGAATCGAACGGCAGCCCGACGGCCAAGCAGCCGATCTCGATCGATGCGATCCAGTCCGTGCAAGTGAACGTCGCCAACTACGACGTGACGCAAAAAGGCTACACGGGCGCCAACATCAACGCCGTGACCAAGTCCGGTACCAATGATGTCAAGGGCAGTGTCTATTACGTGTTCCGTAATGACAGTATGGCGGGTGACCGTTACGACAACGTCAAAGACAGCTATTACGCACCAGCACCATTCCGCGAAACGACCAAGGGCATTTCCGTTGGCGGCCCGCTGATCCAAGACAAGCTGTTCTTCTTTGCAAACAAAGAAAAGCTGGAAAGTACCCGCACGGCACCAAACTTTGGTCCGCTGGGCAGCTCGATGACGAACGTCGGCGTTACCGAATCCGCTATTGCGGGTTTACAGACGATTGCCAAAGAAAAGTACAACTTGCCAGTCGGCACCACCACCGTGCCTGCCGGTACGAAGTTGACGGTTGATGATGTCTTGCTGAAACTGGACTGGAACATCAACGACAACCATCGCGCGATGGTTCGCTATTCCAAAACCGATCAGTCCGAGCCGATGTTTACCGGCGTAACGTCAAGCGGTATCGCCTTGAACTCGGCTTGGCGTTCGCAGGAAAAGTCGATCGAAACCATCGTCGGCCAGTGGTTTGCCGACTGGACGCCAAATTTCTCGACGGAATTCAAAGTATCGTCGCGCGACTATGAAAGTCTGCCGAAGAACAATTCCACCCTGCCAACCATGTCGCTCAAGTTTACGGGGGCCTTACCGGCGGGATCGCCTGCAGGCGTGTCGACCAACGACCGTTTCCTGAACTTCGGTACCGATCAGTCGTATCAGTTTAACGTCTTGCGCACCAAGACCAAGGATGCCTACCTGGGCGCGAACTGGGCCCTGGGCGATCATGAAGTCAAGTTCGGCGGCGACTTCAGCAAGAACGATGTCTACAATGCGTTCCTGCAGAACATCAATGGCAACTACACCTTCGGCTGTATCAATAATGTCGGATACTCGTTTGTCAAACCAAACGCGGACGGCAGCACTACTTTCAATTGCAACAGTTCAGCCGCTCTTCAGGAACAAGCCGTACTGGAAAATTTCCGTACCGGACGCCCGAGCTCTTACCAAGTGCAAGTACCATTGGCAGGCGGTTCCCTGGAAAACGCCATTGCTGATTTCAGCCTGAAAAACTATGGCTTCTTCGCCCAAGACGTATGGACCGTCAACAAACAGTTGACCGTGCAGTATGGCGTGCGTGTCGACAAGGCCGCCATCAGCGACCGCCCGCTGTATAACGCTGCCGCGGCGGCACCTATGGTTGCTGGCAACCCGCAGACCGGCAAGGTACAAAGCGGTGGTTTTGGCCTGAACAATACGCAAACCATCGATGGACAGACACTGTGGCAACCACGCGTGGGCTTCAACTACAAGTTCGACAGTGCCCGTCCAACCCAATTGCGCGGTGGTTTCGGCCTGTTCCAGGGCGCGGCGGCCACGGTATGGATGTCGAACCCGTTCGCTAATCCTGGCGTGGCAACCCGTATCGTTGGTTGCGGCACCAGTGGCTTCAAGGCTTGCCCATCGGTAGGTGGCTTGTTCAATCCTGATCCGAACGCTCAGCCGACGAACTTCGCTGATGCCGCACCTGCAGCCAACGTCGACTTCCTGTCGCCTAACCTGCGCCAGCCATCGATCTGGAAGGGCAACCTGGCGTTCGAACATGAGCTGCCATGGATGGGTCTGGTTTTCGGCGCGGAATATCTGCGTACCCAAAACAAGGATGCCATTTACTACGAGCATCTGAACCTGGGTGCAGCGACGCGTACCGGTACCGATGGCCGTGAGCTGTATTACTCGAATACTGCCTACAATACGAATTGCTGGACTTCGACCGGTGGCTTGTCGTCGACCAATGCGGGTTGCTCGGGTTCCTTCGCCAAGGCACTCAAGAACCCTGCGTTCAACAACGTCATGGTTGCGCAGAAAACGGACAAAGGCGCAGGCAATCTGGTGACCCTGTCGGTCAGCCAGCCGATGACCAAAGGCTTTGGCTGGTCGGTTGCCTACACCTATACAGATGCAACGGAAGTGTCGCCGCTGACCTCGTCGGTATCGACGTCGAACTTCAACGCCCGTTCGATTTTCAATCCGAATGAAAACGTCGCCGCCAATTCCGGCTACCTGGTGAAAGACCGCTTCAATGCTGTGTTGAACTTCCAGAAGCGCTTCTTTGATAACTACAAAACCAGCTTCGGCCTGTTCTATGAAGGTCGCAAGGGTAAGCCATACAGCTGGACCTACAGCAATGACTTGAACGGTGACGGCGTCAGCGGCAACGACTTGATGTACATCCCATCGAAACCAGGTTCGGGCGAAGTGGTATTCCGTGGCGACACGGCAACCAACCACGCTAACGAAGACCGTTTCTGGTCCTTGGTCAATGCCAATGGCGACCTGCGCAGTTCGAAAGGCGGCGTGGTGAAGCGTAACGACAGCTTCTCGCCTTGGACCAACAGCTTCGACATGCGTGTCAGCCAGGAAGTCCCAGGCTTCTTCAAAGGCAACAAAGGCGTGTTCACGATGGACTTCTTCAACGTGGGCAACATGATCAACCGCAAGTGGGGCCGTATCAATGAAATGGCTTTCCGCTCGGCTGGTGGTCAAACCCGCAGCTTTGTTGATTTTGCCGGCCTCGATGCTCAAGGCCGTTATATCTACCAAGTGCGTGACAAGGTAGAGGACTACACCGTGCGTCAACAAAAGGGTGAATCCCAATGGGCGATCCAAGCTACGGTCAAGTACGAGTTCTAATCTCGGCGTCTGACTGAAGTTGCAAACGGCTGGTGGCGACACCGGCCGTTTTTTCGTTTTATGTTGTGCTTTCTTGTCATACTCTGATGGGCTTGCGGCGCACGGCGTCCCCCCGGATGAGATAGTCTTTTTGAATACTGATAACCATGTGGGGACCATGAAACATCATCTGACACCATTCGCCGCCGCAGCGGCCCTGACCTTGCTGCTGGCCGCCTGTGCCGCACCTACCGCGCCTTTCGCGAAGTCCGTCGATATCAACCTGGTCGCCCTGAACGATTTTCACGGCAACCTCGACCGCAGCAAATTCACCTATATGAGTGCCGCCGATGCCGAGCGCAAGACGGTGCAGGCCGGCGGCATCGATACCTTGTCTGGTGCATTGACGGCGTGGCGGCGCGAAGATGCGCAGCTGATTTTTGTCGGCAATGGCGACCTGGTCGGCGCCAGCCCCGCCATGTCGGCGCTGTGGGCGGACGAACCGAGCATCGTCGCCATGAACATGCTGGGCATGAGGGCCAGCTCCGTCGGCAACCATGAATTTGACCAGGGCAAGGCGGAATTGCTGCGCCAGCAGCGCGGCGGTTGCGAGTCCTCGCGCGCGGACAAGGCGTGCAAGTTCACGCCTGACTTCAAGGGCGCCAGCTATACGTATATGGCCGCCAATGTCATCGACACGCAAACGGGCAAGTCCCTGCTGCCCGCCTACCGTATTGAAGAGGCGCATGGCGTCAAGGTGGGCCTGATCGGCGCCGTGCTGAAAGATACGCCGTCCGTGGTGACGGCCGCCGGCATTGCGGGCCTGCAGTTCGGCGACGAGGCGGACGCCATCAACGCCACCTTGCCGCAGCTGCGCGCGCAGGGCGTGGGCGTGTTCGTCGTGCTGCTGCACCAGGGCGGCGAGACGAAGGAAGCCGTCGACCAGCCCGATTGCAGCCACTTGAAGGGCGAAGTGGTCGACGTGGTGAAACGCCTCGATCCGGCGATTCAGCTGGTCGTCAGCGGCCATTCGCACCAGGGCTATCTGTGCCGTGTCGATGGCCGCCTGGTGACGCAGGCGCAGATGGGCGGACATATGCTCACGCGCATCAAGCTCAAGGTCGATCCCGTCAAGAATGCGCTGATCGATGCCAGCGCGCAAAACGTCGTCATGTTGCCGGGCATGTATGAGCCGGACCCGGCCGTGGCAGCCTACCTGGAATCGGTCAAGCAGCGCAGCGCGGCGGAACTGTCGCGTCCCGTGGCCGCCATCGCCGTGCCGAACGTGGGCCGCAGCACCAAGGGCAGCGGCGCTTCCCCGCTGGGCGACCTGGTGGCCGACAGCACCCTGTTCGGCGCGCGTGCTGCCGGTGCGCAAATCGGCCTGATGAACAATGGCGGCATCCGCAAGGACCTGGAAGCGGGCGCCGATCTGATGACGAACGTGGGCCAGAATCAGGCCGTGGTGCCATTCGGCAATACCTTGATCGTCGTCAGCCTGTCCGGTGCGCAAATCCGCGCCTTGCTCGAACAGCAATGGCCGGGCGCCGAAGCGGAAGAGGGCAACTTGCTGCAAGTATCCGAAGGTTTCAGCTACCGCTGGGACAGCACGCGGCCGCAAGGCCAGCGCGTGCTGCCGGGCAGCATCATGCTCAATGGCATTCCTCTTGAAGACAATCAACAATACCGAGTCGCCGCCAACAGTTTCCTTGCTGGCGGCGGTGACCGCTTCACCGTGCTGGCGGCCGGCACGCGCCGCCTGGACACGGGCGTGCGCGACATCGACGCCTTCAGCGACTACCTGATCGCCCGCGCCCGCGCCGGCAAGCCCGCTGGCAGCGCCACGGCGGCCGGCCGCATCGTGCGCGTCAAATAATTTACAAGGAATAACCATGCGTCGCTTATTTGTTTCCGTTCTTCTCTCCACCCTGTTCGCGGGCACGGCCCACGCCGATTTCGCCATTCCCGGCTTCGAGCTGGTGCACACCTCGCCCGTGGAAACCACGTTGACGAATCCCGACTTGCGCGAGCCCGTCGCCGTATGGACCGAGCTGTTCGATGGGGCAAAAAAAGAAATCGTCATCGCCCAGTTTTATGCCGTCAGCAAGCCGGGTACGGCTTTTGAAAAAGTGCTGGCCAGCCTGACGGCGGCCGGCCAGCGCGGCGTAAAGATCCGTTTCCTGCTGGACCAGAAAGGCGTGGGCCTGTCGGAAGCGGCGACCATCGCGCAGATCAAGGCGATTCCGAACCTGGACTTGCGCCTCATCGATTTCAACAAGGTGACGGGCAACGGTATCGTGCATGCGAAATACCTGGCCGTCGATGGCCAGGTGGCGTACATTGGCAGCCAGAATTTCGACTGGCGCTCATTCGAGCACATCCATGAAACGGGCTTGAAGATCACGGAACCGGCCATGGTGAACCAGGTGCAAGCCATCTTCGAACAGGATTGGCAGGCTCAGGCCTTGACGTCGCAAGGCAGCCGCGCCACGGTGCTCAACAGCAAGGTAGTGCCCGCCAACTATGCGCAAAATGCCTTCCTGCTGGCCAGCCCGAACGCCTACAACCCGGCCGGCGTGGGCGACTCGGAAACGGGCTTGCCCGCCTTGCTGGCGCAAGCGCAAAGCGAGGTGCGCATCCAGCTGCTCGATTACGCGCCGTTGTCCTATGGCCCGAACCGCACGCGGCCGTATTACGCCGTGATCGACAACGCCGTGCGCGCGGCCGCCCAGCGCGGCGTGAAGATCAAGCTGATGGTGTCCGCCTGGAATACGGAAGCGCCCGCCATCGCCTACCTGAAGAGTCTGGCCCTGGTGCCGAACGTGGAAATCCGCATCGTGACGATTCCTGCGGCGTCGACCGGTTTCATTCCGTTCGCGCGCGTGATCCACAGCAAGACCATGACCATCGACGGCAAGCTGGCCTGGGTCGGCACGAGCAACTGGGCCGGCGGCTATTTCGACTTGTCGCGCAACCTGGAAGTGGTGCTGCGCAACGAACAGATGGCACAGCGTATTGCCGCGCTGCATGAGCAGACGTGGAGCTCGGCGTATGCGCAGCCCATCGATATCAACAAGCAGTATCCGAAGCCGGCCAAGGCCGCGCCGCAAGGCAAGGAGTAAGGGTGAACATGCAAAAACTGTTGGGCGTGCTGGCGCTGGGCGCCGCTTTTGCCTCCGGCAATGTGCTGGCCTGGGGCAACGATGGCCACCGGGCCGTAGGTGCCATCGCGGATCAATTGCTCAAGGGCAGCGCGGCGCAGGCAAAGGTGACGGCCTTGCTGCTGCCGGGCGAAAGCCTGGAAAAGATCGCCAACTGGCCCGATTGCGTGAAGGGCACGTATTGCGGTCCGCAATCGCCGGAAATGCTGAGCTATGTGGCGGCGAACCCGAAGCATGGCGAATACCACTACACGAATGTGCCGTTCCAGAATGAGCATTACCACGATCATGGCGTGGGCACGGCCGACGACGATATCGTGCAAACCTTGAAGCAGGCGATCCTCGTGTTGCAGGGCAAGGCTGATGCGGGCAGCAATCCGCACGGCTTCAGCCAGCGCGAAGCGCTGATCCTGATCACGCACCTGGTGGGCGATATCCACCAGCCGCTGCACGTGGGCAATGCTTTCGTTGGCAAGGATGGCCAGTTTTTCGCGCCCGCCACGCAGGCGCAGATCGATGACGTCGCCATCTTCAATGCACGCGGCGGCAACGATTTGCTGCTCGACGATGCGAAGATGACGGCGCTGTCCGATGCCGTGATCCCCGCGCCGCTGCCGGCCGAGGATGGTGCGGCCAAGCCGGCAAGCAGCTATCCGAAGTCGCCCACCAAGCCCCTGCATTCGTACTGGGATACGACCGTGGTCGATTACGCCATGCGCCGCCTGAGCACGCGCACGCCGCAGCAGTTCGCGCGCACCGTGATCGCCAGCGCGCCACAAGTGAGCAGCAATAGCGGCGATCCCGCCACCTGGCCGTATCAATGGGCCGATGCCGCGCTGGCGGCGTCAAAGATTGCTTTCGCGGATGTGGTGGCCGGCCCGGCCACGCAGCAGACCAGCCGCAAGGGCGAGGTCTACAACGTGTGGAATTTGAACGTGCCCGACAATTATCCCGTGCCCAGCTCGGCGCTGGCGAAGCGGCAACTGACCGAGGCGGGTTATCACCTGGCAGCCGTGCTGCAGGCGATCTGGCCGCAATAAAGACGTCATTCGAAAGCGGCCTGCGGGCCGCTTTTTTCATGCCAGGGTGACGGCAATTCCGATTTCGCGGTAGGGCGCGACCAGGGTGTCATCCACGTCGCGATGCACGATGATATCGTTGACCTGGCTCAAGGGCACGATTTGAAACGGCGAAGCCGTATTGAACTTTTCCGGCGACGCTAGCACGACGGTGCGGGCCGACGCGTCGCTCAGGGCGCGCTTCACGCACGCTTCTTCATAATCCCCCGTGGTGATGCCCGCTTGCGGATGCAGGCTGGACACGCCCATGAAATACAGGTCGGCGCGGATGCGGCCGATCGCTTCCACGGTGGCCGCGCCGAGGCCGACAATCGAGTGCTTGTACAAACGCCCGCCCAGCATCAGCACTTCGATGCCAGGATGATTCACCAGTTCGACGGCAACCGACGGGCTGTGCGTGACGATGGTGGCGCGCAAGTCGCGCGGCAGCTGGCGCGCCAGTTGCACGGCGGTCGTGCCGCCGTCGAGGAACACCACTTGCCCCGTTTGTATCATGGCGCCCGCCGCGCGGCCGATGGCAGGCTTGGCTTCCGGCGAAATCTGTTCGCGGGCCGCAAACGGCGCCAGCGCGGGCGAACTTGGCAACAAGGGCAGGGCGCCGCCGTGCACGCGCTCCAATAAGCCTTCTTTCGCCAGTTCGCGCAGGTCGCGCCGTATCGTGTCTTCCGACAAGCCCAGGCTATCGCTGACTGCCTTGGCGACGAGCTGTCCTTCGCGCTGGAGCAAGTCCAGCAGGTATTGTTTGCGTTGATGTGTAAGCATGATTTTTCTTGTATTTTCTTGATATTGCACGAGTTTGCATGATAAAGTCGATCCGTGCAAGCACAAGGAGACACTATGCGCGAAGAAAATAGCAAGCAGCAACGGGTCCGCATCCAGGGCGTGCAAACCCTGTCGCACGACTGGTATCTGCTGCAAAAAACGACGTTCGACTATCTGCGCCGCGATGGCCAGTGGCAGACGCAGACGCGGGAAACCTATGACCGTGGCGATGGGGCCACCATCCTGCTCTACAACAAAGTCAAACGCACGGTGATCCTGATCCGCCAGTTCCGCTTTCCCACCTACCGCGAAGGCCACGATGGTTTCCTGATCGAATCAGCGGCCGGATTGCTGGAAGAGGCCAGCGCGGAGCAGCGCATCCGCGCCGAGGTGGAAGAGGAAACCGGTTACCGGGTGGGGCAGGTGCAGAAGATATTCCAGGCTTTCATGAGTCCCGGCTCCGTGACGGAGCGTTTGCATTTCTTTGTCGCCGAATACGACCCGGCCAGCCGTATCGGTGATGGCGGCGGCCTGGCGCACGAAGGCGAGGATATCGAAGTGCTGGAACTGCCCCTGGCGCAGGCGCTACAAATGGTGGCGGACGGGCGCATCTGCGACGGCAAGACCATCATGCTGCTGCAGCATGCGCAGCTGCAACTGATGCCGGTGAAGCGGGGCATGCAGATCCTCGTTGCCGGCCCGTATCGCTCCGGCACGGGCGACGATCCCGCCCTGATGGCGGCGAATGTGGCAGCCATGGAAGCCGCCTGCCTGCCGCTGTATGCCAAGGGACACATGCCCGTGCTCGGTGAATGGCTGGCCTTGCCCATGCTGGCGCTGGCCGGTTCCACCCAGGTGGGCGACGCCGTGTATGAGCAGCTGTTCCACGCGCATGCGACGCGTTTATTGGGCCATTGCGATGCCGTGCTGCGCCTCGGCGGCGCATCCGAGGGCGCCGACCAGATGGTGGCGGTGGCGCGTGGCTTGGGCCTGGCTGTGTTTTTCTCGCTGGACGAGATTGCACAGGCATAAAAAAAGCGAAGCCCGCAGGCTTCGCTTTTAGTTGGCGCAGGCTGAAACTTAGCGCGATTTGACGAAGGGGATACCAATTGCTTTTGGCGCGATGGATTTCGCCATCAAGCCCGCCAGCACGATCACCGTGACGACGTACGGCACCATCTGGATCAGCGAGCCGGGGATACGGCCCACGACCGGCAAGTCCACGCCTTCGATCTGGATCTGGATGGCGGCGAAGAAGCCGAACATCAGGCAGCCGAGGAAGGTGTAGACGGGACGCCAGTTACCGAACACCATGGCCGTCAAGGCCAGGTAGCCGGCGCCGGCCGACATGTCGCGCAGGAAGAAGCCGCTTTGCACGATGGCCAGGTAGGCGCCAGAGAACGAGCACAAAATGCCGGCCACCAGCATGGCCAGGTAGCGCGTCGCTTCCACGCTCACGCCGGCCGAGTCGGCCGCATGGGGGTTTTCGCCGCAGGCGCGCAGGCGCAGGCCGAAACGCGTGTGGTACAGCAGCCAGTGCACGAGCGGAATCAGCAGGAAGGCCACGTAGACGAGGATGGAATGGCCGCCGATCAGATGTGCATATACCCAGCCGATGAACGGGATGTGCTCCACGTATTGCGTGCCCGGCAAGACGACGTCGAACAGACGCGCCGAACCGAGGTCGGGCGTGCGGCCGCCTTGCTGGAAGAAGAATTGCGCCAGCACAAACGTCAGTCCGCTCATGGCGATGTTGATCGCCATGCCGGCCACCAGCTGGTTGCCCTTTTGCGTGATGCTGACGTAGGCCTGCAGCAGGGCCAGGGCGACGCACACGAGCATGCCGGCGGCCATGCCGTAATACGGGTTTTGCGTCGTGTAGGCCACGGCGGCGGAAGCGAAGGCGCTGGCCAGGATCTTGCCTTCCAGGCCGATGTCGATCATGCCGCTGCGTTCGGCAAACAGACCGGCCATGGCGGCAAAGATCAGGACGGGCGCATTGCGCACGGTCGATACCAGGATGCTGGCGAATTGAAAGTCGTCGAGTGTCATGGTGTTAGCCTTTGGTGCGCTTGAGCAGGGCGGAAATGGCCGGTGCGTAGAAGTTTTCCATGGCGCCGCAGAACAGGATGATCAAGCCCTGGATGAAAATGAAGGTTTCCGTCGGGATATTCGGTTTTTCCAGCGACAGGTCGAAGCCGCCCTGGATCAGCGCGCCGAACAGCACGGCCGACAGGAAGATGCCGACCGGATGCTGGCGGCCCATCAGGGCGATGGCGATGCCGATGAAACCGGCGCCGCCAACGAAATTGAGCGACAGATAATGCGTCGAACCCATGATGGAATTGACGGAACCGAGGCCCGCCAGCGCGCCCGAGATCAGCATGACGATGATGATCATCTTGCTGATCGACACGCCCGCATAGTGGGCCGCGTGCTTGTTCAAGCCCGTGGCGCGCAGCTTGAAGCCCCACGACGAGCGCCAGACCATCACGCCGTAGATGACCAGCGCGGCGATTGCTAGCAGGAAACTGATGTTCAGCGGCGTGTCGCCCAAGGACGGGAACCAGGTAGAGAGGCGCGGCATTTCGCCGCTTTCCGCAAACACGCGGCTGGCCGTGTTCTGCTCGCCCGGCGGAATCAGATACTTCACGATGATGAAGTTCATCAGGCTGGCGGCGATGAAGTTGAACATGATGGTGGTCACGACGATGTGGCTGCCGCGCTTGGCTTGCAGGTAGCCGGGCAAAAAGCCCCACAGCGCGCCGAACAGGGCCGCGCCGATCATGGCCGCCGGTATCAATAACCAGGCGGGCAGGGTCTGGTCGAAGGCCAGCATGGCCACCGTCAAGCCCAGGCCGCCGATATACATCTGGCCTTCGGAACCGATATTGAACAGGCCGGCCTGCATCGCCACGGACACGGACAGGCCCGTGAAAATGAAGGTGCTGGCGTAGAACAGGGTGTAGCTCAAGCCTTCCGGATTGAGGATGGCGCTGTGGACGAGGATGGATAGCGATTCGGCCGGGTCTTCGCCCAGCATATAAATGACCAGGGCTGCGACCAGCAAGGCCGACAGCAGGTTTAACATGGGCATGACAAAGGCTGTCGCCCAGCGTGGCAAGTCGTTATTCATGATTTATGCATTCCCCCCATCAACAGACCGATGCGGGTGGTATCGAATTCTTCAATTTTCAGTTCGCCGGTGATGCGTCCGCCGCACATGACGAGGATGCGGTCGGCCAGCGCCCGCACTTCTTCCAGTTCGACGGACACCAGCAGGATCGCCACGCCCGCGTCGCGCAGGGCCAGCAATTGCGTATGGATGCTTTCGATGGTGCCGATGTCGACGCCGCGCGTGGGCTGGCCCACCAGCATCAGTTTCGGCTTGGCCAGCACTTCGCGCGCGATCACCACTTTTTGCTGGTTACCGCCCGACAGCAAGCCGATGCGCAGGTCCGGATTGGCCGGACGCACGTCGAACGTCTTCAGCAGTTCCGCGCAGCGCGCGCCGATGGCCTTGAAGTTGAACAGGCCCCAGCGGTTTTTCAGGTGGTCCTGGTAACCGAGGATGGTGTTTTGCATGACGGAGAAATTCTTTACCACGCCGTCGCGCAAGCGGTCTTCCGGAATGTGGGCGATGCCCAGGTCGCGGAAGGCCAGCGGCAAGCCGTCGGCATCGTGGCGCTTGGCAAACGGCAAGTCCTTGTCCAGGAAACGCAGCTTGCCCGACGTCGGCAAGCGCATGCCGGACAGAATTTCCAGCAGCTCGCTCTGGCCATTGCCCGACACGCCCGCGATGGCGACGATTTCGCCGGCGCGCAAGTTGAAACCTATGTCGGCCAGCAATTTGACTTGCTGATCGTCGGCCAATTGCAAGCCGTCCACTTCCAGCACCGTGGCGCCCGGATTGTACGGTGCACGGGGCAAGTGGCTCTGGATGGGGCGGCCGACCATCATGTTGGCCAGTTCCTCTTTCGAGGTGCCGGCGGTCGCCACGGCGCCCACCACCGTGCCGCCGCGCATGACGGTGACGTTGTCGGTGATTTCCAGGATCTCTTGCAGCTTGTGCGTGATCAGGATGATGGTCTTGCCCTGCTCCTTGAACAGGCGCAGGATTTCAAACAGCGAGGCCGTTTCCTGGGCCGTCAGCACGGCCGTCGGCTCATCGAGGATCAGGATATTGGCGCTGCGGTAAATCTGCTTGAGGATTTCCACGCGCTGCTGCGCGCCCACGGACAAGTCTTCGATCTTCGCCAGCGGGTCGACGTCGAGGCGGTAGCGCGCGCAAATCTCGCGCAATTTCGCTTCCGCTTCCGTGCGGTGGCTGGCCAGGCGAAAACCGCCTTCCGTGCCCAGCATGATATTGTCCAGAACGGTGAAGTTCTCGACCAGCATGAAGTGCTGGTGCACCATGCCGATGCCGAGGTTGATCGCCTCCTGGCTGTTGCGGATAGGCTGTACTTTTCCGTCGAGCAGGATTTCTCCGCCGTCGGCACGGTAGTACCCGTACAGGATGCTCATCAAGGTCGATTTGCCGGCGCCATTTTCCCCCACCAGGCCATGGATACTGCCCTTGGCGATGGAGAAACTGACGTCGGCGTTCGCCTTCACATGTCCAAAATGCTTGGAAATGCTGCGAAATTCTACTGCTGGCTGCATAGGTTCATAACTGGATAGTTTCATGGAAACGCGCCGCGCGGAGACTGGCCCCGGCGGCGCGCTAAAAGATACGGAGAAAAATTAAACCGGGCAGCTGCTGCCGACGCGGTAATCGATCACTTTGATCTTGCCATCGATAATGTCCTTACGCGCACCCAACACGCGCTTTTCGATTTCCGGCGTAATCAGCTTGCGGTTGTTCTCATCGAGAGCCCAATCCACGCCGCCTTCTTTCAAGCCTTTATAGCTGACGCCGCCCTTCCAGGTGCCGTTCTTGACTTGCATGAAGCTGTCATAGACCGTGTTGTCGACGCGCTTGACCATCGAGGTCAGGATGCTGCCTGGATACAAATGGTTCTGGTTCGAATCGACGCCAATGGCCAACTTGCCTTTTTCCTTGGCCATCTGCAGGGTACCCATGCCGCTGCCGCCAGCGACGGCGAAGACGACATCGACGCCGCGCTCGAATTGCGAGCGGGCCAGTTCGCCGCCCTTGGCCGGGTCATTCCAGGCGCCGGACGTGGTGCCGACCATGTTTTGCGTGATTTCCGTTTTCGGATTGACGGCCTTCGCGCCTTGCGCGTAGCCGCAGGCGAAGTTGCGGATCAGGGGAATATCGATGCCGCCGATGAAGCCGACCTTCTTGCTCTTGCTGGCCATGGCCGCCGCCACGCCCACCAGGTAGGAGCCTTCTTCTTCCTTGAAGACGACGGAATTGACGTTGCTGCCGGCGGCCTGGCCGTCGATCAGCACGAATTTCACGTTCGGGAATTCCTTGGCGACCTTTTGCACGGCTTGCGTTTGCGCAAAGCCGATGGCGGCGATCATGTCGAGTTTCTTGCGGGCCAGGCCGCGCATGACTTGCTCGGCTTGCGTATCGCTCGATGCCTGCACTTCGATGAAGGAAATGCCCGTGTCTTTTTTGAAGCGCGATGCGCCTTCGAAAGCGGATTGGTTGAACGACTTGTCGAACTTGCCGCCCGCGTCATACACGACACCCAGTTTTGGGGTAGCCGCGGACGCTTGAGCAGTCAACAATACGGCTGCGATCGTCAAACTAAATTGTGTAAGTTTCATGAATTGGCTCCTGGAAGATCGATATTGTATATTTTTTATAGGTGAAACATATAATTTGGGGCCGATTTAGCCTGTTTTTGATGCACGAGCTGATACTTCCTTATCAACATTGCACTGTATCGCACAAGATCATTGCTAGCCTCGTGTGCTTTTATGTTGTCAGTGTGATGCTCATGCAACAGTCGTGCCCCGTCTCTTTTATAGGTACAACATCGAATGCGGTTGCCGGAGCGGGCTGGGATGCGCCGTCAGTGGACGGGCAGGGCAAGCACGGAACCGGCGCCACGATGGGCGTCCGAATCACTATGCATCATGCCAGATATGTATGACAAATACGTTTTTGTTTAGCTATTTATATGATAGCCATATAAATTGGAATGCAAACCCAAAACGAAGGGCTGGGGTCGGACGGGGGCGCCGAGTCCCTGAGGGGCCGACCCCGGTCTTGCTGCTTTTCGGGTTAGCGTTGCTTGGTAATGCTTGAGGCTTGGCCTCAATTAGATGGGGGATTGATGATATTGAGGAAAGCCCGCACGACGGGAGCGTCGTCCAGCGTCGTGTAGCTGATGTACAGATTGGCCGAGGGCGGATTCGTCTTGATCGGCAGAAACACGACGCCGGGCCAGCCGATGCGGCTTGTCGTTTCCGGCACCAGGGTCACGCCCAGGCCCGCGCCCACCATGGCCAGCAGGGTTTGCGGCTCGCTCGCTTCCTGGAAGATCACGGGCTCGAAACCGGCGTTGATGCAGCATTGCACCAGATAGCGGGGAAACGCGGATTTGTCGAGGTTCAGGGTCAGCATCGGCTCATGGGCGATGTCGATCAGCTCGATGGCCGTGTTTTTCGCCAGCGGGTGGTGTTCATTGACGGCCACGCAGACGTTTTCGCGGAAGCACAGTTCCTGGCGCAGATTATCGTGACGCAGGTCGTCGTCGTTGAGCTTGGGTTCGCGCCAGAAGCCCACGTCGATCTGCTTGGCGCGCAAGGCTTCGTATTGCACCGTGGGACCGAATTCGTGGATGGTCCAGGTGACGCGGGGAAATTTGGTCTGGAATTCTTCCAGCAGGCTGGGGATGGGGCCCCACATGGCCGAGCCGACGATGCCTACGCGCAAGCGGCCCACTTCGCCGCGGTCGATCTGGCGGATGGTGTCGATGGTCATGCGCATCTTGGCCAGCAGGTCGGCCGCCTCGTTCATCAGCGCCTTGCCCGCCACGGTCAGCTCGAAGGTGCGCGTGGTGCGCGCAAACAGGCGTACGCCCAGTTCGCTTTCCAGTTTCATGATCTGCTGGCTCAGGGGCGGCTGCGAGATATGCAGGCGCTCCGCGGCGCGGCTGAAGCTTTTCTCCTCGGCGACGGCAAGAAAATACTTTAACTGTTTCAGATCGATGGACATGCTTTCCTTGCATTACCTGACGCTAAACGGGAACGGCGCGCAGCCCCGAAAGGCCGCGCGCTTCTTTGCAGCAGTCCTATTATCGTGCCACGACCGCCTGCATGGCAATGGCCAGTGCCGTGCCGACTTGCGCATTGTGCTTGACGAGGGCGATATTCGTCGCCAGGCTGCGGCCATCCGTCAGTTGCTTGATGCGCGACAGCAGGAATGGCGTGACCTGCTTGCCCTTCACGCCGCCCGCGTCCGCTTCCTGCAGCGCTTGCGCGGTGATGGCATCGATCTCTTCCTTCGGCATGGCTTGCGCGGCCGGCACGGGGTTGCTGACGACCACGCCGCCTTTCAAGCCCAGCTGCCATTTGGTGCCGATGAAGGCGGCTTGCTCGGCGGCCGTATCGAGGCGGAAATCGGCCTTGAAGCCGCTTTCGCGCGTGAAGAAGGCGGGGAAACCTTCCTGGCCCACGCTGATGACGGGCACGCCGTGGGTTTCCAGGTATTCCAGGGTCAGGCCGATGTCGAGGATGGATTTGACGCCCGCGCAGACGACGGCGACTGAAGTTTGCGCCAGCTCCTGCAAGTCGGCGGAAATGTCGAAGCTCGTTTCCGCGCCGCGGTGCACGCCGCCGATGCCGCCCGTGACGAACACGGAAATACCGGCCAGTTCCGCGCAGATCATGGTGGCGGCCACGGTGGTGGCGCCCAGCTTGCCTTGCGACAGTACGAACGGCAAGTCGCGGCGGCTGACCTTCATGGCGTCGGGCGAGGTGCCCAGCAATTCCAGTTGTTCGGGCGACAGGCCCACGCAGATCTTGCCGCCGATGATGGCGATGGTGGCCGGTACGGCGCCGCCGTCACGGATGATCTGTTCCACTTCGCGCGCCATTTCCACGTTTTGCGGATATGGCATGCCGTGCGAAATGATGGTCGATTCCAGCGCCACGATGGCCTTGCCGGCCGCGCGCGCGTCGAGCACTTCTTGCGAGAACAAGAGGAAATTCTGTAATTGGGTCATGTCAGTCCTGTTGAAAGAGGGTAGGGGGAGGCGGCGCCAGGTCGGCGTCGTCGATATCGTCGAGCGCGCCGGCGGAAATCTGTGGGGAAACGGTGGCGGCCGATTCCAGGGTCATGGCGGCCAGCTTCAGGCCGCGCCGGCAAGCCAGTTTCAGATCGCTGCTGTCGTGGTACAGCGACCAGCAGACGGCGGCGGAAAATGCGTCGCCGGCGCCCGTCACGTCGACGGCGTCCACTTCGCGCGCGGCCAGGTGGACGATGGGCGCATCCAGGCTGTCGCCGTCCGTGAAATACACGCCTTCGCTGCCGCAGGTGACGACCACCTGGCGCGCGCCCTGGCGCTGCACTTCGCGGCAGGCGGTGCGCAGGTCCGCTGCCGTGGGCAAGGCCCGCGCCACGCGCGTTTCCAGCTCGCCCCGGTTCAGGATCAGCAAATGCAAGCCCGTCAGGTCTTGCGGCAAATGCGCCATCTTCGGCTGCGAGACGGCGACGATGACGAGCGGCGTCGCATGGGCCCCATCCTGGCGGGCATCGTCCAGCAGGGCCTGCACGCTGTCGTGGCCCAGGTTCAGGTCGCAGACGGTGAGGGCGGCGGCGGCGCGCTGCGGCTGGCGGCTGTGCAGAAAGGCGGGAGTCAGCTGTTCGTACAGTTGCATGTTGGCCATCGCCAGCAGCATTTCGCCATGTTCGTCGAGCACGGCCGTGTAGGTGCCGCTGCTGGTGTTGCTCAGATGCAGGCTGCCGCGCATGTCGATGCCCGCGTCTTCCGCGTGCGTCTGCAGGGCGTGGCCGGCCGCATCGTCGCCCAGCGCCGTCAGCAGCGCCACGGGGATCGACAATCGGGCCAGGTTTTCCGCGATGTTGCGGCCCACGCCGCCAAACACTTCTTCCGAACGCACGGGATTCGAGGTGCCCATCTGCAAGGTGGCCAGGGTGCGCATCTTGCGGTCGAGGTTGGCGGCGCCTATGCACAGCACGGGACGGCTGTCGGGCAGCACGTAGGCGCGTCCCAGCAGGCGGCGCTCGCGTATGAGCCCGGCGATGTGGCCGGCGACGGCCGAGCGCGACAAGCCCAGCTCGCTTGCCAGGTCTTGCTGCGAGATGAAGGGGTTGTTGCGGATCAGCGTGTACAGCTGGTCTTTTTTATTGGTATCGGTCACAGGGTTTTCGCTGGGGTTTAAACATTTGTCTGTGACTGTAAACATTTGTCTTTGCAGTGTCAAGCCCGTGTCAAGTGTGCATGAAAAACCGACGTATGGAGCTTGTATGCATGCATTTTCCGGGGATGGCGGGCCTGGGCTTGCCTCGACTATAATGTCGGCCATTTATATTTGAATTGTATAAATGGGCAAGAAAAATGGTATTTGCCATACATATTCCGTTTGATGCATAGTGGCGGCAAATAGAAGCAATACGCATTTCGATATACCAGTAACACCATACATACCCGATACCTGGGCCGCAGCATCTTGCACTGCCGCGCAGGCAGCAACCCATCATCAATAGTCAATCAGAGGATAACCATGTCGAACAACACCCCTTTCCACGCCGCCGAAATCATCCGTGCCCGCGCTCCTGAAAATTTCAAGCCGCGCGTGGCGATGATCCTCGGTTCCGGCCTGGGCGTGTTGGCCGAGCAGATGACGGACGCCGTCAGCATCAGCTTTGACGAATTGCCGGGCTTCCCGATCAGCACCGTGCACGGCCATGCCGGCGAACTGGTGATCGGCACCCTGTCGGGCGTCGCCGTCGTCTGCATGAAGGGCCGTGGCCACTTCTACGAAGGCTATGGCATGGGCGTGATGACGAGCGCCATCCGTACCCTGAAACTGCTGGGCTGCGAAATGCTGTTCGTCACCAACGCCGCCGGTTCCCTGCGCCCTGAAGTGGACGCCGGCAGCCTGGTGGCCATCAGCGACCACATCAACCTGCTGCCAGGCACGCCGATGGTCGGCCCGAACGACGACCGCTTCGGCCCGCGCTTCTTCAGCATGGCCAACGCCTACGATGCGGACCTGCGCAATCTGGTCAAGGAAACGGCTGCTTCGAACGGCATCACCCTGCACGAAGGCGTGTTCGTCGCCTACCCTGGCCCGAACTTCGAGACGGCCGCTGAAATCCGCATGATGGCCCGCCTGGGCGCCGACACGGTCGGCATGTCCGTGGTGCCGGAAGTGGTGTCGGCCCGTCATTGCGACCTGAAAGTGGTGGGCGTATCGGTGATTACCAACCTGGCCGAAGGCATGTCGCCATTCGCCCTGTCGCACGAGCAAACCCTGAAGTACGCGGCCATCGGCGCCAAAGACCTGGTCAAGCTGATCCTGGCGTTCCTGGCCACCGTGGCCACCAAACCGCAAGCCTAAGCACTTTTTTACGCAGTAGCGGCGCGCCGGCCACCGGCGCTGCCGCGCGGCAGGCCGGGAAAATCCGGCCTACACTGTCCGCATCATCTTTGCATCACTCCATAAAGCGAGCCTTATCATGTCACGCGCATTTATCCTCCTGCTTGATTCCTTCGGCCTTGGCGCGACGCCAGACGCCGCCAAGTATGGCGACGCAGGTGCCAATACCTTTGGCCACATTGCCAGCACTGTCGCCAAAAGCGGCAAGACCTTGAAACTCCCGAACATGGAACGCCTGGGACTGGGCGCCGCGGCGCACCTGGCCAGCGGCGAATGGGCCACGGGCTTCGACCAGCGCGACGGTTTCACCGGCGCCTACGGCGCGGCGCGCGAGCGTTCCACCGGCAAGGACACGCAGAGCGGCCACTGGGAAATCGCCGGCGTGCCCGTCGAATTCGACTGGGGATATTTTCCCCGCACCACGCCGTCGTTCCCGGCCGACCTGACCGACAAGCTCAAGGCCATGTCCGGCGTGCCGGGCTTCCTCGGCGACTGCCACGCCTCGGGCACGGACATCATCAACAAGCATGGCGACGAGCACGTCGCCACCGGCAAGCTGATTATCTATACGTCGGGCGACTCGGTGATGCAGATCGCCGCGCACGAAGAATCGTTCGGCCTCGAGCGCCTGTACGAAGTGTGCGAAATGGCCTTCAAGCTGGTCGAACCGTACAACATCGGCCGCGTCATCGCCCGTCCGTTCACTGGCAGCAACGGCAACTACACGCGCACGTCCAACCGCCACGACTACGCCGTCGCGCCACCCGCGCCGACCCTGCTCGACCACGTCAAGAACGCGGGCGGCGAAGTCGTCGGCCTGGGCAAGATCAGCGACATTTTCGCCACCCAGGGCATCTCCAGAGTCGTCAAGGGCGTCGACAACATGGCCCTGTTCGAAGCGCTGTTGAAGACGGCCGATGAAGTCCAGGACAAGTCGCTCACCTTCGTGAACTTCGTCGATTTCGACCAGGCTTTCGGCCACCGCCGCAACACCGAGGGCTATGCCGACGCGCTGCGCGAAATGGATGCGCGCCTGCCGGAATTCATGGACAAGCTCAAGGAAGGCGACCTGGTCGTGATCACCGCCGACCATGGCTGCGACCCGACCTGGCACGGCTCCGACCACACCCGCGAACACATACCGATGATCTTCTTCGGCCCCGGCGTCGCCCCGCGCGCACTGGGTATTTCCGAGACCTTCTCCGATATTGGCCAAACCCTCGCCAAGCACCTTGGCGTACCACCACTTGCTAATGGAACCAGCTTGTTATGACACTCATGCACCCCGAATTCAAGCGTAACGAGGCCGTTGGCCTCGACCTGGGCTGGATCAACCAGATCCGCGTCAACCGCGCCGCGACAGACCGCCGCGCGGCCAGCCTGGCGAACCGCCGTACGGTGAAAAAGGAATACCAAGCCGCCTGGCTGGTGAAAGCCATCCAGATGATCGACCTGACCACCCTGGGCGGCGACGATACGCCGGGCAGAGTCGAACGCCTGTGCATGAAGGCCATGCGCCCGTTGCGCGCCGACCTGATGGCAGCGTTGGGCCTGACCGACTTGAGCACCGGCGCCGTGTGCGTGTACCACGAGATGATTCAGCCGGCCGTGAAAGTCATCCAGGGCCGCTTGCCCATCGCCGCCGTGTCGACGGGCTTCCCGGCCGGCCTGACGAGCATGGAAACGAAGCTGCGCGAGATCGAACTGTCGGTCGCCGCCGGCGCTTCCGAGATCGATATCGTCATCACGCGCCAGCACGTCCTGAACGGCAACTGGCAAGTGCTGTACGACGAAATGCTCGCTTACCGCAAGGCGTGCGGCGAAGCGCACGTGAAGGCGATTCTCGCCACGGGCGACTTGCTGACCATGGAAAACGTGGCCAAGGCGTCGTGGGTCTGCATGATGGCCGGCGCCGATTTCATCAAGACCTCCACCGGTAAAGAGGGCGTGAACGCCACTATTCCCGTGGCCCTGACGATGGTGCGCACGATCCGCGAATACCACGAGCAGACGGGCTTCAAGGTGGGCTTCAAGCCGGCCGGCGGCGTCAGCTCGGCCAAGAGCGCGCTGCAATACCTGACCCTGATGAAGGAAGAACTGGGCAACGAATGGCTGCAGCCGCACCTGTTCCGCATCGGCGCTTCCAGCCTGCTGACCGACATCGAGCGCCAGCTCGAGCACTACGTCACCGGCAGCTACTCGGCCAATCATCGTCACGCACAACCTTAAAGCACATTCGTCATGACTACAATTAACGAGATTCTCAATACTATGGACTACGGCCCTGCTCCCGAAAGTCAAAAAGAAGCGCAGGCGTGGCTCGATGGCCACCAGCGCACATTCGGTTTGTTCATCGACAATGCCTGGAGCGCGCCGGCGGAACTGTTCGCCTCGACCAATCCTGCCGACGGCACGCAGCTGGCCGAACTGACGCAAGCGAGCGACGCCGACGTGGAACGCGCCGTGGAAGCGGCGCGCCGCGCGCTGCCCGTCTGGCAAGGCATGGGCGGCCACGGCCGCGCGAAAGTCATGTACGCACTGGCCCGTTTGCTGCAAAAGCACTCGCGCCTGTTCGCCGTGCTGGAAACCCTGGACAACGGCAAGACCATCCGCGAGACGCGCGATATCGACCTGCCGCTGGCCGCGCGCCATTTCTACCATCACGCCGGCTGGGCGCAGTTGCAGTCGGAAGAATTCGCCGACTACCGCGCCGTGGGCGTGGTAGGCCAGATCGTGCCGTGGAATTTCCCCCTGCTGATGCTGTCGTGGAAAATCGCCCCGGCCCTGGCGGCCGGTAACACGGTGGTCTTCAAGCCGGCAGAATTCACGTCGCTGACCGCCATGCTGTTCGCCGAACTGTGCGTGCAGGCAGGCGTGCCGGCCGGCGTCGTCAACATCGTCACCGGCGACGGACGCGTGGGCTCGGCCATCGTCAACCATCCTGGCGTCGACAAGATCGCCTTTACGGGTTCGACGGAAGTGGGCCGTTTGATCCGCGAGGCGACGGCCGGCAGCGGCAAGAAGCTCTCCTTGGAATTGGGCGGCAAGTCGCCGTTCATCGTCTTTGAAGACGCGGACCTCGATGGCGCCGTGGAAGGCCTGGTCGATTCGATCTGGTTCAACCAGGGACAAGTCTGCTGCGCCGGATCGCGCCTGCTGGTGCAGGAATCGGTCCAGGAGCGCTTCCTGAACAAGGTACGCGCCCGCATGGAAAACCTGCGTCTGGGCTCGCCGCTGGACAAATCGATGGACGTGGGCGCGCTGGTCGATCCGGTACAGCGCCAGCGCATCGCCGCGCTCGTCGATTCGGCCCGTGCCGAAGGCTGCGACGTGTGGCAACCGGCGTGCGAATTGCCGGCCGACGGTTCGTGGTTCCCGCCGACCCTGATCACGGGCGCGTCGACGTCGGCCGCCGTGGCGCAGGCAGAAATCTTCGGCCCCGTGCTGGTGGCCATGAGCTTCCGCACGCCGCCAGAAGCGGTGCAACTGGCGAACAACACGGTGTACGGCCTGGCCGCCAGCGTGTGGACCGAGTCGATCAGCCTGGCGCTGGACATTGCGCCCGCCATCAAGGCTGGCGTGGTATGGATCAACAGCGCCAACCAGTTCGATGCGGCCTGCGGCTTCGGCGGCTACCGCGAATCGGGATTTGGCCGTGAAGGCGGCCGCGAAGGCATGCTGGAATACATGACGGCCCTGGCCGAAGATGCGCGTCCGGCCCTGCCGGTGGTGGAAGCGAAAGCCAAGGCCAATGTGAAGCCGGCGCCAGCCGATCCGTTCGCCATCGACCGCACGGCCAAGATGTACATCGGCGGCAAGCAGGCGCGCCCTGACAGCGCCTACAGCGCGCCAGTGTTTGGTGCAAATGGCGCCCTGCTGGCCGAAGTGGGCGTGGGCAGCCGCAAGGACATCCGCAACGCCGTCGAAGCGGCCCACAAAGCGTCCGGCTGGACCAGCGCCACGGCGCACAACCGCGCGCAAGTGCTGTTCTACATCGCCGAAAACCTGGCAGCGCGCGCCGACGAATTCGCCGCCCGCATCGCCGCCATGACGGGCAGTAAAAATCCCGAGAAGGAAGTGCAGGCATCGATCGAACGCCTGTTCTACTACGCCGCCTGGGCCGACAAGTACGACGGCCTGGCGCACCAGCCGCCAACCAAGGGCATCACCGTGGCGCTGAACGAAGCGGTCGGCGTGATCGGCATCGTCTGCCCGAACGAAGCGCCGTTGCTGGGCTTTATTTCGCTCGTGGCCCCTGCCATCGCGCTGGGCAACCGCGTGGTGGTGGTGCCGTCGGAAGCGCACCCGCTCTCCGCGCTGGACCTGTACCAGGTCTTCGACACGTCCGACTTGCCGGGCGGCGTCGTCAACATCATCAGCGGCAATGCCGATGAACTGGCGCGCACCCTGGCCACGCACGCCGACATCGACGCCGTCTGGCGCCATGACGGATCCGCTGACGGTTGCGCGGAAGTCGAGCGCCTGTCGGCCGGCACCCTGAAGCGCACCTGGGTCGGCGGCGCCAAGGGCCGCGACTGGTACAGCGCCGCCCAAAGCGGCGGTCGCGCCGTGCTGGCGCATGCGTCGCAAGTGAAAAACGTGTGGATTCCTTACGGCGTCTAAGTTTGTAAAGCAGGATAGTGGGGCCGGTTCTTCCGCGCAGCGATGCGCCGGGGCGCCGGCCCCAAATTGCTTTCGCCAGCAAGCTGCGTAGGTCGGATTAGCCCGCAGGGCGTAATCCGACAAGGCCGCTGGATCGACATCAGCATTTGAATAGGACATCGGGAGCTATCATGTTTCTAACTCAGGAAATCATTCGCAAGAAGCGCGACAAGGGCGTATTGAGCGCCGAGGAAATCCAGTTTTTCGTGCGTGGCATCACTGACGGCAGCGTCAGCGAAGGCCAGATCGCGGCGCTGGGCATGGCCGTCTATTTCAACGACATGAACATGGACGAGCGCGTGGCGTTCACGCTGGCCATGCGCGATTCCGGCCACGTGCTGGACTGGCGCTCGCTGAACCTGCCGGGCCCCATCGTCGACAAGCATTCGACGGGCGGCGTGGGCGACGTGGTCTCCCTGCTGCTGGGCCCCATGGTCGCCGCGTGCGGCGGCTACGTGCCGATGATCTCGGGCCGCGGCCTGGGCCACACGGGCGGCACCCTCGACAAGTTCGACGCCATTCCAGGTTACTGCACCGTGCCGGACAATGAACTGTTCCGCAAGGTGGTGCAGGATATCGGCGTGGCCATCATCGGCCAGACGGCGCAGCTGGCGCCGGCCGACAAGCGTTTCTACAGCATCCGCGACGTCACCGCCACGGTGGAATCGGTGGCCATGATCACCGGCTCCATCCTGTCGAAGAAACTGTCGGCGGGGCTGGACGCGCTGGTGATGGACGTGAAAGTGGGTACGGGCGCCTTCATGCCGACCTACGACAAGTCGGTGGAACTGGCCGAGAGCATCGTCGCCGTCGGCAATGGCGCGGGCATGCAGACGTCGGCCATTCTGACGGACATGAACGAATCGCTGGCGCCGTACGCGGGCAATGCGCTGGAAGTGCGCGGCGCCATGGATTACCTGACGGGCCGTTCGCGTCCCGCGCGCCTGCATGAAGTGACCCTGGCGCTGTGCGCCGAGATGCTGGTGCTGGGCGGCCTGGCCGCGACCGAAGAGGAGGCGCGCGTGAAATTGATGGCGGCCCTCGATTCGGGCGAGGCGGCCGAGCGCTTTGCGCGCATGGTGTCGGCACTGGGCGGCCCGGCCGACCTCGTCGACAATCCGGACAAGCACCTGGAGCAGGCGCCGTTCATCGTGCCGGCGCCAGCGTTGTCGGCCGGCTTTGCCAACGTGCGCGATTGCCGCGCCATCGGCCTGGCCGTCGTGGCCCTGGGCGGTGGCCGCCGCCGTCCGACCGACAGCATCGATTTCGCCGTCGGCCTGACGGACCTCGTGGGCCTGGGCGAGCAAGTGGCCGTGGGCCAGCCGCTGGCCATGGTGCACGCGCGCACGGAAGCGGCGGCGCAGCAAGCCGTCAGGGAAATCCAGGAAGCGTATGCCATCAGCGCCGTGGCGTTGACGGCCAATCCCGTGATTTATCGTACGATACGACCTTAAATTAAACCCAGAGGCAAAGTCTGGGGTCGTACCCTCAGGGTACGACCCCGGCATCTCGCTGCTGGGGTTGAAAAGAAAAATCAAATGAACAACCAAGAACTGATCGCCGAAGCCAATGCCGGCCGTGAACTGGCCTACGCGCCATACTCGCGCTTTAAAGTGGGCGCGGCGCTGCTGTGCAAGGATGGCCGCGTCTTCCGCGGCTGTAACGTGGAAAACGCCGCCTATGGCCTGTGCAACTGCGCCGAGCGCACGGCGTTTTTCAGTGCCATCGCGCATGGCTGCAAGCCGGGCGACTTCGCCAGGCTGGCCGTCACGGGCGATACGGCCGAACCGATCTCGCCGTGCGGCGCCTGCCGCCAGGTGATCTTCGAGATGGGCGGCGCCGATTTGCCGGTGATCCTGACGAACCTGAAAAACGATGTCATGGAAGTGACGGCGGGCTGGCTGCTGCCGCACGGCTTCGGCAATTCCGACCTGGACATGAAGTAACAGGATCCGCTTGAACAAGACGATAGACATCCAGGCCGCCGTGGCGATTGCGGCGGCCGAAGCCATGGCGGCCAAGACGCAAGGTACATTTGGCGTGGGCGGCGTGCTGCTCGATGGCGCCGGCAACGTGCTGCAATCGATGCACAACAACGTCGTGCGCCAGGGTCTGGTGTTCGACCCCACGGCGCATGGCGAGCGCCAGCTGGTGGACTGGTATTTCGCCGAGCGGGCCAAGGGCGTGCCCTTGCCGCCGCCGGGGGAACTGACCATCGTCACCTCGCTCGACCCCTGCTGCATGTGCACGGGGGCGATATTGGCCGCCGGTTTCAACGTGGTGGTGGCCGCGCCCGACGTCAAGGCGGGCATCAATTATGATGGCAGCGCCACGTTCAAGGCCTTGCCGGCGCCGCTGCGGGCGCAGGCCGGCCGCAGCTTTTACTACCCGGCCGTGCGCGGCGCCACCGAATATGCGCGCCTGCCTTCCGGCGCCGCACCCAAATCTTTTTTCATCGGCAAGAGCATCCACGAGGCGACGCAGGCTCTGTGTTCGCTCGTGTTCGAGGCCACATCGGCGCAGGTGATGCAGCTGCTGAACGCGGGCGACGACGTCCCCCTGCGCGATCCGGCCGCCTTGCCGTCCGAACATGCCGTGGTGCGCGCCCTGCGCCGCCGCTATCCCGACGCCCTGACTTACCGCTGCGAGCCGCACGCGCCCGATGCGGGCCTGGCGCCCTTCCTGCAGGCGGCCATGGAGCAGGATATGCGCGATGGCGGCCAGGGCGACGCTGCCGCCTTGCTCGACTCCTTCGGCAACCTGCTGCTGTGCATGCCGGGCAAGGTGAGCCAGTCCGCCATCCGCACCCCGTTCATGGAGTGCACGCGCCAGTACGCGCAATTGCGCTTCGAGTTGATGGCGAGCGCCGATCCTGCGCTGCAGGAAGAATTCAAGAGTTACCTGGGCCACCCCAAGCACGGCACCTTCGTGCTGGCCATCGGCCCGGATGACGGCGCCGCCAGTTTCATGACCCTGGGCGCCTACGGCTCCACCATGGAAGGGGCGCTGCCGGAGAATAATCCCGCACAGCTCCAGTACGTGCGCCCGGCCATGGAGGAAGACGCGCTGCTGGCGCTGTGCGAGTCGATGCCGCCGCTGTACCGCAAGCTGATACGCATCCGCCCGCGTCAGGTGGCGAGCCAGGACTTGATCAGCGCCTTGGCCTAGGCGTCATCATCCGGCAGGTTTTTCAGCAAGAAGTCGCGCACGTTTTCACCGGCCACGCGGCGGATCTGCGCTTCCGACAGGCCCGCGTCGAGCAGCGCCTGCGTCAAGCGTGGCAAGCCGGCCGCATCGATGGCCGTGGTGACGGCGCCGTCGAAGTCCGAGCCATAGGCCACGTGTTCGGCGCCGATCAGCTTTACCGTGTACTGGATGGCGCGCGCGATGGACGCCACGTCCTTGCCGCAGACGGCCGTATTCCAGAAGCCGATGCCCACCAGGCCACCCTGGGCGGCGATGCGTTTCAGTTGTGCGTCGCTCAGGTTGCGGCCGTTGGCGCACGTGCCGCGCACGCCCGTGTGCGACACCATCACGGGGCGTTTCGCCATCGTCAACACGTCGTCGATGGTGGCCGGCGAGGCGTGCGCCAGGTCGACGATCATCTTGCGCTGCTCCATGGCGCGCAGCCATTGCTTGCCCAGCGGCGTCAGGCCGCCTTTCTTCAAGCCATGCTGGGAGCCGGAGATTTCCGTGTCGAAGAAATGCGTGGGCGCGGCCATGCGGTAGCCGGCCTGGTACAGGGTATCGAGGTTGTCCAGTTTTCCTTCCAGCGCATGCGCGCCTTCCAGGGTCAGCCAGCCGGCCAGCAAGGCGGGGTCTTTTTCGCGCGCGGCGATGAAGCTGCGCAGCTGGGCGCGGCTGCCGATGACCCGCACCTTGCCATCGCTTTTGGCCGCTTGCTGGCGCAGCTCGTCGGCCTGGTAAGTGGCGCGCGCCAGCAGGCTGTTCCAGGTGGCGGGCGGCAAGCCTTGCGCCACCACCAGCGCCGTGATGTTGTCCGTGTCGCTGCCATTGCGCTCGATATTCATCTTGCGCGGCGTCTTGGTGACGACGGAAAACGCTTGCAACGCCACGTTGGCCCGCCGCAGGCGGGGGAAGTCGACATGCCCGCGCTGGCTGTCGCGGTTCAGATTGCGTTGCCACAGCAGGCTGTCGGCGTGCAGGTCGGCGATCCACAGGCTCTCGTGCAGGGCCGTAGTGGCTGCCGATGGCGCCTTGCCGGACGGGGGATGGACGCGGTTGAGATGTTCGTCGACGAGGACGGGAGCGGACAGGAAACCGCCGATCAGCGCAAGGCTGGCGGCGGTGAGGCTACTGATAATCATTGTTCTCCGTTTTACCATGGATCGTAGGTGCCCAGACTCCAGATATGGCCTTCCGGGTCGCGGCAGGTAAAGCCCCGTCCGCCGTAATCTTCATCCTTGATGTCGAGCACGATCTCTGCGCCCGCTTCGCGCGCGCTGCGGTAGACGGCGTCGGCATCGTTGACGACCAGGTAGCAGCTTTGCGTATTGGCGCCGCCGATGTCGCCAGGCAGTTTCATCAGGCGGCCATAGTCGCTGTCGATGGCTGGCGCCACCATGACCATGCCATTGCCAAAGCTCAGTTGCGCATGGGCGACGCCACCGTTGCCATCAGGCACGATCAATTGTTTTTCAAAACCGAGCGCCTTGCATAGCCATTCGATGGCGGCGGGCGCGTCGCGGTAACGCAGGCAAGGAATGGTTGTGTTTGCTGTCGCTTTTGCTGTCGTGATCATCAGAAAACTCCTATGGCTGTGGGGGAGTAGCTTCGATCATGGATACCGTCTGGCGTTCCATATCCCTGCCATCCATGGGGATAGGCTTGATGCCCGTCAGTGCTACGCCCATCCATAGTGCCATAGAACAATCAATGCACTCTTGCCACGACGCAAATTTTTATTGCGGCGACTGCTGCGAGCCCGGTACTTTTTCGTCTGCGCCGGCATCGTCGCCGTTGCTTGCCCATTTCAGCAGCATGACGAGGGCAAACAGCATGATGGCCAGCGGCAAGATGGTGATCACGAACGCCATGCCCAGGCAGCATGCCAGCAGCATGGGCCAGGACATGGCGCGCAAGGCGGCCATGCCCTGGCGCGTGTAAGCGCACAGCTCGTTCCAGAAAGCGCTGAAGGAAGTGCTGCCCGGTGCCGAATTGATGTCTTTCATGCCGTTCTCCTGTCGTGTTGGTGCCGCTGCCGTATGCATGCTGGCGATGAAGCCACTATAGGCAAAACGGTGCTGCCAGGTATCGCGTATGCGACGAATGGCAGGAATGGCGGAGCGAACGGCGACAAAACGGGACAAGCGGTTAGTCGAATACCTTGAGTTTCAGCTGGAAACTGAGGGCGCCATACAGGCGGTCCTTGTAGGACGGCACGATGGCGATATTCACGCCCACGCGCTGGTATTCATAGCTGATGGTGGGGACCAGGGCCGGGAACCAGCCGCCATCGCGCATCTTCGGATAGCCGCTGAAGCCGCCAACGACGGCGCCCACGCGCAGCGGACCCACCTTGATGGGCTGGTAGTACACGCCCAGGTAGTTCGAGTAGGCGCGGTCGCTATTGTAGAAGCGGCCAGCCGTGACCGACGCGACCGTGGAAAAGCGGTATTCGGCGCCCAGGCCCGGATTGCTGTCGTTCAAATTCTTGTCGCGCTGAAAGTGATACGAATAGAAGCCCGCGTTGAGCCAGGTTTCGCTGAGGGGCTGGTTGTCGATCATGTTAAACACATCGGCGTGCGCGCCGCAGGCATATGCCAGCATCAGTGCGCCTAGGGACAATCGTTTCATGCGTGCTTCATCCTTATGATTTCATACTCGGTGGGCTGGCCTCGTCTGGCGCTGCCGCGATCGTATCACCAAGTTGGCTGTGCTTCTATGCAATATTGAAAGGGCGGAACAGACGGCTGTTTGCCCGTCTGTTGGCAGCGTCATCCCCATGGCTTGCGCGTTCTCGGGGCAGCGACAGGGGAGTGATTCTCATTTTGCAACTAAGTTTGCATTAATATTACAAAAGTTGTTGGTTTGAGACATGTCAAAGTCGATGGATATGATATTCTGGCGTCAAGTTAATTTTCTTTTTGGAAATAAAATGTCAATCATGCCTAAATCATCATTCGTACTCGTTCTGTCGACCGTGTTTGCCGCCAGCGCCGCGCAAGCCGGTGTTGTCGATTTGGGCATCGGTGGCGCCAATTTGTATTCCCTGAGCAACTTCAGCGCGTCCGGCAGCGATGTCGAAGGCGGCGTGCTGGTGGCCGGTAACCTGACGGCGTCGAACTATTCTGTCAATGACAAGAACAAGGACGCCTATGTCACGCACGGCAATACCGGCTATGCGCTGGTCGTTGGCGGTAACCTGAACTACAGCTCCGGTTCTATCAAGAACGGCAATTACTTTGTCGGCGGCAGCACGACGACGAGCAGCGTGGGCCTGAACACGGCGACCAGGACGACGACGTCGCCCGTATCGTTTGCCTCCACCTCGGCCCAGCTGAAAAACACCTCGACGTCGCTGGCGAACGTGGCGTCCACGGGCAGCAGTTCCGTAGCCTACGGCGGCATGACGCTCACGGGTGGCACGGGCGGCGTGCAAGTGTTCGACCTGACTTCCGCGACGCTGGGCTCGGTGAACAACTTTAAGTTCAGCAACCTGCACACGAACGACACCCTGATCCTCAATATCAGCGGCACGAACGTGAACCTGTCCGGCGGCTACGGCGATTTCAGCAAATACAATGTGCTGTACAACTTCTATGAAGCGCAGACGATCACCTTGAACGGCGTGGGCCTGTACGGCAGCATCCTGGCGCCGCTGGCGACCATGGCCGGTGGCAATGGCCAGATCAACGGCGACGTGGTGGTGGGTAACTGGGCTTCGAACATCCAGGTCAACGCCAGCCATTCTTTCAACGCCACCAACGTGGCCGGCTATGTCTCGGCCGTGCCGGAACCGGAAACCTATGCGATGCTGCTGGCAGGCCTGGGCCTGGTCGGCTTCATGGCGCGCCGCCGCAAGAGCAAGACGGCAGCGTAACGTTCCGCTGTTCTAGAAACCGCCTTTCAAGGCGGTTTTTTTTCGCCTGCCGGCGGCATGGAGACGGCCGCCAATACCATGTGCGCGATCAGGGTTTCCGCATCCTCGTAATCCTTGCGCGTGAGCTGCCTGCGCTCCAGCACCAGTGCCATCTGCGCCGAAAAATCCGCATACGATTGCGTCATGGCCCAGATGGCGAACATCAGGTGCGTGGCATTGACGGGCGCGATCCTGCCGGCCGCGATCCACGCTTCGAAGACGGCGATATCCTTGCGCAGCAGGGGCACGACTCTTTCTCGTATCTGCGCGCCGTACAGGGGCGCGCCATTGATCACTTCCAGCGCATACACGCGCGAAGCCCACGGCTGTTCGCGCGAAAAACGCAGCTTGGCGCCGATGTAGGCGCGCAGCACGTCGCGCGGCTCGTCGTGTGCATTGGCCAGCATGTCCATGCGTGCCAGCCAGTCGTCGAGCACGTCGTCGAGCACGCGCTGGTACAGCAGCTGCTTGGACGGGAAGTAATACATCAGGTTCTGCTTCGACAGGCCGGCCCGCTCGGCGATGGTGGCGATCGATGCGCCTTCGTAGCCGCTTTCCGCGAACGCGCGCACGGCTTGCTCGAGGATGTCCGCTTCCAGGCGGTCGCGGTTTTGCAGGCGCCGGCCGCCGGCATTTTTCACGGGAAGGGCTGGGGATTTGTCGCTGGCCATGGCGGGTTCTTTAGCGTGGACGGATCGATTGCAGGAATGCCTGCAGCACGGGGGTATCGGTGTAGGCCACGTTGAAGCGGAACCACACCGTCTCGGGCGCGCGCAGCATGAAAAATTCGTTCGGCGACAGCAGGATGCCCGCCTTCAAGGCCATGTCGGCGATGATCTTGCCATTCCATTCCGGCGTCTGGATAGTGGGCCAGCCGGCGCTGACGAACATGCCGCCGCGCGGACGCGCCACGGGCGCCATGCCCGCTTGCGCCAGGCAGTCGATGCTGCGCTCGCGGGCCGCATCGAGCTGCGCCACCAGCCGTTCCACCATGCGCTTGTAGGGCCGCGCGGACACGGCGTGGTAGACGGCGCGCTCGTTGATTTCCGACGTCGTCAGTCCCGCCAGCATTTTTACGCGCACCAGTTCGGCCACCAGCGACGGCGAGGCGCAGATCGAGCCCACGCGCAGCACGGGCGACAGGGTCTTGGAAAAACTGCCCACGCGGATCACGCGGCGCAAGCCATCCATGGCCGCCAGCGATGCTTCGCCGCGCGCCGCCAGTTCGCGGTAGATATCGTCTTCCACCAGCCAGAAATCGAATTGCTCGGCCAGTGCCAGCAGGCGGTGCGTTTGCGCCTGGCTGAGCGACGTGCCGAGCGGATTTTGCAGCACCGTGTTGACGAACATCAGCTTGGGCTGCGTGCGCGCGGCCTCGCTGGCCAGCGCATCGAGGTCGAGGCCCGCCTCGCCGCGTGCAATGCCCACGGGGATGCAGCCGTGGTGGCGGATCAGCGACTGCAGATTGCTGTAGCCGGGATCTTCCACCAGCACCGTGTCGCCCGGCTTGGTCAGGCTGCGCAGGATCAGATCGAAGGCGTGGGTGGCGCCATGCGTCAGCAAGACCTGGTCCGGCTCCACCTGGAACAGCTCTTCCGACAGGCTGGTGGCCAGGTGTTGGCGCAACGAAGGAAATCCGAGCGGGTGGCCATAGCCGCGCAAGCGGCTGGCGGGTATGCGCATGGCCTGGCGCACGGCGTCGAGCACGGTCGCCTCGCCATACATCTCGGGCGGCAGCCAGCCCGCACCCACGGGCAGGGCCTCGGACACGCCAGAATACAGGTCCGGCGTGAGGGCGTCGATGGCGGTGGGACTCGCATGTACGGTGCTCTGTGGCGTAGCGGCGATATCGTGGCGCGCGACAAAATAGCCGGAACCGCGGCGCGACGACAGCAGGCCCAGATTGACCAGGCGGTCGTACGATTCGACGACGGTAAACGTCGACACCCCATTGCAGCGGGCGAACTGGCGCACGGACGGCATGCGCGTGCCGATGCGCAGGGCGCGGCTGCCCACCATGACGCTGATGGCGATGACGATCTGCTCGACGAGGCCGCCCTTCTTCTGGCGGTCGATGTCCAGCACGGGCCAGCCGGTAGATTGCTCGGGGGCATCGTCTGTGCTGTCGCTGTGCTTCACGGTGGCTCCTTATGCTGCCTTGCACAAAAAAAACTGTAGTGGTTTTTCGACCTGTACGGTTGGGATACTTTGCCGTTTGTGTATCTGTGCCATTGGGGATGGCCTGTCTATTATTACATCAGCTTTTTGCCAACTGGTAAATTATTTTACGCTTCGTCAAAAACGATCCTGGCGCCGCGCCAGCCCATCCCAAGGAGAAGGTCATGAACGAAACAAGGCCGGAATCGATGTCGGCATTCTGGATGCCGTTTACGAATAACCGCGATTTCAAGGCCAACCCGCGCTTGCTCGTGTCGGCTGAAGGCATGTATTACAAGGACGTCGACGGCAACGCCATTCTCGATGGCACGGCCGGCCTGTGGTGCGTGCCCTGCGGCCATGCGCAGCCGAAGATCGTCGGCGCCATCCGCGAGATGGTGGGCCAGCTCGACTTCGCGCCCACGTTCCAGATGGGCCATCCGGCCGCCTTCGACCTGGCGGAAAAACTGATGGATTACACGGGGCATAAATTTGGCCACGTGTTTTATACGAATTCCGGTTCCGAAGCCGTCGACACGGCGTTGAAGATCGCGCTGGCCTATCACCGGGCGCGCGGCGAGGGCGCACGCACCCGATTGATCGGGCGCGAACGCGGTTATCACGGCGTGGGCTTCGGCGGCATTTCCGTGGGCGGCATCGGCGGCAACCGCAAGACCTTCGGCCCCCTGCTGCCTGGCGTGGACCACTTGCCGCACACGCATAACCTCGACAAGAATGCTTATACGGTGGGCGAGCCCGAATACGGCACCCACCTGGCCGATGAGCTGGAACGCATCGTCGCCCTGCACGACGCCTCGACGATTGCCGCCGTCATCGTCGAACCGGTGGCCGGTTCCACGGGTGTGCTGATCCCGCCAAAAGGCTATCTGAAACGCTTGCGCGAGCTGTGCACCAAGCACGGCATCCTGCTCATCTTTGATGAAGTGATCACGGGTTTCGGCCGCATGACGACGCCGTTCGCCGCCGATTATTTCGACGTCGAGCCTGACCTGATGACGACGGCCAAAGGCCTGACCAACGGCATGGTGCCGATGGGCGCCGTGTTCAGCAAAAAACATATCCACGACGCCTTCATGGACGCGCCAGCCGGCATCGAGCTATTCCACGGTTACACGTATTCCGGCCACCCGCTGGCCTGCGCCGCCTCGCTGGCAACCCTGCAAGTATTCGAGGAACAGGACATCCTTGGTCACGCGAAAAACATGCAGGCGTATTGGAGCGACGCCGTGCACTCCTTGAAAGGCTTGCCGCACGTGATCGACTTGCGCAGCATCGGCCTGATCGCCGGCATCGAGCTCGACCCCATCGCCGGCAAGCCCGGCACGCGCGCCTTCAACGCCTTCAAGCAGGCCTTCGCCGACGGCGTGCTGATACGCACGACGGGCGACATCATCGCCCTGTCGCCACCGCTGGTGCTGGAAAAACAGCATATCGACGAGCTGTTCGGCAAGCTGGCCAAGGTACTCAAAAATCTCGATTGAACTGCGACCCCAAAACAACATCCGGGGTCAGACCCGCCGGGGTTATGCGTCCCAATGGGGCGCATAACAATCTCGAAGAGACTGACCCGGCGCTTGATTCGGGTTTAACAAAAGAAAGTGCATCATGACTGATCTCGACACCATCACCCACTACATCAACGGCGCCAAAGTCGACACCCAGAGTGGCCGCTACGGCGACGTCTACAACCCCGCCCTCGGCGCACCCGTGGCCAGGGTGGCGCTGGGCACCGTGGAAGATGTCGACGCGGCCGTGCAGGCGGCCGCCGCCGCCTTCCCCTCGTGGTCCGCCACGCCGCCCTTGACGCGTGCCCGTGTCCTGTTCCGCTACCTGCAACTGTGCCAGCAGCATACGGACGAATTTGCCGCCATGCTCACGCGCGAGCATGGCAAGACCTTTGCCGATGCGCAGGGCGAGGTGGCGCGCGGCATCGAGATGGTGGAATTTGCCGTCGGCATCCCGCAGTTGCTGAAAGGCGAATTCACGGACCAGATTTCGCGCGGCATCGACGCCTGGTCCATGCGCCAGGCGCTCGGCGTGGTGGCCGGCATCACGCCATTCAACTTCCCCGTGATGGTGCCGATGTGGATGTTCCCCGTCGCCATCGCCTGCGGCAATACCTTTGTCCTGAAACCGTCCGAGCGCGATCCATCGGCCTCTTTGCTGCACGCGAAACTGCTGAAGGAAGCGGGCTTGCCCGACGGCGTCTTCAACGTGGTACAGGGCGACAAGGTCACTGTCGACGCCCTGCTCGACCATCCTGTCGTGCAGGCGGTCAGCTTTGTCGGCTCGACGCCGATTGCCGAATACATCTATGCGCGCGGCAGCGCCAGCGGCAAGCGCGTCCAAGCCTTGGGCGGCGCAAAAAATCACATGGTGGTGATGCCCGACGCGGACATGGACATGACGGTCGATGCGCTGATCGGCGCGGCCTACGGTTCGGCGGGCGAACGCTGCATGGCCATCTCCGTCGTGGTGGCCGTGGGCGACGCGGGCGACAAATTGATCGATGCACTGGCAACGCGCACGGCCGCACTGAAAGTGCGCGACGGCATGGAAAATGGTGCGGAAATGGGCCCCGTCGTGTCCTTGGCCGCCAAGCAGCGCATCGAAAAACTCATCGCCTCGGGCGTGGAGCAGGGCGCGACCCTGGTGGTCGATGGCCGCAACCACGTGGTGCCGGGCCGCGAGAACGGCTTCTTTGTCGGCGGTACCTTGTTCGACCACGTCACGCGCGACATGAGCATCTACAAGGAAGAAATTTTCGGCCCCGTGCTGTGCGTGCTGCGCTGTCCAGACGTGGTGCACGCGGTGGAACTGATCAACGCCAACGAGTATGGCAACGGCGTGGCCATCTACACGCGCGATGGCGGCGTGGCGCGCGAATTCGTGCGCCAGATCCAGGTCGGCATGGTGGGCGTCAATATCCCCTTGCCCGTGCCGATGGCCTTCAACAGTTTCGGCGGCTGGAAGCGCAGCATGTTCGGCGACCACCACGCCTATGGCCCCGAAGGCGTGCGTTTCTACACGCGCCACAAGGCCGTGATGCAGCGCTGGCCGAACACGGCAAGCGCTGGTGTGGAATTTGCTTTTCCCCAGATGAAGTAAGGGTTTCAAATCACAAGCCGGCCGCACATAACAAGAGGAATACGCGATGATCGAGTCTTTGAACTATTTGCCCCATCCCGCCCTGCCCAACGAAGAACTGGCGGGCCACTTCACGGACCTGGCGCCGCCGCTCACGGCGCGCCAGGCCGCCATCGAAAGCGCCCGCTGCCTGTATTGCTACGACGCGCCGTGCAGCCGCATCTGCCCGTCCGAAATCGACGTGGCCAGCTTCATCCGCAACATCCACGACAAGAACATCAACGGCGCCGCCGCCGGCATCCTGAAACAGAACATCCTGGGCGGCAGCTGCGCCAGGGTCTGTCCGACGGAAATCCTGTGCGAAGACGTCTGCGTGCGCAACCACGACGCGGAAGGCCAGCCCGTCAAGATCGGCCTCTTGCAGCGCTACGCCGTCGACCACATGCACTTCGCCAGCCACCCGTTCAAGCGGGCGGCCGCCACGGGCAAGACGATTGCCATCGTCGGCGCAGGGCCGGCCGGTTTGTCGTGCGCGCACCGCCTGGCCATGCTGGGCCACGATGTGGTGATCTTTGAAAAGGAAGACAAGGCGGGTGGTTTGAATGAATACGGCATCGCCAAGTACAAGCTGACGGACGACTTCGCCCAAAAGGAAATCGACTTCCTGCTCGATATCGGCGGCATCGAGATCCGATGTCGCCACGCGCTGGGCGAGAACGTGCAGCTGCGCGACTTGCACGCGCAGTACGACGCCGTCTTCCTGGGACTGGGCCTGGGCGCCAGCCGCAAGCTGGGCTTGACGGGCGAAGATGCGCCGGGCTTGCTGGCCGCCGTCGATTATATTAGCGCGCTGCGCCAGGCGGACGACCTGGCCGCGCTGCCCGTGCCGAAACGCGCGATTGTGATCGGCGCCGGCAATACGGCCATCGACATGGCCGTGCAGATTCAGCGCTTGGGCGCCGAGGAAGTCACCCTCGTCTACCGGCGCGGTTTCGACGCCATGACGGCCACCCACCATGAACAGGAAATCGCCAAGGCGAACCAGGTGCGCATGCTGACGTGGGCCCAGCCGCAGCAAGTGCTGCTCGACGCTGGCGGCAAGGTGGCCGGCATGCGTTTCGAAAAAACGGCCATGCAGGGCACGCGTCTGGCGGGCACGGGGGAAACGTTCGACGTGGCGGCCGATGCCATCTTCAAGGCCATCGGCCAGAGCCTCGACACGCAAGTGCTGATTGACCCGATGGCGTCGCTGCTGAAACGCGAAGGCGACAAGATCGCCGTAGATGGGGGCTTTCGCACGGTGCTGCCGGGGATCTATGCGGGCGGCGATTGCGTGGCGCCGGGGCAGGACTTGACGGTGCAAGCCGTCCAGCATGGCAAGCTGGCCGCACTGGCCATCCATTCCGATTTGTTCAATAAAGTGGAGGCTGCATAATGGCTGATCTCAGCATCGAATTTTGCGGCATCAAGGCGCCGAATCCCTTCTGGCTGGCGTCCGCACCGCCGACCGACAAGGCCTACAACGTGGTGCGCGCCTTCGAGGCGGGGTGGGGCGGCGTCGTGTGGAAAACCCTGGGTGAAGACCCGGCCGCCGTCAACGTTTCGTCGCGTTATTCCGCGCTGTACGGCAAGAACCGTGAAGTGGTGGGCTTCAACAATATTGAGTTGATCACCGACCGCTCTTTGGCAATCAACCTGCGCGAAATCACGCAGGTGAAAAAGGACTGGCCCGACCGCGCCATGATCGTCTCGCTGATGCTGCCCTGCGAAGAACACTACTGGGCCGATATCCTGCCCAAGGTCGAGGCGACGGGGGCGGACGGCATCGAACTCAATTTCGGTTGCCCGCACGGCATGCCGGAGCGGGGCATGGGCGCGGCCGTGGGCCAGGTGCCCGAGTACGTGCAGATGGTCACCGCCTGGTGCAAGAAGCACAGCAAGTTGCCTGTCATCGTCAAGCTCACGCCCAACATCACGGACGTGCGCATGCCGGCGCGCGCGGCCAAGGCGGGCGGCGCGGATGCCGTCTCGCTGATCAACACCATCAATTCGATTACCTCGCTGGACCTGGACCGGATGGTGGCCTTGCCTATCGTGGGCGGCGCCAGCACGCACGGCGGGTATTGCGGCGCGGCCGTCAAACCGATCGCCCTGAACATGGTGGCGGAAATCGCCCGCGATCCGCAGACGCGCGGCTTGCCCATATCCGGCATCGGCGGCATCGGAAACTGGCGCGACGCGGCCGAATTCATCGCCCTGGGCGCGGGCTGCGTGCAGGTGTGCACGGCCGCCATGCTGCATGGTTTCCGCATCGTCGAAGAGATGAAGGATGGCCTGTCGCGCTGGATGGATGAAAAGGGCTATGAACGCATCAGCGACTTTTCCGGCAAGGCCGTGGCCAACACGACGGACTGGAAATACCTGGACATGAATTACCAGGTCATCGCGCAGATCAACCAGGACGACTGCATCAAATGCGGCAAGTGCTACGTGGCTTGCGAAGACACCTCGCACCAGTCGATTGCGCAACTGATCGACTCTGCCGGCACGCGCACGTATGAGGTGATCAAGGAGGAATGCGTGGGCTGCAACCTGTGCGAAATCACCTGTCCGGTGCAGGGCTGCATCACGATGGTGCCGCAGACGACAGGCAAGCCATACATGAACTGGACGCAGGATCCGCGCAACCCTCGGGCGTTGGCGGAGTCGGCATAGGGCACGGTTATTGCGTGCGTTTTATTTGTAAACAGCGGCCGGCCTTTGCGGTAAGCTAGATCGACTTAAAGGTCGCGCCGTTTCTATAAAACCGATTCCCTCCCAACCGATGGAGCATACCTGTGAACCACGACTATTCAGGCAACACGCAACTCTGGAATGAAGACCTGGCGCCCACCACGGCGGCGCAGCGCACCTGGCGCTGGTATCACTTTGCCGCGCTGTGGGTCGGCATGGTGATGTGCATTCCCGCCTACACCCTGTCGGCCAGCCTGATCGACAGCGGCATGTCCGGTTACCAGGCCGTGCTCACGGTATTTCTCGCCAACGCCATCGTGCTCCTGCCCATGCTGCTGATCGGCCATGCGGGCACCAAGTACGGCATTCCGTATGCGGTGCTGGCGCGCGCCTCGTTCGGCACCATGGGGGCGCGCCTGCCCGCCCTGATGCGCGCCATCGTCGCCTGCGGCTGGTACGGCATCCAGACCTGGTTCGGGGGCCAGATGATCTACACCCTGATGGGCGTGCTGATGGGGCATGAGCTGGGCGGCGAGAAGATCGCGGGCCTGGGCATCAACGGCAGCCAGTTGCTGTGCTTTTTGGCTTTCTGGGCCATCCAGTTCTATTACATCCTGCATGGCATGGAATCGATCCGCAAACTGGAAACCTATACGGCGCCGCTGAAAATCCTCATTTGCTTCGTGCTGCTGTACTGGGTGCACAGCAAGGCCGGCGGCGTGGCCAGCCTGCTGGACCAGCCATCACAGTTCATCCCCGGCGGTAAAAAGGCGGGCCAGTTCTGGAGCGTCTTCTGGCCATCGTTGACGGCCATGGTGGGTTTCTGGGCCACCCTGGCATTGAACATCCCCGACTTCACGCGCTTTGCCAAGACGCAGCGCGACCAGGTGATCGGCCAGTCGATCGGCTTGCCCGTGCCCATGGGTTTGCTGGCCATGCTGGCCGTGATCGTCACGGCGGGTTCCGTTGTCATGTACGGCAAGGCCATCTGGGACCCTGTCGACCTGGCCAGCCGCATGACGGGCGCCGCCGTGCTGATCGCCCTGATCATCCTGCTGATCGATACGGTCAGCGTCAACCTGGCGGCCAACCTCGTGGGCCCGGCGTACGACTTTTCATCGCTGGCGCCGAAGCAGATTTCGTACAAGATGGGCGGCTACATCACGGCCTTCATCGCCATCGTCATGATGCCGTGGAAGGTGCTCGAGTCGACGCAGGGCTATATCTTCACGTGGCTGATCGGCTACTCGGCCCTGCTGGGGCCCATCGCCGGCATCCTCATCGTCGACTATTATTTTGTGCGCAAGACGCAGCTTGATGTGAAGCAGCTGTACCGCGACGACGGCGTCTACTCGTATGGCAATGGCTGGAACATGGCGGCGCTGATCGCCTTTGTCATCGCCGTGCTGCCGAATATCCCGGGCTTTTTGAACGCGGCTTTTCCCACGGCGTTTCCCGGCGTGGCCGAAGGCTTTAAAACCATTTACACCTACGCCTGGTTCGTGGGCGTGGCCATCGCCGCCGTCGTGTACGGCGCCATGATGAAGGGCAAGGCCGTGGCGCACGTGCAGCAGGCGCCGCAGTCGTAATCACTGAAGGAGACAAGATGACTACACTGATATGTGGCGGTACCGTCGTCAACGCCGACCGCGCGTTTCGCGCCGATGTGCTGATCGAGGGCGACACTATTGCCGCCGTCGGCGAGAACCTGGCCGTACCGGCAGGGGCTACCGTGATCGACGCGGGCGGCCTGTACGTGATGCCGGGCGGAATCGACACGCACACGCACATGAACTTGCCCTTCATGGGCACCGTGACGTCCGACGATTTTTTCACGGGCACGGCGGCGGGGCTGGCGGGCGGCACCACCACCATCATGGACTTTGTCATCCCCGCGCCGAAGCAATCCTTGATCGAGGCCTATCACCAGTGGCGCGAGTGGTCGGCCAAGGCGGCCGGCGACTATACCTTCCATGTGGCGATCACCTGGTGGAGCGAGCAGGTGCATGCAGAGATGGGCACCCTCGTGCGCGAGCATGGCGTGAACAGCTTCAAGCATTTCATGGCCTACAAAAACGCCATCATGGCCGACGATGAAACCCTGGTGAAAAGCTTTACCCGTTCGCTGGAGTTGGGCGCCCTTCCTACCGTGCATGCGGAAAATGGCGAGCTGGTTTTTCAACTGCAGCAAGCCTTGCTCAAGAAGGGGATCACCGGACCGCAGGCGCATCCGCTGTCGCGCCCACCGGCCGTGGAAGCGGAGGCGGCCAACCGCGCCATCGCGATTGCGAATGTCCTCAATACCCCCGTGTACATCGTGCACGTCTCGTGCGCCGAGTCGCTCGATGCCATCACACGGGCGCGCGCCAACGGCCAGCGCGTGTATGGCGAAGCGCTGGCGGGCCATCTGGTGATCGACGACAGCGTCTACCAGAGCGATGATTTCGATTACGTGGCCGGCCACGTCATGAGCCCGCCATTCCGCGGCAAGCACCATCAATCGGCCCTGTGGCATGGTCTGCAAAGCGGCAACCTGCACACGACGGCCACCGACCACTGTACCTTCTGCGCCGAGCAGAAGGCGGCCGGCAAGGATGATTTCACGCGCATCCCGAACGGCTGCGGTGGTGTCGAGGAACGCATGGCCGTCGTGTGGGACGCCGGTGTCAATTCCGGCATGCTGACGCCTTCCGAATTCGTCAAGGTATCGTCCACGAATGCGGCGCAGATTTTCAATATGTATCCGCGCAAGGGTGTCATCGCCGTGGGCAGCGACGCCGACATCGTGCTGTGGGACCCGCAGGGCACGCGCACCATTTCCGCCGCCACGCAGTTCGCCAAAGGGGGCTTCAATGTCTTCGAAGGGCGCACCGTGCGCGGCATCCCCAGCACCACGATTGCCGCCGGCAAGGTGGTGTTCCACCAGGGTGAACTGATGGCCGTCGAAGGGGCGGGGCGCTATATCGAACGGCCCGCTTTTTCCACCACCACCGCATAAGGAGTTGACGATGGATGCATTGCGTATCAATGGCGAACGCCTGTGGGCGGCGCTGATGGAACTGGCGCAGATCGGTGCGACAGCGAAGGGCGGCGTCAAGCGCCTGGCCCTGACGGACCTCGACAAAAAAGGCCGCGACCTCGTGGTGGGCTGGGGCCGGGAAGCGGGCATGAGCATCACGATCGACCAGATCGGCAACGTCTTCATGCGCCGCGACGGCGTGGATAACACCTTGCCGCCCGTGATGACGGGCAGCCATATCGACACGCAGCCCACGGGCGGCAAGTTCGATGGCAATTACGGCGTGCTGGCGGGCCTGGAAGTGGTGCGCACGCTGAACGATTTACAAATCAAGACGCGGGCGCCCATCGAGGTGGCGTTCTGGACCAACGAGGAAGGCTCGCGCTTCGTACCCGTGATGATGGGCTCGGGCGTGTTCTGCGGCGCCTTCTCGCTCGAAACCGCGTATGCGGCCAAGGACACGGAAGGAAAAACCGTGGGCGAGGAGCTGGCGCGCATCGGGTACAAGGGCGAGCAGGTGCCGGGCGACCATCCGATCGGCGCTTATTTTGAGACGCATATCGAGCAGGGCCCCGTGCTGGAAGACGCCGATAAAGTGATCGGCGTGGTGCCGGCCGTGATGGGCTTGTCGTGGTACGACTGCGTGGTGACGGGCATGGAAGCGCATGCGGGTCCCACGCCCATGGGACTGCGCAAGGATGCGCTGCAGGTGGCCGCCACCATCATGCAGGAAGTCGTCGCCATTGCCAACCGCTACCCGCCGTACGGGCGCGGCACGGTGGGCATGGTGCAGGTGTTCCCGAACAGTCGCAACGTGATTCCCGGTGAAGTCAAGTTCAGCATCGACCTGCGCAATGTGAACGATGAACTGCTCAACACCATGCATGGGGAGATCACGGCCTTCATCGACGCCACGCGCGACAGGACGGGCCTGGGCATTTCACTGGAACGGGTGTCCTACTACCCGCCATGCCCGTTCCACCCCGACTGTGTGGGTGCCGTGCGCAACGCCACGGAAAAACTGGGCTATTCCGTGATGGACGTGGTGTCCGGCGCCGGCCACGACGCGATCTACGCGGCCCGGCTGGCGCCGGCCGGCATGATCTTCGTGCCGTGCAAGGACGGCATCAGCCACAATGAAATCGAAGACGCCAAGCCCGAGCACCTGGAAGCTGGCTGCAACGTGCTGCTGCACGCGATGCTGGAGCGGGCCGTGGCGGTATAGTCTTACGGCTTCGGCTGGAAGTTGCGTAAAAACGCCAGCAGCGCGCGCGCCGCGATGTCGGCGTCGTCGGCCGTCATGGTTTCCAGCGGGTTGTGGCTGATGCCGCCATTGCCGCAGCGGGTAAACAGCATCGCCACGTCGGTGATGGCGGCCATGGCCATGGCGTCGTGGCCGGCGCCCGACAGCAGCGCATACGGTTCGATGCCGACTGATTCCACGGCTTGCGCCAGCTGCGCCATCAGCCATGGCGCGCACGGCGCCGCACGCGCCGACAGCAGCAGTTCCAGCTGATAGTCGATCTGGCGCCGCGCGCAGATGGAGGCGATGCCATCGAGAATATCGTCGACGGCACTCTGGCGCACGGCGTCAACAGCTGCGCGGATATCGAGCGACAGGGTGCAGGCGCCGGCGATCACGTTGACGGAACCGTTGGGCACGTGCAGCTGGCCCACGGTGCCTACCAGCGCTTCGCCCTGCCTGCAGCGCTGCTCCACCAGCAGGATGATTTCGGCGGCCGCGCTGGCCGCGTCCTTGCGCATGGTCATGGGCGTGGTGCCCGCGTGGCTGGCCACGCCGCCCAGATTGACCAGGTAGCGCGAGCTGCCTGCAATCGCCGTGACGATCCCCAGCGGCAGGTCGCGCTCGAGCAGCACGGGTCCCTGTTCGATATGCACTTCCACATAGCCAAGCAAGTCGGCGGGATCGCGCGCGATGGCGCCGATGGCGCCCGCTTCGTGGCCGGCGGCGGCCAGCGCGTCGCGCATGCTCACGCCGTCCGTGTCACGCTGCTCCAGCAGCGATACGTCGAACTTGCCCGTGACGGCCGTGCTGCCCAAAAACGTGCTCTTGAAGCGTACGCCTTCCTCTTCGGCGAAGCCGACGACCTCGAAATGAAACGGCAGCTTTTCGCCCCGTTCGTGCAGGTGGCGCACGACGGCGATCGGCAGCACGATCCCCAGGCGGCCATCGTACTTGCCGCCGTTGCGCACCGTGTCGTAATGCGATCCCGTCATCAGGGTCTTCGCGCCGGGGGTATCGGACAGATAGCGGCCGACGACATTGCCGACGGCGTCGACGTGCACCTGCATGCCGGCTTCCCGCATCCAGTCGGCCAGCTGCGCAGCCGTTTTTTGGTGCGCCGGCGTCAGGTAGGCGCAGGTCAGGTTGTAGTCGCTGTCGCTCCAGCCGGCCAGGGTTTCGGCCTGCTGCATGATGGTCGGGCCGAAGTCCAGGCGCACGTCGAACAGCTCGTTCAGGCGCAGCTCGGCGATGCGCTTGATCTGCCGCAGCGATTCGGCCAGTTCATCGGCGTGGCGGTTTTTCAGGCGGCGCGCAAACGTGGAGATGATGTCCTGGCGCGTCAAGCCTTCGCCCGTCGGGCCCTTGACGGCCAGGATGAAGGGAAAGCCGAATTTGGCGTTGTAGTCGCTATTGAGGCGCTGCAGGGTGGCGAATTCGTCGGCACTGCACAGGTTCAGGCCGGACTTGGCCTGCTCGCGCGTCGATTCCGCCGTCAGCTGCCCGGCGATGGCGGCCTTGCCGGCCAGCTCGGGGTGGGCGCGTATCAGCCCCAGCTGCTCTTCGGGCGAGGCTTGCGCCAGCACGCGCTGCAGCTCCGTCTTGAGTGCCGTCAGGCTGGCAAACGGCCGGGCGGCGGCCGCGCGCTGGGCGATCCAGGGCGAATGTTCGTAGATGCCATGCAGGCGCGCGATAAAATCGGCCGGGCTGCCGGCGTTCAGGTCTGAAAGGGTGGTCATGGTTTTCCGATCATGCAAGCGGTGATGATAGCGCCCAGTTCTGCGTCCATTATATGCGCGCGCTGATAGCGGCTATCGCTGCACCAGCGCCTTGGCGGCCGCGCTGACCTGATCGCGCAGCCATTTGTGCTCGGGCGCCTGGTGCACGCGCTGGTGCCACAGCTGGTAAAAGCGCATGGGCGGGAATTTCAGGGGCACGGTGTACGTTTTCAGCGGCAGGGTCTTTTCATAGAAGCGCATGAATTGCCGGCCCGTGGTCAGTACCAGGTCCGTCTGCGTCAGCATGTAGGGGATCAGGCCGAAATACGCCGACTCCACCACCACGTTGCGCTGCAGGTTTTGCCGCTCGAGGAAGGAATCGATCACGCCGTGGTAGCCGGGCATCATCTGCGACGGCGCCACGTGGGGCAGGCTCAGATAATCGTCGAGCGTCATGGCGTCGCTGGCCGTGCGCCGCGCATAGGCGTTTTCCGCATGCATGGCGCAGATGATGGGGTCTTCGAACAGCTTCGAGATGTGCAGGTGGGCGGGCGGCTCGTCCCAGTTGGCGATCACCAGGTCCAGGCCGCCATCGGACAGCTGGCGGATATGGTCGATGCCCGGCCCCAGGCTGTGCAGCACGACGCGGCTTTTCGGCGAGCCACGGCGCAGCAGGGCCACGACGTTGGGCAAGAACTGGCTGTCCAGGTAGTCGGGTGCGGCGATGTGGAAGGTGCGCGCCTCTTCCTGCGCCACGAACGGCGTCTTCTTGACGAACAGGCTTTCCGTCTGGTCGAGGATGCGCTTGGCGGGATTGAGCAGGCTTTCGCCATGCTGGGTGGGCACCATGCCGCGCGCACCGCGCACGAGCAGCGGGTCGCCCGTGAGTTCGCGCAGCTTGCGCAAGGAGGCGGAAATCGAGGGCTGCGGCTGGTTGAGCTTCAATGCCACGCGCGAGACATTCTTTTCCACCAGCAGCAGGTAAAGGATGCGGATCAGGTGCAGGTCGAGGTGTTGCGGCAGGCTGGACATGTGGCGGCGGCTCTGTTGTATATCGATTTGAATATGTCAAATATACGATATTTTTCATGTGATGGGCGGTAAATCCGTTTATCTTGTGTAGATTGGCACGAATATTGGTTCGGTCTGACTAGAGGAAATTTATGGAAGTATTTGCCTACCTGATCCCGTACGGCCTTGAGTGGCTGAACCTGATCGTCCGCTGGCTGCACGTCATCACGGGCATCGCCTGGATCGGTGCTTCCTTTTATTTCGTCTGGCTCGATAATTCGATCCGCCCGCCCGCGCCCGGCTCAGAGCTGGCGAAGAAGGGCGTGTCGGGAGAACTGTGGGCCGTGCATGGCGGCGGCTTCTATAACCCGCAAAAATACCTGGTGGCGCCGGCCGAACTGCCGAAGGAACTGCACTGGTTCAAGTGGGAAGCGTATTCCACGTGGCTGTCCGGCTTTGCGCTGCTGACGATTGCCTACTACTTCAATGCCCAGGCCATGATGATCGACAAGGCTGTGGCGGACATCTCCAGTGGCCAGGCCGTCGGCATCGGCATCGCCACCCTCGTCATCGGCTGGACCGTGTACGACCTGCTGTGCCGCTCGAAGCTGGCGCAATATGAACTGTGGTTCGGCGTGACGGTGTTCGCGCTGATCGTCGGCGCCGCCTACGTGCTCACGCATCTGCTCAGCGGGCGTGCCGCCTACATCCACGTGGGCGCCATGATCGGCACCATCATGGTGGCCAATGTGCTGATGCTGATCATTCCCGGCCAACGCAAGATGGTCGAGGCCATGGCCGCCGGCAAGCTGCCCGACCCGAAGCATGGCTTGAAGGCCAAGCAGCGCAGCGTGCATAACAATTATTTCACGTTGCCCGTGCTGTTCATCATGATCAGCAACCACTACGCGATGACTTACCGGAACGACCACGCGTGGCTGGTGCTGGCGCTGATCATGGCGGCCGGCGTCTTCATCCGCCATTTCTTCAACCTGCGCCACAAGGGGCGTGTCGAGTGGCGCTATCCGGCTCTCGGCGTGGCGCTGCTGCTGGCCGTGGCCGTGGCCATCGCACCGAAGGCACCAGCGCCGGTAGCTGCCGTGGCCGCGGTGGACCCGGCCGCGCAGTTCAAGGCCGTGCATGCCATCATCGCCCAGCGCTGCGCCACCTGCCATTCGGCCCAGCCCACGCAACCGGGTTTTGCCACGGCGCCGGCCGGCATGATGCTCGATAATGAAACTCAAATCCGCCAGCACGCGGCGCAAATCTACAAGCAGGCCATCGAATTGAAGGCCATGCCGATCGGGAACCTGACCAATATGACGGAGGCCGAGCGCAGCGAATTGGGCGCCTGGCTGCAACAGACCATGCAAGGAGCAAAATGACAACGCACGCAGAAAAAATCACGGCCTGGATCGACGACCACTTCGACGAAGAAATCGCCTTTTTACAGCAGGTGGTGCAGCAGCCGACGGATACGCCGCCCGGCAATAACGCGCCCCATGCGGACCTGGTGGCGCAGCTGCTGCAGGCGTATGGCTGGCAGGCCGAAAAGCACGCCGTCCCAAAGGACCAGGTCGAGGCGTACGGCATGCAGAGCATCACCAACCTGATCGTGCGCCGCCCATACGCGGCGGGCGGGCCGACCGTGGCCCTGAATGCGCATGGCGACGTGGTGCCGCCCGGCGACAACTGGACCTATCCGCCGTATGGTGGCCAGATCGACGGCGGTTATATGTATGGCCGCGCGACGGCCGTCTCGAAAGGCGATTTCGCGACCTATGTGTTTGCCGCGCGCGCGCTCGAGGCGCTGGGCATTCCGCTCAAAGGCCAGCTGGAACTACATTTTACGTATGACGAGGAATTCGGCGGCTTGCTGGGGCCGGGCTGGCTGCTGGAACAGCAGCTGACGAAGCCCGATTTCGTCATCGCCGCCGGTTTCAGCTACGGTATCGTCACGGCGCACAACGCCTGTTTGCAACTGGAAATCACCGTGCACGGCAAGTCGGGCCATGGCTCGATGCCTGAGACGGGGCACGACGCGCTGCAGGCGGCCAACAAGATCCTCAACGCCATCTACGGCCAGCTGCCGGAGCTGAAAAAAATCAAATCCAAAGTGGCCGGAATCGACTCGCCCACCATGCTGGTGGGCCGCATCGATGGCGGCACGAATACCAATGTGGTGCCGGGCAAGGTAGTCATGAAGATGGACCGCCGCATGATACCGGAAGAAGACCCGGTGGCGGTGGAAGCGCAGGTGCGCGCGCTGATCGAGGACGCCGTGCGCGGCGAGCCTGGCATCCGCATCGAGATCCGCCGCCTGCTGCTGTCGCACGCGCTGCGGCCCTTGCCCGGTTCCGAGCAGCTGGTGGGCAGCCTGCAGAAAAATGCGCAAGCGATCCTGGGCGAGACGATTCCCGCCGTCGGCACGCCTTTGTATGCGGATGCGCGCCTGTATGGCGAGCGGGGCATTCCTGCCGTGCTGTATGGCGCCGGCCCGCGCACGGTGCCTGAGTCGAATGCGAAGAAGGCCGACGAGCGCCTGGCGCTCGACGATTTGCGCAAGGCCAGCAAGATCGTCGCTCTGACCTTGCTCGACTTCCTGGGCGAGAAATAGGGGCGAGAAATAGAACGGGCGCTTTGGCTTACAATGGGGCGGACACTCAACCTGTGAAGAAGAGCCCCATTGAATACCCGTTTTCTCGAAGCGTTTGTCTGGGCTGCGCGGCTGGGCAGTTTTCGCACGGCGGCCGACAAGCTGCACATCACGCAGGCGGCCATCTCGAACCGCATCGCCTCGCTGGAGCAGGATTTCGGCACGCGTTTGTTCGACCGCGACGCGCGTGAAATCCGCCTGACCTTTGCCGGGCGCAATCTGCTCGTGTACGCCGAACGCATGCTGGAACTGTGCCGCGACATGTATGCGGCCAATTCCTCGCCCGCGCAGATCACGGGCGAAGTGCGCATCGGCGTCATCGAAACCATCGTGCATACCTGGCTGATCCCGTTCCTGCAGCGCGTGCAGGAGCGCTATCCCGGTATCGAGATTCAATTGACGTCGGAATCGACGCGCCGCCTGCACGAACAGCTGCAGCAGGGCGAGCTCGATATCGCGCTGCAGACGGACATGCTGACGGGCGACCATATCCGCAGCACGGGCAGCGGCGTCATCGCCATGGGCTGGGCCGGCAGGGCCGCCGACTGGCCCGATACGGGCGCGCCATTCAGCGTGGCGCAACTGGCGCAGCATCCGATCATCACCATGAACCGCGGTTCGCAGCCGCATTCGGCCTTGAAGGCGCTGTGCCAGGACGAGGGCGTGCAGCTGGGAAGAGTCCACTGCGTCAGTTCGATCTCCGCCATCGTGCGCCTGGTCAAAGCGGGCTTCGGTATCGCCGTGCTGCCGCTGGCGCCCCTGCGCGAGGAAATCGAGCAGGGCCACATCGCCCTGATCCCCTGCACCAGCAGCCTGGCGCCGCAGCGCATCGTCATCAGCTACAGCGAAGACATCACCACGGAAGCGATCCAATTGGTCGCCATGCTGGCGTGCGAAGAGGCGGCCAGATTCACCCTGGGATTGGGCGCGGAGTACGGTGCGGGCTGACGTCGGCTTACGCTGACGCTAAGCCGACCTACGATGCTGTGGATAGAGAGACGCTGTGACGTAGGTCGGATTAGCGCCCAGGCGCGTAATCCGACAACATTGTTGGCCTCATCCTCACCCACAAGAAAAACTTATCAGTCGCGTTCAGAATAACCCGTTTGCCAAGTGATGGCGTGCCACCTATTCTGGGTTGGCACACCATCCATAACGCAGAACGGAACCATCATGACGACGTCCCCCACCTTGCCAGGCATCCTGTTTGTCTGGACCAGCGCCGACCCCGAACACGAACGCGATTTCAACCGCTGGTACGACCGCGAGCACGTGGAAGAGCGCGTGCGCATTCCCGGCTTCGTCAGCGGCACGCGCTACCAGAGCGTGCGCGGTCCGCGCAAATACCTGGGCCTGTATCGCACCGATTCGCTGGGCGCCTTCCAGACCCCCGACTACTTCAAGGCCTTTGGCCAGCAGACGCCATGGTCGCTGACGAACTTGCAGCGCATGGTCGACCCGATGCGCCGCGTTTGCGCCATCGAGGCGGAAACGGGCATGGGCACGGGCGCCTGGCTGGCCGTGCTGCGCCTGGGCGCGCCAGCCATCGGCCAGGATGCGCAAGCCGTGGACGCCATGGCCACGCTGGGAACGAAGCTGCTGCAGATTGACGGCGTCATCGCCACGCGTCTGCTGACACCTGACGCGAACCTGTCCGGCCCCCTGCCGGCGGAGCGGAAGGAAGGCCGCGTGCTCGACCCGATTTTCCTGATCGATGCGTCCTCCGAAAGCGCCGCCGTGGCGGCCGCCAATGCCGCCAGCGCGGCGCTGGAACTGGATGTGGAACAGGCAGCCATCCTGCAACTGTCCTGGCAATTGCGCGAGGCGGACCTGCGCGCTGCCTGACACGGCCGCGCGCATCTTGCCGGCACCGATAACACGAGACACGGGCCACGGCGCAGGGCAAAGCATCCTGCGCCGGGCCTGCAATAAAACTGACGAGAGAGGTAGGCTATGACCACATATACGAACGCTGCGCATCCGGCAGCCCGGGCACCGGGCGAGAAGGCCACGACGGCCAAGACGGGCCGCCTGGCCACGGCCAGCATGGTCGGCACGACCCTGGAATGGTATGACTTCACCGTCTACAACACCATGGCCGCGCTGATCTTCAACCACCTGTTCTTTCCCTCGTTCGACCCGCTGACGGGCACCATCCTGGCCTTTTCCACGTATGCGGTCGGCTACATCTCGCGCCCCATCGGCGGCGTGATCTTCGGCCACCTGGGCGACAAGCTGGGACGGCGCTGGGTGCTGGTCGTGACCCTGATGCTGATGGGCGTGACGACGGGCCTCATGGGCCTCTTGCCGACTTACGCGACGGCGGGCATCTGGAGCCCCGTCCTGCTGGTGGCGCTGCGCTTCGTGCAAGGCATCGCTTTGGGCGGCGAATGGGCGGGCGCCGTGCTGATCTCCGTCGAACACGGGGCGCCTGACAAGCGGGGCCGCAACGCGTCGTGGACGCAGGTGGGACCGTCGTTCGGCACCTTGCTGGCCACCGGTTGCATCGGCCTGATCACCTATCTGCTGCCGCATGAAGCCTTCATGGACTGGGGCTGGCGCATGCCGTTCATCGCCAGCCTGCTGCTGGTGGCCTTCGGCATGTGGATACGCAGCGGCATCGAGGAAACCCCGCTGTTCAAGGAACTCGACCAGCAGGATGCGAAAGCGGAAGCGCCGATCGGCGACGTGCTGCGCCTCTATTGGCGCCGTCTGCTGATCGCCGGCGGCGTGCGCATCGGCTCGGACGTGCTGTATGCGCTGGTGGTGGTGTTCACCCTGACGTATGTGACGACGGTGCTGCACCTGTCGTCGACCCTGGCGCTGACCGCCATCATGATCGGCACGGCGTGCAATGCGCTGTCGGTGCCCGTGTTTGGCGCGCTGTCGGACAGGATCGGCCGCCGTCCCGTGTATGCGCTGGGCGCCATCCTGGGCCTCGTGTGGGCGTTTGCCTTCTTCACCTTGTTAGACACGGCCAGCCCGGCCGCCATCGTCACGGCCGTCGTCGTGGGCCTGGTCATCCACGCCATCATGTACGGCCCGCAGGCGGCCTTTGTCATCGAGCAATTTCCCACCAAGGTACGCTATGCGGGTTCTTCGCTGGCCTACACCCTGGCCGGCGTCATCGGCGGCGGTTTCGCCCCGCTCGTCATTGCCAGCCTGTACCGCTCGTACAACAGCACCATGGCCGTCTCGCTATACGTGGCGGCGGCCTTGCTGATCACCGGCGCCGCCGTTTTTGCGGCACGCGAAACGGGCCGCGGCCCTCTTGAGGAATAACATCATGACGACATTGCATTTTCAACTGGCAGGCCACGGCCCCGTCACCTTCGACATCGATCACCTGATCATCGCCGGCTGGACGGGGCGCGACATGGCGATGGTGGAGCACCATATCGCCGAACTGGAAGCCATCGGCGTGGCGCGCCCGAAAAGCGTGCCGACGTTTTACCGGGTCTCGGCATCGCTGCTCTCCAGCGACGGGGCCATCGAAGTGCCGGGCGGCGATTCGTCGGGCGAAGCGGAATTCGTGCTGTTCTCCACGGAATACGGCCTGCTGGTGGGCATCGGCTCGGACCACACGGACCGCAAGGTGGAAAGCTATGGCGTGACGGTGTCGAAGCAGATGTGCGGCAAGCCCGTGGGCGATACCTTGTGGCGCCATGCCGACGTGGCCGGCCACTGGGGCCAGCTGCAGATGCGCTCCTGGCGCGAGCGCGCCGGCGTGCCGGCCCTGTACCAGGATGGCCCCGTGACGCGCATGCTGTCGCCGGAAGACCTGATTCAGCGCTACACGGGGCAGGCCAGCCTGCCCGTGGGCAGCGCCATGTTTTGCGGCACGCAGCCGATCATCGGCGAGATGGGCCATGGCGACGCTTTCGCGCTGGAGCTGTATGATCCAGCCTTGCAACGCCGCCTGCGGCACCGCTATGCCGTGCAAACCCTGCCCGTGGAAGGATAAACAATGACCAAGACCATCCGTGAACTGGCGGCCGACCTGGCCGCCGGCCGCATCACCAGCGTGGCGCTGACACAGCAGATGCTGGCGCGCGCCGAGGCGCACCGGGCGCAGGGCGGCCATGCCTATGTCAGCCTCGATGGCGAACAGGCGCTGATGGAGGCGCGGGCCAGCGATGCGGCGCGCGCCGCCGGCATCGTTGCCTCGCCGCTGGCCGGCGTGCCCATCTCGATCAAGGACCTGTTCGACGTCAAAGGGCAAACCAGCAGCGCCGCCTCGCTGGCGCTGGCCGATGCACCGCCTGCCGAGGCAGACGCGGGCGCCGTGGCGCGCCTGCGCGCGGCCGGCGCCGTCCTGCTGGGCCGCACCAACATGAGCGAATTCGCGTTTTCCGGCCTGGGCCTGAATCCCCATCACGGCACGCCGCGCAATCCGCACGACGGCGGGCGCGTGGCGGGAGGCTCCACCTCGGGCGGCGCCGTGACGGTGGCGCTGGACATGGCGGCCGGAGCGCTGGGCACGGACACGGGCGGCTCGATCCGCATCCCGTCCGCCTTTTGCGGCCTGACGGGCTTCAAGCCGACGGCCGCTTCCGTGTCGCTGGCCGGCACGGTGCCCTTGTCGCGTTCCCTCGATTCGGCCGGCCCCATCGCGCACAGCGTCGACTGCTGCGCCATTTTGTACGCGGCGCTGTCGGGCCATGACGTCGACGCGCAGGCGCCGGCATTGAAAGGCTTGCGCTTCGGTTTTACCCTGGACTACGTCGGTACGCACGTGGAGCCGCAGGTGCAGCAGGCTTTCGACGCGGCGCTGGACCAGCTGCGGCAAGCGGGCGCCCTGGTGGAGCAGTTCGATTTTCCTGAGTTGCTGGAACTGCCGGGTATCAATGGCGGTGGCGGCCTGGTGGCGGCGGAAGCCTGGCACTGGCACAGGGCGCTCCTGGAAGAGAAGGGCGCGCAATACGACCAGCGCGTGGCGGCGCGCATCCGCCGCGGCCAGCAGCAGGGCGCGTTTGACTACATCGATTTGCTCGATGCGCGCGCGCGCCTGATCGCCACCGCGAAGCAGCGTCTGGCGCCATTCGACGCCTGGCTGATGCCCAGCGTGGCCATACTCGCGCCGGAAGTCGCGCCGCTGGAAGCCGATGACGCCACCTTCTTTGCCACGAATGGCCTGGTGCTGCGCAACGCCAGCGTGATCAACTTCCTCGATGGCTGCGCGCTGTCCTTGCCATGCCATGCCGAGGGCGAGCTGCCCGTGGGACTGGGCATTTGCGGTCTGGCCGGCGCCGACGATCAAGTGCTCCAAATCGGCCGCGCCGTGGAGGCGCTGCTACGGGGGAGTGCAAAAGAATAATGCCGTAGTGCAGGAAAATGCCAACTCTGTCATGATGGCTGGCATTAACATGGGAAAGTCGCGCTTCGGGCGCCGGCAAACTTCACACTGTGCACCGATACGACCTGATTAGCTGTCATGACTGCGGCGTGTTGTACCGCAAGCGTCCGCTGCGTCCACGCGACAAGGCGCGCTGCATCCGTTGCCGCTCGGTGTTGTATCGGGGCGCCCACGCGCGCGGCGCATCGGCCGAATTGAGCAAGGTGGTGGCGCTCACCCTGGGCGCCGCCTTCGTCTTCCTGATCGCCCAGTTTTTCCCCATCGTCGAACTCGACGTCAATGGCCTGACTTCCAGCGCCACCTTGCTCGGTTCCATCCGCGTGCTGTGGTACGAGCAGATGCACATCGTGGCGACGATGGTCTTCCTGTTTACCATACTCTTTCCCGCCATCGAACTCGGTTCACTGCTGTATGTGGCGCTGGGCCTGCGCTGCGGCGTCAAGGTGCCGGGCTTTAACCGCGTGCTGCGCGCCGTACAGACGGCGCGCGAATGGGGCATGACGGAGGTGCTGATGATAGGCATCCTGATCACCGTCGTCAAGATGACCAGCCTGGCCACGGTGCTGCCGCAACCGGGGCTGTTCGCGTTCGGCGCGCTGACGCTGATGCTGGCCATCGTCGTCTCGTTCGACCCCAAGGCCCTGTGGAACCTGGGCGACGACCTGACCCGCCAGGCGCTGCCCGGCATGCGCTACAAGGCTTTCGCTCCGGGCGAGAAGGTTGTTCCCTGCCATGCCTGCGGCCTGGTGGCGCCGCCCCTGCGCAAGGGCAGGCACCTGGCCTGCGTGCGTTGCGGCACGGCCCTGCACGTGCGCAAACCGGACAGCATCAACCGCACCTGGGCCTTGCTGATCGCCGCCATGATCCTCTACATTCCCGCCAACCTGCTGCCCGTGATGGTGACGCAATCGCTGTTCGGCGCGCAGGACGACACCATCATGAGCGGCGTCGTGCTGTTCTGGACCAGCGGCTCGAAGGGCCTGGCCATCATCATCTTCATCGCCAGCGTGGTCGTGCCGATGCTGAAACTGGGCGTGCTGGCGCTGCTGGCGTTCACGGCGCAGCGGCGTTCGCGCTGGCGGCCGCGCCAGCGCACCATTTTGTACCGCATGGTTGAATTCATCGGCCGCTGGTCCATGCTCGACATCTTTGTCGTCACCCTGACGGTGGCGCTGGTGCGCTTCAAGTCGCTGGCCGTGATTACGGCCGGACCCGGCGCGCTGGCCTTTGGCGCCGTGGTGGTGCTGACCATGCTGGCGGCGATGCAGTTCGACCCGCGCCTGATCTGGGACCCTGTCGACGACAAGGCGGCCGAGGATGAAAAACGCAGCAGTGCGGCAAATACCGGAAACAATACAGTGATTGGAGAACAGCATGGCTGACAAAGAAACGGGCGACCTTGCCGAAACCGGCGCACGGCCTCTGCCCGAACCCGACGTGGACCCGGCCAGCCGCTGGCTGCCGTCGCTGGTGTGGCTCATTCCGCTGCTGGCCGCGCTGATCGGCGCCGGCCTGGCCGCCAAGTCCATCCTCGACCAGGGACCCACGGTGACGGTCAGCTTCAAGAGCGCCGAAGGCCTGGAGCCGGGCAAGACCAAGGTCAAATACAAGGATGTCGATATCGGCCAGGTGCGCGCCATCACCCTGGGCGACGACTTGAGCAAGGTGCTGGTGACGATCGACATGAGCAAGGAAGCGCGCCGCTTCGCCACCGCCGATTCGCGCTTCTGGGTGGTGCGCCCGCAGATCGGCGCCAGCGGCGTGACGGGCCTGGGCACCTTGCTGTCGGGCGCCTACATCGGCGTTGACACGGGAAAGTCGGAAGCCAAAAAAGAGAACTTCATCGGCATGGAAAGCCCGCCCGCCGTGGCGGGAGACCAGAAGGGCAAGCTGTACACCCTGCATGCGGACAGCCTTGGCTCCGTCGACGTGGGCTCGCCCCTGTTCTTCCACCGCCTGCGCGTGGGCAAGGTGGTCAGCTTCGCGCTGGACAAGGATGGCAACGGCATCACCATGTCGGTCTTCGTCAATGCACCGTACGACCAGTTTGTCGGCAAGGATGCGCGCTGGTGGCATGCCAGCGGCGTCGACGTGCGCCTCGATTCGAACGGCTTCAAATTGAATACGCAATCGCTGGCCGCCATGCTGGTGGGCGGTATCGCCTTCGAGGCGGAAAACGGCCGCAAACCCGTCGAACCGGCGCCGGCCGGCACCAACTACCGCCTGGCGGCCGACGAGGCCAGCGCCATGCGCGAGCCCGATGGCGAGGCGATCACCACCGTGTTCTATTTCGACCAGTCCCTGCGCGGCTTGCAGCCCGGCGCCACGGTGGACTTCCGCGGCATCGTGCTGGGCGAAGTGCGTTCGGTGGGCATCGAGTTCGATCCCGTGAAGAAGAACTTCCGCATGCCCGTCACCGTCAACCTGTACCCGGCCCGCCTGGGCATGCGTTTCAAGGCCGCCGTCGACGATGAGGAAGGCTCTGCCGGCCACCAGCTGCTCGAACGCATGGTCAGCCGTGGTTTGCGCGCCCAGCTACGCACGGGCAATCTGCTGACCAGCCAGCTGTACATCGCGCTCGACTTCTTCCCGAAAGCGCCGAAGGTGGCGCTCGATCCGAACCGGTATCCGCTGGAAGTGCCGACCGTGCCGAATACCCTCGACGAATTGCAGACGCAGATCGCCAGCATCGCCCGCAAGCTCGATCAGGTGCCGTACGCCGAGATCGGCAACAACCTGAACGCCACCATCAAGCAGGCCAATACCTTGTTCAAGCAGCTCGATGGCCAGGTGGTGCCGGAAATGCGCGATACCTTGACGGCGGCGAAACAGACTTTTGGTTCGGCCGAACAGGTGCTGCAAAAGGATTCGCCGCTGCAGTCGGACGTGCGCCAGGCCTTGCAGCAGTTGACGCAAACCCTGCAGTCGCTCAATGCCCTGTCGGATTACCTGGAACGTCATCCCGAGTCCCTGATCCGCGGTAAAAAAGGAGATGAAAAAAAATGATGAAAGCGATTTTTTCCGCGCTGCTGGCGGCCAGCCTGCTGGGCGCCTGCTCCACGCCCCAGCCCGAGCATTTCTATACGCTCAGCGGCGGCGCCGACGCGCAGCCGGCCAAGCCCGTCAAATACTATGTCGAGGTGCTGGCCGTCAGCGTGCCGCAGCAGGTGAGCCGCAACCAGTTCGTCGTGACGGCGCCGTCGGGCCGCATCGAATTGCTGGAGCAGCAGCGCTGGGCGGGGCCGCTGGCCGGCGAGATCGGCCAGGCCCTGTCGACGGCCGTGACGAACGACCTGGGCGCCATCGACGTGTTCCGCACGCCATACCCGGACAAGCTGCCCGTGTACCGCATCAGCACCAATGTGCAGCGTTTCGAGTCCGTGATGGGCCAGTATGCGCTGATCGACGCCGTGTGGAGCGTACGCCAGCTGGCCAGCAACAAGGTGGTTACTTGCCGCACGATCGCCAATGAAAAGGTGGGCGCCGGCTACGATGAACTGGTGCTCGGCCATCGCCGCGCCGTGAACCGCATCGCCGCCGATACGGCAAGCGTCGTGCGCGCTTTTGACAACGGCAACGCCGCCTGTCCGGCATCCTGAGCCGCTTTCCGCTACCCAGTCCCGGCGGCCGCTGGTAAAATGCGGCCATGGGAATGACCTTGTTCACGCGCCGCTTTGCCGCCTGGATCGCCTGTTTCGCGATCCTGCTGGCGGCGCTCGCGCCATCGATTTCCCGGGCCGTCGCCAATGCCAAGCAGGAGTCCGGCTCCGGCTGGGCGGAAATCTGCTCGGTGGCCGGCATCCGTTTTGTCCAGCTTGTGCAGGCCGATGACGGCGCCGCCGATGAGAAATCCGGCGGCAAGGCCATGCAGATGGAGCATTGCGCCTTCTGCTCCACGCATGCGGGTTCCGTCGGCCTGCCGCCCGCCAGCCCCGTGCTGCCGCTGCCCGTCGCCCTGGGCTCGGCCATTTTCCCGTCCCTGTACTACCAGTCTCCATCCCCACTGTTCATCTGGTCCACGGCGCAATCGCGCGCGCCGCCCGCTCTCGTCTGAGTTTTTGCATTTTCAATGCTGGCGCCGTCCACCTTGCGGTGTGATGCGCCGCATCCGCACACTTAGACGAGAATCACATGAACAAGAAATTATTGGTGCTGGCCGCGGCCATCACCGTGGCTTACCCGTGCGCACAGGCGCAGCAACCTGACCAAACCGACCACGCCATCGACACCGTCGTCGTTTCCGGCTCGCGCGCGCAATCGTGGCTGTCCGAAACGCCGCAGGCGATTGGCGTCGTCAATGCCAAAACGCTGGAACGCGACAAGCCCAGGACCATGGGCGATATCCTCAATCGCATCGCCGGCGTGTACTGGAATGACCTGGGCAATGAACAGCACAGCATGAGCATCCGCCAGCCCATCGGCACGAACGCCGTCTACCAGTACCTGGAAGACGGCATTCCCATCCGTCCGCTGGGCGTCTTCAACCACAATTCTCTCAACGAGATGAACATGGCGGGCGCCGGCGGGGTGGAAGTGGTGAAGGGCGCCGCCTCGTCGCTGTACGGCAGCAATGCCGTCGGCGGCGCCGTCAATTTCCTCACGGCCGGCGCCAGCGCGACACCGACGGCAAGCGTGGGCGTGCGGCGCGATAACGTGGGCGGATTCATCCGCTACGACACGGCCGCCAGCGATACCTGGGGCCCGCTGGGACTGCGCTTTTCCCATTACAGCTCGCGCCGTTCGCGCGACAACTGGCAAGAGTACAGCTATGGCGACAAGGATTCGTTCTCGCTGCGCGCCGACTATGCGCTCAGTCCCACGTCCCAGCTGCGCGCCACTATCGTCCATACGGATCTCGATGCGGCCATGACGGGCAGCTTGTTCGAGAACGATTACCGCCGCAATCCCGGCAAGAGCCTGAACACGTTCACCTACCGCAAGGACAAGACCACGCGCGTGAATCTGGCGTGGGAAGGACAGACGACGGCCAATGGCACGAGCACCGTCACCGTGTTTACGCGCAAGAACGATCATGGGCAGCTTCCCGCGTACTCCATCGGCAGTTGCGCGGGACTGTTGTGCAAGGGCGTCATCAACAACAACCACGTCGATTCGCTGGGACTGGACGTGAAGCACCAGCAGGAGTTCGCCTGGCTGCGCTCGCGCCTGGTCGCCGGCGTCTACGTGGACAAGAGCGACAACCCTTTCGTCAGCGACAACCTGTCCATCGTGCGCGATGCGGCCACGGGCCGCTACCTGCGCTATACCCTGGCCAATGCGAGCAATCCGCAGGGCGTGCGCGACTACCAGACGGACATCCTCAACACGGCCGTCTTCGCGCAATGGGAATTTACGCCGCTGGCGGGCACGCGCGTGGTGCTGGGCGGCCGCTCGGACGCCATCCGCTACGACTACCATAACAATCTGGCGCCAGGCGGCAGCGCCAATTACGGCGCGCCCGACGAGTCGCGCAGCTTTTCGCATGTGAGCCCGAAGCTGGGCGCCACCTACGCCATCGCTCCTGCGGGCAGCGTGTATGCGAACGTCAGCCAGGGTTTCACGCCGCCCGAAGTGAGCCAGCTGTATGGCAAGACGGGCATCGCCGACCTGCAACCGTCCGTCTACAACAATTATGAACTGGGCTTGCGCTGGGCTTTTTTGCAGGGCCGCTTGAAACTCGACACGGCCCTGTACCGGCTCGACGGGCGCGACACCATCGTCAGCTATACCGTGTCACCGGGGAATAGCGAAAACCGCAATGCGGGGCGCACGCGCAGCGAAGGGCTGGAGCTGGGCCTGAACTACGACAGCGGCCCGTTCGACGCGCGCTTCGCCACGGCCATCGCGCGCCACCGCTACCTGCGCTACCAGGTGTCCTCCACCCTCGATTACAGCGGCCGCGCCATGCCGCAGGCGCCGCGCGACATCACCTCGTTCGAGATCGGCTACAAGCCCGTGGCGGGCGCGCGCATCGCGCTCGAAGCCGTGCACCAGGGCCGCTACTGGATGAACAACGCCAACACGGTGGAGTACAAGGGCCATGCGCTGCTGAATGTGCGCGCCAGCTACCTGATCGCGCGCGGGCTGGAAGCCTGGGCGCAGGTGCGCAACCTCGCCGACAAGCGCTATGCCGATTCGGCCAGCAGCAGTTACTCGGGCACAGGCAGCTACGCGGCCAATACGCAGAACCAGTACACGCCCGGCGCGCCGCGCAGCGTGATGCTGGGCCTGTCCTATACCTACAGCGCACTGTGAGGATGGCCATGGACGACGCAACTTTTCTCATCGCACGGCGCAAAAGCCTGTACTGGCGCATCCACTTCTGGGCCGCGCTGATCGCTTCGCCCTTCGCGCTGGTGGCCACCCTGACGGGCATCCTGTACGTGTTCACGCCGCAGATCGAAACAAGGCTGTACCAGCACCTCGACCACGTGGCGCCGCAAGCGTCCATGCTGCCGCTGGACGCCGCCGTGGCGGCCGCCGAACGGGCCGCGCCGCGTGGCTGGACGGTGCAGCACGTGGTGCCGCCGTTCCAGGCGAACGACGCGGTGCAGGTGGCGTTCGCGCCGCCCGGCGGCGCGCACGATGAACATGCTGGACATGGGATGCCGGTGAAAGCCAGGCCGAAGTTCGGCCTGCCCGCGCAAGCCATCGTCGTCTACGTGAACCCTTACGATGCGCGCGTGCTGGGCAGCCTGGCCAGCAGCGAGCGCTTTGGCAACTGGGCCAAGAAACTGCATTCGCGCCTGCTGCAAAACGATGGCTGGCGCTGGATGATCGAGCTGGCGGCCAGCTGGCTGATGGTGATGCTGGTGACGGGCGTGGTGCTGTGGTGGCCGCGCGGCGCGCAATCGGGCTTGCCGAAGCGAGGCGCGCGGGGCCGCAACGGCTGGCGCCAGTGGCATGCGTTTCTTGGCGTGGCGCTCGGCATCGTCAGCGTCGTGATCCTGACGACGGGACTGACGTGGAGCCAGCAGGCAGGCGGCCGCATCCGCGCGCTGCGCGACGTCAGCGGCCAGGCGCCGCCGCCCGTGCCGCGCGGCCTGCATTCGCGCGAGGAGGGCGCTCCGCTCGACTGGCAGGATGCGTGGCAGGTGGCGCGCAGCCATGCGCCCGCCATCGCCGTGCAGCTGACGGCGCCGGCCAGCCAGGACGACGTGTGGCGCGCCACCATGGCCGACCGCAGCCAGCCCAGCTTGCGCTTCGACCTGCAGTTCGACGCCTACAGCGGCAAGCCCCTGTATTACGCGGGGTGGGAGGCGCAGACGGCGTTCGGCAAGGCGACCGCCATCGGCATCCCGTTCCATCGCGGCGAATTCGGCTGGTGGAACCAGGCCTTGCTGCTGCTGTTCGGCGCCAGCGTGCTGTTCTCGCTGGTGTCGGGCTGGGTGATGTTTTTCAAACGGCGCTTGCCAGGCTCGCTGGGCTTGCCCAAGCTGCTGCCGGGCGCCTGGACGTCGCCTTCCATGCTGGCCTGGCTGACGGCGGCCGCCATGTGTGCGCTGATGCCCTTGCTGCTCGTTTCCGGCGGCATGCTGATGCTGCTCGAACTGGGGCTGGCACGGGCCATGCGCTGGCGCCGGGCTGCGCGATGAAGGCATACATGGCCAGGCGCTTGCTGGGCTAGAATGAGGGGGCGCGGCCAGGCTCGTTGCCATGGGCCGCACCTTTGCAATGGCCGAACATGATATTCATCGATTTCCCCGCCTTGTCCGCACTGGCCGCCACGTCGGCGCTGGTGACAAAAAAATGCAGCTGCTGCGCCGTGCCGCTCGATGCCTGGCAGCGCCTGCCCACTTCGCTGGAACTGGACCGCTTTGAAGAAATCGGCACCCTGCGCGAAGACCCGTACGAGGAACCGACGTTTGCCGAGCATCACCCGTACGGCACGCGCTACGACAGCGTCGATGCGCCCATCGCGCCGCGCTACTATCCCGCGAACCTGAGCCAGGTGGCCCGCTGCCTGGACTGCGGCCGCCACTACCTGCGCTACAACGAGGCGGGCGGCTATTTCACGGAACTGCGCATCCGCGCGTTGCGCCCGGAATTGCTGGCCGACGCGCCGCTGTCAACGTGAGGGCTACAGGCTTTCCTTGACGTGCGCGATGCCGTGTTCATCGTAGATCGAGTACACGGCAGCGAGGATGTTTTCCAGCTCGGGCGAGCGGTCCCTATGCCGCATGCTGAATAAGATGGGCGAGAACGCATGCTTGTCGTCCAGCTTGCGGTACACGACGTTCCGGTGATGCATGGCCTGCACGCTTTCGGGCACGATGGAAATGCCCTGGCCGGCGGCCACCAGTCCCATGGAAATTTGCAGTTCGCGCACTTCCGTCACGGGGCCGGGCGTGACATTGCCTTCGCTGAACATGGCCAGCACCTGGTCGGCAAAGCTGGGGCGGGGCGCTTTCGGATACACGAGCAGGGTTTCGTGGATCAGGTCAATCAGGCGCAAGCCGCCTTCGCCCTTGGCCAGCCGGTGGCCGGGCGGCAGGGCCACCACCAGCCGCTCCTCGCGCAGCAGGATGCGGCGGATGCTGGGGTCTTCACTTTTCAGGCGTCCGAAACCCACGTCGATGCGGCCTTCCTTCAGGGCCTTCAACTGCTGCACCGTCGTCATCTCATGCAGGGTCACGTCGACCTCGGGATGGCGCTCGCAAAAGCGGTGCACGATGTCGGGCAATTCTCCATACAGGGTCGAGGCGACGAAGCCGATCGACAGCGTGCGTTCCAGCTTGCCCACGCGCTGCGTCATCGCCTGCAGGTCGCGCACCTGGTCGAGCAGGGGGCGCGCATGGGCGAGAAAAAACTCGCCCGCTTCCGTCAGCCGCAAGGGGCGCGACCCTTTTTCGATCAGCGCCACGCCCAAGGTTTCTTCCAGCTGCTGCATCTGCCGGCTCAGCGGCGGCTGCGCGATGTGCAGGCGCGCGGCGGCCCGCGTGAAGTTCCTTTCCTCTGCGACCGCAACGAAGTAGCGCAAGTGCCGTAATTCCATCTTCATACCTTTCAGGTATAGGTTTGATACCAACTCGGTGTTGGACGTGGGGATATTTGGGGAATATCGTGTCACCACTCCACAGAATTATACGGAATAAATATGATTCAAAATATCGAGACCTACCTGGTCGATGTGCCTACCATCCGTCCTCACCGCATGTCGGTCGCCACCATGAATACGCAAACCCTGGTGCTGGTGCGGCTGCGCTGCGCCGACGGCATCACGGGCTGGGGCGAAGCGACCACCATCGGCGGCCTGGGCTACGGCGGCGAAAGCCCGGAAAGCATCAAGACGAATATCGACACCTATATCGCGCCGCTGCTGGTCGGCATGGAAGCGAGTGCAGTGGCCAAGGCCATGGCCAGGGTGCGCAAGCTTATCCAGGGCAACCGCTTCGCCAAGTGCGCGATCGAGACGGCCCTGCTGGACGCGCAGGCGCGCCGCCTGGGCGTGCCGCTGTCGGAATTGCTGGGCGGGCGCGTGCGCGATGCGCTGCCCGTGGCCTGGGTACTGGCCAGCGGCGACACGGCGCGCGATATCGCCGAAGGGGAAAAAATGCTGGACTTGCGCCGCCACCGCATCTTCAAGCTGAAGATCGGTTTGCGCGACGTGATGGACGACGTGGCCCACGTGCTGGAAATCAAGCGGGCGCTGGGCGAACGGGCCAGCGTGCGCGTCGACGTCAACCAGGCCTGGAGCGAGACGGACGCCGTGCGCGGCATCGCCGCACTGGAAGCGGGCGGCGTCGACCTGATCGAGCAACCGGTCAAGGCCGGCAACCGCGCCGCGCTGGCGCGCCTGAAGCAGCGCTTCGACGTGGCCATCATGGCCGACGAAGCCCTGCATGGCCCGGCCGACGCGCTGGCGCTGGCGCAAGCCGATGCGGCCGACGTGTACGCGGTAAAAATCACGCAGTCGGGCGGATTGATGCCGGCGCTGGAAGTGGCCACCGTCGCGCGCCTGGCGGGCGTGGGCCTGTACGGCGGCACCATGCTCGAAGGCGGCGTCGGCACGGCCGCCACGGCCCACGTGTGCTCCACGTTCGCGGAGCTGGCCTGGGGCACGGAGCTGTTCGGGCCACTGCTGCTGACGCAGGAAGTCTTGCGCGAGCCGCTCGTCTACCGCGACTTCATGCTGCAGGTGCCGACAGGCCCGGGCCTGGGCGTCGAGATCGATATGGACAAGCTGCGTTCCATGCAGCGTCAATAAGGAGAAACCATGTTATTCCATGTACGCATGAACGTGAACCTGCCCTTGAGCATGCCCGCCGAACAGGCGGCGCAGCTCAAGCAAACGGAAAAGGAACTGGCGCAGCGCCTGCAGCACGAGGGCAAGTGGCGCCACCTGTGGCGCATCGCCGGCCAGTACGCCAACGTCAGCGTCTTCGACGTGGACAGCGTGGACGAGCTGCATCATTTGCTCACTTCCCTGCCGCTGTTTCCCTACATGCAGATCGACGTGATGCCGCTGTGCCGCCATCCCTCGTCGGTGCGCGACGACGATTCCTGAGGAGGCATGCCATGACGCAGATAGGCAATGACACCGTCGGGCAGACGTGCGACGTGGACGGTATCGGCCTGCATTACCGCACGGATGGCGCGCGCCGCAAGCCTTGCCTGGTCCTGTCGAATTCCCTGGGCACGGATTTGTCCATGTGGGACGCGCAAGCGTCCGCGCTGGCCGGCGACTTTTTCGTCGTGCGCTACGACACGCGCGGCCATGGCCAGTCGGCCAGCGGTAGCGCGCCGTTCGGCATCGAGCGGCTGGGGCTGGACGTGGTGGCGCTGCTCGACCACCTCGATGTGGAGCGCGCCGCCTTCTGCGGCATTTCCATGGGCGGCTTGACGGGCCAATGGCTGGGCATACACCAGCCGCGGCGTTTGACGCACCTTGTGCTGGCGAATACGGCGGCGCGCATCGGCGGCGCCGCGCCGTGGCAGCTGCGGGCGGAGCAGGTGCGCCGCGACGGCATGGCTGCCGTGGCCGAGAGCGCCGCCACGCGCTGGTTCACGCCGCGGTTCATCGCGCGCGAAGCGGACACGGTGGCGCGCCTGGCCGGCATTTTGCGCGGCCAGGATGCGGGCGGCTATGCGGCCTGCTGCGACATGCTGGCCCAGGCGGACTTGCACACCGGCGTCGGCACGATCACCGCGCCGACCCTGATCATCGCGGGCGAGCACGATCCCGTGACCACCGTCGACGACGGGCGCTGGCTGCAACAGCAGATCGCGGGCGCCCGCCTGGCAAGCCTGCCGGCCTCGCATATCTCGAACATCGAGGCGGCGGACATGTTTACGGCGCAGTTGCGGACTTTTTTAGTGTGAGGCTTGCTGTACCGTATCGGTATGGCGGGAATGCGGCTTTCTCCTGAGCACCGCCGCCGGCTGGTCCGGCATGCGGCAGGGGAAGCTTTCTTGAAAAATAATAATAAGAAAAGCAGACTTGGAGTAGACGGATGGAAAACAGATTGATCATCATCGCAGCGGTCACGGTGGGCTATTTCGCCCTCATGTCGTACATTACCTATAGCGTGCGCAAGCATGCCAACAGTGCCGAGGGCATGACGGCGGGCGGGCGCAATTATCCCGCCTTCCTGATCGGCGCCTTGCTGCTGTCGGAATTCATCGGCAGTTCCGTCAGCATCGGCACGGCCCAGAAGGGCTATGAACTGGGCATTTCCGCCGCGTGGAACCTGGTGGCGCTGTCGCTGGGCTTTTTCCTGCTGGCCATCGTGCTGGTGAAAAAATACAAGGAAAGCGGGCAGTCGACGATTTCCGGCATCCTCGCGCAAACGTATGGCGAGCCCGTGCGCTATGCGGCGTCCATCCTCACCATCGTCGCGCTGAGCATCGTTGCCGTGGCCCTGTATGCGAGCGGCGGCGCCGTGCTGGCGGCCGTGCTGCACATCAACAAGACGGTGGCCATCTTGCTGGTGGGCGCCATCACCGTGATCTACGTCAGCCTGGGCGGCATGCGCTCGGTCGTGTACACCAATTTCGCCCATTCCATCGTCAAATACCTGGGCGTGATCCTGGCGCTGGCGTATGCGCTGGAAGCAACGGGCGGCATCGGCGCGCTGCAGGCGCAGCTGCCGGCCAAGATGTTCAACTGGGTCGAGATCGGCTGGGGCCAGATCATCGCCTGGATGATCGGCGGCATCGGTTCCATCTTTGCCACGCAATACGTGATCCAGGCCCTGGTCAGCACGGACAACCCGGCCGTGGCCAAGCGCGCCTGCTATTACGTGTCGTCGCTGATGATCCCGTTCGGCCTGATGGCGGCCTTGATCGGCATGTGCAGCGCCGTGCTGTATCCGGGCATGAAGTCGATCGACGCCTTCCCCACCCTGATCGCCCACATGCCGGCGTTTTCCGCCAGCATCATGATCGTGGGACTGGCCGGCGCCCTGTTCGGCGGCATTTCCGCCACCACGCTGGCATCGGCCACCCTGGCCATGAAGGATTTTTATGATCCCTGGTACAACAAGGCGAAGAACGACGCGAAATCGCTGATGTTCCTGCGCATCGCCATCGTCGTGGCCGGCCTGCTGCCGCTGGTGCTGGCGCTGTATGCGGAAAAACTGCTGATGATCGCCTTCCTCGGCAAGGCCCTGCGCGCCACCCTGGCCGTGCTGGTGCTGATGGCCTTCTATGCGCCGAAATTCGGCACGCCGCGCGGCGCCTTTGTCGGCGTGATCGTTTCCGTGATCGCCACCATCGGCTGGTTCCTGGCGGGTAATCCGTATGGCGTGGACAGTTCCTACCTGGCGCTGGCCGGTCCGCTGCTGACCATGGGCATCAGCCATGTGTTCAAGCCGGCGCAGCCGGTGGGTACCGCGCCGGCCGTGAAATAGCATCAGGCTGGCGCGGCCTTCAGCCAGCGCATCAGGCGTGGCTGGAGGTAGGGCAGGAACACGAGGAAACACAGGCCCACACACAGGTTGAAAATCAGGTGGGCGGCCGCCACGGCCGTGCCGGCCAGAGGCAGCAAAGCGTCCGACAGGGCGGGGATGAAAGGGAAGAAGGCCAGCGCGCCAGCCAGGTTGAACAGGAAGTTGGCCTTGGCCGTGGCTTGCGCGTTGGCGCTCATCTGCAGGCTCGACAGCAGCGCCGTCGAGGTGGAGCCGACATTCGCGCCCACCACGATGGCGATGGCCGCCTCGGCCGGGATCAACTGGTGCTGCGTCAGCACGATGGCCAGGCCGGTGGAGACGCTGCTCGATTGCACCAGCGCCGTAAATAGCGCACCCATCAGCAAGGCGATCCACGGTTCGCGCGCCTGCGCCAAGGTATCGACAAACCACGGCTGCGCCTGCAGCGGCTTGAGTTCGCTTGAAATCAGGTCCAGAGCGAAAAAGATCAGGCCAAAGTAAAACACCGCCTTGCCCAGCGCCTGTATCTTGCTGGGCAGGCTGGAGACGAGGGCGCCGGCGATGATGAACAGGGGGCCGATGCCCGTTAGCTTCATCGACACCAGCCAGGCCGTGGCCGTCGTGCCGACATTCGCACCCAGGAGGATTGCCAGGCTGCCCGCAAAGCTGATCACTTGCGCGTCGACGAGGGCCACGGCCAGCGCCGTCGTGGCGCTGCTCGACTGCACCAGCGCCGTGGCGATGGCACCGACGAGAAAGCCATACCAGCGGTTGGTAGTGACCCGGGCCAGCCAGGCTTGCATGCCGGCGCCGCCCATCGCTTGCAGCTCGCGGCTGAAGGCTTGCAAGCTGTACAAAAACAGCACCACGGCCGAGACGGCCGCGATCAATACCTGGAAATGATTCATGGAGCGGTGCGAGTGAGCGTCGGGGAAGACGCGATCATACCAGTCCCGTCAGGTAGTAAATGCCGATCACTAAAAACACGGCCACCGTCTTGATGACGGTGATGCCGAAAATGTCGCGGTAGGACTGGCGGTGCGTGAGGCCCGTGACGGCCAGCAGGGTGATCACGGCGCCGTTGTGCGGCAAGGTATCCATGCCGCCGCTGGCCATGGCCACCACGCGATGCATGACTTCGAGCGGAATATGGGCCTGCTGCGCGGCCTGGATGAAACTGTCCGACATGGCCGCTAGTGCGATGCTCATGCCGCCCGAGGCCGAGCCCGTGATGCCGGCCAGGGTCGTCACGGATACGGCCGCGTTGACGAGCGGATCGGGCACGCTGCGCAAGGTATTGCTGACGGCAAGAAAACCGGGCATGGCCGCGATGACGCCGCCAAAACCATATTCGGACGCCGTGTTCATGGCCGCCAGCAAGGCGCCGCCCACGGCCGCCTTGGTGCCGTCGGCAAAGGCGGCGCGGATGCGCCCGAAGGCCGTCACGCAGACGAGCAAAATTCCCAGCAACAAGGCGCCTTCCACGGCCCAGATACCGGTTACGGAACCTATCGACGTCGACACGGGCGCATGCAGGCCGGGCAGGGCCTCGGCGGTGAGCACGTAACTGGCGCCATACCAGTGCGGAATCAGCTTGGTCAGCGCAAAGTTGGCCACGCCCACCAGCACCAAAGGCGCCACCGACAGCAACGGATGGGGCAGGTCGCCCACGCCGGCCGTGGCCTTGTCGGCCTCGGCGCCATAACCTTCGCCCGTCGCCATGACGGAACGGCGGCGCCATTCGAGGAAGGCCAGTCCCATGATCACCGTCAGCACGGCGCCGATGGTGCCCAGCCACGGCGCGGCCCAGCCGGTGGTGTTGAAAAAAGTGGTCGGAATGATGTTCTGGATCTGCGGCGTGCCCGGCAAAGTATCCATGGTGAAGGAAAACGCGCCCAGGGCGATGGCGCCCGGCATCAGCCGCTTGGGAATATTACTCTGGCGGTACAGCTCGGCCGCAAACGGGTAGACGGCAAACACCACGACGAACAGCGACACGCCGCCGTACGTCAGCGCCGCGCACACGGCAACGATCACGGCATTGGCGCGCGCACTGCCGATATAGCGAATGGCGGCCACGACGATGGACTGGGAAAAGCCGGACAGCTCGATCAGCTTGCCGAACACGGCGCCAAGCAAAAAGACGGGAAAATACAGCTTGATAAAGCCCACCATCTTTTCCATGAAGATGCCGCTGAACACGGCCGGCACGGCCGACGGATCGGTCAGCAGCACGGCGCCGAGCGCAGCGACGGGTGCAAACAGGATCACGCTGTAGCCGCGGTAGGCGGCCAGCATCAGGAAGGCCAGAGCGGCCAGAACTATCAGGAAAGACATCGGTCAGGCCCTTGCGAGAGAAGTGGTTAAGATGTTAATGGCGAAATTAATATCATACTTCCCGGCGGCACACCAACGCGCAGGTCAAGGTGCAAGCAGTTCAAGCTGGCGCGTGAGGGGCGAGGCTGGTCGGGGTGAGAGGATTCGAACCTCCGGCCTCTGCGTCCCGAACGCAGCGCTCTACCAGGCTGAGCCACACCCCGCTTTTCTTCATTACAGCAGATGGCGGGGCGGGTTTCAAGCGGCTGCATCAAGCCTGTTTGCTGCAAGCCTGCTTATTTCTTTTCTTGCTGGGCCTTCTTGATTTCCGCTTCGCTCACTTTTTTCGCTGGCGCATTCGTTGCCGGTGCGGTGGGGTTCTTGCGGGTGCGTTGGCTTGGGCCATGACGGCGGCGCAGTCCGTGTCTGGCGCTTTGTCGACGTTGACCAGCGGCAGCAGGGCGGCCAACGGCGTGACGGCGGTGGCCAGGGCCACGGCGGCGCCGGCTTTCAGGGCCAATGGGCCTTTTTGCGGACCCACGTCCGGGTTCTTGAACGTGCCTTTTGCGTACAGTGGCGTGCGCAGGGTGATGATGCGGGCGCCTTTGGTACGGGGGCGCACGTCCAGGTCCAGGGTTTCGGTGGCCAGGTTGACGTTGCCCGTGACATTTACCACGGCCGTGTCCGTGTCGAGCACGAAGCGGCGCACGTCGGCCTGGCCATTCGTGACGGCGAAGTCGCTGGCCAGGCAGTTCAGGTGGACTTGCTTGTCGCCAAAGATTTTCACGAAGACGGCATTGGCCAGGTTCAGGCCCGCCAGTTCCAGCATGAACTGGCTGACGGAGCCTTCGCTGACGGTGGCCGCCAGTTCGCCATTCGCGCTGGCCAGCATGGCCGAGACGGAATTGCCGTGGCCCGTGAGTGCCGCGTCGCCATACACTTCGCCGAAACTCGCTTGCATCGATTGCAGCTTGGGAAACAGCTCGCGTATCTTGAGGTGGCGCGCCGCCACCTTGGCTTGCGCGGCGATGGTCTTTTGACGGCCGTCGAGCGTGATGTTCGAAGTGATGTCGCCGCCCGCCATGCCGAAGTTGAGCGGCGTCAAACTCAGCACCTTGTCTTTCATGCGGATGTTGGCGACGATGTCGTTGAGCGGGATATCATGCGTGCGCACCAGTTTCTTGCCCGTGAACTTCACGTCGGCGTCGAGCGCATCCCATTTGGCCGTATTGAACTGTTCCACGGGCAAGGCTTTGTTGTCGGGCTGCACGGGCGCCTTGCCGCGCGCCTGTTTCCGCGCATTGCTGTCGGCGCCGATGGTGGGGCCCAGGTCTTCCAGGCGTAATTGCTGCGACGTCACTTCGCCGCGCAGCAGGGCGCGCGGTTGGCGCGGCAGGTATTGCAGGGTGCCGGCCAGGTCGCTCTGGCCCACCGTGCCCTTGAAGTTTTGATAGGTCCAGTTCCAGCTGGCGCCGTCCTTCTTGCCCAGCAGGCGGCCCTTGGTGGCGTAGTCCGGTGTTTCCGGCAGCAGCACGCCCGTCAGCGGATACAGGTCGGCCATGCTGGCGCCGGCCAGGCTCAGCTGCAAATCGATGCCGGATAGCGAGCGCGGATCCGTCAGGGTGCCATCGATGCTGGCCTTGTTCTTGCCCAGCACGGCATGCGCCTGCACGGGATACACGGTGTTGTTGTCGGTCAATGACAGCACGGCGCCCGCCTTGCCGCCGCCCGTGACGGGCGCCTTGCGGTAGCTGCCGCCCAGGGTGAAGGCGATGCCGTATTTTTGCATGGGCGCGCTGCCTGGCGCATCGCCGGGCGTGGCGTCGGGCGCCGTCGAGCTGACCTTGGCGTGCACGTCGAGGGCGATGCCCTCGTCCAGATAACGGATGGCGCCGTCGCCGAAGGCCATGCGCTGGATTTCCACGTCCCATGCCGAAGGGCCGTTGTCTTTCAGTGTCCAGCTGTTGCTGCCGTCGGCGCGGCGCTGCAGGGCAATGTTGGGCGCCTCGAGCGCCAGGTCCGTCAGCACCACGCGATGCTGCAACAGGGGCAAGGGATGGATGGCCACGTCGATGCGTTTCGCGCTGGCCAGTTGCGGGCCGGCCGTCGCCCAGTCCGGGTTGCTCATGCGCACGTCCTGCGCGCTGATGACGGGGCGCGGCACGTAGCGGCGCCAGCCCGGCTCCGTCTTCCGCCCTTGCTGCCATTTCACCTGCAAATCGCCGCCGATGACGAAGCTGCGACCCGTGCTTTCCGACACCTTCTCGTTGATGTAGGGGCGGGCGCGGTTCCAGTCGAAGGTCAGCACGAAGATGACGACGATGGCGATCAGGGCCAGCAGGGCGGCCAGGCTCCAGCCGAGGATTTTGAGCGGGGTTGAGCGTGTCATGGTAAGCCAGTCGCAATGATTTTTTCATCAAGGTAGACCGATAGGCCATGACAGTCGGTGCGCTGGGTTACGTAAAATATGTAGCCAAGGCGTGTCGCTTGAAATGATTCAATAATTCGACTATTATTGAATTATGGAAAATGAAAACCCAAATACGGCGCAAGCCGGGCCGCTGACGAGTACGGCCGCCATCGCAGCCCTGGCCGCTTTGGCGCAGGAATCGCGGCTGGCCGTGTTCCGCCTGCTGGTGCAAGCGGGGCCGGACGGCATGGCCGCGACGAAAATCGCCGAAGCGCTGGCGATTGCGCCCTCGTCGCTGTCGTTTCACCTGAAAGAACTGGCGCATGCCAATCTGGTGACGGCAAGCAAGGCGGGGCGCTCCATCATCTATGCCGCCAATTATGCGGGCATGAACGGCTTGCTGGCTTTTTTGACCGAAAACTGCTGCGCGGGCGCGCCTTGCTGCGTCAGCGAACCCACCAACTGAAGGACATCACGACATGACGATCACGATTTATCACAACACGGCGTGCGGCACGTCGCGCAATACCCTGGCCCTGATCCGCAACACGGGCGTCGAGCCCGTCATCATCGATTACGTCAAGCATCCGCCTTCGCGCGAAGCGCTGGTCGACCTGATCAAGCGCGCGGGCCTGTCCGTGCGCGCCGTCATGCGCGACAAGGGCGACCTGTACGATGAGCTGGGCCTGGCCAATCCCGAGCTCAGCGATGCGGCCCTGCTGGACGCCATGCAAGCCCATCCTATTTTGATCAACCGCCCCATCGTCGTCACGGAACTGGGCGTGCGCCTGTGCCGGCCGTCGGAAAAGGTGCTGGAAATCCTGCCGCTGCCGCAGCAAGGGGCATTTGCAAAGGAAGATGGCCAGGCCGTGATCGGCGCCGACGGCAAGCCGGTGAAATAAAAAAACGGCGCCAGTGGCGCCGTTTTGTATGATTGAGAGTGAAACGCGATCAGTGATTGCGGTCCACGGCAAACGAGCACAGTTGCAGCATCGATTGCTTGTAGACGCTGTCGGGCCAGCCGGCGATGGCATCGGCGGCGCGCTGGCCGGCGATTTCCGCCTGCTTGCGCGTGTAGTCGAGGGCGCCGCTGCTGGTGATGGCCGTCAGGACGGTATCGAAATGCTGTTCGTCGCCTTGCTCGATGCAGCTGCGCACCAGTTCGCGCTGTTCCGGCGTGCCGTTTTCCATCAGCCAGATCAGCGGCATCGTCGGTTTGCCTTCGCGCAGGTCGTCGCCCACGTTCTTGCCGATTTCGGCGGCGTCGCCCGCATAGTCGAGCACGTCGTCGATCAGCTGGAAAGCCGTGCCCAGCGAGCGGCCGTATTCGGCGGCCGCTTCGATATCGTCTTCGCTGGCGCCGGCGATCAGGGCGCCCAGTTGCGCCGACGCTTCGAACAGCTTGGCTGTCTTCGAGCGGATGACGTTCAAATAGCTCTCTTGCGTCACGTCAGGATCGTGCATGTTCAGCAACTGCAGCACTTCGCCTTCGGCGATCACGTTGGTGGCGTCGGACAGGATTTGCATGACGCGCATATTATTGAGCGACACCATCAGCTGGAACGAGCGCGAGTGCAGGAAGTCGCCCACCAGCACCGACGCGGAATTGCCGAACAGGGCATTGGCCGTCTGGCGTCCGCGGCGCATCGACGATTCGTCGACGACGTCGTCGTGCAGCAGGGTGGCGGTGTGGATGAATTCGACCACGGCGGCCAGTTCATGGTGCGCCGTGCCGCGATAGGCGTGGGCATTGGCCACCAGCAAAATCAGCACGGGACGGATGCGCTTGCCCCCTGCGCTGATGATGTATTCAGCGATCTGGTTGATCAGAATCACATCGGAGTGCAACTTTTGGCGGATCACCGTATTGACTGCGTCCATATCGGCGGCAATCGTTTGCACGATGGTGTTTTGGTTAACGTGTTTGTTAGCGTCAGACAAGGCGAACCTGCATTAGATTGTGGGTGCCGCGATTATACGACAAGGCTTGCGCGTGCGTGACGTTTGCCTATGACTGTAGGGCAATTGATTGATCTTGTTGGCACTGCCGCGCGTTTTCCTGTCCCCCTGGCGCAAGCCTGACATGATGGTCGGGTTGTCGACATACCACGAACATTCGCCTTTGTGAATAGTTTTTGACGCAATTTCTCAGTCCGTGTATAATCGCTGGTTCCCCCTGTTGTGTACGGCTTGCTTTGCACGGCAATGGGACAAATTCTTTCAACATTTGATGAGGTTTCAAATCATGTACGCGGTCATAAAAACCGGTGGCAAACAATACAAAGTTGTCGCTGGCGAAAAACTTAAAGTAGAACAGATACCGGCAGACATTGGTTCCGAAATCACCATCGATCAAGTTCTCGCAGTAGGCGCGGGCGACAGCATCAAGTTTGGTGCTCCATTGGTCGAAGGTGCAACGGTACTGGTTACGGTTGTGGCGCATGGTCGCCATGATAAGGTCAAAATTTTCAAGATGCGTCGTCGTAAGCACTACCAAAAGCATCAAGGCCATCGCCAGAATTTTACCGAAATCCAAATCGTTTCGATCAACGGCTAATCGCCGCTGTTTGAATTAATCAGCTATCAAGGAGTCTTAAATGGCACATAAAAAAGGCGGCGGCACAACGCGAAACGGCCGTGATTCAGAATCAAAACGTCTGGGCGTTAAAGTCTACGGCGGCCAAGCTATCAATGCTGGCGGCATCATCATTCGTCAACGCGGCACCCCAGTGCGCGCCGGCGAAGGCGTAGGCATGGGCAAGGACCACACGCTGTTCGCGCTGATCGCGGGCAAAGTGAAGTTCGTTGTCAAAGGTGCTGGCTCGAAGCAATTCGTGACCGTTGTACCAAACGAAGCAGTACCAGCGTAATTCATCGCGGAGCGCGTGCTCCGCATGATCGCATGATGTAAGGCGCAAGCCTTCAATCGAAAGGCTCTGCCCAAGGTAGAGCCTTTTTAGTTTTATGGCGGCAAAATTATGAAGTTTATCGACGAAGCAAAAATCGAAGTCATCGCGGGCGATGGCGGCAACGGCTGCGCATCTTTCTGCCGTGAAAAATTCCGGCCTTTCGGCGGCCCCGATGGCGGCGATGGCGGCAAGGGCGGGTCCATCTGGGCCGTGGCCGACCGCAATATCAACACGCTCGTCGATTTCCGCTTTTCCAAAATGCACAAGGCTCGCAATGGCGAGCCTGGCCGTGGCGCAGATTGCTATGGCAAGGGCGCCGATGACATCCATCTGCGCATGCCGGTCGGCACCTTGATCATCGACAACGCGAGCGGCGAAATCCTGGCCGACCTGACCGAACACGGCCAGATCGAACTGCTGGCCAAGGGCGGCGAAGGCGGCTGGGGCAACATCCACTTCAAGTCCTCGACCAACCGCGCGCCACGCCAAAAAGGCGAGGGCAAGGAAGGCGAACGCCGCGAACTGCGCCTGGAACTGAAAGTGCTGGCTGACGTTGGCCTGCTGGGCATGCCGAACGCCGGCAAATCGACCTTCATTTCGGCTGTCTCGAACGCGCGTCCGAAAATCGCCGATTACCCATTTACCACTCTGCACCCGAACCTGGGCGTGGTGCGCGTGTCGCACGAGAAGAGCTTTGTGATCGCCGACATTCCGGGCTTGATCGAAGGCGCTTCCGAAGGCGCGGGCCTGGGCCATCAATTCCTGCGTCACTTGCAGCGCACGGGTCTGCTGTTGCACATCGTCGACCTGGCGCCGTTTGAAACCAACGTCGATCCTGTCAAGGAAGCCAAGGCGCTGGTCAAGGAATTGAAGAAGTACGACGAGTCGCTGGTCGACAAGCCGCGCTGGCTGGTGTTGAACAAGCTCGACATGGTGCCGGAAGAAGAGCGCAAGAAGATCGTCAAGGACTTCCTCAAGCGTTTCGCCTGGAAAGGTCCCGTGTTCGAGATCTCCGCGCTGAACCATCAAGGTTGCCCGGAACTGGTGAATGCGATTTACCAGCATCTGGAAGAGAAGAAACACAGCGAAAGCCGTGCCGAAGAAACGCAGATGACCGAAGAAGCGCGTGGTATCTCGTCGATCGACCCGGATGATCCGCGTTTCAAGATCCTCGACTAAGAGCCTTGCCCTGATGTCGGTACGGATGGCTGCTGCCGCGCCCGCACGCAAGCAAGCGTGGCAGCGCCGAGTATTGCATCTGATCGCGTATGCTTACGGGCTGAGCGCGGTCGCCTGTCTGCTGTTCGCCGATGACATGGCGGCCGGCATGGGCATCTTCCTCAATGGCGTCAACGGCTACAGCCAGTTCTACGCTACTCATGTCGGTGTCTGGGGCGCTACCGCGCTCCTGGCGCTGTTCGCGGCACGGCAGGGCGAACCGCCTGTCCTCGGCGATATCACTGCAATGTTGGTCCTGGCGCAGCCCGCCGGCCGTCTGTTCGCGGCCATCAGCTTCGGCTTGCCCCAGGGTTTTGTGTTGTTCTTGTGCGCAATGGAGCTGACGGCGGGGCTGGTCTTGCTGCTGCTGCGTCCTGCGCGCTGACGTCTATTAAGTGAAGAGCGCCGCCCCATGGATTCCGTGATTCAAAAAGCTACCCGCATCATCATCAAAGTCGGCTCCTCGCTGGTCACCAACGATGGCCGCGGACTCGACCATGCCGCCATCGCGCGCTGGGCCGCGCAGATTTCCGGCTTGCGCGCCCTGGGCAAGGAAGTCGTGCTCGTCAGCTCCGGCGCCATCGCCGAAGGCATGCTGCGCCTCGGTTTCGAGCAGCGCCCCACCGATATCCACGAATTGCAGGCGTGCGCCGCCGTCGGCCAGATGGGCCTGGCGCAAATCTATGAAAGCAGCTTCCGCGCCCACAGCCTGGGCACGGCGCAAGTGCTGCTCACGCACGCCGACCTGGCCGACCGCGAACGCTATCTCAACGCCCGCTCCACCCTGACGACCCTGCTGCGCCTGGGCGTGGTGCCGATCATCAATGAAAACGACACGGTCGTCACCGATGAAATCAAGTTCGGCGACAACGACACCCTGGGCGCCCTGGTCGCCAACCTGATCGAAGCCGATGCGCTCGTCATCCTGACGGACCAGCACGGTCTGTTCTCGGCCGACCCGCGCAAGGACCCGAACGCCTACCTGATCACGCAAGGCATCGCCGGCGATCCGGCCCTGGAAGCGATGGCGGGCGGCGCCGGCAGCAGCCTGGGACGCGGCGGCATGCTGACGAAAATCCTCGCCGCCAAGCGCGCCGCCAAGTCCGGCGCGCATACGATCATCGCCTGGGGCCGCGACAGCGACGTGCTCAGCCGTCTCGCCCAGGGCGAAGCGATCGGCACGCAGTTGCGGGCGCAAACAGGGCAATTGACGGCGCGCAAGCAGTGGATGGCCGATCACTTGCACACGGCCGGCGCCGTCGTGCTGGACGCGGGCGCCGTGCAAAAGCTGCGCCAGGAAGGCAAATCATTGTTGCCGATCGGCGTGACGGGCGTGAACGGCGAATTCGGCCGCGGCGCCGTCATCACCTGCGTCGACGCGGACGGCGCGCCCGTGGCGCGCGGCCTGTCGAACTACACGAGCGGCGAAGCGCGCCGCATCATGCGCAAGCCGTCCACCGAGATCGAGTCCATCCTCGGCTACGTGGAAGGCCACGAGCTGATTCACCGCGACAATATGGTGTTGCTGTAGGTCGGATTAGGTGGAGCCGCCGAGGCCCGAAGGGCCGTAATCCGACAACATTGTTGTCGCGTCCTGTCGGATTACGCGCTGCGCGCTAATCCGACCTACGCAACAACGACAGCGGCCCTTTCGGGCCGTTTTTTTTGGGCTACACCACGGCCGGCATCGGCGACTTGTCCTTGTAGTCGCACAGGTCGGCGATCATGCAATTCCAGCACTGCGGCTTGCGTGCCGTGCACGTGTAGCGGCCGTGCAGGATGAGCCAGTGGTGGGCGTCGTGCAGGAATTCTTTCGGTACGAACTTCAATAACTTTTGCTCGACGATATCGACATTCTTGCCTGGCGCGATGCCGGTGCGGTTCGAGACGCGGAAGATGTGCGTGTCGACGGCCATGGTCGGTTCGCCAAACGCCGTGTTCATGACCACGTTGGCCGTCTTGCGGCCCACGCCGGGCAAGGCTTCCAGCGAGGCGCGGTCGCGCGGCACTTCGCCGCCGTGCTGATCGAGCAGGATCTGGCAGGTGGCGATGACGTTCTTGGCCTTGGTGCGGAACAGGCCGATGGTGCGGATGTAGCTGCTCAGTTCATCGACGCCCAGCGCCAGTATCTTGGCCGGCGTATTGGCGACCGGATACAGCAAACGGGTCGCCTTGTTGACGGACACGTCCGTCGCCTGCGCCGACAGCAGTACGGCGATCAGCAGCTCGAACGGTGTCGTGTATTCGAGTTCCGTTTTCGGGGAAGGATTGGCGGCGCGAAAGCGCGTAAAGATTTCCAGGCGTTTGGCGGCGTTCATGCGTCTTTTTTCGGGCTAGTGGGGGCTGGCGGGGCGGTATCCGTGCTGGCGGCCGCGGCCTTGGCGCGCGCGCGCTCCATGGCGGCGGCGATGATGGCGCGCTTGCGCTCTTTTTCCGCCTGTTCATCTGGCGTCACAGGCACTTCCTGCGTCACTTCGCGCATCTTGGCGACCGCCTTGGCGGCCAGGCGCGCTTCGTTTTCTTCCGTTTCGCGGCGCAAGCGCTGCGTGCGGAAGTCGTGGCGCGCGCGCGCGTCGTCGGCCTCTGCCTGGCTCCAGGCATTCCAGCCCGTGGCGTCGCCGCTGACGGGGTACATGACGATGCAGTCGACGGGGCAGGGCGCCACGCACAGGTCGCAGCCCGTACACAGATCAGTGACCACCGTATGCATCTGCTTGGCGGCGCCGACGATGGCGTCCACCGGGCAGGCCTGGATGCACAGGGTACAGCCGATACACAGCGATTCGTCGATATAGGCGACAGATCGCGGACGTTCGAGGCCGTTGACGGGATTGAGCGGAATGACTTTTTTTCCCAGCAAGCCGGCCAGGCGCGCGATGCCTTGCGCGCCGCCCGGCGGGCACTGGTTGATGTCGGCGCTGCCCGCGGCTATCGCTTCCGCATACGGGCGGCAGCCGTTGTAGCCGCATTTGGTGCATTGCGTTTGCGGCAGCAAGTCTTCGATCTGGTCGGCAAGTGAGGGAGAGGCGGGATGCGGCACGGTCATCTTCGATACGGTAAAACGCCATTATCGGCCATCTGGGGCGCGCACAAGTAAAAACCTGTTTCGTGAGAGGGATTAGATGTGTCGTGGCCGCTTGTTGCAGGCGTGCCGCAATCGTATTTTATTTCCTTTGGGAATGTCAAAGTGCAAATAAACAACTTTGCAATTTCTTTTTTTTGTGGGAGCATGATTTTATCAAGCTCGTTATCAAAAAAAGCCGACCGCCAGTCCTGTTGCCGCATCTGCATTGCAATGCGCGCCAGGCCATAGGAGCCAAACATGCGTTTCCTCCGGACAGTTGGTTTGCCCTTCTGTTTGTTCATGCACGCTGCGCTTGCCCTTGCACACGGGCAGGCGACGTCCCCCATGGCGGCGCCGGGCGCTGCCAGCTCGCGCATCGTCCGCTTCGCGGCGGAAGACTGGCCGCCCTTCATTACCCGCAGCCTGCCTGCCGACGGCATGTCGGGCGCCATGGTCAGCACCGTCTTCGAGCGCCTCGGCTATACGGTCAGGTATGAATATTTTCCCTGGAAGCGCGCCATGCAGTTTGGCCTGGCCAGTCCCCGCTACGCCGGGCTGCTGGCCGTCTGGCGCACGCCCGAACGGGAAAAACTCTGCCACTTTTCTGTGCCGGTTGGTAACACGCAAGGGGTGCTGGCCTACTTGAAGGAAGACGGCGTGCCCGGCGCCACCCTGGCCGAACTGGGCAAGTTGCGCATCGGTACCGTGGCCGGCTATTCGAATGGGGAACAATTCGATGGCATGGTGGCGCGCGGCGAGCTGAAGACGGAAGAGGGCTTGAACGATGCGACGAACCTGAAGAAACTGTTAATCAAGCGCTACCGCGTGATCGTCATCGAGCGCCATGTCCTGCAGCATTTGCTGATGGGGCATAATTTCAGCAAGGCGGAACGGGAACGCATCGGCATCATCGATTCCGTCTTCAAGGAGCGGTCCGTGCATGTGTGCTTCCAGCGCGATGCCGAGGGCGCGCTATGGCAAAAGCGTTTCAACGAGGCAGCACGGGATATTGACACGGCCCGGCTCGAACGCGATTACTGGAAGCGGCTCGACCAGAGCCTGGCGACAGGCCCGGTCCATCCCTGACCTGCCGCGCCGCTGTTGTTCGTTGCCAAAACGAAATATCTAAACACGAAACCATTCGTTCTTGTTTGTTTGTCCATCCTTTAGTCTGCAGCCACTGTGTTGACGACTTTGAAAGGATGTTTTCGTATGCCGCAACTGATGCACAAGCAAGACCCCGCCCCCCGTTTGCGGCAGCTGGCGCACGCCGTCTTGGTAGCCGTGCTCGTGCTGGGAGCGCCCGGCGTGGCCCATGCGCAAGCCACGCCGGCCACCGCCCCGCTCGACACCGTCATCGTCACGGGCGCGCGCGGCACGGGCCGCACGGTGGCCAACAGCGCCGCGCCGATCGACGTGATCAGCGCGCAGCAATTGCAGGCCACGGGCAAGTTGAATTTGCTCGACGCGCTCGATACGGCCTTGCCATCGTTTAACTTGCCGGCCCGCGTGCAGCCTGACCTGGGCAGCATCGTGCGCGCCGGGCAGCTGCGCAACCTCGATCCCTCGCATACCCTGGTGCTGGTCAATGGCAAGCGACGCCATACGACGGCCATCGTCAACGAGGACGGCTTTCCCGGTTCCGTCGCCACCGACCTGGCCCTGATCCCCACGGGCGCCATTGCCCGCGTGGAAATCCTGCGCGACGGCGCTTCGGCCATCTACGGTTCCGACGCCATCGCCGGCGTCATCAACATCATCCTGAAAGCGGACGACAAGGGCAGCTTCGGCACGCAGCTCGGTTCCACCTACGAGGGTGATGGCACGAACGGTTCCGCACGCATCGATGGCGGCACGCGCCTTGGCGAACACGGCTTCGCCCACTTCGGCGCCGAGGTCCAGCGCCAGGGCATCGCCGTGCGCAATTTTGGACTCAATCCCGCTTATCTGTCGTATCCGGCCGTGCGCAACAGCGATGGCCAGCTGGTGAAATTGGGACCGAACAACAGCTTGCCAACCGGTGCGTCGCCGAACCCGGCCGAAGCGAAGCGCAACAGCAATCCGTGGCGCAATACGGGCGTGCCGCAAAGCACGACCGCCTCGCTCAGCGCCAACCTCGGCTATGACCTGTCGAACGAGGTGCAGCTGTACGGCTTTGGCACGTATGCGCACCGCAATGCCCGCTCGGCGCAGAATTTCCGCCTGCCCAATACCATTTTCAATAACAACAAAGGCTTGCTGGCCGTGTATCCGGACGGCTTCACGCCATATGAAACGACGAGCGAAAACGATTTCTCCTTGAGCGGTGGCATCAAGGGCGAGACGGCAGGCTGGAGCTGGGACCTGAGCACGACCTATGGCCGCGATGATATCGACGTGGGCGTGGAGCACTCGGCCAACTACTCGCTCACTTATCCCGGCGGCAAGACCGATTTCGACATCGGCAATCAGCGCTACAGCCGCTCGACGACGAATGCCGACGTGCGCCGTCCCGTGCCGCTGGGCTTGAGCGAGCCGGTGGACCTGAGCCTGGGCCTCGAGTATTCGCATGAAACGCAGCAGCGCCGCGCCGGCGAGCCCGCTTCCTGGCAGGGCAGCGGCTCGTCGGCCCTGGCTGGCTACTTGCCCGTCGACGCGTCCGACACGGCGCGCCACAGCTATGCCGCGTACATCGGCCTGGGCGCGAAATTGACGCCGCAATGGCTGCTCGACACGGCCTTGCGCGCCGAGAAATATTCCGATTTCGGCAGTAAGACGACGGGCCGCCTGTCCGCCCGCTATGACCTCACGCCCGCAGTCGCCGTGCGCGGCACGGTCAGCAACGGTTTCCACGCGCCCAGCCTCGTGACGCAATCGTATTCGAACACCTCCGACCATGCGGGCGTGCCCTATACCCTGGCGCAACCGAATTCCGCCGCCGCAAGGGCCCTGGGCGCGCAAGCGTTAAAACCGGAAAAATCGACGAATCTGTCGGCCGGGCTGACCTTCAATCCCTCGTCCACCCTGCGCCTGGCCGTTGACGCGTATCAAATCAAGGTCAGCGACCGCCTGGGCGTGTCGTCGAATATCGGCATCGACCGCAGCTCGGGCGTGGCGCTCGACGGCAGTGGCCGGCCACTGACGGCGGCGCAAGCGAACGTCATTGAAAACCTGCTGCGCTCGGCGGGGCTGACGGTGGGCAATGGCCTCGTCGCGCATTACTTTGCCAACGTGGGCGACACGCGCACGCGCGGCGTCGATGTCACCGCCGAGGATGTCTTGCGCCTGGCCGATGGCAAGCTGCGCTGGACGGCGGCCGCGAATATCAACCACACGAGCCTGGTTGGCAAGGCGGAACTCCCCGTCGTGCTGCAAGGCTTGCCGAACATCGGCACCCTGAGCAAGTCGGCCGAGTACGATTTGCTCTACCGCGCGCCGCGCGACAAGGAAATCGTCACCCTCGCGTATGAAAAAGCCGGCTGGACATTCAACCTGCGCGAGACGCGTTACGGCAAGCTCAGGCGCCTGAACGTCATCACGGGTGGCGACTACCAGCTGAAAGCCGCTTTCGTGACGGACGTGAGTGTGGGTTACGACATCAGCAAGCGCATCAACGTGACGGTGGGCGCCAACAATGTCTTCAACCAGAAACCGGGCCAGGTGCCGCGCGAGGCGCGCAGCGCCCCGAATCTGGCGCAGTACACGGGCGCCTACGACAACTCTGGCCCATTGGGCGTACTGGGCGGCTATTACTACGCCCGCGCTACCGTCTCATTCTGATTTGCCGTATCCCTCTATCGATCATCAAGAACAGGAAAACCTATGTCTGACAACAATCAACACGCGGCCATCGATCTGGAATGGGCCAATCTTCTTTCGCCGCAACGCCGCACGGTCTTGCGCGGCGGCGGCCTGGTGGCGGCGCTGGCCGCTTCCGGCCTGGCTGGTTCGGCCTTGGCGCAGGAAGCCAAACCGTCGCGTGTAAAACCTGCACCCGGCAAGAGTCCATGGGGCGAGCATACGGACACGGCGCCCACGCCGCGCCCCGTCAGCGTGCGGCCCGGCGAGGAAACCTTGCCGTCGACACCGCGCGCCTACACGGATATCGAGAGCTATCACGCGCACATCTATTTTGACGAAGACAGCTACCTGAAGGCGGCGCTGATACGCAAGTGGGCGGCCGAACGCTTCCAGATCGAACTGGGCGACTGGAACCTGGAGCCGCGCGGCCCGCACGTGACGCCGTCGTTTTATTTCGGTTTCACCAATGACTTGCTGCCCGTGATCGTGCCGTGGCTGCAATTGAACAGCCTGGGGCTGACGATACTGATCCACCCGAACACGGAAGACCCGCGCGCCGATCATCTGTATTACGCGCTGTGGGTGAACCGCTCGCAGCCTGTGAATGGCTATGCGATGAAGAAGCCGGGGCCGGGCGAGCCGCGGGTCGAGCAGATTTTTGTCAATACGCGCCCGACGGTGAAAATCGAAACGTCGCGCGCATGAGGCGGGCATAAAAAAACGCCACGCCGGTGTGAGCCGGCGTGGCGTGTTGGATGGAACTATCCGGATCAGGAATGCTTCTGGATGAATTCACCGATTTTCGGGCAAATGATTTCGCGCCAGCGGCGGCCCGAGAAGATGCCGTAGTGGCCGCATTTCGGCGCCACGAAGTCTTGCTGCATGTCGGCAGGGATGCCGGAGCACAGGTCGTGCGCCGCCTGCGTCTGGCCGGCGCCGGAAATGTCGTCCAGCTCGCCTTCCACCGTGAACAGTGCCACGTTCGTGATGTCTTGCGGACGCACCAGCTGGCCGCCCACTTTCCACGTGCCCTTGGGCAGGCTGAATTCCTGGAATACCGTTTTAATCGTTTCCAGGTAGTACTCGGCCGGCATGTCCAGCACGGCGTTGTACTCGTTGTAGAACTGGCGATGGCCTTCCGCCGGTTCGTCGTCGCCCGTCACCAGGTGCATATAGAACTCGCGGTGGCTTTGCGCGTGGCGGCCCGGGTTCATGGCGATGAAGCCGGCGTGCTGCAGGAAGCCCGGATAGACCTTGCGGCCAAAGCCCGGATAGTTTGGCGGCACCGCGTAGATCACGGTGTTTTCAAACCACGAGAATTTCTTTTCCGTCGCCAGGTTGTTCACTTGCGTGGGCGAGCGGCGCGGGTCGATCGGACCACCCATCATCGTCATGGTTTTCGGCATGTGCGGATCCTTTGCCGTCGCCATCAGCGAGATGGCGGCCAGCACGGGCACGGTCGGTTGACAGACGGAAATCACGTGCAAGTCAGGCGCCAGCAGGCGGATGAATTCCTGCACATAATAAATGTAGTCATCGAGGTGGAACGGGCCTTCCGTCAGCGGTACCATGCGCGCGTCCGTCCAGTCGGTGATGTAGACATCGTGCTCGGCCAGCAAGCCGCGCACGGTGTCGCGCAGCAGGGTCGAGTGGTGACCGGACAGGGGGGCAACCAGCAAAATTTTGGGCTGTTGCAAGCCAGTGCTTTCTTTTTTGAAGTGAATCAGGCGGCAAAACGGTTTTGTCACGACAACGTGTTCGCGGATGTCGACGCTCTCGCCTTGGACGAGAACGGATTTGATGTCGAATTGTGGTTTTTCGTAGTCTTTGCCAAGGCGGTACATCAGCTCGTAGCCGGCTGCGATGCGTTGCGAAAACGGGGTGTGGGCCAGTGGAGAAACCGGGTTGGTAAATAACTTGGAGGACATGTCTGCCCATTGCATCACCGGAGTGAGGAAAGAGCGTTGCAGTTCGTGCAGTTGGTAAAGCATATAGAGTCCTTGTTTGATTCCAAGCGCCAATATCGGCTCAAATATCATAATCCAATTTTACGATATTTGTTGAGGACAAAATGTGCTTTACCGCGCATAGATTCACAGTTTGCGCATAGTTGTGACAGCGCGCCACACTTGCGTGGATAGACCTGCAACGATGCCTTAAAAGCAAAAAAAGCAGCGTTTCCGCTGCTTTCTGTGTATTTTTTTGCCGCCACGCCGCTGCAGGGAAGTATCTCCCCGCAAGAAGCGCCGCCGCAGCTGCCGTGCGCTTAGCGCACCAGCATGTCCAGCTTGTCCTTGACGTCCTTGTATTGCTCGGCTTCCGGCAAGGCAGCCTTCGTCTTGGTGATCGAAGGCCAGTTACGGGCCAGATCGACGTTGATCTTGATGAAGGCTTGCTGGTCGCCCGGCACGTCTTCTTCCGCGAAAATCGCGTTCACCGGGCACTCTGCCACGCAGACGGCGCAGTCAATACATTCGTCCGGATCGATCGCCAGGAAGTTCGGGCCTTCCCGGAAACAATCTACCGGGCAGACATCGACGCAGTCGGTATAGCGACAGGCGATGCAGGATTCGGTGACAACGTGGGTCATAACAGTCCTATCAATTTTTGGGGGAGGTGCTGTAGCGCCTGCAGGAACCTCGACGGCGCATACTAAAGCAAAGCATTGTATTTTAAGGCAATTCGCTATTTCTCACAAATCCCGCTTATATACAATACATATAAGCAAATTCATTTTTTGGCAGTGCCGTTGCCGCGCAGAGCGGGCAATTCAGCGACTATCGGGGACGTTGCCATGAAGAACGCGGCAAGAAAGCGACAGTCGCCCGATGCGGCAAGGGCAGGGCGGGCGGCGTGCCGGCTTGCCGTGTGGTGTTTTTGTTTTACCCAAATCAAGATCGGCACACAATATGTGCCGGAACCGTCAGGCGCTGGCGCGTATCTGCGTCAGCAGTTGCTGCCAACGTGCATTTTCAGGGCTGCCATCCTCGGCGAACGTGATGGTGCGCCGCGCGGTGGGCGCGTCGACGGTGATCTGCCAGTGGGGAATATCGGCACCCACCTGTTCTCCTGTGGCCTGCGGCTGCGTGAAAAAGCCACTGCTGGCCAGTGCCGCTTCCAGTCGGGAGCCAGCCGGATGGGCTTGCGTATCGATCTCATACTGTTCGCTCAGGCCGGCAAAGCCGCCGCTGCTGCGGGCTGAAATTTTCATGTTGCTCCTTGCTGTGGGTGGTGGTGGGACGCGCCACGGCCTGCCGCAGCTGCGGCTGGCATGACGCGGGCGCGCTGGTGCGCTGTTGTATTCGCCGCTGTATTGTTTAGCGGGGACCGTAATCGCGGCACCAGGCGGCCAGCGCTTCGCGCTCCGCTTCGAGCAATTGATCCGACTCGCTGTATTCCGCATGGTTCATGGTACCGCAGCAGGCACGCCTGTCTTGTACGGCGTCGTCTGCGTCGACGACATCGGGGGCGAATGTCATTTGTCCATCTTCCGTCATGGCATTGGCTTTCAATACTTCGCGCACGGTAAAGCTGTTGCGGATGAAGTCCAGGTAGGCGCCGTTGCCGTCAGCCTGGGCGATCGTCAGCATGTGGCCGGCTACGTCGGCATAGGTGGCGGCCTGGTCGGGCGATGCCACCAGGGCGCGCAGGACGAGGCTGCGCAGGTAGTCGCCGCAGCGGTGCAGCACGGCCGCGTCGTCTTCCAGCTGCGGCTGGCGTTCGCGGGCAAAGATGTCGGCCAGGATGTCGTAGATGGCGCCCGTAAACACTTGCGAGATGGCGTGCACTTCCGTGCCCGCTTCCGATAATTTGATGTCGTTGTCGGCATTGCGCAAGCCGTTGGGACGGCCCAGGGCGAGGCCGAACTGTTCGGCCAGGTCGGCCAGGAACGTTTTATCGTGCAAGTCGGATTTCGTTTGCGCGATCACCGCTTCCACCTGGTCCAGCTGCGACAGGGCCAGGAAGATGGCCGTCAGGTCGCCGAACGATTCGTGCAGGCCGCCCGTTTGTGGCGGGTTGTTGCTGAGCAGCCAATTCGGCTTCAAGCCATCGAGCACGGCGTGCCCCGTTTCATGCGAGACGATGTCGAGCGAGCGGCAGGTATAGACGCGCTCGGTGGCGCCGCTGGGGATGAAGTCGCCGAATTTCAGGGCCTTGTCGCTGCGGCTGTAATAGGCATTCATGACATTGGGCAAGCCGTGCGGGAACACGCGCAGCGGTGCCGTGTTGCTGGCGCTGTTCCATTGCCAGGGCAGGGGCGGCGCCGTGTCGTTGCTGGCCAGCGCGCGCTGGTACATGGTGAGCGTCATGCGCACGATGGCGAACGTGTGCACGGCGTCGAACTGGTCGGTGTTGGGCGAAACGATGAAGTCGCCGAAGGCGTTCGGGCTGACCTGCGCGATGCCCGGTTCGCCAAACGTGATGCGCGCGTCGCGCGGACCTTGCAAGATCAGCCCGGGCAAAAAGCTCTTGCGCGTGCCCAGTTCGCTGACGGACGGGTCTTGCTTCCAGATCAGCACGCGCGAACCGACGGGCACGGCGGCCACGTTGCGCACCGTGGCCTCGGTCAGGCGGGGCGGGCCCGGCTGCAGGGTCAGTTGCGCATTCTTGCGGTGCAAACGGTACGGCGCCGAAGGGGTAGGGACATAGCCGACGGGCAGGGACACGCATTTGGTCAGTACGGCTTCGACCGGCACGATGACTTTCTGGTCCATGGTGGTTCTCCAAGACACGCGCAGCTGGAATTGGAATAGTCGTCCCGCTTCGGCGCATCCGGTTTGATACGGCGCAAGCGATGCGTGGAAAGGACGGGCTTTTTTAGCCGTCTGGCGCTCGCTGCCGCCGTGCCAGCCGCATGGCGGCTGGTATGATGCTGGCCGTATTGCACCCGTTTTTATAATAAAAGGATCGTTTGATGGCGGATATAAATATAGTTCAGCAACATAAGCTGACAGCAGCAAGGGCGCGCGAAGCGGCGCAGCAAGTGGCCGACAAGCTGGCCCAGGAATATGACCTGGCGTGCGCCTGGGATGGCGATGTGCTGCGCTTCGAGCGCAGCGGCGTCGATGGGTCGCTGACCCTGGAAAAAGAGCAGGCGCAACTGCAAATCAAGCTGGGTTTCATGCTCAGCGCCTTCGCTTCCACCATCGAAGGCAAGATTGCCGAGAAGATGCGCAAGGTGTTTGCCGAGCCAGCCTGATGGCGTTTTATCCGCTTGTCTGGCGCTCCATTTGGTGGTAAAAAATGAAGCTGCGGCGGAAGGCGAAAAGACGACGAAAACACGTCGCTTTTCGCCTTTTTACCATCTGACTGTACGCTGGCGAACATTGCTAGCACATTTCTATTTGGAAAGCCATTGGACTTTGCTGGCTTTTTGCGTTATACTTGAGTCATATTTACAACAGCTACACCGCGTTTCACCTTCTGCTTCGCAGTACTCCCCACTCGCTGAGTGGTGAATAATTCTTCGGGTTTTACACCCGCATCCAGTTAAAGTAGCTTGGTCGATTTTTTCTTCGGTCAAATACATTTGGTGCCATGTATTTGCATGGCGCTAGCGTTGTTAAAAGTCCTGAACCACAGCCTCTTTTAGCACGCACACGGCACCCCGGCACCGGCCTTGGCCATCCGCTGGTCACACGCGTGTCACCCCCTGTTTCCTGTCGCTCCCGTGCGCTTGTGCGCCGTGGCGTAGCCGACGCAACAGGGTTTGTCGATTCCCGCCGCAAGCTGGCAGCTTGCTGGGTTTCATTCCATTCGTCAAATCGAGGGAGAACCACATCGTGGCAAAACAAATCATTATCGACCATGTGTTCAAAGTGTTCGGCGACAAGCCAGAAGAAGCACTTGAACTCGTTCATCAAGGCGCCAGCAAGCAGGACATCCTGGCCAAGACCGATTGCACCATCGGCGTTTTCGACGCCACCTTTACCATTGAAGCGGGCGAAATCTTCGTCATCATGGGCCTGTCCGGTTCGGGCAAGTCGACCCTGGTGCGCATGCTGAACCGTTTGATCGAGCCGACCGCCGGCCGCATCCTGATCGACGGCAACGACATCAATACCTTGCCGGACGCCCAGCTGCGCGCCCTGCGCCGCAAGGACATCAGCATGGTGTTCCAGTCGTTCGCGCTGCTGCCGCAAATTACCGTGCTCGACAACACTGCCTTCGGCATGGAACTGGCCGGCATGCCAAAAGCCGAGCGCCATGCGCTGGCCCAGCAAGCGCTGGAGCAGGTTGGCCTGGACGGCTACGGCGCCAGCTATCCCGACGAATTGTCGGGCGGCATGCAGCAGCGCGTGGGCCTGGCCCGTGCGCTGGCTTGCGATCCATCGATTTTGCTGATGGACGAAGCGTTTTCCGCGCTCGATCCGATTATCCGTACGGAAATGCAATCGGAACTGCTGCGCCTGCAGCAAATCAAGCGCCGCACCATCGTCTTCATTTCGCATGACCTCGACGAAGCCATGCGCATCGGCGACCGCGTCGCCATCATGAAAGACGGCCACGTGGTGCAAGTGGGCACGCCGGAAGAAATCCTGCGCAAACCGGCCAACGATTACGTGCGCAACTTCGTGCGCGGCGTCGATGCGGCGGCCGTGTTCAAGGCCAGCGATATTGCCCGCAAGAGCCAGATCGTCGTGTCCGAGTCGCCGAGCCGCGGCTCGCGCGCCGCGCTGTCGATGCTGGAAGAGCAGGATCGCGCGTTTGCCTATGTCGTCAATCCGCAGCGCAAGTTCCTCGGCGTCGTGTCGGCCGATTCGCTGCGCAGCGCGCTCGACGGCCATGTTGGTCCGCTGGGCCTGGCGCATGCCTACCTGCCCGACGTGCAGACCATCAATGCGGACGAACCGGTCGCCGGCCTGTTCGGCCAGGTGGCGCAGCTGCCTTACGCCGTCCCCGTGGTGGCCGATGACGGCAGCTTCCGCGGCGCCATCAGCAAGACAACCTTGCTGAAGTTCCTCGACCGCGATACGCCAGCCATTGCCGAACAACAACAGAAAGGACAAGCATGAATCCAAGCACCGTTTCCACAGTAGAAGCTGTTGTTGAACAGCCGGCCGCGCAAATCAATCCCTGGGCGCTGACGCCGCCGGGCGACACGTCCTGGCTGGATGCGGCCGGACCGGCCGTGCAGCCCGAACACGCGGCCTCCGGTTTTCACCTGACGCAGATTTTCGATGGCTCGCTGCCGCTGGAAAGCTGGATCAACCAGGGCCTGGGCTGGGTTGTCGCCCATTTCCGCCCATTCTTCCAGGCCGTGCGCGCGCCGATCGACAGCGTGCTGTCCGGCGTGGAAGGCTTGCTGCTGGCGGCCCCGTCGCTGACGGTCATCGCCATCATCGGCTTGCTGGCGTGGCAATTTACCAGCCGCACCTTGGCCATCGGCACCGTGCTGGCGCTGCTGCTCGTATCGATGCTGGGCATCTGGCCGGAAGCCATGACGACCTTGTCGCTGGTATTGACGTCGCTCGCGTTCTGCCTGGCCATCGGTTTGCCGCTCGGTATTTTCCTTGCCAGCAGCGACCGCGCGCAGAATATCCTGCGTCCCTTGCTCGACGCCATGCAGACGACGCCTGCGTTTGTTTATCTGGTGCCGGTGGTGATGCTGTTTGGTATCGGTAATGCGCCAGGCGTGATCGTGACGATCATCTTTGCCTTGCCGCCGCTCGTGCGTTTGACCAACCTCGGTATCCGCCAGGTGCGTCCCGACCTGATCGAAGCGGCCCGCGCGTATGGCGCCTCGCCGTGGCAGTTGCTGACCCGCGTGCAGTTTCCGCTGGCCATGCCGTCCATCATGGCTGGTATCAACCAGTCGCTGATGCTGTCGCTGTCGATGGTTGTGATCGCCTCGATGATCGCCGTTGGCGGCCTGGGCCAGATGGTATTGCGCGGCATCGGCCGCCTGGACATGGGCCTGGCAACCGTCGGTGGCCTCGGTATCGTGCTGCTGGCCATCACCCTGGACCGCTTGACGCAAGCGATGGGCCAGCCACGCCGCGGCGTGCGCCATTGGTACCAGACGGGGCCTGCCGGTTTCGTGCTGCGCCTGGTGCGCGGCAATACGGAGAAAAATAATGTTGAACAGCAAGCTACGCTGGCCAACGCACAATAAAGGAACCACATGCATCAAATTGACAATTTTAAAGTGACGCAAAAATCGCAACGCAAGTTCCAGCTGTTTTCCGCCCTGGCAATCGCCGCCATGGCCCTGACCACGAGCCTGGCCATGGCGCAGACGTCGGCCGCGTCCGCCGATGCGCTGCCCGGCAAGGGCATCAAGGTGCAGCCGCTGCAAAGCTCGATCGCGGAAGAAACCTTCCAGACCATGCTGGTCGACAAGGCCCTGGAAAAGCTCGGCTACGAAGTGCAGCCGATCAAGGAAGTGGAATATCCGACCGCGCATATCGCGATCGCCAACGGCGACGCCACCTTCATGGCCGTGCATTGGGATCCGATGCACAAGGATTTCTATAACAACGCGGGCGGCGACGCCAAGCTGTTGCGCACGGGCCAGTATGCCGGTCCTGCCGCACAAGGTTATCTGATCGACAAAGCGACGGCCGAGAAGTACAACATCACGAATATCGACCAGTTGCGCGACCCGAACCTGGCCAAGCTGTTCGATCACGATGGCGACGGCAAGGCCGACTTGACGGGCTGCAACCCTGGCTGGGGCTGCGAAGCGCTGATCGAAAACCACATGGATGCGTATAAATTGCGCGAAACGGTAACGCACGTGCAGGGCAGCTATGCGGCCCTGATCGCCGACACCCTGGGCCGCTACAAGCGCGGCGAACCGATTTTGTACTACACGTGGACGCCGTACTGGGTCAGCGGCGTGCTGGTGCCGGGCAAGGACGTGGTCTGGCTGAAAGTGCCGTTCTCGGCCAATCCGGAGAAAGTAAACACGCGTCTGGACAATGGCAGCGATTACGGCTTTGCCGTCAACACGGCGCGCATCGTGTCGAACAAGGCCTGGGCCGAGAAAAACCCGGCGGCAGCCAAGCTGTTCGAAGTGATGCAGCTGCCCGTGGCCGACATCAATGCGCAGAACGAGCGCATGCGCCGCGGCGAAAACACGCAAGCCGATATCGCACGCCATACGGCTGGCTGGATCAAGTTCCACCAGCAAAAGTTTGACGGCTGGATCGCGCAAGCGCTGGCGGCGGCGAAAAAGTAAGTTCTAGCACCGTTTCAACATGAAAAAGTGGCTACCATTTTGGTAGCCACTTTTGCGTTAACGGCCTGTTTTGGTGGTTTTTGGTGAGTTTTTAGCCGTTTTCGGCCAGTTTCAGGTGCAAAATGGGGAAAGGCTGGCCGAACGGGTCGCGTTCGGAGCGGCTTTCCCCGATAAAGCCCAGGTGGCTGTAAAAGCCATGCGCTTGCGTGTTGTGTTCATTGACGTCGACGGCCGTGGCGCCCAGGGCGGCGATGGCGTGCCGTACCAGCGCGCGGCCGGCGCCGCTGCCGCGCTGGTCGGGATGCACGAACAGCATCTCGATCCTGGCGTGTTCGACGCACAGGAAGGCATAGGCGACGCCGTCATCGGCGCGCAGCACGTGCAGCAGGCGTTCGGCCATCACCCTGGCCAGCTCGTCGCGGACGAAGGGCTCCAGGAAGGCGATATCGCTATCGGCGAGGAAATCGTGGGTGGCGCGTACGGACAGGTGCCAGACATCGAACAAGCGGGGCAGGTCGGTGGCATGGGCCACGGAAACCAGGGAATTCGGTGATGGTGTCATGCAGAAATTATACTGCCCCGGAAGGCGCCGGGGCAGGGAGGGACGATCAGTCCTTCAAGTCTTCGATCAGGTCGATGTATTGTTGCTGCGCATCTTCCTTCGAAGTGCCGGCCAGGGCCGCCCAGGCGTCGAACTTGGCGCGATTGACGAAGTCGGTCATGCCAGGACGCTCGCCCGTGGCGTCACCGCTCGACGCTTGCTTGAACAAGGCGTAGATTTTCAACAAGGTCATATTGTCCGGACGCTCGGACAGGGTCTTGGAATCGAGCTGCGCTTGTTCGAATTGCTCTTGTAAACTCATGATGGCTCCTGTGTGCTGATGGAATCGCTGGAAAAGTGCGGCAGGCCCGGCGGAGTGGCCACCGTGCGTGCTGCAGTGCCTGACATCATAGTGAAAAAAGGGCGCCGTGCATTAGAGGACACCCTCAAAACAAAAACGCCGCCGCTGAGTGAACAGGGGCGGCGCCTGGCGCGGTCGTTGGAGCGCAGCCTTCAGCTTCTTATACGCCCAGCAGTTCGACGTCGAAAATCAGGGTGGCGTTCGGTGGAATCACGCCGCCGGCGCCGCGCGCGCCATAGCCCAGTGCCGCAGGGATGATCAGCTGGCGCTTGCCGCCCACTTTCATGCCCTGCACGCCTTCGTCCCAACCCTGGATGACGCGGCCGGCGCCCAGCGGGAATTCGAATGGATCGTTGCGGTCCTTGCTCGAGTCAAATTTTGAACCGGCGCTGCCGTCGTCGTTTTGCAGCCAGCCCGTGTAATGCACGACAACATTGTTGCCGGCTTGCGCTTCAGCGCCTTCGCCAACGACGGTATCGATGTATTGCAGGCCGGAAGCGGTAGTGGTGGTGGTCATGATAATCCTTGTGTAGGCGATGAAAGCTTCAGATTGTAGAGCAATGAGTTGCAAAGCGCCATTCCAGGCCCGGTGCGGGAAAAAGGGATAATTTCGGCGATGTGTGGCTGCCGCTCGCATTTAAGGGGGGATTTCACACAATAAATACAGTGTTCCACGTAAAATGCATGTTTTGTATTTAACAGTGATTTCTTCCATGTTCCGCAGTCTACGCCGCCTTGTTTTTTCCTCGCTGTGCCTGGTTTCCGCAATATCGACGGCGCAAGCCGAAGTGGTGGTGGTGCTCAATTCCCGTGATGCTACGGTGCAACTGCTGGACCAGAAAACCTATGCTCCCCTGTCCACCTTTGCCGTCGGCAAGGAACCGCACCATCTGATGGAAACGCCCGATGGCAAGTCGCTGATCGTCGCCAGTTCCGTCGGCAATGAGCTGATTTTCCTCGACCCCGTGTCGGGCCAGATCCAGCGCCGCATCAGCAACATCCTCGACCCGTACCAGATCGGCTTTTCGCCGGACCAGAAGTGGTTCATCTCGAATTCGCTGCGCCTGGACCGCATCGACCTGTACCGCTACGACGGCAAGAACCTGACCCTGGCCAAGCGCATCGCGCTGCCGAAACTGCCCAGCCACATGGCGTTCACGGCCGACAGCACCATGGCTTTCATTACGCAGCAGGGCAGCAACCAGGTCAGCGCCATCGACCTGGCCACGCAAACCGTCAAATGGACGATGCCCGTCGGCCCCGCGCCGGCCGGCATCACGATGACGCCCGATGGCAAGCATTTGCTCGTCGGTATCATGGGCAGCGATTACGTGGAAGTGATCGACTGGCGCACGCAAAAGACCGTCAAGCGCATCAAGGCGGGCGCCGGCACGCACAATTTCCGCGCGCTCGGAGACAACCGCATGACGTTCGTCTCGAACCGCGTGTCGAACACGATCAACATCATCGACCAGCAAACCCTGGAAAACGTGGGCACCATCAATGTGCCGGGCGGCCCCGATTGCATGGAAATCACGCCGGACGGCAAGACCATGTGGGTGACCCTGCGCTGGATCAAGAAAGTGGCCGTGATCGACCTGACCACGCGCAAGGTCATCAAGACGATACCGGTGGGCCGCTCGCCCCATGGCGTGTATTTCGCCACCCACTCGCCGCGCATGTAATGGCGGGTGTGATGATGAAACGCTTCATTTTCGCGGGCCATGCGCCCGCCATGCTGCTGTGCGCCAGCGCCATGCTGTCGCCCGCGCATGCCGCCGCGCCGGCACCGGCAGCACAGCCCCCAACCGCATCTTCCGCCCCGGCCGCCTGCAAGGGCACCATCTACATGACCTTCGACACGGGCAGCCAGTCGCAAGCGCAACTGATCGCCGACGTGCTCAATCGACGCCATGTGAAGGCGACCTTCTTCCTGGCCAACGAAAAGACGACGCGCGGCGACTATTCGCTCGACCCCTCTTGGGCGCAGTACTGGAAAGCCCGGGTCGCCGAAGGCCATGCGTTCGGCACGCATACGTTCGACCACGTGTACTGGAAGAAGGATCTGGCCAACGGCTTGATCCAGGTCAAGCCCCAGTTCGGCAAGGATGGCGGCAAGCTGGCCTCGTTTAGCGATAAACAGTTCTGCGAGGAATTGCGCCGCGTCGATACGCGCTTCCAGGAGCTGACCGGCCGCAAGCTCGACCCATTCTGGCGCGCGCCGGGCGGCTACACGTCGCCGCGCACCCTGGCGGCCGGCAGCGCTTGCGGCTACCAGCACGCGGGCTGGGCGCCAGCGGGCTACTCGGGTGATGAGCTGCCCAGCGACAAGTATCCGAACGCCATGCTGCTGAGAAAAGCGCTGGCGAACTTGCGCAGCGGCGACATTTTCATTTCGCACATGGGCATCTGGTCGCGCAAGGATGCGTGGGCACCGGCCAACCTCGATGCCTTGATTTCCGGCTTGCAAGACAAAGGATTCTGCTTTGCCACCCTGCGCGAGCATCCTGCCTACGCGCAAAAGAAGGGCCAGCCATGATGGCCGCCGACATCCTCGGCTTCGTCACGCCCGTGATCGATGCCGTGGTCGACGCCTTTGGCGTGGCGCAAGGCTGGCTGTTCCAGACTATCGTCAATCCGCTCGTGTATCACCTGGGCTTTGGCGAATTCACGGAAGAAGCGTTCGAGGGCACGGAATGGCTGCTGATCGGCTTGTGCGAACTGGTGCTGCTGTTTCTCGTACTGCGCCCGCTCGAGGCCCTGATTCCCGCGCAAAAGATCACGGATCCGCGCGCCCGCTGGAACGATTTCATTTACACGGTGCTGCACCGGATCGGCCTGTTTTCCGTGCTGGTGTTTTTCACGCTCGATCCGCTGATGGATGCGCTGGCGGGCGCCTTGCGTTTCGATGACATCCATCCCTTGAACCTGGAATCGCTGTTGCCCGGCATCAGCCCCTTGCTCAGTTTTATCATTTATTTTGTGATACTGGACTTCGTCGATTATTGCTACCATCGGGCTTCGCACCACTTCGGCTGGTGGTGGGGCTTGCACAGCCTGCACCACAGTCAGCAAAACATGAATCTGTGGAGCGACGACCGCAACCACCTGCTCGACGACTTTCTGCGCGACGTGGTGATGGCCCTGGTGGCGCTCGGCATCGGCGTGCCGCCGGGCCAGTACGTGTTGCTGGTGTCGATTTCGCGCATCCTGCAAAGCTTGCAGCATGCGAATGTGAGGATACACTTCGGCCGCATCGGCGAGCGGCTGTTGATCTCGCCCCGTTTCCACCGCACGCACCATGCGATCGGCGTGGGGCACGAATCGAAAGGCAAGGGCAGCATGGGCGGTTGCAACTTCGGCGTCGTCTTGCCGATTTGGGATATGCTGCTGGGCACCGCGAATTTCTCGGCCGGCTATGCGCGCACGGGCGTGCGCGACCAGCTGGCCCGCATCGACAGCAAGGGCATGGGCCGGCCGGGACGCAACTATGGCCGCGGCTTCTGGCAGCAGCAATGGCTGGGCCTGCGCCGCATGGTGGAATTTGCAAGAATCAAACGAAAAGGACGCCGTTGATGCGTAATGTGTTGAATTCGTATGGCCGCGCCTTGCTGTCGCAATTGCATGGCCGGATATTGCTGCTGAGCGTGGCGCCATTCATCCTGTCGCTGGTGCTGTGGGGCGGCCTGTTGTACGTGGGCCTGCAGCCGCTGATCGACAGCCTGCATGCGCTGTTCACGCAATACGATTTCTTCCGCACCAGCGGCCAGGTGCTGTCCACCTTTGGCCTGGGCACGCTGAAGGCCGTCATCGTGCCGCTGATCGCCATGTTCATGCTGCTGCCGCTGATGATCCTGACGGCGCTGATCTTCATGGGCCTGTTTGCTATGCCGGCCATCGCCCGCCACGTGGGCGGGCGGCACTATCCGCAACTGGACAAGAAGCATGGCGGCAGCCTGCTCGGCAGCGTCGGCACCTCGCTGGCCACCTTTTTGCTGTTTATTATCGCCTGGGTCATCCTGCTGCCCCTGTACGCGTTTCCGCCTGCCGCCCTGGTGGGGCAAGCCGTGCTGTGGGGCTGGCTGACCTATCGCGTAATGGCGTATGACGCCATGGCCGACTACGCCAGCGCGGAAGAGCGCCACGCCATCATGCGCGAACAGCGCTGGCCCCTGCTGGCCATCGGCATGGTGTCCGGCGTGGCTGGCGCCGTGCCGGGCATGCTGTGGATGGGCGGCGTCATGGCCGTGGTGTTCTTTCCCTTCCTGGCGGCGTTCGCCATCTGGCTGTATGTGCTGATCTTTATTTTTACGGGTCTGTGGTTCCAGTATTACTGCCTGGAAGCACTGTCGCGTTTGCGGGGCGTACGCGGCATGACCGACGTGGCGCCAGCGGACGCTTGAGTATTTTATCGAATTCTACGAGGGAGCTTCATGGCTATCGGATTGATTATCATCGGCGACGAAATCCTGTCGGGCAAGCGCACGGACCAGCATTTCCCGAAAGTGGTAAGCATGCTCAAGGCGCGGGGCTTGCAGCTGAGCTGGGCGGAATACGTGGGCGACGAACCGGCCCGCCTGGTGGCCTTGCTCAAGCGCAGCTTTGCCAGCGGCGACATCGTCTTCAGCTTTGGCGGCATCGGCGCCACGCCGGACGACCATACGCGCCAGGCGGCGGCCGATGCGCTGGGCTTGCCGCTGGTGCTGCATCCGCAGGGCAAGCTCAATATCCAGCAGCGCATCACGGAAATGGGCGAGGAAGCTGGCGTGCCGGCCGATTTGAACTCGCCGGAAAACCTGCACCGCCTGAAAATGGCGGAATTTGTCGAAGGTGCCGAGCTGATTCCGAATCCGTACAACAAGATTGCCGGCTTTGCCGTGCGCGAGCATTATTTCGTGCCCGGCTTTCCCGTCATGTCCTGGCCCATGATCGAATGGGTGCTCGACACGCATTATGCCCACCTGTTCAACCAGGTGCCGCATGCGGAACATGCCTTGCTCGTGTATGAAACGGCCGAATCCCTGCTGACGCCGCTGATGGTGCGCCTGGAAGCGGAGTTTCCGCTGATCAAAGTGTTCAGCCTGCCCAGCGTGGGCGATGCGCAGACGCGCCGGCATATCGAACTGGGCGTCAAGGGCGAGCCTGAGCAGGCGGCAGCCGCCTTCGCGCAGATGTGCGCCGCACTCGATACCTTGCGGGCGGAATACACCACCATCTGAGATGCGGCCAGCCCGGCGCCGGCAGCATTTTTGCTGGCGTCCAGCCCGCCTTGCGCCTATGTACGCAAGCGCACACTCCAAGACGTTGTTTTTTTGCGAAAATCTTCAATGAAGCAAGATTTTTGTGCGCGCTCGTCAGTCGTTTTCATGCCGATGTGGTGGAATGGTGAACAGGGGCCTTGCGTGTCGAACGCGGGGCCGCCTGCCTGTGCAGCAACGTGTTTTTTTGATTCACCGGTATGGACATCATGTTAAGCAAGCTTTGTTGTGACCGGCCCTGGCTGGCCCTCGTCTTATCCCGCGCGGAGCGGTATCGCTGCCGCATTTTCCGCGCCGTCCAAACCCAACCTTACCCCAGCATCCCATGAAAGACACAGGCGTCAATCTGGCCGCGCAAGAGCGGCCCCCCTCTGATCCAGCCCCCGAGGCGCCGCCGCCGACGAGCCCGCCGAAGAAGCGCCGTTCGCGCATCTGGCCCATCTTTGCCATCATCGTGCTGGCGCTGATTGCCGGCGTGGCCTGGTTCGTCATGCGCGAAGTGCGCACGTCGGCCCTGCAGGCGGAATTCTTCACGCGCCTGGACCGCCAACTGACGTACAAGGTCGAGCCTGGCCCGGCACCGGCCGGCGCCATCCGCTATCCGCAGCACGGCCCGTATGACGAGCGCCTTGGCTATGCCAGCTTGCCGGATTTTATTAGCAAGCTCAATGCGCGCGACTATGCCGTCACGGCGCAGGCGCGCATGTCGCCGAAGATGGTGCAACTGGTCGACCGGGGTATCTTTGCCACGTATCACGAGAAAAACCGCGCGGGATTGTCCATCCTCGATTGCCGCGCCGCACCCCTGTTCGCGGCCAGCTACCCCGAGCGCATGTTCGACGGCTTCGCCGAAGCGCCGCCCGCGCTCGTGCAAAGCCTGCTGTTCATTGAAAACCGCGAATTGCTCGACCCGGGCACGCCCGAGCGCAATCCGGCCGTGGAATGGGACCGCCTGAGCAAAGCCGTCCTCGACAAGGCGCTGAACCTGTTCGGCGGCCACCGCGGCGGTGGCGGCAGCACCCTGGCCACGCAGATCGAAAAATACCGGCATTCGGAAGACGGCCGCACCAGCTCCATGCAGGACAAGCTGCTGCAGATGATTTCGGCCAGCCTGCGCTCCTACCAGGATGGCGAAAACACCATGGAAGCGCGGCGCAAGATCGTCGTCAATTACCTGAATACCGTGCCGCTGTCGGCCAAGAGCGGTTTTGGCGAAGTCAACGGCATCGGCGACGGCATGTGGGTCTGGTATGGCCGCCCATTTTCCGAAGTGAAAACTTTGCTCAAAGGTAAGATGGACCAGCCGGGCAGTGCCCTGGCCTACAAGCAGGCGCTGAGCCTGCTGATCGCACAGCGCCGTCCCTCGCATTACCTGGTGGCCGGCGGCGCAGACCTGGAAGCGCTGGCGAACAGCCATCTGCGCCTGCTGGCGCAGGCGGGCGTGATTTCGCCGCAGCTGCGCGATGCGGCCATCGCCGAAAAGCTGCGCCCATCGACGGCCTCGGGCGTGCAATCGGAAGCGTCGACCTCGTTCGTCACGCGCAAGGCCTCGAATGCCGTGCGCAACCACCTGGCCAGCATGCTCGGTGATCCGCGCTTGTACAACCTCGACCGCCTCGACCTGAAAGTGGTCAGCACGCTCGATGCGCAGGCGCAAAACGCCGTCACCAAGGTCTTGCGCGAGCTGCGCGACCCGGAAGTGGCGAAGGCGGCCGGCTTGACGGGCAAGGGCATGCTGGGCAATGGCGACCCCGCCAACGTGGTCTACAGCTTTACCTTGCTGCAAAAGGGCGAGCAAGCCAACTTGCTGCGCGTGCAGACGGACAATTTCGACCAGCCGCTCGACATCAACGAAGGCGCCAAGCTGGACTTGGGTTCCACGGCCAAGCTGCGCACGCTGGTGACGTATATGGACATCATCGACCAGCTGCACCAGCGCTACAGTGGCATGGGCGCCGCCGAGCTGGGCAAGGCGGCCGTCGATCCCAAGGACATGCTGTCGCAGTGGGCAATTGCCTATCTGCAGCCATTGCCACTCGGCGAGGCGCGCAACCTGCCAGCCATGCTGGCGGCCGCCATGGAACGCAAGTATTCGGGCAACCCGGCGGAAGGCTTCTTCACGGGTGGCGGCTTGCACCATTTCGGCAACTTCTCCAAGCTTGACGACAGCCGCATCATGACGGTCCAGCAGGCGCTGCGCCAGTCGACCAACCTGGTGTTCGTGCGCCTGATGCGCGACGTGGCCCGCTACTACATGTTCTCGCGCCCGGATTCCTCGGCTTCCTTGCTGGCGGATGCGGACGATCCGCGCCGCGCCCAGTACCTGAGCCGTTTTGCCGACAAGGAAGGGCGCGAGTTCCTGCACCGCTTCTACCAGAAGTATCGCGGCAAGAGCGTCGACGAGCAGGAGAAGATCCTGCTGGCCAGCATCCGCCCGACGCCAGTGCGCCTGGCCAATATCTTCCGCACCGTCAATCCGAAGGGGACCGTGGCGGAATTCGGCGATTTCCTCAACGCCAACTTGACGTCGCAAAACGAAGTGCCGCCCGAGCGCGTGGCCAAGATGTATCAGCAATATGCGATGGAAAACTGGTCCTTGGCCGACCGTGGCTATCTGGCCAATGTGCATCCGCTGGAACTGTGGATGGTGGCATATCTGCGCCAGCACGAAGGTTCCACCCTGTCGCAGATGGTGGCGGCCAGCGAAAAGGAACGCCAGGAAGTCTATAAATGGCTGTTCAATACGCACCGCAAGCATGCGCAGGACCGCCGCATCGCCAACTTGCTGGAAGTGGAAGGTTTCCTGGAAATCCACCGCCAGTGGAAGAAGATGGGCTATCCATTCGACTCGCTCGTGCCGTCCTATGCGACGACCCTGGGCGCGTCGGCCGACCGTCCCGCCGCGCTGGCCGAGTTGATGGGCATCATCATTAACGATGGCGTGCGCAAGCCGAGCGTGCGCATCGATTCCATGCATTTCGCGGCCAACACGCCATACGACACCATGGTCAAGCGGGGCAGCAAGGTGGAAGCGGAGCAAGTGCTGTCGCCGGACGTGGCGAAAGCGGTCGCCAAGGCCATCCGCGAAGTGGTGTCGGACGGCACGGCCAAGCGGGCGAAGACGGCATTCGTCGGCGCCGACGGCGTGCCCATCCCGATGGGCGGCAAGACGGGTACGGGCGACCAGCGCTTCGACGTGTATGGCGCCGGTGGCCGCCTGATCGAGTCGCGCTATGTGAACCGTTCGGCCACGTTCGTGTTCAATATCGGCGAGCGCTTCTATGGCAGCATGACGGCGTACGTGCGGGGACCGGAATCGAAAAACTACGATTTCACGAGCGCCTTGCCCGTGCAATTGCTGGTCTCGCTGGCGCCTAGCCTGATGCCGTTGATCGAGCCGCCTGCGCCGGCCGACGGCGTGGCCAAGCAGTGCAGTAATTAGCAGCTGGCAGGCAGTTGTGGCAAAACGCCGGCGTTCACGCCGGCGTTTTTTTTAACCGGCAAACACGGCCGTCTTGTCCGCCAGCCGCGCATGGTAGGCGGCGATGGCCGGATACGCGGGACGTTGCATGGGCGCCATCAGCCAGCGCTTGACGGACAGGCCCAGCACGATATCGGCCAAGGTAAATTGTTCGCCGCAGACGAAGGCGCCCGTGCGCTGCAGTTGCTGTTCCAGCACGCCCATCATCTTGTTCCATCCGGCAATGCCGGCCGCCAGTTGCGCCGCGTCCTGATGCGCCGGGCTCTGGCGCACGAGCGACATGAAGGCGTAGCGCCAGCTGTTGTTCAAATCGCCCATTTGCCAGTCCATCCATTTTTCCACTTCCGCGCGGGCGCGGGGCGTGCTTGGCAGCAAGTCGTCGCGGCCCGCCTGGGCGCACAGGTAGCGGCAAATCGTGTTCGATTCCCACAGCACCAGGTCGCCATCGAGCAGCACGGGCACCATGGCGTTCGGGTTCAAGGCCAGGAAGGCGGGGTCGTCGGTGCTGCGAAAGCCGCTGCCCCAGTCTTCGCGTTCGTAGGGCAGGTCGATTTCCTCGCACGTCCACAGGACTTTGCGGACATTGATCGAGGCGGCTTTTCCAAGAATTTTCAGCATGCGGGGCTCCGGAGGGCAGGTGGTTGATCTGCCACTGTAGCGGATTTGGCCACGCCGCGCTTGCGAAAGTGCCTTGCATAGTTGAGCTTTTCTTGGCATCGTAGCCACCCATGAAACCTATGCGCCACCACATGTCCAAAATCCTCGCGTTCAGCCGCTTTTCCGTGCGCGATTTCCTCGCCACCGCCGGTCCCACCTTGCTGCTGGTCGGCGCCGTTTGCGCGCTCGCTTACTGGCTGGTCGACCCGGCGCCGCCGCGCCAGGTGAGCCTGTCGACGGGGCAGGACAATAGCGCCTATGAAGAGTTCGGTAAAAAATATGCGGCCACCTTGGCCAAGCACGGCATCAAGGTGACCTTGCAGCCATCGCTGGGGTCGCAGGAAAACCTGCAGCGCCTGAACGCGGGCAAGACCGATATCGCCTTCGTGCAAAGCGGCTCGACGGAACACGCCGATGCCGAGCGGCATGGCCTGATTTCGCTGGGCAGCCTGTTTACGGAACCCGTCTGGCTGTTCATGCGCGAAGACAAGATGGTGACGGAAATGACGCAGTTGAAGGGCATGAAGATCAACCTGGGGCCGGAAGGCACGGGCGTGCCCAGCCTGTTCCGACAGTTGCTGTCCGTCAATGGCGTGGAAGCGAAGGACTTGACGGTGAGCGACCTGCAAAATACGCCCGCCACGGTGGAGCTGCTGGAAGGACGCATCGACGGCCTCGTGTTCAGCTCGGCGCCGGAAGCGCCGCTGATCCAGATGCTGCTGCAAACGCCGGGTATCAAGCTGTTTGATTTTTCGCAGGCGGAAGCCTACACGCGGCGCCTGCCTTTCCTCACGCACGTCGTCTTGCCGCGCGGCATAGTCGACCTGGGGCAGAACATTCCCGCGCAGGATTATCATTTGATCGCGCCGACGGCCACCCTGGTTGCGCGCGAAGACTTGCATCCGGCCCTCGTCGACCTGTTCGTGCAGGCAGCGGCCCGCATCCACGGCGGCACCGGCTGGTTCCAGCAGCAGGGGCAATTCCCGTCCGCGCGCTACACGGAAATTCCCGTGGCGCCCGAAGCGTTGAAATTCTACAAGGATGGCGCACCCGTGCTGCAGCGCTACATGAGCTTCTGGCTGGCCAATTTCTTTGACCGCATGTGGGTGCTGGTGGTGGCGCTCGGTGCCTTGATCTTGCCCCTGTCGCGCGTCGTGCCGCCGCTCTACGTGTGGCGTATCCGCTCGCGCGTGTACCGCTGGTATGGCCAGTTGCGCACGGTGGAGCAGGCGCTGGAAGACGTGCCGCCAGAGCAGCGCGCGCAAGTGTATGCGGAACAACTGAAGCGGCTGGACCAGATCGAGGAGATGGTCAACCAGATCTCGATTCCATTGTCGTTTGCCGATGGTTTATATGGCTTGCGCAGCCATATCAATTTCGTGCGCAAGCGCATCCTGACCCTGATGGGCGAACACCCCGAGGTGGCTTAAACGAGGGTAACGGACAGCTTGCGCCCCAGCAGCGCCGCTGCCCGCTCCAGCGTGGACAGTGTTACGTCGCTGCCGGGATCAAGCAGGCGGTCGAGCTGCGAGCGGCTCGTCTGCAGCAGAGCCGCCATGCGCGTCTTCGACATCGATTGTTCCTGCATCGCCTGCGTCAGTTGCCAGGCGATCACTTCCTTGATGGCGCGGTTTTGCGTTTGCTCGAAAATGCCTTCTTCCTTGAGGAAGTCGTCGAGACTGCTGCCTAGGTGCGAAGCGGTGGCGTTCATGTCAATTCCTTGTAGCGTTTGCGGGCCAGCGCCAGGTCATCGTCGGGCGTGGCGCGGGTTTTCTTGATAAAGCCGTGCAGCGCCACCAGGCAGTCGCCGTGATGGCAGATCAGCACGCGCGCGATGCGGTTGCCGGGCAGGCTGCTGCGTACCTCCGACAAGCCTTGCCCCAGATGGCGGCACAAGGGCATGCCCACGGGCCAGCGCCATTGCGCATGCATCAAGTCTTGTCCGATCACATGGCGCTCTTCGATGGGCAACGATTTGAGCCAGTCGCGCACGGGTTCGCCGCCATTGCCGTTCGCATAGAACGCAGGGTAATCTGCCGCAAGCCGGAAGCATCCATGACGCACCTCTGCGTTGTACTATATAAGGTACATATTCGCAAGGAGAATTTGCGCCGCAATTGAAAAAATCGGGCGCGCATGGATGGTTGTAGCCGATGGCGGACCGCAGGGTGGTCCGCCAGATCAAACACGGTTCAGATAATCAGGCTGCCAGCGTCAGGCGCCCAGCCACGGCAGCCCCGCCTTGCACCAGCCGCCGATCTGCTTGCGGTGGCCGTCGGCATCCTTGTCGCCTTCAAAACCTTCGAGGATGTCGAAGCAGTTCAGGTAGCCGTGCTCGGTCGCCAGCTTGGCCGCGTGGCGCGAACGCACGCCGGAGCGGCACAGGAACAGCAGCACCTCGTTCTTGCCGGCCTGGGCGGCCAGCTGCGCGAGGAAGTCGGGATTGGGCACGCCACCCGGATAGGTGGCCCATTGCACCGCGCCATGCTGGGTATCGGCGATATCGACCCGGCCGACCCAGTCGCGCTCGGCATTCGTGCGCACATCGATGAGCTTGACGGCGGGATCGCCCTGCAGCAAGTCATACGCTTCCTGCGGCGTGACGGCGCCGGCATACGGCGTACCTTCATTGGCCCGGCTGCGGGCGGTGGTCAGGATGTCGGCGGCGGTGGTCATGGCGTCCTCGATGAAAGTGGGCAGGTATGGTCGATTATAGTGCGCCGTCCGCGCCCCGCAAACGGGAAACCACGGTGCGCGGCACATGCACCACAACGAGGCGTTTTTCAGGAATGCGCATAAAATGCACGATAATGGTGCGTTATTCGTTTTTTGCACTTGCATAGTGCATTCTTGATTTGACGCAAACGCAGCAGGAAAATCGCAGGCATGAAAACTTACACTGGGATGGCCGGGTTTTGACCTTGGAGTCCACATCCCTCCAGAAGCTGGCATGGAATCTGCTATGATCCTTATGAGTTTTGGTGGCACGCAATGTTTGCTTCGCTTCATCAGCCCAGACGCACTAAGGTCGGCTCACCCCACATTCATTTAGGAGATACGCATGGCAATGACAGCCGCAGAAGTCTTGAAGATGGTAGAAGAAAACGAAGTCAAATTCGTTGATTTCCGCTTTGCTGATACCCGTGGTAAAGAGCAGCACGTGACGGTACCCGTGTCGCACTTCGACATGGACAAATTCGAGTCGGGCCACGCCTTTGACGGTTCTTCGATCGCTGGCTGGAAAGGTATCGAAGCGTCCGACATGATCTTGCTGCCGGATCCAAACACGGCCAATATCGACCCGTTCATGGAAGAAACGACCTTGTTCATGCAGTGCGACGTGATCGAACCGTCGGACGGCAAGGGCTACGACCGCGACCCGCGCTCGATCGCGAAACGCGCCGAAGCCTACCTGAAATCGTCGGGCATGGGCGACACCGCCTACTTCGGCCCTGAGCCAGAATTCTTCATCTTCGACAACGTGCGCTGGAAGATCGACATGTCGGGCTGCTTCGTCAAGATCGGTTCGGACGAAGGTTCGTGGTCGACCGGCAAGGACATCGAAGGCGGCAACAGCGGCCACCGTCCTACCGTCAAGGGCGGCTACTTCCCCGTGCCACCAGTGGACAGCTTCCAGGACATGCGTTCGGAAATGTGCCTGATCCTGGAATCGCTGGGCATCCCGGTTGAGGTACATCACCACGAAGTGGCCGGCGCCGGCCAGAATGAAATCGGCACCAAGTTCTCGACCCTGGTCGAGCGCGCCGACTGGACGCAAAACCTGAAATACGTGGTGTGGAACGTGGCGCACAGCTACGGCAAGACCGCCACCTTCATGCCGAAACCTATCGTTGGCGACAACGGTTCGGGCATGCACGTGCATCAATCCGTATGGAAAGATGGCAAAAACCTGTTCGCCGGCGACGGCTATGCCGGCCTGTCCGATTTCGCCCTGTACTACATCGGCGGCATCATCAAGCACGCAAAGGCATTGAACGCGATCACCAACCCGGGCACCAACTCGTACAAGCGTCTGGTACCAGGCTACGAAGCGCCGGTGAAACTGGCGTACTCGGCGAAAAACCGTTCCGCCTCGATCCGTATCCCGCACGTGGCCAATCCAAAAGGCCGCCGCGTCGAAGCGCGCTTCCCGGATCCACTGGCAAACCCGTACCTGTGCTTCGCCGCACTGCTGATGGCTGGCCTGGACGGCGTTGCCAACAAGATCCATCCGGGCGAAGCCGCCTCGAAAGATCTGTACCATCTGCCACCGGAAGAAGACGCACTGATCCCGACCGTGTGCGCTTCGCTGGAAGAAGCACTGGACGCCCTGGACAAGGACCGCGAGTTCCTGACCCGCGGCGGCGTGTTCAGCGATTCCATGATCGATGCTTACCTGGAACTGAAAATGCAGGACGTACAGCGCATGCGCATGACCACGCATCCTGCCGAGTTCGACATGTACTACTCGCTGTAATGGCGCCACGCCGGCAATGTGCCGGTAGTGAATAAGAAACGCGGGTGAGGCGATGGTCTTGCCCGCGTTTTTTTATGCCATGCGCCAATGCGGTGATACTGCGGTGTTGTATAGTCGGCCCAGGAACGATGCGGCACGCGCCGACAGGAGTGAAGATTGACCAAGCATTACAGAATGGCGCTGATGGCAGGATTGCTGGGCGCGGCGGCACAGGCGCACGGGCAGTTGTATGTGTGCGCCGATGCGCAAGGACACAAGACGTACACGGACAAGCGGGCTGGCGCGCATTGCCAGCTGCTCGATTTGCCTGGCGCCATGACGGAGCCGCCACGCAAGACGGCGCCGCTGGCCGGCACACCGGCCCGACCGGCCACGCAGGCTGCGGCCACGGCGGGGCCTGCCGCCGGCGCATTTCCCAAGGTCGATGGCGCCGAGCAGCGCGCGCGCGACCTGGACCGGCGCCAGATCCTGCAGGACGAATTGCGCAGCGAAGAACAGAAGCTGGCGGCGCAGCGCCTGGAATTCAATGGCGGCCAGCCCGAGCGCCTGGGCAACGAGCGCAATTACGCGAAATACCAGGAAAGAGTGGCGCAGTTGAAGGACAACATTAGCCGGACACAGCAGAACGTCGAGGCCCTGAAACGCGAGATCGCGAATATTCGATAAAGCATATGACACTAGACAACCATTCCAGCCGTCCCGCCCACCTGGCCGGCCTTGATTTGCTCGCTTCGGCCGTGATCCTGCTCGACGGCGACGGCCGCATCAGCTATGCCAACGCGGCGGCGGAAAACCTGCTGGAAAGCTCATTGAAGGCCCTGTCGCGGCAAAAGCTGACGGCGCTATTCCTCAATCCCGACGAGCTGGCCGGCATTTGCGCGCAGGCGCTCGAACATAAATTTTCCGACTTGCGCCAGGACCTGACTCTGGAGCGCCTGGGGCGCGAGCCGCTGCGCGTGCACAGCATCATCAGCGCGCTCGACGCGCCGCGTGACGGCGTGCTGATCGAGTTGCGCGAAAACGTGCAGCAGCTCAAACTCGACCGCGAGGAGCGCATCCTCGACCAGAGCCAGGTCAACAAGGAGCTGATCCGCAACCTGGCGCATGAAATCAAGAATCCGCTGGGCGGCATCCGCGGCGCGGCCCAGCTGCTGGAGCTGGAATTGCCGGCCCTGCACCTGAGCGAGCTGCGCGAGTACACGCAAGTGATCATCAAGGAGGCGGACCGCCTGCAAACCCTGGTCGACCGGCTGCTGGCGCCGCACCGCCGCCCGCACATCGTGGGCGACGTGAATATCCATGAAGTGTGCGAACGGGTGCGCAGCCTGATCCTGGCCGAGTTTCCCAGCGGCCTGACCATCTCACGCGATTACGATGCGTCGATTCCCGAGTTTCGCGGCGACAAGGAGCAACTGATACAGACCGTGCTCAACATCGCGCACAATGCGGCGCAGGCGCTGGCCGAGCGCATCGAGGCGGGCGATGCGGAGCTCATTTTCAAGACCCGCGTGGCGCGCCAGGTGACTTTGGCCAAGGTCCGCTACAACCTGGCATTAGACTTGCATATCATTGACAATGGACCGGGCATCGCACCCCAGATCCGCGACCGGATTTTCTACCCGCTGGTGTCGGGCAGGGAAGGCGGCAGCGGACTGGGACTGACCTTGGCGCAAACCTTCGTGCAACAGCACCTGGGCGTGATCGAGTGCGAAAGCCGGCCTGGATACACCGATTTCAGGATCGTTCTACCCTTGCCATAAGCGAGGCGGTATCCCACCCATGAAATCCATTGCGGGACGCACACACTAATGAAGCCAATCTGGATAGTTGACGACGACGAATCAATCCGCTGGGTGCTGGAAAAAGCCCTGGCGCGGGAAAATCTCGCCACCAAGAGTTTTGCCAATGCGCGCGACGCCATCGCCGCGCTGGAATTTGACACGCCGCAAGTGCTCGTGTCCGATATCCGCATGCCGGGCGCGTCCGGCCTGGAATTGCTGCAGACGGTCAAGTCGCGCTTTCCCGGCTTGCCAGTCATCATCATCACGGCCTTTTCCGACCTCGATTCGGCCGTCGCGGCCTTCCAGGGCGGCGCCTTCGAATACCTGGCCAAGCCTTTCGACATCGACAAAGCTGTCGAGCTGATCCGCCGCGCGCTGGAAGAAAGCCTGCGCGAGACGAGCGTCGAGTCGGGCCCGTCGGAAACGCCGGAAATCCTCGGCCAGGCGCCGGCCATGCAGGAAGTCTTCCGCGCCATCGGCCGTTTGTCGCAATCGAACGTGACGGTGCTGATCACGGGCGAATCCGGTTCCGGCAAGGAACTCGTGGCGCGCGCGCTGCACAAACACAGCCCGCGCGCGGCGCAGCCTTTCATTGCGCTGAATACGGCGGCGATCCCGAAGGATTTGCTCGAATCCGAACTGTTCGGCCATGAACGCGGTGCGTTTACGGGCGCGCAAACGACGCGCCGGGGCCGCTTCGAGCAAGCCGAGAACGGCACTTTGTTCCTCGATGAAATCGGCGACATGCCGTTCGACTTGCAGACGCGCTTGCTGCGCGTGCTGTCCGACGGCCATTTCTATCGCGTCGGCGGCCATCAGCCCATGAAGGCGAACGTGCGCGTCATTACGGCCACGCACCAGAACCTCGAACAGCGCGTACGCGACGGCCTGTTCCGCGAAGACTTGTACCACCGCCTGAACGTGATCCGGCTGCGCCTGCCCAGTTTGAGGGAGCGGCGCGAGGATATTCCCATCCTGGTGCGCCACTTCCTGGTGCAAAGCGCGCGCCAGCTGGGCGTGGAAGCCAAGCGCATGAGCGAACCGACGATGCAGTTCTTGAGCAGCCTCGACTTGCCCGGCAATGTGCGCCAGCTGGAAAACCTGTGCAACTGGATTACCGTCATGGCGCCGGGCCAGACGGTGGAAATCAAGGATTTGCCGCTGGAATTGACGCAGGGGCAGGGCGATGGCGCGGCCACGGCGGCGGCGAGCGAGGCTGCGCCGGCGGCCGTTGCCCAGCCGCACGGCGGCCAGGTCTTCGAAGCGGCCGCGCCCGCCAACGGCGCGCCGCCGGGCTGGATCGGCTTGCTGGAACTGCAGGCGGCCGGCATGCTGGGCGCGGGGCAGCAGGAAGTCATGGCCGTGCTGGGTCGGCAATTCGAGTCGGCCCTGATCAAGACGGCGCTCAAGCATACGCATGGGCGCAAGAACGACGCCGCCGTGCGCCTGGGCATCGGCCGCAACACCATCACCCGCAAGATATCGGAACTGGGCATCGACGGCGCCAAGGACGACTGATTCGCGTCCGGACGGGGCTTGGTCCCGTCCGCTTCCCCTCCTGGCGTTTCTCGCACGCCACACCACCCACAGCAGGCGATAAGGTAAGCTAGCGCCTGCCGGACTGTTTCGTCCGGTGTTAACTTGAACTGTGGAATAGCATGCTCATAAACTGCGTGGCCTACCAGGATGGCAAAAAACTGGCCGACTTGCCGATCGACGATATCAGCGATTATGTCGAACGCCCCGATTGTTTCGTCTGGGTGGCCCTGCTCGACGCCACGCCGGACGAGCTGAAACAGATGCAGCACGAGTTTTGCCTGCACGAATTGGCTGTCGAGGATGCCCAGCGGGGCCACCAGCGCCCGAAGATCGAGGAATATGGCGATTCCCTGTTTGCCGTCGTGAAAACCGTGGAAATGGTCGAGAACGAACTGGTGCTGGGCGAAGTCGACATTTTTGTCGGCGCCAATTACGTGCTTTCGTCGCGCAGCAACAGCTCGCAAGGCTTCCTCGGCGTGCGCGCGCGTGCCGAGCGCGAACCGCATCTGCTGCGCCAGGGCTCGGCCTTCGTGCTGTACGCGCTGATGGACGCCGTCGTCGACCGCTACTTCCCCGTGCTCGACGCGCTCGAATCGGAACTGGAATTGATCGAGGACCGCATCTTCGACCGTGGCACCGAGCGCGACAATATCGAACGGCTGTATCAATTGAAACGCAAGGTCATGGTCTTGCGCCACGTGGTGGCACCCCTGATGGAAGCGGTGGGCAAGCTGCACGGCGGGCGGGTGCCGCCGCTGTGCCACGATACCCAGGAGTATTTCCGCGACGTGCACGACCACCTGGCGCGCATCAACGGCACGCTCGACACCATCCGCGACACGATCAGCACGGCCATCCAGGTCAATCTGTCGATGGTGGCCATCGACGAGAGCGAAGTGAACAAGCAACTGGCGGCCTGGGCCGCCATCTTCGCCGTGTTCACGGCGTTTGCCGGCATCTGGGGCATGAACTTCAAGTTCATGCCGGAATTGGACTGGCATTATGGCTATCCGGCCGCCGTGGCAGTGATGAGCTGTGTCTGCGGCTATATGTATTACTTGTTCAAGCGTTCCGGCTGGCTATAAAAAATTCCTGTGTATCTGTATTATTAAACAATAGCCAGGGGTACAATCGCGGCAAGTCCGTTAACCCGGACCTTTGCTGAGGATCGCCGCGCCGGCAGCCGTGCCTGCGCTTTCCGTGCCGCGCAGGAGCATTCATGAGTATTCCGTTGTTTGATGTGAATTCGCAAGAACCCCTGTTCGATGCCGAGCAGCGTCGCACCCTGGCGGAGGCGGCCCTGCGCTCGATCACCGCCTCGACGGCGCACGCCCGCGGCGACGACTTCCTGCGCATCCTCGTCAAGGACCTGGCCGAAGCGCTCGACGTGCACTATGTGATCGCCGGGCGGCTGGTGCGCATGGACGATGGCAGCGAAGGCATCCGCACCCTGGCCCTGTGGGGCGGCGGCGACTACCAGCCGAATATCGAATACAGCCTGCAGCACACGCCTTGCCAGGACGTGACCTGCCAGAGCATGTGTTTTCACGGCAGCGATATCCAGCGTCGCTTTCCATTCGATAGCCTCCTCGTCGACATGCAGGCGGAAAGTTATGTCGGCATGCCGCTGATCGATACCGATGGCAAGACCCTGGGCATCCTGTCGGCCATCGACACGCGGCCCATCGATGAAAACAAGCGCTTGCTGGCGCTGTTGCTTCTGTCGATCTTCTCGGCCCGCGGCGCAGCCGAGCTGCAGCACCAGGAGCGTACCCAGCAGCTGGAAGAGATCGTGCGCGTGCGCACCGAGTCGCTGCTGGCGGCGCAGGCCAACCTGATCGAGCAGGAGCAGATGGCGGCCCTCGGTTCGCTCGTGGCCGGTGTCTCGCATGAAGTCAATACACCCATCGGCGTGGCGCTGACGGCGGCGTCGAGCATGGGCAGCTATGCAGACCAGCTGGTGCAACTGCTGGGCGGCGCCAAGGTCAGCCGCGCCGAACTGGTCGACATTGCCGAATCCTTGAAAGGCGCGGCCGCCCTGATCGAACGCAACCTGGCGCGCGCCGCCGACCTGATCGGCAACTTCAAGCAGCTGGCCGTAGACCAGGTCAGCGAATACGTGGCCGATCTGGCGTTGCACGACTATGTGCACGGCCTGGTATCGGCGCACAGCCCGGAACTGCGCAAGGCGGCGCTGGGCGTGGAACTCGATATCGCGCCCGATTGCCAGGTGCGCCTGGCGGCCGGCAAGCTGTCGCAGATCCTCTCGAACCTCTTGATGAACAGTGCTCGCCACGGCTATCCGCAGGGCGGACCAGGGCGCATCACGATACGCGCGCGCATCGAGGCGGATGGCGATGACGCGCAAGCGCGCTGGCTGCTGCTGGATTTTGCCGACGACGGCATCGGCCTGGCACCGGCCGTGCGCGAACACATGTTTGAACCGTTTTTCACCACCAAGCGTGGCCAGGGCGGCTCCGGCCTGGGCATGCACATCGTCTACACCATCGTGCAGCAACTGGGCGGCCAGGTGTGCGCCATCGACTGCACTCCCGGCTGTCATATACAGATCAGGTTGCCGCTGGCGCATTGATCTCACCTGCTGCTGCACAATATTTGGTGGAATACCTACCTGGATTTATCTTTTTATTTTCACAATGTTGTATGGACGCCATACACCTCGTGAGTTCTGTTGACACCTGGAATGTCCCCGTGATTCTATGCAGTTGTCTAGCTAACTTTCAGTTAGCTGGCATCCGTCTTTTTTGCCATGCGACCATTGCAATGTCATTTCTGGATTCTCGACCTTAAAACCTGCAGTGCAACACCTTGATTGAATGATTGAAGTCCGGATAGTTGATCCGATACTTAATAAATTACAACTTAAAAGGGTTCACTATGCTTAAAGAAACCGTCATCTCCCGTGCCGTTCGCGTTGTCTGTGCCGGCGGCATGGCAGCGGCCTTGTCCGTCGCTTCGCAGTCCGCAGTGGCACAAGATGCACAAGATGCGCAGATACAGCGCGTGGAAGTGACTGGCTCGTCGATCAAGCGCATCGCCGCCGAAGGTGCCTTGCCTGTCACCGTGCTGACAGCCGAAGCCATCCGCACTTCGGGCGCCACATCGGTCACCGATCTGGTCAAAAAACTGTCTTCCGCCCAGGGGGCCACGACGGAAAGTTCTTCAGTTGGCGGTAGCACCTTTGGTTTTTCCGGTATTTCTGTGCACAACGTGGGTGAGACGCGCACTTTGGTCTTGCTGAACGGCAAGCGCCTGGCCCAGTTCGGCGGACAGACGCTGACGGGTTTTGCGGCCGGCTTCGATTTGAATTCCATTCCCATCTCGGCCATCGAACGTGTGGAACTGTTGACCGACGGCGCCTCCGCCCTGTACGGCGCCGATGCCATCGCTGGCGTGGTCAACTTCATTACCAAACACGATACGACAATGGGCGATGTGACCATCGGCTATTCCGCGCCGAAAAATGGTGCACGCGAGAAACGCCTCAGCGCCACCAAGGGCTTCGGCAACCTGGAAGACGATGGCTACAACGTGGTGCTGACCTTTGGTCACGATGAGCGTGACAAGCTGAGCTCGGTTGACCGCTCGTTCGCCAGTACGGGCCAGGTACAGTTCTCGGCCAACGGCAAACGCTATCAGAAGCAGCAGTCCTCGGTCAGCCCGATTCCCGCCAACGCCGTCGATGACAATGGCCAGCTGATCAGTCCATATCAAAAAACCACCGGCTCCTGCCCCGCCAAGACTTTCCGCGTGCTGGAACCGTATGCAGACCCGGATGGCACCCCGCGGTTGAATGACTACTGCGGTTATGATTTTGTAAAAGACTTGGAGATCTATCCGGAACGCAAGCGCGACAATTTCATGGCATCGGGCACGTTCAAGATCGCCGGACAGGAAGTGTATGCCGACGTTCTGTTGTCGCGCACCAAGCAGACTTCGCGTATCGCCCCCGTGCCGGGCGAGATATCCATCGATAAGGGGACGCCGCTGCATGACAAATATTTGTTGCCAATCGGTATTGCCGATAACAGCGTGGCGACCTATCGCCTGTTCGACATGGGACAGCGCACCTCGAAGGATACGGCCGACTTCGCCAGCGTGGTGGTGGGGACGCGCGGCATGGCTGCCGGTTGGGATTACAACGCATCCTACAACTTTTCGGAAAGCCGCGTAAAAGGCAGTATTTCCGGTTATCCTGGCGCGCTCGCCGTCAGCAACCTCACGGCGAGCGGTTTGCTCGATCCCTTCGTCGGTCCGGGCAAGCAGTCCACCGCGGCGCAGGACGCCATCAAGGCGGCCACGTTTACCGGCTATTGGGACGGCGGCACGTCGCGCCTGCAAACGATTAACCTGAATGGCTCGACGGAACTGCGGCGCCTGGCGGGCGGTGCGATGATGTTGGGCATGGGCGCGAACATCAACCGCGAGGAATTCTCCTCGAAACCGAGTCCGTTTGCGCAAGGCATCCTGGCAGACCCTGTGAAGGGCACCTTGTGCGGCGGCACGACGGGGCTGGAGTGTGATCAGCGTTTCGGCGACGCGGCCAGCAGCAAGCCGTACAGCGCCAGCCGCACCTCGAAGGGCATCTTTGGCGAAGTCATCGCGCCCGTGTTGAAGGAACTGGAACTGGGTGCGGCCCTGCGTTTCGACGAGTTCTCGGACTTCGGCGGCGCCACCACGGCCAAGGCCAGCTTCAAGTGGACGCCAGCGTCTACCTTGCTGATCCGCGGCTCCGTCGGCAATGGTTTCCATGCACCAACGGTGCCACAGGTCAATGCCCTGCAACGCGGCTATGGCGTCACCAGCGACAATTACACGTGTACGCCAGCCCTGCAAGCCATCGCCACGCGCCTCAATGCGCAATGCCAGCCTGGCAACCACCAGTACGACCAGCTGGCCGGCGGTAACCGCAACCTGCAGCCGGAAAAGTCGAAACAGGCCACACTGGGTTTCCGCTATGAGCCGATCAGCGCTATCACCCTGGGCGCCGACCTGTGGCATGTGCAGATCCGCGATTCCTTCGGCCAGTTAACCGAGCAGCTGGTGTTCGCCAATCCCGCCGCATATCCGAAATCGTGGGGGGTCAATACGGACGTCGGCACGGGCAAGACGTATCTGGCCTTCCTGGCCGATAACCAGAACTTGGGCAAGTCGTTCGCCACCGGTGTCGATATCGATATCAGCGCCCGTTACCGCTCGGGCATCGGACTGTTCACTTCGCAGCTGAACGCGACGCAGATGCTGCGCGAAGATATACAGCTGGAGCGCGGTGGTCAGTATTATTCTGCGCTGGGTAACTTCGCCGAGCTCGGTACTGTCACCTTCCGCACGCGCGGCCAGTGGACGAATACCCTGAAAACGGACAACTGGGCCAATTCGCTGACGGTCAACTTCCTGTCCGGCTACAAGGACCAGGAAACGACGGTCGACGTGCTTGATGCTTCCGGCGCCGTGACGGGCCAGGAAGATATCCGCATGCGTGTCGGCTTCTATTCAACGCTCGACTGGCAGACGGTATGGACGCCGAGCAAGAGCTGGGTTCTTACCGCAGGCGTGCTGAACCTGACCGACAAGAGTCCGCCATTCGTACCATCGACATCCGGTGCGAACCGCGGCCAGCAATTCGGCTATGACGATCGCTACTACGATCCGCGCGGCCGTACCGGCTACCTGAACGCTTCGTACAAGTTTTAAGCGCAGCGCAGGCGTAAAAAAACCGGCACGGAGTGCCGGTTTTTTTACGTTCCGCCGCAGGGCGAGGAGCGCCAGGCCTATCGCCGTGCCGCCATCGACAGGGCCACCGCCTCGGCCACCTTGATGCCGTCGACGGCCGCCGACAGGATGCCGCCCGCATAGCCGGCGCCTTCGCCGGCGGGGAATAGTCCCCGCGTATTCAGGCTTTGCAGGTCGTCGTCGCGGCGCTTGATGCGGATCGGCGACGAAGTGCGCGTTTCCACGCCCGTCAGCACGGCATCGGCCTTGTAGTAGCCCTTGATTTGCTTGTTGAACGCCGGAAATGCTTCGCGCAAAGCCGTGATCGCGTATTCGGGCAAGGATGGCGCCAGGTCCGTCAGGTGCACGGCCGGTTTGTACGACGGCACCACGCTGCCAAATTCCGTCGAGGCGCGGCCGGCCACGAAGTCGCCGACCAATTGTCCTGGGGCATCGTAGTTGCCGCCACCCAAGGCAAATGCGCGCTCTTCCAGTTCGCGCTGCAGGGCGATGCCGGCCAGCGGGTCGCCCGGGTAGTCGGCCGGCGTGATGCCGACGACGATGGCGCTGTTGGCGTTGCGCTCGTTGCGCGAGTACTGGCTCATGCCGTTCGTCACCAGGCGGCCCGGTTCCGAGGCGGCCGCCACTACCGTGCCGCCCGGGCACATGCAGAAGCTGTACACGGAGCGGCCATTGCTGGCGTGGTGCACGAGCTTGTAGTCGGCCGCGCCCAGGATCGGGTGGCCGGCGCTGGGGCCGAAGCGGCAGCTGTCGATCAGCGATTGCGGGTGTTCCACGCGGAAGCCGATCGAGAACGGTTTCGCTTCGATGTACACGCCGCGGCGGTGCAGCATCTCGAAGGTGTCGCGCGCGCTGTGGCCGATGGCCAGCACGACGTGGTTGCTGGCGATGATTTCGCCATTGTCCAGCACCACGCCGCGCACCTGGCCGCCATCGCTGCCAGGCTCGATGTCGAGATCGACCACTTTGCTGCTGAAGCGGTATTCGCCGCCCAGCCGTTCGATATTGGCGCGCATTTCTTCCACCATCTTGACCAGGCGGAAGGTACCGATGTGTGGCTTGCTCACATACATGATTTCTTCAGGCGCGCCGGCCTTGACGAATTCCGTCAGTACCTTGCGGCCGTAGTGCTTGGGATCCTTGATTTGGCTATACAGCTTGCCGTCCGAGAAGGTGCCGGCGCCGCCTTCGCCGAATTGCACGTTCGATTCCGGGTTCAGCTCGCGCTTGCGCCAGAAGCCGAAGGTGTCGACCGTGCGTTCGCGCACCTGTTTGCCCCGCTCCAGAATGAGGGGGCGCAAGCCCATCTGCGCCAGGATCAGCGCCACGAACAGGCCGCACGGGCCGGTGCCGATGACGATGGGGCGCGGTTCATTGCTGTGGCCGGCCAGCTGTTCGCCGCCGGCAACGAATTTATAGTCGGTGTCGGGCGCGGGCATCAGGTGGATATCGTGGACCAGGCGTGCCAGCACGGCCGCTTCATTCTTGACGTCCACGTGCAGCGAGTAAATCAACACCACGGCACTGCGCTTGCGCGCGTCATAGCTGCGCTTGAAGACGGTAAAGCCGAGCAGCTCATCGGCGGCGATGCCGAGGCGGGCCAGGATGGCGGCCGGCAGGGCGGCATCGTCGTGTTCGAGGGGGAGTTTTACTTCGTTGAGTCGCAACATGGTGTGTATTTTCAAAAATTGCCGGGCTCCGTATCTAGCGGAGAGTATGTGGTGCCGCGTGAGGGCATCAAGGCGCTATTTTACCTGCATGTCCGGCTGCGGGCCATCTGCAGGGTATCGGCGAGGGAGAGGGGGCGCCACAGGAAAGAGGCGGCTGAAAAGAAAAAATCCGGCGGCCAATACATGGCCGCCGGATTTTCTTGCTAACTAGCTGTTATATCTTGCCTGGCGATTAGAACGTGTAGCGGCCGCCCAGCGTGAAGTAACGGCCCACAGCGCCCGACTGGTGCAGCGATGGGTTGTAGTTGATGCGGCCGTAGGTTTGCACGTCCAGCGGTGCCATCTTGTCGAACAGATTCGTGATCGACGCGGTGAGTTCCCATTGTTTCGTGACATTCCACTTGGCAAACAGATCCGTCGTGGTGAACGAAGCGATGCGGCAGTTTTTGTACGGCACCTCGTTGGCATCGACGTCCAGGCAATCGCCGTTGACTTCGTTCTTGTTGCTGATGCTGCTGACGTAGTTCATGTTGGCCGTGACGTTGACCGGACCTTGATCCCAGCCCAGCGTCAGGCGGACTTTGGTCTTCGGCGTACCGCCGTTACCGGACAGGTTGACGTCACCGTGGGTGCCTGCAAATTGCAGTACCGTGCCATCGGCATTGGTACGGGTGAATTCCTTCATGTACGTCACCGTCACGCCCGAGTTGAAGCGGCCGTATTCGCCGGCGTTGTACTTGCCGCGCAGATCCAGGTCGATACCGGAGGTCTTGGTCTTGCCTGCGTTCAGGTAAGGCGCTTTGACCATCAGGATAGGACCAGCCAGGCCTGGGAAGTTGCTCGTAGGTTCGCCACGAACGATTTCCGCATCTGGGTAGCCAGCTGGATTGGCGACCACTGCGCCAGGATCGGAGCCGTTGATTTCGCCATCGCGGACGATTTTCCACCAGTCGATCGACAGGCTGATGTTCTTGATCGGCTCAAGCACCATGCCCAGGCTGTAGCTCTTCGATGTTTCCGGCTTGATGTTCTTGTTGCCGATGGTGATCGCGCCAACTTGTTGCGACGAGCAATCGATAGGCAGTTTCGTCACGGCGCAACGCACTGGATCGCTGGCGATGCTGGTGAACGCCGCCACGGCGCTGTTGCCGTTTTCCGCTGCGCTAGGCGCGCGGAAACCTTCCGCATACGTACCGCGGAAAGCCACAGCCGATGCTGGCGTGAACTTGAAGCCGACTTTTGGCGTGGTCGAGCGGCCATAGTCCGAGTAATCATCGCTGCGCAGCGCGAATTGCAGTTCCAGCTCTTTCATGACTGGAGCGGCGAGCTCGGCGTACAGAGCCTTGACGTTGCGCGAACCTTGCGAAGCGGAATAGCCCAGGCCAACGATATCGTTGATGTCGGTGTATGGCGTCGACTGGCTGTTCGTTTCTTCCTTGCGGTACTCGGCGCCCAGCGCGAGGCCCATCATGCCGCCTGGCAATTGGAACAGTTCGCGCGAAGCCTTGAAGTCCAGCGAGGTGCTCTTCGTCGTGCCCGAGTTGCTCAGCGTAGGCGATACCAGTGCCAGTACTTCAGGGCTGTTGATCACGCCCTTGCCGATGCGGAAGGTGCCGTTGTTCAGCGCCGTGCGCAGGGCGCTGGTACGGTAGTAGCCCGTTTGCGTACGGTCGGTTTTGCTTTCCGCGTACATCAGGCCCGTATCGTAATCCCAGTTGGCGTACGTACCCTTGACGCCGGCCAGGACACGCGTGACGGTCGTTTCGAGGTTCGATACGCGTGGACGCGATGCGTCGACCCAGCGCGGACGTGCATCGACGCCCAGGATGTTGTCCGGGTGGTTTGCTGGCATCAGCAGCTGATCCGGGCCGGTGCCGGTGTTGTTGACACGGGCGTTGACCAGGTCAAAGCCGGCGCCGGTCAGGCCGGACGGGGTGGTGTAGGTGTCGGCCTTCGACTTGAAGATGCCCACTTCCGTGTAGCCTTGCGCATTGGCGCCCAGCGCCAGGGTGCCGCGCATGAACAGGTTGACGTTTTCGGTCTTTGGCTGGATGGTCGCGAACTGGACCGGATCCCACAGGCAACCGCCGCGCGAGTTGTCGTTCGAGCTGCCGCCAGTTGGATCGAGGTTGATCGGATCGCACGAACCTGGCAAGTTGGTTACATTGCCGAGCTTTGGCGAGATTGGACGCAGGGTGCCCAGGAAGGAGCTGCCGCCGCCGTTGCCTGCGGTCGTCTGGCCGGCACGCTGGTCGCGGCCGCCCCATGGACGCGCATCGGCTTGGCCGATCCACTTGTCGCGGTTGCTTTGCTTGATTTCGCCCGATTTTTTCGCATCGAGGGTGGCGAAGACGTTGAATTTGTCGGTGTCCATGTCACCGAAGCCGATGGCGCCGGAGATGCTGGTGACGGTGCCGTCGCCGTGGCCGCTCTGGCCGACGTTGGCGGAGATGGTCTTGCCGACATAGTTCTGGCGCAAGATGATGTTGACCACGCCGGCGATCGCGTCGGAACCATAAATGGCGGAAGCGCCGTCTTTCAGGATGTCGATGCGGTCCACGGCATCGAGGGGAATCGAGTTCAAGTCGACGAAGCTGCGCTGGCCGTCATCGCCGAAGCCGTATGGCGCCGTGCGGCGGCCATTGATCAGCACGAGGGTCGAGCTGACGCTCAAACCGCGCAGCGAAACGCCTGAGGCGCTACCGGCGAAACCGTTGGTGAAGGAGCCGCTGATACTGCCGTTGTTGTCAGCGGAGATGCTGCGCACGACGTCGGCGATCGATGCCTTACCGGTTTGCTCGATGTCCTTGCGGGTCAGCGTTTGAATGACCGAAATGGTTTCGGCTTCCGCGCGCTTGATGCTCGAACCGGTCACTTCGACCTTTTGAATGTTTTCGCCAGTGGTTTGTGCGTTGGCCATGTGCATGCCGAACGCTATGCTGCCGATAAACATCAAACGTATAGAACGCGATAATCCTGTTTCCACCATCATTGCAAAACTCCTCACTTTATGAATATGCAGCTTGTGATCGCCTTGTATTGGCAATGCCGGCCGTATATGTATCTATTATTTTATCGATCGTCTCATGGACGGTTTCTTTGAAACGTTTGAGTATTCAAAATTTCAAGACGTTAATGAAACCATCGCAGCTGCTTGGCTGTCAATTTTTATAGTGGAAATACATATAAAAAAACAACACAAGGCTCAGTTTGGCATGTCCGTTTTGCTGCAGTGCAGCGTCGCGGCTAGCCTGAAGGCCGCATGTTTGCAGGCTTGATGGGGAGGCGCAGGCGGATGATAGTGCAACAAAAGCGTTGTTTTTTTGTGCTAAGTCGGAGAACGATAGACGTAAGCGCCATCATGGTGCAATATTAGGTTTCCGCATCAAATGAGTGCGGCGCCGTACCATATTGGTGCTTAATCGTCGATGCTTGGTCGTTTTATTTATTTCTATATCTGAAAATATAATAGCGGGTCCGCCATTTTATGAATGCGCGGATTATCTTTGTTTGTTGTCTTATTTGTGATGCTTGTGCGATAAAGATGGTGCGGTGATATTCTGCATTGCGGCCAGGCCGGTATTATCGGCGGCGAATTGAGACGCGCGGCATTTTCCGCTCAATGGCAGCGCCGTGGGGCGCTGCGCCCTACCAAGACCGGCCGATGGCGCTGGCGGCCAGGGCTGCCTTTTCTTCTGTTTCTGAAATCCTCTTCCTGCCCCATCATCACGATGACCGCGTGCGGCCGCTGCTAATCCAGCGAGCGCTGCTGGCCGCTTCTTTATCCCGGGACTTGCATACACGTTCTATAGCTGCGCGGCACGATCGCTGATGGTTTCCGTGCCCCGAACATTCCAGAGACGCTGGGTAAAGTGGGCCTGACCGGTTTCTACAACCGTCAGATCGATCTTAAGCGTTGTGCCACGGCTAGCGTCCTGCGCAATGTATTGAAACCGGCAATGCCACTATATCGATGCCAATAAATACCGTCCTAACCTGATTGGCAAGCTGGGCAACCCGCACCTGGTGTCGGTACAGAGTGCCGCATGGCGCAAGAGCCCATTGAGCGCCGGCGTGTGCGTGAATTATGTCTCGAAGCAGGAACTGATCAAGAACGAGACCGCCACCGAAGCCACAAGCTTGGGCGAGGCTGGTTGCCGTGCCGCACTCAAGGGTGCCGATCTGCCATGCGAAGTGGCCAGCGATGTACGTACGGATTTGAACTTTGCATACACGGGCTTCAACAACCTGCGTTTGCTGGCAAATATCAATAACGTCTTCGATCAGCTGCGTCCTATCAACGTGCGTGACGGCTACGCCATGCGTCCACGTACCCTGAAACTGGGCGCCGAGTACACGTTCTAATAGGAAAGAACAGGGCGGCGCCGTAATGGGCCGCCTGATGATGTGCTTGTGCTTGTGCGTAGCTGCTACGCGCAAGCTCTGGCGCAGTGCGGGAAACCGCGCTGCGCTTTTTTATTGTTTTTGCGTATTACATGCCGCCCCACAATGCACTCAGCGTCGCCAGCGCCGTCAGTCCCGCCGTTTCCGTGCGCAGGATGCGCGGCCCCATGGACAGGCCGATGGCGCCAGCGGCGATGGCAGCTTTTTCTTCTGCCTCGGTAAAGCCGCCTTCCGGTCCCACCATCACCGTGATCGCCTGCGGCGGCTGGTGACGGGCCCAGTCGGCCAGCGACTGCTGCGCGCGCGGTGTCAGGATGATGCTTTTATGTAAATCTTGCTGGCCGCTCCAGCTATTGAAGTCTTGCAATGGCGCCAGCTGCGCCAGGCGGTTGCGTCCGCATTGTTCCGAGGCGGACACGATAATGCCTTGCCAATGAGCCAGTTTTTTCTCGGCCCGCTCGGCGGACAGGCGCACGACGCAGCGCTGCGCCGACAGCGGCACGATGCCGGCCGCGCCCAGTTCGATGGCTTTTTCGATGATCCAGTCCATTTTGGATGCTTCCGGCAGCGCTTGCGCCAGGGTCACGGCGTAGGGCAGTTCCGCTTCGCGCGCCGTGTGGGACTTCAGCTCGGCGTTGGCGCGTTTTTTCTCGACGTTGCACAAGACAGCCGTGTACTCGCCGCCCTCGCCGTTGAAGACGGTGATGGCCTCGCCCGGCATAAGGCGCACTACATTGACGTGGTGGGCTACGGCGTCGGGCAGAGAGATGGTGGCGCCTATGGCGAGTGGCTGGGGACAGAAAAAACGCGGCATGCAACATCCTGGCGGAGAGAAACAATGGGAGGTGCCGCGCCGCGCGCGGGTAGGGCGCGCGCGGCTGCGACTCGAGGGTGCAATTTTAGTGCCGCTGCGCGCGGCCGGGTGAAATTCTTGCCGCTGGGCCTACGCGCGGCGCATCCGGGGCGGGAAATTGCGTGGAGATAACAAGCTGGCTAAAAACGAAATGTTGTTTTTTGATTTCAGAAATCATTGCATTATTGACAGTGATACTTTTAGCGTGGTTTGATGACTATACAAGTTGTGTTGAACGGCATCAATTGTTTCCAGCAATGTCGTCCGTGATGTGATTCGGTCTGGTATGGGGAGACGCCGCACGTTTCAATGCCTGGGCCTATGACCCCGGGCGCGTTGCGGCCAGCTTAAATTGGTTGGAAAAGCATGACACTGTAGTTGTAGTTGTAGCGGGAGGGGCCTTGCAGTTTTTCGCAAGACCATGAGAGATTTAAGTGATTATAAAAATACAAACTAATCGCTTATCAAGTGATATCAGGGATCAGAAAAGGAATAAGTTATGATGTTTCGCGAAAAAAAGAGTGTGCAGGTGGTGAGATTGGCGTTGGCCGCGTTCGCCGGCGTCGCAACGATGAGCGTGCACGCGCAGGAAGCGATCGATGCGCCTGTGCCTAAGGTGCAGCGCGTCGAAATCACCGGTTCGAGTATCAAACGCATCGAAGCCGAAGGTATTTCCCCGATCACCGTGATGACGCGCGAATCGATTGCCCGTTCGGGCGCGACGTCGGTGCTGGATCTGATGCGCAACCTGACTTCTGCGGGCGGTAACGGCGGTGAGCTGGCGACGTCGGGTTCCTTCCGAAACGGCGCCACCAGCGTCTCGCTGCGCGGTCTGCCGACCCTCATCCTGTTGAACGGCTATCGCCTGCCGGCGTCCGGTTCGGACGAGTACAGCGGCCAGACCTCGGTCGATCTGAACGCCATTCCGCTGTCGGCCATCGAGCGCATCGATGTGCTCAAGGACGGCGCCTCGGCCATTTACGGCACCGATGCCGTTGGCGGCGTCATCAACTTCATCCTGCGCAAGGATTACCAGGGATTGACCCTCGACGCCAGCACCGGTTCGACCACCTATGGCGACGGGCAGAACCATAAGGTGTCCGTGTCCGGCGGTTTCGGCGACCGTGACGCTCAGAAATTCAACGTGACCTATTCGGCCTCGTACGAAAAAACCGAGGCCATCCACGGCGTCGGCCGCGATTGGGCGAACAGTACCGATTTCACTGGCCACAAGGGCGGCCTGTATCAGGGTGGCGTCTACGGCGCCAAGGGCCGCGATCCCGGCACCATATCGCTGGGTGGTTCGCAGCGCATGCCCGATCCGGAGTGCGACGCGGCCCACAGCAAGCCCTATCCGGATGCGCCGGAATGGGTGGCTGCGCCGAATCGCAGTTCCTGCATGTATTCCGCCGCTGAGTCGATAGACCTGGTGCGTCCGTCCACACGCTACGGCGGGGCGGTCACGGCGAACTGGGATTTGACGCCGGATGTGTCGCTGTTCGCCAATCTGTTTTACAACCACTTCGACACGCGCATCCAAGGTTCGCCGGCCTGGATCCAAAATGCCGACCGCTCCGGCGTGCTCCGTGTGGCGGCGAACAACCCCTTCAATACCTACGGCGTGCCGGTCAATATCCGCCGCCTCTTCCCTGCTGCCGAGGGTGGTACGGGCACCAATGTTGACACCACCTGGCTGGTTGGCGGCGCCACCGGCCGCGCAGCCAACTGGGATTGGACCGTGTCCGTGGGCCACAGCGAAGAGAAGGGCGAAACGCGCGTGTACGGCTCCTTCATGCACGATAAATTGCAGAGTTACCTGGCGCAGGGCAAATTCAACCCCTTCGGCGGCAACCATAATTCGGAGCAGATCATCAACGAACTGACGGCCGACCAGTACACCAAGACCAAGTCCTCGACGGACTTTGCCAAGGTGACCGCTTCCAGCGAATTTGGCCAACTGCCCGGCGGCAAGATCGGTGTGGCCGTCGGTGCCGAGTACAAGCGCGAGAAGCTCACCTACGATCCGTCGCAGGCCTGGCGCGATGGCGCGATCGGCATCTATTCGACCCTGCGCGGCATCGACGGCTCTGAGTCGCTCGGCGCCGTGTTCGGCGAGTTGGCCCTGCCGCTGCTGAAAAACCTGGAAGCGCAGGCGGCCGTCCGCTATGACCGCTACCAGTTGGCTGGCGGTACCACCAACCCGAAGCTTGGCCTGCGCTGGACCGCCTTGCCGACCTTGATGTTCCGCACCAGCTACAGCACCGGTTTCCGTGCGCCGACGCTGTCGCAGCGCTTTAACGAAGGCCGCGGCGGTTTCGTCGCGACCAAGGATCCGAAGCGCTGCATCGTGGGTGACGCTTATTTTGACACCGCTTGCAGCGGTTCGGCGCTATCCTTGCTGTCCGGCACGAAGGATTTGAAGCCCGAAAAATCGAAGCAGTTCAACCTGGGCGTGGTCGCCGAACCGATCAAGAACCTGACGCTGGGTTTAACCTACTGGAATATCAAGTGGAACGATCGGGTCGAGAATCTTGACAACGAAACCGTGTTGGCGGGCGAGGATGGTCAGTACAAGAACGCCGTCACGCGCTACGACGTGACGGCGGAAGACCAAGAGAAGTATAACGCGCTGAGCGCCGCCCAGCGCGCGACGCTGGGCCCGTTGGTAGGTCGCCTGAAGCAGCTGCAGGTTGGCCTGATCAACCGCAGCAAAGTCGTCACCGACGGTCTGGATGTCGACGCGTCGTACACGCTGCGCACGGCCGAGATGGGGCGTTTCAAGGTGTTCGGCGAGGCCAGCTACACGCTGTCCTACAACCGCGTGCTGCTGCCTGACGATCCGGCGATCAATTGCGGCAACAACACGGCGTGCGAGGCCGGTGAATACGGCTATCCTAAGCTGCTGGCCAAGCTGGGTGTCAACTGGGACCGCGGTGCTTGGGCGGCGACGACGAGCGCCAACTTCACCTCGCATTATCACGTGGACCGGACACCGTCGGCGACGATCAACCTTTACTACGACGAGTACGCGAGCGGCCTGATGATCCCGAGCGCGACCCTGGTTGACGCCTCGCTGTCCTACAGCGGGTTCAAGAACCTGGTGCTGCGCGGTGGCGTCAATAACGTGTTCGATCGTGCGCCGGCGTTCGATCCATCGTCGAACATCGGCTACGATACCGCCTACGGCAATCCGCGTGGCCGCTACATCTACATGTCGGCGTCGTACTCCTTCAAATGACGTGAGGGTAGACTGACGGGTGGGGCGGGCCGATTTGCGGCGCGCTCCGCAGCGGCGTACGTCGCGAAAAACCGGGCTTGGCCCGGTTTTTTTTCGTCCCTGTCGGGCGCAAGGGGCACAAGCTGCAGCGGCGGCGTTGCGCGGTTTGATTTTTCCCCTTGCTGGTCTGGTAAAATACATAGCTCTGACTGCGCCCAGCTGCGCTGCAAACGAATTCCAAACTCGCGACTGACCCACACCATCATGACAACTACGCTCCCGACTACCAAAATGGCCAATGCGATCCGCGCACTGGCAATGGACGCTGTACAAAAGGCCAATTCCGGCCATCCAGGCATGCCGATGGGCATGGCCGAGATCGCAGTTGCCCTGTGGAGTGGTCACTATCGCCACAATCCCGCGAACCCGAAATGGCAGAACCGCGACCGCTTCCTGTTGTCGAACGGCCACGGTTCGATGCTGCACTACGCGCTGCTGCACCTGACGGGCTACGAGCTGTCGATGGAGGACATCAAGGCCTTCCGCCAGATGCATTCGAAAACCCCGGGCCACCCGGAAGTCGACATCACGCCAGGCGTGGAAACGACCACCGGCCCGCTGGGCCAGGGCATCGCCAACGCCGTCGGCATGGCCCTGTCGGAGCAATTGCTGGCCGCTGAATTCAACAAGCCTGGCCACGACATCGTCAACCACTACACCTACGCTTTCGTCGGCGACGGCTGCCTGATGGAAGGCATTTCGCACGAAGTGTGCGCGCTGGCCGGCACCCTGGGCTTGAACAAGCTGATCGCCCTGTATGACGACAACGGCATTTCCATCGACGGCAAGGTCGAAGGCTGGTTCACGGACGACACCCCGGCCCGCTTCGAAGCGTATGGCTGGAACGTCATCCGCGCCGTCGACGGCCATGATGTTGCCGCCGTGGCTGCCGCCATCGCCGCCGCCAAGACCGCCAGCAAGCCCACCCTGATCTGCTGCAAGACCATCATCGGCAAGGGTTCGCCGAACCTGCAAGGCGGCGACAAGGTCCACGGCGCCGCGCTGGGCGACAAGGAAATCGCCGCCGTGCGCGAATACATCGGCTGGGATGCCGCACCGTTCGAAATGCCGGCCGACGTGTACGCGGCCTGGGATGCCAAGAAACAAGGCGCCCTGCTGGAAGCGGACTGGAACGAGCGCTTTGCCGCCTACAGCCGCGAATTCCCGCAGCAAGCCGCTGAATTGTCGCGCCGCATGCAAGGCGAACTGCCGCAGGCATTCGAAGCGGCCCTGAGCGCCGCCATCGCTTCCTGCGTCGAAAAGAAAGAAAACATCGCCACCCGCAAGGCCAGCCAGAACGCCATCCAGGCGCTGGCTTCGTCCCTGCCGGAATTCCTGGGCGGCTCGGCCGACCTGACCGGTTCGAACCTGACCAACTGGAAAGAGTGCGTGGCCGTGCGTTCGGGCCAGCCTGGCAACCACATCAACTACGGCGTGCGCGAATTCGGCATGAGCGCCATCATGAACGGCATCACCCTGCACGGCGGCTACATCCCGTTCGGTGCCACGTTCCTGACGTTCTCCGACTACAGCCGCAATGCGCTGCGCATGGCCGCCCTGATGAAGCTGCGTTCGATCTTCGTGTTTACCCACGATTCGATCGGTCTGGGCGAAGACGGCCCGACGCACCAATCGGTCGAGCACGTCTCGTCGATGCGTCTGATCCCGAACCTGGACAACTGGCGTCCATGCGACACCGTCGAGTCGGCCGCTGCCTGGGGCGCCGCCGTGCGCCGCAAGGATGGCCCGTCGACCCTGATTTTCTCGCGCCAGAACCTGCCGTACCAGGAGCGTAGCGCCGAACAGATCGAGAACATCTTCCGCGGCGGCTATGTGCTGAACGACGTGGCCGATGCCAAGGCCATCCTGATCGCCACCGGTTCCGAAGTGGAACTGGCCGTCGCCGCCGCCGGCGCGCTGGCGGCCGAAGGCATCGCCGTGCGCGTGGTGTCGATGCCGTCGACCGACGTGTATGACCGACAGGACGCCGCCTACAAGGCCAGCGTGCTGACGAAAGGCGTGCCGCGCGTGGCCATCGAAGCGGGCGTGACCAGCTTCTGGTACAAATACGTGGGCCTGGAAGGCGCCGTGGTCGGTATCGACACGTTCGGCGAATCGGCGCCGGCTGGGGTGCTGTTCAAGCACTTCGGCTTCACGGTCGAGAACGTCGTCGCCAAGGTGAAAGCCGTTATCACTGGCTAATATTGATTTTGAGCAGACCCTGGCCAATGCTGGCCGGGGTGCTGTGCTGATACCTTTTTTTTTAATCAGGAGCAGAGTATGACGATCAAAGTTGCAATCAATGGCTACGGCCGCATCGGCCGTAATGTGTTGCGCGCTTTCTACGAAGGCGGCAAGAAACAGGATATCCAGATCGTTGCCATCAACGACCTGGGCGATGCCAAATCGAACGCCCACCTGACCCGCTACGACACCGCGCACGGCAAGTTCCCGGGCACGGTCACCGTCGAAGGCGACAACATGATCGTCAATGGCGATCCGATCCGCGTATTCGCACAGCGCAATCCTGCTGAAATCCCATGGGGTGAGCTGGGCGTGGACGTCGTGCTGGAGTGCACGGGCTTCTTCACCACCAAGGAGAAAGCTTCGGCTCACCTGAAGGGCGGCGCCAAGAAAGTCATCATCTCGGCACCAGGTGGCAAGGACGTCGATGCGACCGTCGTGTTCGGCGTGAATCATCAAGTGCTGAAAGCAACGGACACCGTCATCTCGAACGCTTCGTGCACCACCAACTGCCTGGCACCGCTGGTCAAGCCGCTGAACGACGCCATCGGTATCGAAACGGGCCTGATGACCACCGTGCACGCCTACACCAACGACCAGGTGCTGTCCGACGTGATGCATGAAGACCTGCGCCGCGCCCGTTCGGCCACCATGAGCATGATCCCGACCAAGACGGGCGCCGCTGCCGCCGTGGGCCTGGTGCTGCCTGAGCTGAATGGCAAGCTGGACGGCTTCGCCATCCGCGTGCCGACCATCAACGTGTCGCTGGTCGACCTGTCGTTCATCGCCAAGCGCGACACGACCGTGGAAGAAGTCAACGCGCTGATGAAATCCGCTTCGGAAGGTGCCCTGGAAGGCATCCTGACGTACCAGACCGAACCGCTGGTCTCGATCGACTTCAACCACAACCCGGCTTCGTCGAACTTCGATTCGACCCTGACCAAAGTGTCGGGCCGCCTGGTGAAAGTATCGTCGTGGTACGACAACGAGTGGGGTTTCTCGAACCGCATGCTCGACACCACCGTTGCACTGATGGGTGCCAAGTAATTTTTTGACCACATAAGAAAAAACGCCCTTCGGGGCGTTTTTTTTCATTCGTGAATTTGCGACGCCTAACAAAACCTTAGCGAGCGGCAGTGATTTGTGGCCGAGAAGCGCAACCGTACTTTCGTACGGGGGCGCCGAGCCGGTGAGCATCGCTGGCCGCAAAGCGCGACGTGCAGTAGGTTTTGTCAGGTGGACCTACAAGCGGCGCCGGTAAAAGCGCCACAGCAGGCGCAAGTCGCGCAGCACGGGCACGCCCGACAGCAGGGTCAGCACGCCGGCCAGCAGGATGGTGGCGGCGGGAAAACCGATGTGCTTGAAGGCCAGGGCGCCGCTGACGCCGCCGATGAAGAAGCAGGCGATCAGCAGGCTGTGCGTTCTGAGCTTGCCGCGGTTGACCTTGACCATCCGGTCCGGCAAGTGGCGCCGGTTGTAATACGCCATCTTGCCCAGTTCGATGCCGATGTCGGTGGACAGGCCCGTCACGTGCGTGGTGCGGATGACGGCGCCCGAAATCTTGGTGATGATGGCGTTCTGCAAGCCCATGACAAAGCACAGCAGCAAGATGGTGACGGGGCCCAGCACGTCGGGCATGGCGGCCAGGTAATTACCCGTCAGGCCGAACAGCAGCAACAGCGCCGCTTCCAGCAGCAGGCTGGCGGCAAACTGGCTGTGCAGCCGGCGCCGCTTGCCCCAGTTCACCATGATGGCGGTCACGGCCGCGCCGCTGACGAAGGCCAGCCAGGCGCCCAGCGCGGCCAGGGCCACCGTGATATTGCCCAGCGCCAGGTCGTCCGCCATGCCGGAAACGATGCCCGTCATGTGCGAGGTATAGCCGCCGATGGCCAGAAAGCCGCCCGCATTCACGGCGCCGGCCACCAGCGCCAGCACGCAGCCCAGTTGCAGATTGGCTTGCGTATCGCGCGCCGCTCCGCTCAGGCGGGACAGGTAATGGAGTGGCATGCCTTGGCCGGCCTCAGGCGGTAGCGCCGAAAATGGCTTGCCACAGGCGCACGACGTTATCCGCATGCACGCGCACCCGTTCCGGTTCCACCCTGGCCAGGTCCTGCCCCTGCAGGCGCAACTGGTGCTGCAGCTTGCGCAGCGCGCGGTAGGCGTCGGCGACCAGGCCGGCCAGCTGCGCGTCGATCAGTCCCAGCTCGCCGCACAGGCGCAGCAGGGCGATATTGCCCGAGTTGGCCGTCAGCTGCGGATACTGCGCCGCATGCTGGAGCACCAGGTATTGCACCATGAATTCGATGTCGATCATGCCGCCCGGATCCTGCTTCAAATCGAAGCTGCCGGGGCGGGGCGGATGCGCATCGAGCATCTTCTTGCGCATGGCCACCACCTCGCCCTTGAGCGGGCCGTTTTCAGGGCGTTCCTTGCGCAGGATCGTGTCGCGGATGCGTTCGAAATGCTTGCCGATGGTGGCGTCGCCGGCGCAGAAGCGCGCGCGCGTGAGCGCTTGGTGTTCCCATACCCAGGCCGCGCTGCCCTGGTAGCGCTCGAAGGCCTGCACGCTGGAGACGAGCATGCCCGAGGCGCCGTCGGGACGCAGGGCGATGTCGATGTCGAACAAAATGCCGGCCGACGTGTGCGAAGTCATCCAGGTAATGAAGCGCTGGGCCAGCTTGGCGTACAGGCCGGGCGCGTCCTGGTCGTCATCGTCGAACAGGAAAATGACGTCGAGGTCCGAGACATAACCGAGTTCCTTGCCGCCCAGCTTGCCGTACGCGATGACGGCGAATTTCGGCACCTCGCGGTGGCGCGTCGGCAAGGTTTGCCAGACGGCTTGCACGGTGGCGGCGACGATGATGTCGGCCAGCTGCGACAGGTAGTCGGCCAGCTTTTCCACGCTGAGGTCGCCCGCCAGGTCTTGCGCCAGGCACTGGAACAGCTGCGCGTGGTGCATTTCGCGCAGGATATCCATTTGCCGCTCCGTGTCGCCGGGCGCGTCGTCGAGCTGGCGCTGCAGGTCCAGCGCCAGGGCGGCCGGGTCCGGCACCGTGTTGCGGATGCGTTCATCGAGCAGTTCGTCGAGCAGGATAGGGTGCTGCGTGAGGAAGGTGGCGGCCCAGCCGCTGGCGCACACCATGCGCACCACGCGCTCGAGCGTGTGCGGATATTCCGTCAGCAGCGACAGATAGGCCGAGCGGCGCGCAATCGCTTCCAGGAAATCGAGCAGCCGGCCCAGGGTGGCCAGCTGGCTGGCGTTGCCGTTGGACACGGAACAGTCGGTGATCAGGGGCAGGGCGGAGTTGACGAGGGCGACGAGGCGCGTGCGGCTCGCCTCGGGCAACGATTGCAGCCGCGGCGCCTGCCACGTGGCCAGCAGGCGGCGCGCGCAGGCGGCCGGCTCATGGAAACCGAGGGCGGCGAAACGCGCCTCGATGGCTTCCTGCTGGTCCGAGGCGGCGCAGTCGTTCGACGTTTGCGGGTCGATGCCCGTGTCGGCCGGCGGCGTGCCGCTGCTCTTGTCGCTGAACATTTCGTCGAACTGGCCGGCAACAAACACGCGGTGCGCTTCCAGCTGGGCCAGCAGGGTGGGCGTGTCTGGCAAGCCCATCATCTGCGCCACAGTCAGGCGGTCGGCGTCGTTGGCGGGCAAGGTGTGGGTTTGCGCATCGTCGAGATACTGCAGCCGGTGTTCGAGGTTGCGCAGGAAGGTGTAGGAGCCGAGCAGTTGTTCCACGATGGCCGGTTCCAATAGCCCCTTGTCCGCCACCGTGCGCAGGGTGGCGCGTGTGGAACGGTCGCGCAGCTCGGCGTCGCGCCCGCCCCGTATCAGCTGAAACACTTGCGCGAGGAATTCGATTTCGCGGATGCCGCCGCGGCCCAGCTTGACGTTGTTGCTGCGGTCCGGATGCAGCCGCTCCTGGCGGTTGACCTCGGCGCGGATCTGGCCGTGCATGGTGCGGATGGCATCGATGACGCCGAAATCGAGGTAGCGGCGGAAGACGAAGGGGCGCACGATGGCGTCAAGGGACGCAATATCTTCCGGCTTGCCCGTGACGGCGCGCGCCTTGACCCAGGCGTAGCGCTCCCATTCGCGGCCCTGCACGATCAGGTACTGCTCCACCATGCCCAGGCTGGCGGCCAGCGGGCCCGAATTACCGTTCGGGCGCAAGGCCATGTCCACGCGGAAAGTAAAACCGTCCTGCGTGATCTCGGCCAGGGCGGCGATCAGCTTCTTGCCCATGCGAATGAAAAACTCGTGGTTGGACAGGCTGCGCTGGCCCGGTTCGGTGACTTGCGTGTCGCCATCTTCCGGGTAGACAAAGATCAGGTCGATGTCGGACGAGACATTGAGTTCGCCACCGCCCTGCTTGCCCATCGCCAGCACCATCAAGGCCTGTTCCTCGCCCGATTCCTCGCCGACCGGCATGCCGTGCAGGGCCACCATCTCGGCCATGATGGCATCCACGTGCGTGCGGATGGCGAAATCGGCAAAGCCCGTCATGGCCGTGACGACTTCGTTCAAGTCGGCCTGGCCGCCAAGATCGCGCGCGATCAGGCCGCAGACGAGCAGGTTGCGCAGGCGGCGCATGGCCCGCTCGGGCGGCAGCGGCGGCGTGGCGGCGTTCGCCTGGGCGGCCAGCGCGGCGGCAAAGTCGAGCTTGTCCAGCGGTGCGCGCACCAGTTGGGCTACCTGCGCGGCGCGCTCGGGGGCGGCGTCCAGCCAGCGCTGGTAGAAACGGGAGGCGGAAATCAAAGGCTGTGTGCTCATGGTATCGGTAAGTGTCTCGTGGATGCGGCGTGCATGTTCTTGTTTAACTTGGCTGCGAACGGCGGGGGATGCGGTAAAATTATGCCGCCGGCCCAATACTGCCGGTAGTGCGTGCTCTTCCGGACGATGGTAAGGGAGGCTTTGCTCAGACGCAAGCGCAAGGATGCAGGCGCGCACCACGAATGCAGACGATTTTTGCCATTATTTGACGCCGGGCCAGTTTATTAGCTTATTGATGCAAAAACCGCCAGAAGCAAGCGTGACAGAACATGTGCCATTGGCTCTGCGCTGGCAGCGGCTGCGTGCCGCCTATCGCATGGCCAACCTGGCCACCCACCATGTGTTGGGTTTTACCATTAAACTGGTGCTGCTCGCGTATTTCGCCTTCGCCGTGCTGTTTTTATTCCTGCGCTACGCGATCTTGCCGAATATCGACTATTACAAAGGCGATATCGAGCGGGCGGCCAGCCGCGCGCTGGGCAACCCCGTTACCATAGCGCGTATTTATGCCTCCTGGCATGGCGTGCGCCCCAATCTTTTCCTCGGCGACGTGACCCTGCGCGACCAGGCTGGGCGTCAGGCGCTGAGCTTGCCGAGCATATCGGCCACCGTGTCGTGGTGGAGCGTGCTCGGTTCCGTGCGCTTCACCACACTGGAAATCACGCGGCCGGACCTGGACGTGCGGCGCAGCAAGGATGGCAAGCTGTACGTGGCCGGAGTGTTGATCGACAGCACGCAAGGCAGCGATGGCAAGGGCGCCGACTGGCTGCTGTCGCAGCATGACATCATCATTCGCGATGGCAAGGTGCGCTGGACGGACGAAGCGCGCGGCACGCCCGAGCTGGCTTTATCCCAGGTCAATCTGCTGCTGCGCAACCGCTGGCGCAGCCACCGCCTGGGCTTGCAGGCCACGCCGCCGGCCAGCCTGGCCGCGCCCATCGATGTGCGCGCTCACTTCACGCATCCGCCTTTCAGCACGCGCATCTCGGATATGTCGATGTGGAAGGGCGAGCTGTACGCCGACCTGAAAAACGCCGACCTGGCCGCCTGGCGCCGCTATCTCGATTACCCGTTCGAACTGAGCCAGGGCAAGGGCGCCCTGCGCGCCTGGTTGAGCCTGGACCACGCGCGCCTGGCCGGCTTTACGGCCGACGTGGGCTTGACGGATGTGCAGGCGCAGCTGGGCAAGCATATTGCGCCGCTCGATCTGCTGTCGGTCAGCGGGCGCATGTCGGCAAAAGAAGAGCTGTCGGCGCAGGTGCCCGACGGCAAACCAACCTTTGGCGCGAATGGGCACCAGGTGGAGTTGACGAATTTTGCGGTGGAAACTCGCGATGGCCTCAGCTTGCCGCCCACGACCTTGTCCGAACGCTTTGTTGCCGCCACCAAGCGCAAGCCGGCGCGCACGGAAATCACGGCCAAGTCGCTCGATCTGCAAACCCTGGCCGCGCTGGCCGACAAGCTGCCGCTGGGCGAGCAGCAGCGCCAGCGCCTCGACGCCCTGGCGCCGCGCGGGCGCCTGCAGGATTTTTCAGCGCAATGGGAAGGCGACATGGCCACGCCCGCCAGCTACCGTTTGCGCGGCAAGCTCATCGATCTGGGCCTGAACGCACAGCCGGCGCGCCTGGCCGTGGCGAAGACGGCAAGCAGCCCCGCCCAGGCGGCAGCGCCAGCCATTCCCGGCTTCGACCACCTGACCGGCAGCATCGATGCCAGCGACAAGGGCGGCACCATTGCCATCGATGCGCAGGATATGGTGCTGCAATTGCCGACTTACTTGAGCGAGCCGGCCCTGCCGTTCGAACAATTTGCCATGCAGGCGCGCTGGACGTTTGAGGCGGCCAATATGCTGCAAGTCGATCTGGACAAGCTTGACTTCAATCAGCAAGGCTTGCGCGTCGCCCTGCAAGGCACGCACCGGCTGCCGCTCGACGGCAAGAACCTGGGCCAGGTCGACTTGACGGGCACGGTCGATAATTTCCAGATCAACACCATCGGCCGCTATCTGCCCGTGCAAACGCCCGAGCACCTGCGCCACTGGCTGACGGGCGCGCTCGAAGGCGGCATGGCGCACGATGTCAGCCTGCGCCTGCGCGGCGAACTCGAGCATTTCCCGTTCAAGGCCGACACACCGGCCCAGCGCAACCGGGGCGACTTCCGCGTGGCCGGCAAGATCGAGAACGGCACCTTGAACTATGCGCCAGGCGAATTCGCGGAAAGCGGTCCGCTGGCGGGCAAGGCGCCCCTGTGGCCGCAGGCGGAAAAGATCAAGGGCAGCTTTGTGTTCGAGCGGGCGCGCATGGAAATTCGCGGCGACACGGCCACCACGGGTGGCGTGGCCCTGACGAACGTCAAGGCCGTGATTCCCGACCTGACCGTGTTCGACACCTTGCTCGATATCGAGGGCAACGCGGCCGGCCCCATGCAGGAATTCCTCAAGTACGTGACGGCCAGCCCCGTGCTGGGCTGGATCGAGAATTTCACGGATGAAACGACGGCGACGGGCAACGCCAAGCTGGCCCTCAAATTGCACTTGCCGATAGAACGCATGCTCGAGTCGACCGTGCAAGGCAGTTTGCAGCTGGCGGGCAACGACGTGGTGCTGTTCCACGACATGCCGCCCGTGCTGGGCACGCAGGGCAAGATCGAATTCAACGAAAAAGGCGTCAACCTGAATGGCTTGAATGGCAATCTGCTGGGCGGCCCGCTGGCCATCTCGGGCGGCAGCCAGCCCGACAGTTCCATCCAGGTGAAACTGGCCGGCAACATGACCATCGATGGCTTGCGCAAGACGTATCCGGTGCCCGTGCTGCAGCGCCTGGCGAAACATTTGAGCGGCGGCGCACGCTACAACGGCCTGATCACGGCGCGCGAGCACCAGGTGGTGGTCAATGTCGAGTCGCCGCTGACGGGCCTGGGCCTGGATTTCCCCGCCCCCCTGAAAAAGCCGGCCGGCGACAGCCTGCCCGTGAAATTCACCCTGACGGGCAATGCGGCCAACGGCGCCGGCCTGCGCACGGACGATATCCGCATCGCGTTGGGCTCCGGCATTGCCGCGCGCTACCAGCGCCAGAAGCAGGGCAAGGACGCCTGGCGCCTGGTGCGCGGCGGCATCGGCGTGAACGTGCCGGCGCCGGAACCCGATAGCGGCATGATGCTCAACGTCAACATGAAAACCCTGGACGTGGACAGCTGGATCGCCGCCGGCAGCGAGATCGCCGGCAGCGCCACGGCGCCCGCCGACAGCGGCGCCGTCGACGATGCGCCCGATATCGCGCAATACGTGGTGCCGGACATGATGGCGGCCCGTGCCAGCGAACTGATGCTGGGCGAGCGCAAGCTGGAAAACGTGGTGGTCGGTGCCACGCATCAAAAGGACGTGTGGCAAGCCAATATCGACGCGAAACAAGTGTCGGGCTATGTGACCTGGCTGGAAACGCCGTCGGGCCTGGGCAAGATGACGGCGCGCCTGTCGTCGCTGATCATTCCCGAATCGGCCGCCAACGATGTGAAGAATTTGCTGGAAGGAAAAAGCGGCGCCCAGTCGATTCCTTCGCTCGATATCATTGCCGAGCAATTCGAGCTGTTCAACAAGAAGATCGGCCGGCTGGAGTTGCAGGCCTATAACACCGTGGCGGCGGGCGGGCGCGAATGGCGCGTCGGCAAGCTGCAGCTGTCGAATCCCGATGGCGCCTTGAGCGGCAGCGGCAAATGGGTCATCAAGGATGGACAAAGCACGACCAGCCTGCGTTTCGGACTCGACATCGTCGACGCGGGCAAGCTGCTCGACCGTTTCGGCTTTGCCGATACGGTGCGCCGCGGCAAGGGCCGCCTGAGCGGCGACATCGCCTGGAACGGCTTGCCGTATTCGTTCGACATTCCCACCTTGTCGGGGCAGATCGAGATGAACGTGGAGTCGGGCCAGTTCCTCAAGCAGGACCCGGGCGCGGCCAAGCTGTTGGGCGTGCTCAGCCTGCAAGCCTTGCCCCGCTTGCTGAAACTCGATTTCCACGACGTGTTCTCCGAAGGCCTGGCCTTCGACGGCATCACGGCCAACGCCAGCATCAAGCGCGGCGTGGTGACCACCGACAACCTCAAGATGCACGGGGTGGCGGCCACCGTGCTGATGGATGGCATGGCCGATATCGTCAATGAGACGACGAATCTGCACGTGGTGGTGATTCCCGAGTTCAACCTGGGCACGGGCCCGCTCGTGTACGGACTGGCCGTCAATCCCGTCATCGGCCTGGGCGGCTTCCTGGCCCAGCTGTTCCTGCGCGCGCCCGTGATGAAGGCGCTCACTTACCATATGCAGATCGCCGGTCCATGGAAAGCGCCCGTCGTGACCAAGCTCGATGGTGGTAAATTGCTACCTGCAGCCGTACCTGCCGCAGCAGCGGCGGAGGCGGTGGCGAAATAGGGACGTCGTTCGAATGGAGAAGAGGTGGCAATGATGCATACAGTCGCAGCAGTACAAATGATTTCCTCGCCTTCCGTGGAAGACAATCTGGCCACGGCGCGGCGCCTGGTGGCGCAGGCCGCCGCCGGTGGCGCGCAGCTGGTGGTGCTGCCCGAATACTGGGCCATCATGGGCAAGCAGGAAACGGACAAGCTGGCCCATGCGGAACAGCCCGGCAGCGGCCCCATCCAAGACGGCATGGCGCAGATGGCGCGCCAGCACGGCATCTGGCTGATCGGCGGCACCTTGCCCCTGATTTCCGGTGAGGCGGGCAAGGTCCTCAATACAACGCTGGTGTACGACCCGCAAGGCGAGCCTGCCGGCCGCTATGACAAGATCCACCTGTTCGGTTTTACGCGCGGCACCGAGTCGTACAATGAATCGCGCACCATCGTGCCCGGTGCGCAGGTGCGCTCGATCGAGACGCCATTCGGCCGGGTCGGCCTGTCCATCTGCTACGACCTGCGCTTTCCCGAGCTGTACCGCGCCATGGGCGATTGCGCGCTGATCGTCGTGCCGGCCGCGTTTACCCACACGACGGGCAGCGCCCACTGGGAAGTGCTGCTGCGCGCGCGCGCCATCGAAAACCAGTGCTATGTGCTGGCCTCGGCGCAGGGCGGCCTGCATCCGAACGGCCGGCGCACCTGGGGCCACAGCATGCTGATCGACCCGTGGGGCGAAGTGATCGCCGTGCTGCCCGAAGGCGAGGGCGTGGTCAGCGGCGAGATCGACCTGGTGTTTTTGGCCGGCGTGCGCGAGTCCTTGCCGGCACTCACACACCGCACCATGTAAATTGAATGTTGAGAAAAGCCATGATCCCATTTGAACCCAATCTGTCCAGCCTGGCCGTGGCGCGCGAGATACTGCTCACGCCGTTCGGCCTCGATGAAGACAAGCTGCTCAACGCCCTGGGCACGATGTTTACGCACAAGGTCGACTATGCCGACCTGTATTTCCAGTCGACCAAGAGCGAAGGCTGGAGCCTGGAAGAGGGCATTGTCAAGACGGGCAGTTTTTCCATCGACCAGGGCGTCGGCGTGCGCGCCGTGTCCGGCGACAAGACGGCGTTTGCGTATTCCGACGACATTTCTGAACGGGCCCTGCTGGAAGCGGCGGCGGCCACGCGCACGATTGCGCGCGCCGGTGCCGGCAAGATCAAGATCGCGGGCCAGATGCTTGCGCAGGGCGGGCGTTCCTTGTACCTGCCCGACGATCCGCTCGCCTCGCTCGACGCCACGGCCAAGGTGCAGCTGCTCGAACGCGTGGAAAAGATGGCGCGCGCGAAAGATCCCAGGGTGGTACAAGTGATGGCGGGCCTGGCCGGCGAGTACGACGTGGTACTCGTGCTGCGCAGCGACGGCGTGCTGGCGGCCGATATCCGTCCACTGGTGCGTGTGTCGCTGACCGTGATCGCGGAACAGAATGGCCGCCGCGAAACGGGCTCGGCCGGTGGCGGCGGGCGCTTCAGCTATGACTATTTCAGCGATGCCGTGCTGGAACAATATGCGACGGACGCCGTCAATTCGGCCCTCGTGAACCTGGAAGCGCGTCCCGCGCCCGCCGGTCCCATGACCATCGTGCTGGGACCGGGCTGGCCCGGCATCCTGCTGCACGAGGCCATCGGCCATGGCCTGGAAGGCGATTTCAACCGCAAGGGTTCGTCCGCGTTTTCCGGCCGCATCGGCGAGCGCGTGGCCGCCAAGGGCGTCACCGTGGTCGACGACGGCACCCTGGCCGGTCGGCGCGGTTCCCTGAATATCGATGACGAGGGCAATCCCACGCAGTGCACGACCCTGATCGAGGACGGCATCCTGAAGGGCTACATCCAGGACACGATGAATGCGCGCCTGATGAAGATGCCCGTGACGGGCAATGCGCGCCGCGAATCGTTCGCCCACCTGCCCATGCCGCGCATGACGAATACGTATATGCTGGGCGGCGACAAGGACCCGGGCGAGATCCTCGCGTCCGTCAAAAACGGTCTGTATGCCGTCAACTTTGGCGGGGGCCAGGTCGACATCACGAACGGCAAGTTCGTCTTCTCGGCCAGCGAGGCGTACATGATCGAAAACGGCAAGCTCAGCTACCCGGTCAAGGGCGCGACCCTGATCGGCAATGGCCCGGACGTGCTCAACCGCGTCTCCATGATCGGCAACGACATGCGCCTGGACTCGGGCGTGGGCGTGTGCGGCAAGGAAGGGCAGAGCGTGCCCGTGGGCGTGGGGCAGCCGACCTTGCGGCTCGATGGCATTACGGTTGGCGGGACTGCCTGATTTTTTTCGGGCACTGCGCGGCCAACAACGGTGTCGGATTACGCGCGGCTGCGCCCCGCTAATCCGACCTACATTTCTGCCATGCTGATCGCGTAGGTCGGGTTAGCCCGAAGGGCGTAACCCGACACCACCGCTATTTCTCAGAACTTGTACTTCACCCCCGCACTGATGAACCGTCCCGCAGCGCCCGCGTAGTCGAGCGGGTTGTAGCCCGTGGCGCCATAGGTCAGCGGATCGAGCGGGGCGATCTTGTCGAACAGGTTTTGTATCGTCGCAAACACTTCCAGCTTGGGCGTGGCCAGCCAGCGGGCCGTCAGGTCCACCGTGGTGAACGAGGCGATGCGGCAGCCGCGCGGCGCGTCCGTGCCGTCGGCGAAATGCGTGGCGCAGCCGTCCGGGTCATTCTTGAACAGGATGTTGTCGAGCGGCGCGCGGTAGTTGACGTTGGCCGTGACCCGCCAGTTCTGGCGTTCCCAGGTGGCGCCCAGGTTGATGCGGTCGTCCGGCGTGCCCATGCAGTTGGATACATCGCAATTGCCATGCGTGCCGGCGAAATCGCGCTGCGTGCCATCGCGTTCCGTGCGCAGCCATTTGTACAGATGCGTCCACTTCAGGTCGAAGGTCAGGCTGCCATAGCCGTTGTCCAGGTTGAAGCGCTGGCGGGCGTCGATATCGATGCCGCGCACCGTCGTTTGCGCCGAATTCACATAGTTGGCCAGCACGGCCGTGATGGCGCCCGGATCGCCGGGAATGCCCGTGGCCGTGGACGGATCGCGCGCCACGTTGCCGGCGGCGATGGCCGCATCCGTCTGCTCCTGGTTGATTTCATTCTTGCGGCGGATTTGCCACAGGTCGACGGAAATGCTGCTGCGCGGCAGCGGGTCCCACACGGCGCCGACGGAATAGCTGCGCGAACGCTCGGGTGACAGGTTGGGATTGGGCGAGGTGATGACGGCGATCGGCGCGGGATCGCACGCCACTTCCACGCCCAGAGCGCAGCGCAGCGGATCGCTGGCGGTGGAGAACGCGGCCAGGCCGCCGACGCCGTTTTCCGCCGCGCTGGGGGCGCGGAAGCCCTTGGCGAAGGTGCCGCGCAAGGCCAGTTCGCGTATGGGCGTCCATTTCACGCCCACCTTCGGCGTGTAGGAATTGCCCACGTCGGTGAAATGGTCGGCGCGCAGGGCGCCCGACAGTTCCACGGTTTTCAGCACGGGCGCCAGCACTTCGGCATAGATGGCCGAGGCGTTGCGGCTGCCCTTGTAGGCGGAATAGCCGAGGCCGATGATATTGCCCCGCTCCGTCCCCGTGGTGGGCTTGAGTTCCGTCGATTCGTGGCGGAATTCGGCACCCACGGCCACGCCCAGGCTACCACCGTCGAGCTTGGCCACCTCGCGGCTGGCCTTGAAGTCGATCTGCGCGATATGCGTCTTGGCGTCGTTCGAGATACGCGGCGACAGTGCGCCGTACAGCTCGGGCGAATTGAGACCCGCATTTTCCGCGATGCGCCACAGGCTGCCGGCCGGCAGGGCCGCGTAGGCGGGGTTCAGGCTGGCCGCCGCCACATTCGCGGCGGTCGGGTTGAGCAGGGCGAATGCGACGTCGCGCTGCAGGTAGCCGTTCAAGTCGTTCGACACCTTGTTCTGCGAATACAGCAGGGCGCTGTCGATATCCCAGCCCGCCACGGTGCCCTTGATGCCGGCGACAAAGCGCGTGAAGGTGGAATCGACTTCGGACAGGCGCGGCCCCACGTCGGCCGCCAGGTAGCGCAGCCGCGCCGCCGTGCCGAAATACGGATTGTCGGGATGGGCGGCGCCCAGCGACACGCCCGCATTGCTGACGGGGCCGCCCGGGTAGCCGACCGAGCCGCTGACCGTCGATGGCGTGGTGGCCGAGTTCGATTCGCTGTGATACAGGTTCAATTCGGCATACGTCTGCAACGCTGGCGTCAGTTGCCAGGCGGCACGGCCGAAGAAATTGATATTCTTTTGTTTCGGCTGGATCTGGCCGTACTGCTGCGCGGCATCGGTCAGGCAGCCGCCGCCCGGGTCGCCCTGCGGATGCGTGGTGAAGTTGCCGCAGGCGGCGCCGGGGAAGGTGCGCGTAAAGCCCGCGCCGGCCAGGTTGCCGCGGTTGTAGTAGTCGAGCGTGTCGGGATTGCGCACGTTGCCGTTGACGGCGCTGCCGGCCGCGTTGTTGGTGGTGATGGCGCCCGCGCCGCTGAGCGACTCTTGCGCGCTGAAACCCAGGTCGCGCAAGTCGCTGCGGCCCACGGCGCCACGTCCGGCCCGGTCGCGGTTCCAGATGGCGGCCTTTTCGCTGTATTCGAGGTTCAGGAGCACGTTGTAGCGGTCGCTGTCGATGTCGCCGAAGCCGTGCGTGATGGCGGCGCGCGCGTCGCGCCCGTCCCACTCCTTCGTCTTGCCGTAATTGCCCTTGATGGCCGTACCCTGGTAGTCGCGCCGCAGGATCACGTTGACCACGCCGGCGATGGCGTCCGAACCGTAGATGGCCGAGGCGCCATCCTTGAGGATTTCCACCCGCTCCACCGCTTCCAGGGGAATGATGTTCAGGTCGGCAAATACTTTCTGGCCATCGTCGGCCAGGCCATACGGCGCCACCCGGCGGCCATTGAGCAGCACCAGGGTCGAGGCCGTTCCCAGGCCCCGCAGCGAGACGCCGGAGGCGCCGGCGGCAAAGCCGTTGCCGAAGGTGGTGGGCACGGAACCCTGGTTGTCGACGGCCAGGGTCTGCAGCAGTTCGGCCACGCTGGACTTGCCCGATTTTTCGATGTCGGCCGCGTTCAGGGTTTGCACGGCCGATGCCGTTTCCGCCTGCGCGCGGCGGATGTTCGAGCCGGTGATTTCCACGCGGGCAATCGGGGCGGCATCCTGGGCCAGGACGGGTAGGGCGAGCAGGGCGCTTGCCAGTGCCAGGCCCACGCGTGGCGGTGAAAAGGATGGATGGGCGGATTTTTTGTAGATCATGCGATTCTCCGGAAGGTCAGACAGAAAAAGGTGAGGTACACCTTCCAGTCTTGGCCGTGTCGCCTTGCCGGGATTCGATCTACATCAGTAGTACGCCGCTTACCCGCATCAAAACGGACTGGCGTGGCGTGCGCGCCACGGCGGCCACAGCGTTGTTAGCCAGCCGGTGCGTATCGGCAGCGCGCAACTTTTTATGCTTTTTGACGTGTTTTGCAGTGTAAAACGGCGGCGGCATGCGGCTTTGCCGACAAATATGCTTGCCAAGCCTTGCAATTTAGGTTTATAGTCGTTCATCACTTACGGATGACTCGCATGTTCGCTCGCCACTTTTTTACCGCTTATTTTTACTTTAGCAATTCCAGCCCAAAGGCGGTGGAGTAGCGGTCGGTTCACGTAGCAGCAAAACGAGATCCCAGCAAATTCTAAAAAACCGCCACTGATGGCGGTTTTTTTTTACCCAGATGTTTTACCCATCCTTAAATTTTGGAGAAAATGATGCCCCGCACCGATGATTTGCGTATTCGCGAAATGAAGGAATTGACCCCGCCGTCCCACCTGATCCGCGAATTCGCCTGCTCGGAGCAAGCCGAACAGACCGCCGCCAGCGCCCGCATCGCCCTGCACCGTATCCTGCACGGCCAGGACGACCGCCTGATGGTGGTGATCGGTCCTTGCTCCATCCACGACACCAAGGCGGCGATGGAATACGCGCGCCTGCTGGTCAAGGAGCGCGCGCGCTTCGCGGGCGAACTGGAAATCGTCATGCGCGTCTACTTCGAGAAGCCGCGCACCACGGTGGGCTGGAAGGGTCTGATCAATGACCCGTACATGGACAACAGCTTCCGCATCAACGACGGCTTGCGCATGGCGCGCGAACTGTTGCGCGATATCAATGAACTGGGCTTGCCGGCCGGCACCGAGTTCCTCGACGTGATCAGCCCGCAATACATTGCCGACCTGATCAGCTGGGGCGCCATCGGCGCGCGCACGACGGAGTCGCAGGTGCACCGCGAGCTGGCGTCGGGATTGTCCTGTCCCGTCGGCTTCAAGAATGGCACGGACGGCAATGTGAAAATCGCCGTGGAAGCCATCAAGGCCGCCTCGCAGCCGCACCATTTTCTTTCCGTCACGAAGGGCGGCCACTCGGCCATCGTCTCGACCAACGGCAACGAGGATTGCCACATCATCTTGCGCGGCGGCAAGACGCCAAACTATGACGCGGCCAGCGTGGACGACGCTTGCAAGGCCATCGCGGCGCAAGGCCTGGCGGCGCGCCTGATGATCGACGCCTCGCACGCGAACAGCTCAAAAAAACCGGAAAACCAGATTCCCGTGTGCGCCGACATCGCCAGCCAGGTGGCGGGCGGCGACGACCGCATCGTCGGCGTGATGGTGGAATCGCATCTGGTGGCAGGGCGCCAGGATTTGATCCCCGGCAAGGAATTGATCTACGGCCAATCCGTCACGGATGGCTGCATCGACTGGAGCGCCAGCGTGGCCGTGCTGGAAAACCTGGCGCAAGCCGTGAAGCAGCGCCGCCTGAAGGGCGACGCGGAATAAAGTGACGTGGCGCGCAGCATGAAAAAAAAGCCCGGAAAGCTAAGCTTTCCGGGCTTTTCAGTTTTCAGCCGAGAGCAGATGCCGTCAGCTTAGAACTTGTAGGAACCGCTCAGGTAGAACTGGCGGCCCAGGGCGCTCGAGTACGATGGGTTGTAGCCCACTTGATGCGAACCCGTGTTGCGCAGGGTGAATGGCGGATTGCGATCGAACATGTTCAGGATGCCGCCCGTGATTTCCACATTCTTCATAGGACGGTAGGCCGTCTGGAAGTCGAAGGTGGTGTAGCTCGGCACTTCCAGCTGGATGCCATAGCATTCGCCAGGGCTGCCGGCCACGATCACGGCGCAATCGTCAGCCGTCTGTTCCTTGTCCATATAGCCGTTGCGGTAGCTGGCGCTCAGCGTATGCGTGAACTTGGCCGTCTCATACGTGCTGGTGGCGCGGATGATGTTGCGGAAGCTGACCTTGTCGTTCGAACCGTAGCGATTCAGGCTGGTTTCCCATTGGTCATCGGTGCCTGGCGTCGTGTAGCGCGAACGCAGCAAATAGGTACCCATCAGGCGGCTCGTCAGACGGCCGTCCAGCAGCTTCATCTTGTGGGTGAAGTCGTAGTCGATACCGCGGTTTTCCACCTTGCCGATATTAATTGGCAGCAGTTTGATGGCCAATACGTCGAGGCCCGTCGAGCTGATGTGCTTGGTGGTGAACAGGTTGGCGTACTTGGCAGGATCGTTGAAGATCAGGCCTTCGGACACCGCGGTCACCTGGTCGCGGATTTCCACGTTCCACAGGTCGAACGACATCGACAGGCTGTCGATCGGCTCGAACACGGTACCGATGCTCCATTGCTTCGACGTTTCCGGCTTCAGGTCAGGGTTGCCGCCCTGGAAGGCTTCGAACTGCTGGCGTCCCACGCCGCTGCAGTAGCTGGCCAGCGGATGGCCGCCCATGCCGTTTGCCGCCGTCAATGGGCATTGGTAGTTACCGCCCGTGACGCCCCAGTCTTCCAGTGGGCCGGCGATTTCCTGCATGCTGGCGGCGCGGAAGCCGGTGCCGGCAGCGGCGCGGAACATCAGGCTCTTGGTGGCGGAATACTTGCCGCTGACTTTCCAGGTGGTGGCGTTTTCTTTCTTGCCTACCGTCTTGCCCGTCAGCTTGTCGTCGATGGCGCCGATCTGGTCATAACGCACCGAGCCGGTCATTTCCAGTTTTTTCGAAATCGGCATCATCAGTTCGGCATAGGCGCCGGCATTGTCGCGTGCGTAGTTACTGTCGACTTGCGCATTGTCAAACAGGATCTGCGCCTGCTTGGCGACATCCGCCTGCTGCACCTTGAACGAGGTGTTGCGGTAGTCGGCGCCCACGCCCAGCATGGCCGTGCCGCCCGGCAGCGAGAACACAGGGCGCGAAGCACGGCCGTCAATGCCCTTCATTTCTACGGTTTGCGTGTTGTACGTGCCGCTGAAGCCCGTGCCCAGCAGTGCCTGGCGCATGGCGTCCGGCATGGAACCCACAGGGTAGGCGAACGGATCGATATTGCCGGCGTCGATTTGGGCGTTGAATTTGTCGGACAGTGGGAAGCCACTGACGTAGTCCTGCGTTTGCTTGTTTTTCGAGTACGTCACGGCCGTGTTGATGTCCCAGCCGAATGCGCTGCCTTCCACGCCACCGACGAGGTGGGTGGCCTTGGTGCCATAGTCGTACACGCGGTTGCCCATTTCGGACAGGCGGTATTTGGCGACACCGCTCACGGCATTGGCCAGTTGCGATGGGCTCAACTGCGGGGCCAGATACTTGCTGAACAGTGGCGAATTCGCGGAAATGGAGAAATCTGCCGGGTATGGCGCGATGCTGGCCTTGATGCTCGCTTCGGTGTATGCGAAATCGTAGAAACCCTGCCAGCCGGTCTTGCCCAGCTTGACGCTCCCGGAACTGAACAGCGAGTCGCGCTTCGATTCCGGGTTGATTTCGATGGTCGACGGCGAGTCGAAATAGCAGTTGCCATCGCCGTAGAAGTCCATATTACTAGGTGCGCATTTGCCGCCATGGGCCAGTGCATACGGATTGGCCAGGTTGACGCTGTCGACAAATGGTTTGTTGGTTTCCGGGTTGATCACCACATTGCCGTTCGCATCGGTACGGTTGTAGTTGACGCTGGCATTGGCTGGCGCCGAGCGCGAGGAACCGTTGATGAATTGCAGTGCCTTGCCGGTCTTCGGATCATTGAAATTGATGATGCCGCTTTTTGCGAAGCTGCGCTGCGATGCTTTCAGCGATTTTTGTTCATCATGGCTGGCCGACACGAAGATGCTGTAACCGTCTTCGTCGATGTCGCCGAAGCCTTTGCTGATCGAAATCGAGTTGCTGGCGCCGCCTTTTTCTTCGGGACGCGAATACTTGGCATTGATTTCCAGCGGCGATGCGCCTTTTTTCAGGATGAAGTTGACCACGCCAGCGATGGCGTCGGCGCCATACAGTGCCGAGGCGCCGTCCGTCAACACTTCCACGCGCTCGATGGCCGACAGGGGAATCGAATTCAAGTCGATGGTGGTGCCGGAATTGGATGGCGCAATACGGCGGCCGTTCAGCAGCACCAAGGTGTAGGCTGCGCCAATATCGTGGATCGATGCCGTAGTGACGCCGCCGCCGCCGCCGCCCACCGAATCGGCGGCCACGGAGAAGCCCTGCATCGCAGGAATTTGCTGGATGAAATCGGTCACCGTGGTGACGCCGGTTTTCTTGATGTCTTTCTGATTGAATGACTGCACGGGCAGCGACGCTTCGGAGGCGATGCGCTTGATGCTCGAACCCGTAACTTCCACGCGTTGCATGGTGCCATCTGTTGTTTCTTGCGCATATGCGGCGTGCATGCCCAGGGCCAAACTGCCAGCAAACATCAGGCGCAGCGACCGCGATATTACATTTTCTATCATCATCTGAAATTCCTTGTTATTGTGATAAAGGCGGCAATTATTTTGAAATAACTTGTTGCTTACTAACAATTTATTTGCCTTTTTACAAATCCACCAATGAAAATTCTGTAAATTTTCAGGGCCCTCATCAAAACATTCACGATTCAGATTGTCAATTTCGTGCGGACTTTTTGGACGAAATGCAACATATTGCTATTTTTTTTGCATTAGTTCAGGAATAAAATATCGCCAACCCTTGTCAGGCGCACTCAGGCGCGTAAAATAAAACGGCGCACAGCATCGCTGCTGGCGCCGTCTCTGGTGCTGCAGGCAAACGCTTGTCGGCGCCGCCCCGTCGATCCCTGTTTCTGCCAATCTCCCTTAGAACGTATAGCTGCCGCGCAGGTAATAGGCGCGCCCGATCGGGTCCGTGTAGCGCGGATCATAGCCTTTCTGGAACAGGGTGCCCTGGTTCGAGAATGGCGGTTCCTTGTCGAACAAGTTTTTCACGCCAGCCGTCAGCAGCAAGCCTTTCCACAAGTAGCTGCCCGATACGTTCAGCAGGCTGTACGAGGGCACGTCGTGGCGGTACTGCGGGTCCACCTGGTTCTGATCCGTGTAGCCGGACTTGAACGATTGCGACACGGTGGCGCCCCAGTTGCCCATGCGCCAGTTCAGCGCCGCCGTATGTTTCCAGCGGAACACGGGATTGTTGTCCGCGTAGCGGCCCACATTGGCGATGAATTCGCCGCCGCGTTCGTTCTGGTAGTCGTACTTGTGGGTCCAGGTGCCATCGACGGACACGCTGAAATCGCCATACGCGCCGCGTCCCAGGCGGGCATTCAGGCTGACGTCGATGCCGTCGGTTTTCACTTCGCCGAGGTTATCGTTCAAGTCGAGGATGGCGAAGGGCGAACCGTCGGGATTGCGCAGGAACAGGGCCTTGTATTTTTCGTAGTTGCCGTAGATGGATTGCTCGGGCAACGATGAAATCTTGTCCTTCAGGTGGATGTTCCAGTAATCGAGGGCAAGCGTGACTTCCTTGACCGGTTCGAGCACGAAGCCGACGGCGAAGGTGGTGGATTTTTCCGGTTTCAGCTTTTCATTGCCGCCTTGCAGCTTGAACTGCTGCAAATCGCAATCGCGCAGGGGATTGGCGCCCGGCTGCGGCACGCCGCCCGGGCAGAGGATGGGATCGTCGTAGGAATCGTTGGTATCGTTCTTCGACGGCGGCGCATTCTTTTCAAACAAGGTGGGCGCACGGAAACCCGTGCTGGCCGATCCCCGCAGCACCAGTGCGCTGCTGGCCTGGTAGCGCAGGGCCAGCTTGGGGTTGGTGGTGCTGCCCACGTCGCTGTAATGGTCGAAGCGGGCCGCCAGCTGCACTTCCAGGTCCTTGATCAGCGGCAAGTTGACTTCGCCGAAGACGGCCTGGATCGTGCGCGAACCGCTCTTCGACAGCGAGCCGGACAAGCCGGAACTGGCAGCCTGGCCGGCGATATCGCGGTTGACGTTGAAGTCGGCTTTTTCACGTCGCAGTTCGCCGCCCAGGGCGATGGCCAGCGGGCCGCCGGCCAGCTGCATCAGGTCGCGGCTGCCCTTGATGTCGAAACCCGTGGTGGTGACCTTGGCGTTCTGTACTTCGCCGCGCAGGGCCGTGCTGTCCAGGTAAGTCTTGCCGGCCGCGTCCTGCATGCCGAAAGGATTCAGGATGCCGTTCAGTACGCCTGCGGCAAAGCTCGCATCCTGCACATAGCCACCGGTGAATTTTTCCGATGATTTGCTGATCGCGTGGCTCAGGCCCGTCTTGTAGTCCCAGCCGGCCAGTTCGCCTTCGAGGGCCAGCACCAGGCGGTCCGCCTTGCCGTCCGAATCGATCTGCCGCTGGCCCGCTTCCACGGGACGCCAGTTGACGCTCAGCGGCTGGCCCGACAAGCCCGGCTGGGCCGGCACGCCGCCCGCATTGCCTGGATAGTATTTGCTCGTGTTGGGCAGAATCAAGCCCGTTTGCGGCGGCGGCGCCGTGCGTGCCTTCACCTTGTTTTCCGAATGCAGGTATTCCACCGTGGCCAGGTGGCCGCCACCGAGCTTGAAGGCGCCCTTGCCGAAAAAGGCCACTTGTTCCTGGGCGGGCAAGTTGTCGATCTGGCGCGTGTAATCCTGGCGGCAGGTGCCGTTGGCGGCTGCCACTGACAAGGGGGGCAAACAGCCGCTGGCCGCGTAGGGATTGCCGGCCAGGCCGTCGCCGCCGTTGGCTGCTGCATCAAAATAATTGCCGGGGAAAGTCGTGCCGCTGGTAATGGACAGACCGCGCGAGGGGACGATGCCGGTCTTCGAAAAATCGCGGTCCTGCGAGGTGAGCACATTTTGCTTGTGGTAGTCGAGCACGCCGAAAATATTGTAGCCGTCCGTGTCGAGCTTGCCGAAACCCGTCGACAGGTTGACGCGGTGTTCGCCGCCGCCCTTGTGTTCGGGCGCGACGACTTCGGCGGTGATATTCGTGACGTTGACCGAGCGTTTGGTGATGAAGTTGATGACGCCGCCGATGGCATCCGTGCCATAGATGGCCGAGGCGCCGTCGCGCAGCACTTCGACACGCTCGAGGGCGGCAATCGGGATGATGTTCAGGTCGACGCTGGCGCCGTCGTACGGATGGTTGGCGATGCGCCGGCCATTGAGCAGCACCAGGGTCTTGTCGCCGCCCAGGCCGCGCAAGTCGGCGCTGGCCTGGCCACCCGTGGGCAAGCCGCTGGTGTTGCCGCCGACGGCGTTGCCGCTGCCCATGCTTGACGCATTCGAGGGTATCTTGTTGAGGACTTCCTGGGCCGTCGTCAAGCCTTGCTTGGCGAAATCTTCGGCCTTGAAGATGGAGAGCGGCGTGGCCGTTTCCGAGACGAGGCGCTTGATGGAGGAACCGGTGACTTCTACGCGCTGCATGGTGCTCGTGTCGCTGGCTTCTTGCGCCAGCGCTTGCTGGCTGAACAGGCTGGCGGCAAGGCCGCCGGTGCAGATCAAGCGGATGGAACGGGACAGGCGTGTTTCTCTGATCATGTTCAAGACTCCTGGAAAAGCGGTTGGCTAGAAGGGCGAGAACGGCCGCGCTGGTTGGCGCACCGAGAACATTGAAAAGTATTTATATCCTTTCAAGCGATCCACTGTAATGAGCTGCAAAAGTCCTTGTCAACATGGCAAACGGGTTTGTGTGCCTAAACAACGTAGTGCGCTTTTGGTACTGATTTAAAACAAAGAAGATGCATTTTGTGCCGCATTTTTAAGAAAGACGGCTGTGCCCGGCCTGAGCTTCGGGCGGGCAATAAAAAACGCCCGCTGCGGGGCAACGGGCGTTGGGGTGGCTGGCATGGCGATAGTCACGCATGCCAGCATGGCGGGTGCTTAGAAGAACTTGTAGCTGGCGCCCAGTTTGAAGTAGCGGCCGATGGCGCCGCTGGCATCCATCGGGTTGTAGCTCATGCCACCGTAGGTCAGCGGGTCGAGCGGCGCGATCTTGTCAGTCACGTTGTTGATCGAGGCAAACAATTGCAACTGCTTGTTGACGTTCCAGCGGGTCGACAGGTCGAGCGTGGTGAACGAGGCGAGCTTGCAACCGTTCGGCGCCGGTGTGCCATCGGCCAGCTTGGACGCGCACGGCTTGCCTTCAAACAAGATGTTCTTCAGATCCGAACGGTAGTTCAGCACGCCGCTGACGTTCCAGTTGCCCAGGTCCCACGAACCGGTCAGATTGATCTTGTCCTTCGGCGTGCCAGCGCAGTTGGAGGTATCGCAGTTGCCATGCGTGCCGGCGAACTGGTAGCGCACGGTGGACGACTCGGCCCGTACCCACGAGGCGATGTGGGTCCAGGTCAGGCCGAACGTGGCGCGGCCGTAGTCGCCCAGGCGCACGCGCTGCTTGACGTCCAGGTCGATACCCTTGATCTCCGTGAAGCTGGAGTTGCGGTACGGCGCCTTGGTGATCAGCAAGGTGCCCGTGTTCGGTACCACGACGCCGTTGATGGTCAGGTTGTTGTCGGCGCGAATGGCGGTCGGCAGGGCGGCCGCTTCGTTGTAAGGCAGCGGGTTGATTTCGTTTTCGCGCTTGATCTTCCAGGCATCGAGCGACAGGCTGGTATCGTTGAACGGATCCCACACCAGACCCAGGGTGTAGCCCTTGGATTTCTCGGGCTTGAGGCTGGGGTCGCCGATCTTGACGGCCGCCACTTGCAGTTCGCAGTCGCTGGCATTGGCGCCCGGCAGTTTCGTGCCGCCCGGGCAGCGCACGGGATCGCTCACGGTCGAGGTACCCGTCGATTGCGAATTGGCATTGCTTTCGGCCGGGCCCGGCGCGCGGAAGCCTTCCGAGTAGGTGCCGCGCACGGCGAAGGTTTTCAGCGGCGTCCACTTGGCGCCCAGTTTCGGCGTCGTCGACGAGAAACGGTCATATTTGTCGTAACGCAAGGCGCCCGACAGTTCCACCGTCTTGATGACGGGCGCCAGCACTTCGAGGAACACGGCCGAGACCTTGCTGTCGCCCTTGGCCGCCACGTAGCTGGAGTTGATGGAACCGTTTTCCGTACCCGACAGCGATGGATTGTCGAGCTTGTCGCGGCGGTGTTCCGCGCCGATCGCCAGGCCCATGGCGCCGCCCGGCAACTGCATCAGCTCGCGCGAGGCCTTGAAGTCGATGATGTCGAGCTTGGTGGTGGAATCGGAGGTGGCGTTCGTCACCATGGCCGCGTACAGCGAGGCGGGATTCTTGCCCGCCTGCGCGCCGATGTAGTACGGGAAATACTTGCTGTTCGGATTGCCCAGCGCATCCTTGACGACGGCCATGTTCAGCATGTTGCTGTAATCGAGGTGCAGCTTCGATTCCGAATGCGTATAGCCTGCATCGTAGTCCCAGCCCATGGCGTTGCCCTTGACGCCGAGCACGATGCGGTTGAACTCATTGTTGGCCTGGCGCGTGCTGGCGCCCACGTCGAAGGCCTGGTAGCGCACGCGCACGGGCACGCCATACGGATTTTGCGGGTGGTTGGCGGCCAGCACGATGGTGGTGCCGGCGCCGGAACCGTAGTTGACGACGCCAGTCGGGCTGGTGGCATTCGGCGGGAAGGCGATGGTCGGCGTGATCGACGGCGGTATCAGGGTAAATGCCGTATCGCGCTTCGAGTAGCCCGCTTCCGCGTAGACCTGGGTATCGGCATTGACTTGCCAAGTGCCGCGCGTGTACAGGTTGATCGATTCGATCTTCGGCTGCATCGAGCGGAACTGGTCGTGGTGCCACAGACAGCCACCCTTCGGATCTTGCGGCGAAGACACGGACAAGGTGGAGCAGCCCGGCAGGGCCACATAGTTGTTGGTGACGGGATCGCGTATCAGGCCCGTGGGCGCGGCATTCGCATCGTTGGTGCCATTGATGTAGCCGCCGGCGAACTGGGTGTTGATCGCATAGCCGTACGGACGCAGGTCGGCCTTGCCTATCCATTTGCGGCCGGCACGCTCGTTGTTCATCAACATGTCCGATTTGGTGTATTCGGCATTGACGACGAAGTTGTATTTGTCCGTATCGAGGTTGCCCTTGCCGAAGGTCAGCGAGGCGCGGTGCTGTTTGGCGTCGCTGTCGCCGGAAATGCCCGTGTCGCCTTTCAGAGTCAGGCCTTCGAAGTCCTTGCGTAGGATGATATTGACGACGCCGGCGATGGCGTCCGCGCCGTAGGTCGAGGAGGCGCCGTCTTTCAGAATTTCGATGCGCTCGACGATCTGCATCGGCACGGTGGACAGGTCGGTAAAGCTCTTCTGGCCGTCATCGGCGCGCGCGAACGGCGCCATGCGGCGGCCATTGAGCAAGACCAGGGTCGAGGTGGCGCCCAGGCCGCGCAGCGAGATGGCCGTGGAACCGGCGGCAAAGCCGTTACCGAAGCCCGTCGGCAGGGAGCCGGCGCCATCGGCGGTCAGGGTTTGCAGGTATTCGGCGACGGTCGCCTTGCCCGATTTCATCAAGTCGTCGCGGGTGATGACCTGTACCGGCGATGCGGTTTCGGCCGTGGCCCGTTTGATGCTTGAGCCTGTAATTTCCACCCGTTGCACATTGGCATCTTGCGCCATTGCCGGCGCCGCCATCATGCCCAGGCCAAGCGCTGCTACGCTACCCGAAAAAATAAGGCGTACGGAGCGGGACATCACTGTTTCCATCATCATTCTCAGAACTCCGAAAGTGTGCTCGGCCGGCCCTTGTGCGGCACAGCCTTGCCAGGGTGATAAAGATTGCTGCGTTGGCAATCGCTGTTGGTCAAACGGCATATCGTGTGAGATGCCGCCATTGATAAGACCATTTGCCGAGAAACCTTGTCAACGCGCAGATGTGACATTTCGGGATGGAAACAACAGTGTTTTTTATAAAGTTTGGATGTTTCATTATTGGCAATTATTTTAATGCTGCACTGCGCTATGCGTTTTCTGCCCGTCGACAAAAAGTGCGCTCATTCACGGACATAAGGGTTTCTACCAATGCGCTTTTGCGCGGCATTGGCCTGGCTATGTTGCGACGCGGAAAATTTCCTCGGCAATGCGCATGGCTGTTGCTGCGCACGCGAGAACTGCCGCGGCTTTTCGCCCGGCATGCAAAATATGCGTTATCGTTACGCGTTTTCCAGCGCGTCCGTGCATCGGCGCGGCTGGCTGTGAGCAAGGCATAGATCTTGCGAGGGTGGACTGGTTTTGGCGGTGGAATCCTGTATCCCAGGGGGAAGCCAGTACAAGCGCACCAATACGGTGCGACAGATAATCGAGATGAAGGGTATTACATGAAGTCACCATGGATGCGGCGCATGGCGCTGCTCGCCTGCCTGGCCACCCTGCCGCTGGCGGCCATTGCCGCAGATGCCGCGCCCGCGGCTGCGCCGGTCAAAACCTTGCGCTATATCCTGCCGGCCGCCGAGACGGGCTTCGATCCGGCCACCGCGCGCGACCTGTATTCGAACCACATCACGCAGGCCGTCTTCGACACCCTGTACACCTATGACTACCTGGCGCGCCCCGTCAAGGTGGTGCCCGGCGCTGCCGCCGCCATGCCGGAAGTATCGGCCGACGGCAAGACCTACACCATCCGCCTGAAAAAAGGTATTTATTACACGCCGGACCCGGCGTTTGGCGGCAAGCGCCGCGAACTGACGATGGCCGATTACGTGTATTCATGGAAGCGCCTGTTCGACCCTCGCCTGGCCTCGCCGCACACCTGGCTGCTCGAAGGCAAGGTGGTGGGGCTGGACGACCTGGCCAAGGACGCGGCCAAGGCGAACAAGTTTGACTACAGCAAGAAGGTGGCCGGCCTGGAAATCCTCGACCCGTACACCTTGCGTATCACGCTGACCAAGACCGATTTCAACTTCCCCATGATCCTCGCCTACGTGCCGACGGCGGCGCTGGCGCGCGAAGTGGTGGAAAAGTATGGCGACGTGAAGGGGGAAGTGGGTTCGAATCCCGTCGGCACCGGCTACTACACGCTCGGGGAATGGACGCGCGGCAACCGCATCGTCCTGAACCGCAACCCGCAGCACTTGCCGGAAACGTGGAATTTCCTGGCCGGCGACGACCCGGACGACCAGCGCATCGTGCGCCAGATGCAGGGCAAGCGCATTCCCGCCATCGACCGCATCGAAATTTCCGTGATGATCGAAGACCAGTCGCGCTGGCTGTCGTTCCAGAGCGGCGGCACGGACGTATTCTGGCTCGATGGCCCGCTGGCGCCGAAAGCGATGCTCAACGGCAAGCTGCGTCCCGAACTGGCGGAGAAGGGCGTGCAACTGTCGCGCCTGCTGGACCCGGAAATCAGCTATTACTACTGGAATATGGAAGACCCGACCCTGGGCGGTTTCAGCAAGGAAAAGATCGCGCTGCGCCGTGCCATTGCAATGGCGCACAATATCGATGAAGAAATCCGCATCATCTGGAATGGCCAGGCCAAGCGCCTCGACTATCCGATCCCTCCGGGCGTGGTGGGCTACGATCCGCACTACAAATCCCTGCTGCAATACGATCCCGTGCTGGCGAATAAATTGCTGGATAAATTCGGCTACAAGAAGGGCGCCGACGGCTGGCGTACTTTGCCGGACGGCAAGCCGCTCTTGATCCGCTACGCTTCGCGCAACGAAGCCAATGGTGTGCTGCAGGCGGAAATGTGGCGCAAGACCTACAACTCGCTGGGCATCCGCATGGAAAACGACCGCATGATCTTTTCCGACATTTTAAAGACGGAAAAGCAGTGCAAGATGCAGTCGCGCACGGCGCAATGGCTGGCCGACTATCCGGACGGCGACAACTTCATGCAGCTGTTCTACGGCCCGAACACGCACCAGAACAACAATGGCTGCTACCAGGACCCTGAATATGACAAATGGTACGCGGCCAGCCAGTCCATGCCGGCCAGCCCCGAGCGCGATGCGCTGTACCACCAGATGGCGCGCCGCCTGGAAGTGAACGCGGGCGCCCTGATCGGCTATGCGCGCTACCGCAACATGCTGGCGCAAAAGTCGGTGCTCGGCTACAAGAAGCACCCTATCCTGTTCCAGGAATGGGCGTACATGGATATCGACAGCACGGGTGCGCCAGTGGCGCCTGCCCCTGCGGCCCCGGCCAATAAATAAGCGCGGCTTATAAAGACAAGGAATCATTATGTTCGCTTATATCCTGCGCCGCCTGTGGCAGATGCTGCCGACCATGCTGGGCGTGGTCCTGTTGGTCTTCATTTTATTTAACTGGGTGGGCGGCGACCCCGCCTACATCCTGGCCGGCAAGATGTCCAGTGCGGAAAGCATCGCCAACATCCGCCGCCAGCTCGGCGTCGACCAGCCGTATTATGTGCAGCTGTGGATCTTCATCAAGCAGATCGTCACGTTTGACTTCGGCCAGAGCTGGGCGACCGGCGAGTCCGTGTCGCACATCATCACCTCGCGCCTGGGCCCGTCGATGATGGTCTTGATCCCGCTGACCGTGCTGGAAACGTTCTTTGGCGTGGCGCTGGCGCTGGCCATCGCCTTCGTGCGCGGTTCGCTGACGGACCGCATGGTGATGATCGCCTGCACGGTGGGCATGTCGATTTCCATCCTCGTCTACATCATCGTCTTCCAGTACGGCTTCGCCTACAAGCTGGGCCTGTTCCCCGTGCAGGGCTGGGGCGATAGCTTCTGGGAAAACCTGCTGCGCTATTCGACCCTGCCGATCCTGATCGGCCTGGCCGTGTCCATCGCGCCGACCCTGCGCCTGTTCCGCACCTTCGTGCTGGACGAGGCGAACCAGGATTACGTGCGCACGGCGCGCGCCAAGGGCCTCAAGGAAGGCCGCATCATGTGGGTCCACGTGCTGCGCAACGCCGGCATTCCCATCATTACCTATGTGATGTCGAACTTGCCGGCCCTGCTGATCGGCGCTTTCCTGCTCGAGCGCTTCTTCGGCATCCCCGGCATCGGGCGTGAAGTGATCCTGGCCGTCGAGCGCAGCGACTTTCCGGTGATCAAGGCGATTACCGTGTATGTTGCCGCCGCCACCATGCTCTTCAACCTGCTCACCGACCTGCTGTACCAAGCGGTCGATCCTCGCGTACAACTGAAGTAGAAAGAGACGATGTCGAAACCTCATACATCGCCCGGCCTGTGGGCCCTGGCGTGGCGCCGTTTGCGCGGCGACAAGATTGCAATGGTATCGCTGGCCGTGGTCGGCGCCTTTTTCCTGCTGGTGCTGGCGTCCGCCAGCGGCCTGGTCGCTTCGAACTGGGAAGATGAAGTGGCCGTCAGCTACGCGCCACCCACGTTTGTGGGTGCCGACAAGGACGTGGCCGCCGACGGCGCCATTCCCCTGGCCGATGAGCGCAGCGCACCGACGCCCGTCAACGTGCTCGATCCGCTGGCCGACGACATCGCGGAACTGCGCGCCCAGATGGGTAGCAATCCATCGGCCGGCGTCGATATGTACGGCGTCACCGACCCGCTGGCCGACGATTTGACGGCCTTGCGCGCCGGCGTGGGCAAGACGAAAAAGCTCGTCACGCACAAGGCGGCGACACTGCCGTTCGGCGCCGACAAGTGGGGTCACGACATCATCCAGAAAACCATCAAGGGCGGCGAAACGTCGATCGTCGTCGGCCTGGTGGCCGCCTTGCTGGCCGTCGTGCTGGGTACGCTCTTTGGCGCCGTGTCCGGCTACTTCGGCGGCATGGTCGATGACTTCTTCAACTGGTTCTACAGCATCTTCACGTCGATTCCGTCCATCCTGATGATTTTGACGGTCGCGGCCGTGCTGCAGCAGAAGGGCGTGCTGACCATCGTGCTGATCCTGGGCTTGACGGGCTGGACGGGGCCGTACCGTTTGATACGCGCCGAATACATCAAGCACAAGGCGCGCGAATATGTGATGGCGGCTGACGCGATTGGCGCTTCGCACTGGCGCAAGATGTTTTCGCACATTTTCCCCAACGTCAGCCACGTGGCGCTGGTGCAGATGTCGATCCTCGTGGTGGGCTTCATCAAGGCGGAAGTGATCCTGAGTTTCCTCGGCTTTGGCGTGCCGGTGGGCACCGTCTCGTGGGGCAGCATGCTCAACGAGGCACAAAATGAACTGATCCTGGGCAAATGGTGGCAGCTGACAGCCGCCGCCACGGCGATGGCCGTGCTGGTGACGGCGTTCTCGCTGTTTACCGATGCCTTGCGCGATGCGCTCGACCCCAAAGTGAAATAGGAGTTGCTCATGGACCAGAATAACCTGTTGGAAGTGCGCGACCTGCGCGTCACCTTCCGCCTGGACAAGAAGACCACGTTCGAAGCCGTCAAGGGTATCTCGTTCAACGTGCCGCGCAACAGCACCGTGGCCCTCGTGGGCGAATCGGGCAGCGGCAAGTCCGTCAGCTCCCTGGCCGTGATGGGCTTGCTGCCGCCGGATAACACCATCATAGCCCCCGCCTCCAGCATCCATTTTGGCGGGCGCAATCTGCTGGACCTGTCGATTGCCGAGCGGCGCACCATGTGCGGCAAGGATATTTCGATGATCTTCCAGGAGCCGATGTCGTCGCTGAACCCCGTGTTTACGGTCGGTTTCCAGATCGCGGAAGTGTTGCGCCAGCACATGGGCATGAACCGCAAGCAGGCGCGGGCGCGCACCCTGGCGCTGCTCGAGGAAGTGGGCATTCCCGATCCGGCCACCAAGATCGACGCCTACCCGAGCCAGATGTCGGGCGGCCAGCAGCAGCGCGTGATGATCGCCATGGCGATCGCCTGCGAACCGAAACTGCTGATCGCGGACGAACCGACGACGGCGCTGGACGTGACGATCCAGAAGCAGATCATGGACCTCATCGCGGCGCTGCAAAAGAAACACCAGATGTCCGTGCTCTTCATTACCCACGACCTGGGCCTGGTGGGAGAGATCGCCGACCAGGTGATCGTCATGCGCCACGGCGAAGTACGCGAGACGGGCGAGGTGCGCCAGGTCTTCGAAGCGCCGCAAGACAGTTATACGAAAGCCCTGCTGCATTGCCGGCCCTCGCTCGACGAGCGCCCATGGCGCCTGCCCGTCATTGCCGACTATATGGAAGGCAAGGCGGGCCCCGGCGTGGAAGTCAAACAACGCACGCGCGGCTACACGCCGGGCGACGAGCCCGTGCTGGTGGTGAATAACTTGAGCAAAAGTTTTTATACGCGCGAAGGCCTGTTCGGCAAGCGCGAATTCCAGGCCGTCAAGGATGTGTCGTTCACTTTGCCGCGTGGCAAGACCTTGGGCGTGGTGGGCGAATCCGGTTCCGGCAAGACGACGGTGGGCTTGACCCTGCTGCGCCTGCACCAGGCAACGGGCGGCACGGCCATGTTCCACGGCAAGGATTTGATTGCCATGCCGAACAGGGAATACCTGCCGTATAAACGCCGTATCCAGATCATCTTCCAGAATCCGTATGCGTCGCTGAATCCCCGCTTTACGGTGGGGCAGATCTTGCTCGAGCCGATGCGCATCCACAACATCGGCGCCGACGACAAGGAACGCATCGCCAAGGCCTATTGGCTGCTCGACAAGGTCGGCTTGCCGGAACAGGCTTTCCACCGCTATCCGCACGAGTTTTCGGGCGGCCAGCGCCAGCGCATCGCCATTGCCCGCTGCCTGACCATGCAGCCGGAAATCCTCGTCTGCGACGAATCCGTCTCGGCGCTGGACGTGTCCGTGCAGGCGCAGGTGCTCAATCTGTTGCAGGACTTGCAGGATGAATTCGGCCTGTCCTACATCTTCATTTCGCACGATTTATCGGTGGTGAAATACATCGCCGACCAGGTGATGGTGATGCACAAGGGGCAAGTGGTGGAGCTGGCCGATTCGGATGAGCTGTACCGCAATCCCGTGCACCCGTACACGCGCACCTTGCTCAGCGCCATACCGAAGGGCGTGCAGTTGTAAGGCACTTTTTACGGTAAGATAGCGGCCATGCCCAACCTCATTTATCTGCTCGAACATTACGGTGTCCTGATCGTCTTTGGCATCGTGCTGGTGGAGCAGCTCGGCCTGCCGATTCCCGCCTTTCCCATCCTCGTGGTGGCGGGGGCGCTGGCCGTCGATGGCGACATGAATGGAGCGCTGGTGCTGGCCGCCGCGCTGGGCGCCTGCCTGATCAGCGACTTCACGTGGTTCCGCGCGGGCCGCCATTTTGGCAAGCGCATCCTGCGGCTGCTGTGCCGCATCTCGCTGTCGCCCGATTACTGCGTCAGCCAGACGGAAGACAAATTCAAGCGCTGGGGGCCGAAAGCCCTCGTCGTCTCCAAGTTCGTGCCGGGTTTCAATACCGTGGCCGCGCCCATGTCGGGCGCGCTGGGCACGCCGCCTCGCCTGTTTTTCCTGTACGCGGGCCTGGGCGGCTTGCTGTGGAGCGGCACGGGCATCGCCGTCGGCGTGATCTTCCATTCCAGCGTGCAGCAGGTGCTCGACTTGCTCAGCACCATGGGCAGCACGGCCTTGCTGATGCTGGCCGCCTTGCTGGGACTGTTCCTGCTGTACAAATTTCTCGAACGCCGGCGTTTCCGCCAGGCCTTGCAGATCGAGCGCATCGGCATCGATGAATTGCTCGAACTGATAGAGCAGGGCGAAGAGCCGCTGATGGTCGACGCGCGCAGCGCCACGGCGCAGGCGCTGGAGCCGGCCGTGCCGGGCGCCTTGTTCTTCAATGGCAAGGAACCGGTGCCCGCCCTGATCGCCATGGACAAGGACCGCCACATCATCGTGTATTGCAGCTGTCCCAACGACGTGACGGCCGCGCAAGTGGCCAAGCTGCTGCACCAGCACGGCTTTCACCGGGCCAAACCCCTGCATGGCGGCCTGGACGCGTGGAATGCCGCCTACCGTTCCGACCAGCCGGCGCCCGCCAGCCTGCTGGGTGAAGGTTTGCCTTCCTGATCCGCGCTGCCTGCCGCATGGCAGGCAGGACCTAAAACCGGTAGTAATAATACGAAAACCGCTGTGCGGTGCCGCCCGGACGGCAGTGCCGCGCCCGCGCCGCCGCGTACAAAGCGGCTTTGCGCAAACTGCGGCATACTGTGTTTTCATGGCCGTTCCTGCTGCTGTGCAGCATGCTTTTCGTGCGTTTCCCGAGTGCGAGTACTTACTATAAATTATTGTTTCTAAGCAATTTTGGCGCTGCCTGTTGCATTTGGAGTGGAACTACCAATAAAGGCTTGTTTTGATGTACTTAAACTACAAACTTTGCTTGCCTCCGGGCGCATTCATCCTTTAAGCTTGGCGTCCCATGCGTCCCACTTCATCATTTAAAATCATGAGCGCTTCGTCTTCACCCGTACTGCCGACTTCCGCCTTCGCCGATGGACCGCGCCTGCTGGCCGACGTGGGCGGCACCAATGCCCGTTTCGCCCTGGAAGTGGCCGCTGGCCACATCACCCTGGTGGAAGTGCTGCCCTGTGCCGATTACCCGAGCCTGTCCGCCGCCCTGCAAGCCTACCTGGCCCTGCCGCACATCGCCGCCGCCGGCGGGCAAGCCGTGCGCCATGCCGTGATCGCCATCGCCAACCCGGTCGACGGCGATTTCCTCAGCATGACGAACCACCACTGGTCGTTCTCGATCCGCGCCATGCGCGACGAGTGCGGTTTCACGACCCTGGACGTGGTCAACGATTTCACGGCCCTGGCGCGCGCCTTGCCGCTGCTGTCGAACGAGCAAAAGCACCAGGTGGGCGCGGGCACGGCCCGTCCGAACACGGCCATCGGCCTGATCGGCGCCGGCACGGGCCTGGGTGTGTCGGGCCTGATTCCGTCGCACGGCGGCTGGATCGCCCTGCAAAGCGAAGGCGGCCACGTCAGCTTTGCGCCGTTCAATGAAACGGAAGTGAGCATCCTGCAATTCGCCTGGCGCGAATACGAGCACGTCTCGGCCGAACGCCTGATTTCCGGCGATGGCCTGGAACTGATCTACCGCGCCCTGGCCGACCGCGCCGGCGTGCCGGCCGAAGACTTGACGGCGGCGGAAATCACGCGCCGCGCGCTGGCCGGTGAATCGCAGCTGTGCGACGACGTCATCGAAGCGTTCTGCTGCATGCTGGGCACCGTGGCCGGCAACGTCGCCGTCACCCTGGGCGCGCTGGGCGGCATCTATATCGGCGGCGGCATCGTGCCGCGCCTGGGCGCGCGCTTCGACCGCTCGGGCTTCCGCGCCCGCTTCGAGCGCAAGGGCCGCTTCGCCAACTACGTCTCGCAAGTGCCGACCTTCGTCATCACGGCCCAGTACCCAGCTTTCCTGGGCGCATCGGCCATTCTCTCGGAGAAACTCGCCTCCCTGTGACGCGGGCAAGCGGGCGATATGTCGCGCCAGGGCCGGGTAAAACGCGTGTTTTGCCCGGTTTTGCGCTTTTCCGCTTTTTATCAGGTACAATTGGCATCGTTGGATGAAACGACGACTGTCGCTCTCCCGTCTGGCTGGTTCGCCGCCACGGGAAAAGCAGCTGCTCCGGAGTTCGTTTCATTGCTGGTTATTTAAGGCCAGCACCATGGATGGCAGGACTTTCACTGCATCCGCTTTAGTCCCGCTTTGCGCGCATCGGCCAAGGCGTCGGAAAAACAGCCTCAACTAGTAACCCAGCACGGCGTCATCATCGATGTCTGCCATCTGTTACGTTGAAATGAACGTTTTTGATTTCTTTCTCTGCATACGAATTGCAACACACATCCGCACAGAATTGCTATGAATACAATTGAGGCTAAAAAAGTCCTCGAAACCGCGTTGCTGTGCGCTCGTGAATCGCTGACGATCCACAGCTTGAAGAAGCTGTTCGTCGATGCGGACGAGAACGGTCGCGTGCGCGGTGTCGGCGTTGGCGCCGACACGATCAAGCAATTGCTCGAAGAGTTGCGCGATGAGTGGCAGGGGCGCGGCATCGAGATCGTCAGCCTTGCCTCGGGCTGGCGCTTTCAAAGCCGCCCTGAAATGAAGATGTATCTCGATCGTTTGACGCCCGAGCGGCCGCCCAAGTATTCGCGGGCGACCCTGGAAACCTTGGCCATCATCGCCTACCGCCAGCCGGTGACGCGCGGCGATATCGAGGAAATCCGTGGCGTTGCCGTCAATTCGCAGACGATCAAGATGCTGGAAGACCGTGGCTGGGTCGATGCCATCGGCTACCGCGACGTGGTGGGACGGCCGGCTTTGCTGGCTACCACCAAGCAGTTTTTGGATGACCTGGGTTTGCAATCGCTGTCCCAGCTGCCGCCTTTGCAGCAAATCAGCGAGATGCAGGGCAATGGGCTCGAAGCCCTGGAAGCGGCCCTGCAGGAAAATTTTGACAAGGCAAGCAATGAGCTTGTCCCCCAGCTTGGTGCAGGTAGCAATACGGCTGTGACAGATGTAGATGTGACAGCAAGCCTTGATGCCGGCCCCGATGCTTCGCCCACGGACGAAGCCTACACTCACGACCCTGCGCCAGAACTAACGGTTGACGCTGCGCCAGGTCAGCACAGCCAAGAAACGAAGAATGAATAATCCGAACACACCCGAGACAGTAACCGCCAGCGACGAAGCCATCGTTGCCAAGCCCAAGCGCCGCACCAAGGCCCAGATCGAAGCTGATGCGGCTGCCGCTGCCGTTGCAGGCGACGCTGTCGCCGCCAAGCCGAAGCGCCGCACCAAAGCCGACGTGGCTACCGACTCAGTTGCTGAATCCTCCGTCGCCGCTGTTGAAGCAGGCGCCGCGCCAGCCGTCAAGAAAACCCGCGCCAAGCCGGCCCTGAAGGTCGTGGCCGACGCCGCCGAAGCGGCTGCCGAAGCCGTTGCCGCCCCTGCGCCGCGTCCGCCGCGCGCCCGCGCCGCCGCCAAGGCTGCCGCCGCCGTCGCTGAAACGGCGCCGGAAGCCGTCGCTGACAAGCCGGCCGAAGCACGCCCGACCCGCGGTCCGCGCCAGATGCGCGGCGTGCAGGCCGAGCGCGCACTGCGCCAGCCGCCGCGTGCCGAAGCGTCGCAGGCAGCCGAAGCTGCGCCTGTCGCCGAGCAAGCCGCCGCGCCTGTCGCCGACGTGTTCGATGCCGAAGGCAACCTCGTTTCCGGCCCGCGCCTGCCGCGCGGTCCGCGCAACGACGTGCCGGGCGCCGGCAAGAATGCCGGCAAGAGCCGTAAAAAAGGCAAGGGCCGCCAGGCTGCGCCGGGCAAGGTCAGCGATGCAGATGCTGTCTTCTCGTTCGTTACCTCCGACGCTTTCGACAGCGAAGACGGCGGCACGGGCCGCGCGCAGAAAGTGGCCGTGCGCCGCGACCTGACGTCCGACGACGATGCGCCGAAGCTGCACAAGGTGCTGGCCGAAGCCGGTCTCGGTTCGCGCCGCGACATGGAAGACCTGATCATTTCGGGCCGTGTGTCCGTCAACGGCGAGCCGGCCCACATCGGCCAGCGCATCCTGCCGAGCGACCACGTGCGCATCAACGGCAAATTGATCCAGCGCCGCGTCAGCAAGAAGCCGCCGCGCGTTCTGGTGTACCACAAGCCGGCCGGCGAAATCGTCAGCCACAACGACCCGGACGGCCGTCCATCCGTGTTCGACCGCCTGCCGACCATGAAGGCGGGCAAATGGCTGGCCGTTGGCCGCCTCGACTTCAACACGGAAGGCTTGCTGCTGTTTACCACCTCCGGTGACCTGGCCAACCGCCTGATGCACCCACGCTACGGCATCGACCGCGAGTACGCGGTGCGTACCCTGGGTGAACTGGAAGAGGGCATGCGCCAGAAACTGCTGGCCGGCGTCGAGCTGGAAGACGGCCTGGCGCAGTTCTCGAAGATCGCCGATGGCGGCGGTGAGGGCATCAACAAATGGTACCGCGTGGTGATCGGCGAAGGCCGTAACCGCGAAGTGCGCCGCATGTTCGAAGCGATCGGCCTGACCGTGTCGCGCCTGATCCGTACCCGCTACGGCGCCATGACCCTGCCAAGCGGCCTGAAACGCGGCCGCTGGGAAGAGATGGATGAAAACACCGTGCGCGACCTGCTGGCCGCCTACGGCATCGAAAAGAAAATGCCGCCTTCGGGCGATCCGCGCGCCGCTGGCGCCGCCAAGGGCCGCGAAGCGCGCAAGGCGAGCCGCGATGACGAGCCGAATGGCAACCGCATCGATGTGAGCAACCGCAACGCCGACCCGTTCCCGGTCGCGCCGCGCCGTGGCCAGCCGCAAGGCCAGTTCGCCCGTCCGCAAGGCCAGGGCCGCCCAGGCGGCGCCGGCCGTCCAGGCGAAGCGCGTGGTCCGGGCCGTGGTCAGCCGCAAGGTCCATTTCAGGGTGGTCAACCCCGTTCGTCGGCATCGTTCGAAGGTGCGCCGCAAGGCCGCTCGCCACGCGCCGCAGGCCAGGGCCAGGGTCGTCCAGGTGGCGAAGGCCGCGCGCCGCAGCGCGGTCCGCGCCAGCCCGATCCACTGCAAACGGCATTCGGCTTCGCCAACACGGGTCCGCGCCGCAATGCCGGTGGTGGTGCCGGTGGCCAGGCGCGTTCCGGCGGCCAGCCGCGTGGCGGCATGGACCGTGGCGGCATGGATGGCATGCCGCGCCGCCGCAGCAAAGGTTAATCGGGAAGAGTTTCTTCTTGCGCGCCCGCCGATCTGCTGCGGGTGCGCGCTCTTGTAACTGTTGTAAGCCGGGCCGCTCCTCGTGTGCGGCATTGCGGCGAAGTTAATAAGAGGTTATAATCTGCAGCCTAATAAAAGTTCTCCGCAGGGTTGTTTGGTGGGGAGTGCTTTCATCTGGTTGGGGAAATACAAGAAGATGGGCAGATGCCCATTTTTTTTTTGTTGAACCGTTTGTAATGGCGCCAACAAGGGCCCATATATGACTTGTGCGTGTTCTTTTGCATGCCGCCGGCGCTGTTTTTCGTGCCGCGATGCGGAAAAGCAGGCCTTTTTCTGGAGAATTTCTTGCAGCAGTTGGGATTAATTGAAAAGACGGTTACAGGTCTGGGCTATGAGCTCGTTGATGTCGAACGTGCCGAGCGCGGACTGCTGCGCGTCTTTATTGATTTCAGCGCCGCCGATGCCGCTGAAAAAGGTCCGATCACGGTCGAAGACTGTGCCACGGTCAGTCACCAGTTATCGCATGTGTTGACGGTCGAGAACGTTCCTTACGAGCGTCTCGAGATTTCATCCCCGGGTCTCGATCGTCCGGTGCGCAAGCTGGAAGACTTTGTCCGTTTCGCAGGTCAGGAAATCATCGTCAAGCTGATGGTGGCGATGCCGGGTACGAACAACCGGAAATCGTTCCAGGGGATTCTGCAAGAACCCGTGGGCGATAAATTGTCGTTGGAATTTGAAGGTAAGGATGGTCCGGCGATGTTGGAGTTTACGCTCGCCGATGTGGATAAGGCACGCTTGGTGCCGCAGGTGGTTTTTAAGGGACGCAAAGCATGAGCCGCGAAGTTTTATTATTGGTTGACGCGCTGGCGCGCGAAAAAAACGTCGATAAAGATGTCGTCTTCGGCGCCCTCGAATTCGCGTTGGCGCAAGCCACGAAGAAACGGTATGAGGGTGAGGTAGACATCCGCGTTTCTATCGACCGCGAAACGGGCGAATTCGAATCGTTCCGCCGCTGGCACGTGGTGCCCGATGAAGCGGGCCTGCAATTGCCGGATCAGGAGATCCTGCATTTCGAGGCAAAAGAACAGATTCCCGATATCGAAGTCGATGACCACATCGAAGAACCGATCGAGTCCGTCGAATTCGGCCGCCGTTTCGCCCAGGATACCAAACAGGTCGTCCTGCAGCGCGTGCGTGACGCCGAGCGCGAACAGATCCTGGTCGACTTCCTGGAACGCGGCGATTCGCTCGTCACCGGCACCATCAAGCGCATGGAGCGCGGCGACGCCATCGTCGAATCGGGCAAGATCGAAGCGCGTCTGCCACGCGACCAGATGATCCCGAAAGAGAATCTGCGTATCGGCGACCGTGTGCGTGCTTTCATCTTGCGCATCGACCGCAACATGCGCGGCCCGCAAGTGATTCTGTCGCGCACCGCGCCGGAATTCATCATGAAGCTGTTCGAACTGGAAGTGCCGGAAATCGAACAAGGCATGCTGGAAATTAAATCCGCAGCCCGCGATGCCGGCGTGCGCGCCAAGATCGCCGTCTACACGGCCGACAAGCGCATCGACCCGATCGGTACTTGCGTCGGCATGCGCGGTTCGCGCGTGCAGGCCGTCACCGGTGAACTCGGCGGCGAACGTGTCGACATCGTGCTGTGGTCGGAAGATCCGGCGCAGTTCGTCATCGGCGCCCTGGCGCCGGCGAACGTGTCGTCGATCATGGTCGACGAAGAAAAACACGCGATGGATGTCGTCGTGGACGAAGAAAACCTGGCAATCGCGATCGGCCGTTCCGGCCAGAACGTGCGCCTGGCCTCGGACCTGACCGGCTGGAAGATCAACATCATGACGGCCGAAGAATCGGCTGACAAAGCTGCCCAGGAAACGGCTGCCGTGCGCATCCTGTTCATGGAAAAGCTCGATGTCGACCAGGAAGTGGCCGATATTCTGGTGGAAGAAGGTTTCGCCAGTCTGGAAGAAATCGCTTACGTGCCAATTTCCGAAATGCTGGAAATCGAATCGTTTGACGAAGATACCGTCAATGAACTCCGTACCCGTGCGCGTGATGCGCTGGTTACCGAAGCGATTGCTTCGGAAGAGGGTCTGGAAGGCATGGACGAGGCGTTGGTGGGTCTGGACGGCATGGACCGCATTACCGCCGGCAAGCTGGGTCTGGCTGGTATCAAGACCGTTGAAGCATTTGCAGCACTGGCATACGACGAATTTGGCGCAATCCTGGCCTTGTCTGCGGACCGTGCGCGTGAACTGATTACAAGTGAATTTAAAGATGTGACCGACGATGAGATGAAGTTGGTTGACTCGAAATACGACGATCGTGCCAAGGCGCTGCAAGCCAAGGCATGGAGTCTGGCCGAATCCGCAAAGGCTTAATTTGAGTATCTTTATCATCTCCGCGACACATAGAAAAGAGGACTGAATGGCGAGTAACAACGTAGCCCAATTTGCCACCGAACTGAAGATGCCTGCAGATTTGCTGCTGACGCAGCTGCGTTCTGCCGGCGTCGAGAAAAGTTCGACGTCAGATCCATTGTCGAAAGATGATAAGGACAAGCTTTTGGATCATCTGCGCCGCACACACGGCGCAGCGGCTGACACAGAAAAGAAAAAAATCACCGTGACCCGCAAGGAAACGACTGAGATCAAGCAAGCTGACGCCACCGGCAAGTCGCGCACCATCCAGGTGGAAGTGCGCAAGAAACGTACTTTCGTCCAGCGTGACGAAGCTGCGCCGGTCGCGGCTGAACCGGCTGCGCCTGCCGCACCGGTGATCGATCCCGCCGACGTGGCGCGCCGTGAAGAAGAAGCCCGTAAACAGGCTGAACTGATCGCCCGCCAGGAAGCCGATCTGCGCGAAAAGCAAGAACGTCTGGCCAAGCTCGACGCGGAAAAAGAAGCCCAGGCGAAAGCCACGCAACAGGCTGAACTGGCTGCGAAGAAAGAAGCGGAAGCGGAAGCGAAGAAAGCGGCCGCCAAGGCTGCCGCCGCGCCTGCCGCCAGCGCCGCTGCGCCTGTCGTTGACGACGCCGCCGCCGAAGCGAAAAAAGCTGCTGCCGCTGAAGAAGCGAAGAAGAAAGCCGCTGCCGCTGCTGTTGCCGCCAAGGAGGCCGCTGACAAAGCGGAAGCCACCGAGCGCGCACGCAAGGCCGTTGCCGACGAAGTTGCCCAGATCAAGGCCATGATGAACGCGCCACGCCGCGCCATCAAGGCACCGGAACCCGTACCGGTTCCCGTCAAGCCGAAGGCGCCGGAAGGCACCTTGCACAAGCCTGCTGACAAGAAACCTGGCGACAAGCCGGGCGACAAGAAGCCTGCTGTTGCAGACAAGAAATCGATCAAGTCGGCCAATGTGTCGTCCACCTGGTCCGATGACGCGAAAAAACGCGGCACCACCGGTGGTCCGAAACCACGCGGCAATAGCGGCCCAGGCGGCCGTGACAGCTGGCGCGGTGGCGCGAAGGGCCGTCGCCCGACGCACCATGACGACCGTGAATCGAACTTCCAGGCTCCTACGGAAGCCGTCGTCAAGGACGTGCACGTACCGGAAACGATCACCGTGGCCGAACTGGCGCACAAAATGTCCGTCAAGGCATCCGAAGTCATCAAGCATTTGATGAAATTGGGCCAGATGTGCACGATCAACCAGGTGCTGGACCAGGAAACCGCCATGATTCTGGTGGAAGAAATGGGCCACAAGGCGTTCGCCGCCGAACTGGACGATCCGGAAGCGCTGCTGGCCGATGTGGGCGAACACGCGCACTTCGAAACCAAGCCACGCGCACCGGTGGTCACCGTCATGGGTCACGTCGACCATGGTAAAACCTCGTTGCTCGATTACATCCGTCGCGCCAAGGTTGCATCCGGCGAAGCCGGTGGCATTACGCAGCATATCGGCGCTTACCACGTCGATACGCCACGCGGCATGATCACCTTCCTCGACACCCCGGGCCACGAAGCGTTTACCGCGATGCGTGCCCGTGGCGCCAAGGCAACCGACATCGTCATTCTGGTGGTTGCCGCCGACGATGGCGTGATGCCGCAAACGAAAGAAGCGATTGCCCATGCGAAAGCAGCTGGCGTACCGCTGGTGGTGGCGATCAACAAGGTCGACAAACCAGGTGGCAACGTCGACCGCGTGACGCAAGAACTGGTCGCCGAGCAAGTCGTGCCGGAAGAATACGGTGGCGAATCGCCATTCGTGCCGGTGTCGGCCAAAACGGGTCAGGGCATCGACGACCTGCTGGAGCAAGTGCTGCTGCAAGCCGAAGTGCTGGAACTGACGGCGCCGGTGGAAGCACCTGCGCGCGGTCTGGTGGTCGAGGCGCGTCTGGACAAGGGCCGCGGTCCTGTCGCGACGATCCTCGTGCAGTCCGGTACCTTGCGTCGCGGCGACGTGATTCTGGCTGGCTCGTCGTATGGCCGTGTTCGCGCCATGCTGGACGAGAACGGCAAGCCGATCGCCGAAGCAGGTCCTTCGATCCCGGTCGAAATCCAGGGCTTGACGGAAGTGCCGGTTGCCGGTGAAGAAGTCGTCGTCATGGCTGACGAGCGCAAGGCGCGTGAAATCGGTCTGTTCCGTCAAGGTAAGTTCCGCGACGTGAAACTGGCGAAGCAGCAAGCTGCGAAACTGGAAAACATGTTCGACCAGATGGCCGAAGGCGAAGTGAAAAACTTGCCATTGATCATCAAAACCGACGTGCAAGGTTCGCAAGAAGCGCTGGTCGGTTCGCTGCAGAAACTGTCGACCTCCGAAGTGCGCGTGCAAGTTGTCCACGCAGCTGTCGGCGGCATCACGGAATCGGACGTCAACCTGGCGGTCGCCTCGAAAGCGGTCATCATCGGCTTTAACGCCCGTGCTGATGCCCAGGCACGCAAGCTGGCCGAGTCGAATGGCGTGGACATTCGCTACTACAACATCATTTACGATGCGATCGACGAGATCAAATCGGCGTTGTCGGGCATGTTGGCACCAGAGAAACGCGAAACCGTCATCGGCCAGGTCGAGATCCGCCAGGTTATCCTGGTCTCGAAAGTGGGCGCGATTGCCGGTTGCCTGGTCACCGATGGCGTGGTCAAGCGTGCTTCTTCCGTCCGCCTGTTGCGCAACAACATCGTGGTATGGAGCGGCGAGATCGACTCCCTGAAACGCTTCAAGGACGATGCGAAAGAAGTTCGCGCCGGTCTGGAGTGCGGCCTGTCGCTGAAGAACTACAACGACATTCAGGTTGGCGACACACTGGAAGTATTCGAAGTCCAGGAAATCGCTCGTACCCTGTAATCACAGCAGTAATGGCGCGGACATAGTGATGTCCGCGCAAACACGTGGGGCGCATTGGTCAACGGGCAACCGTTTGACCCATGCGCCCTGCGGCACTTAGGACAGCATAATCATGGCTAAACATAGCAAAACCATGCCGGCGCGCGGCTTGCGCGTGGCAGACCAGATCCAGCGCGATCTGGCCGAAATCATCGCCTACGAATTGAAAGACCCGCGCGTGGGCACGATGATCACCGTGACCGAAGTACAGATCACGCCCGACTACGCGCACGCCAAGGTGTTTTTCACGATGTTGAAAGACAGCAAGGAAGCCATCAAGAACACCACCGAAGGCCTGATGGCCGCGTCCGGCTTCATCCGTGGCTTGCTGGGCAAGCGCCTGCACATCCACACCCTGCCGATGCTGCATTTCGTGCACGACAGCTCGACCTCGCGCGGCATGGAAATGTCGCTGCTGATCGACAAGGCCAACGCCACGCGCGCGGCCGATGCCGAGCCGGATGTCAAACCAGAAGCGGACGAGCAATAACAGTGGCGGGTCCGAAGAAACCGCCCGGCATCAAGCGGGTGCGCGACCTGGTCGATGGCGTCTTGCTGCTCGATAAGCCCGTGGGCTGGTCCAGCAACGATGCCCTGATCAAGGCCAAGCGCGTGCTGAACGCGAAAAAGGCGGGCCATACGGGCACCCTGGATCCATTCGCCACGGGCTTGCTGCCGCTGTGTTTTGGCGAAGCGACCAAGTTCTCGCAGGACTTGCTGGAAGCCGATAAAACCTACGAAACGCTGGTGCACCTGGGGCAGACGACGGATACGGGCGACACGGAAGGCGAAGTGCTGGAAACGCGCGACGTCAACGTCACGCAGGAGCAGATCGACGCCGTGCTGGCGCGGTTCCGCGGGCCTATCCTGCAGACGCCGCCCATGTACTCGGCCTTGAAAAGAGACGGCAAGCCCTTATATGAGTATGCAAGGGCAGGCATCACCCTCGAGCGCGAAGCGCGCCCGGTGACCATCCACAAGCTCGAGTTCCTCGGCTACGAAGCCCCGTTCCTGAAATTGTCCGTGATGTGCAGCAAGGGCACGTATATCCGCGTGCTGGGCGAGGACATCGGCCATGCCCTCGGCTGTGGCGCGCATCTGAACGCCTTGCGCCGCACGCAGGTAGGCAACCTGACGCTTGACGGCGTCGTCACGCTCGATGAGCTGACGGCGCACGTCGAACCGCTGAGCTTGCTGGCTCCCGTCGACGCCTTGCTGTCGAGTTTCCCGGCCGTCCAGCTGACGGAAGAATTGGCCAAGCGCTTCCTGCATGGCCAGCGCATCGCGCTGGGCAAGGAAGACGTCGCCGTACCAGGCGAGCCGGGCCGTGTGCGCGTGTATCACGACAGCAAACTGCTGGGCACGGGCCAGTTGCAGGAATACAGCATCCTGGCGCCGGAACGCTTGATTGCGACAGCCCACCAATAAGTCACGGCAACGTCACATTACCCAGCGACACTCTTGAACCAGTGTCGCTTTTTTTAACAAATCGTCCCCGACTGCAAGAGCCGCCAGCATTTTTAGATAGCGTTGCAACGCAACATGCTATACTACGCGGTTCCGGAAATAGATTAGCATTCGGGTATCTCGTACATCTTGTACGCACTCCGCAGTTTTTCAGTAACTACTACGACCATGTCAAATACAAAACGCGCAATTCGTAATATCGCCATTATCGCCCACGTTGACCACGGCAAAACCACGCTGGTGGACCAGCTGCTGCGCCAGTCCGGCACCTTCCGTGAAAACCAAGCGGTCGACACCCGAGTCATGGACTCGAACGACCTGGAAAAGGAGCGCGGCATTACGATTCTGTCGAAGAACTGCGCCGTTGAGTACGAAGGCACCCACATCAATATCGTCGACACCCCAGGCCACGCCGACTTCGGCGGCGAAGTGGAACGTGTTCTGTCGATGGTGGACTCGGTTCTGCTGCTGATCGATGCGCAGGAAGGCCCGATGCCACAAACCCGTTTCGTCACGCGCAAGGCGCTGGCACTGGGTCTGAAGCCTATCGTTATCGTCAACAAGATCGACCGTCCAGGCGCACGTCCTGACTGGGCCATCAACCAGACGTTCGAACTGTTCGACAAACTGGGCGCTACCGACGAACAACTGGACTTCCCTATCGTTTACGCTTCGGGCCTGAACGGCTATGCCGGCCTGACCGAAGACGTGCGCGGCGGCGACATGAAGCCGATGTTCGACGCCATCCTGGAACACGTTCCAGTACGTGACGACAATCCGGAAGGCCCGCTGCAAATGCAGATCACCTCGCTGGACTACTCGTCGTACGTCGGCAAGATCGGCATTGGCCGCGTCAACCGCGGTACCGTCAAAGTTGGTCAGGACGTGCTGGTCATCAATGGCCCAGGCGCTACGCCAATCAAAGGCCGCATCAACCAGGTGCTGAACTTCAAGGGTCTGGAGCGCGTGCTGGTGGACGAAGCCGTCGCCGGCGACATCTGCCTGATCAACGGTATCGACGAAATCGGCATCGGTTCGACCCTGTGCGCACTGGACACGCCTGAAGCGCTGCCGATGCTGACCGTCGACGAGCCAACCCTGACGATGAACTTCATGGTCAACAACTCGCCACTGGCTGGCCGCGAAGGCAAGTTCGTGACCTCGCGTCAGCTGCGTGACCGTCTGGAAAAAGAATTGAAAGCCAACGTTGCTCTGCGCGTGGCGCCAACCGACGACGACACGATCTTCGAAGTATCGGGCCGCGGCGAGCTGCACCTGACGATTCTGATCGAAAACATGCGTCGCGAAGGCTTCGAGCTGGCCGTATCGCGTCCACGCGTGGTGTTCAAGATGGTCGATGGCGTGCGCCACGAGCCGTTTGAAAACCTGTCCGTCGACGTTGAAGAAGCCAACCAGGGCGGCGTCATGGAAGAACTGGGCCGTCGTCGCGGCGACCTGCAAAACATGGAATCGGATGGCAAGGGCCGCGTACGTCTCGAGTACCTGATCCCGGCGCGTGGCCTGATCGGCTTCCAGGGCGAATTCATGACCCTGACCCGCGGCACCGGCCTGATGAGCCACGTATTCCACGAATACGCGCCTGTCGACAACACCCGTGGCGAAATGGCCGGCCGTCGTAACGGCGTGCTGATCTCGCAAGACGACGGCGCCGCTGTTGCCTACGCTATCTGGAAACTGCAAGACCGCGGCCGCATGTTTGTGTCGCACAACGATCCAGTGTACGAAGGCATGGTCATCGGTATCCACTCGCGCGACAACGACCTGGTCGTCAACCCGATCAAGGGCAAGCAGCTGACCAACGTGCGTTCGTCGGGTACCGACGAAGCGGTGCGCCTGGTACCGCCAATCCAGATGTCGCTGGAATACGCAGTCGAATTCATCGAGGACGACGAACTGGTGGAAATCACGCCTAAATCGATCCGTCTGCGCAAGCGCTTCCTGAAAGAGCACGAGCGTAAAAAAGCGTCGCGCGATTCGTAATCTGTTGTAGAGCATGGCCTGCGGGCCATGCCGCGCTCAAGCCCGTTGCTCCGCCTTTCCTTCACCGGTGAGGCGCGCAGCGGGTTTGTCATTTGCAGCCCCTGTTTTTTGTAGATACCATGACTTCCTCTTCTTTGCCTTCCCGCCGCCTGTCCGTCGCTCCGATGATGGACTGGACCGACCGCCATTGCCGCAAGTTCCACCGCGAAATCACGCGCCATACCTGGCTCTACACCGAGATGGTGACGACGGGCGCGCTGGTCTATGGCGACGTGGAGCGCCATTTGCGCTTCAACGAGGAAGAGCATCCGGTGGCGCTGCAGCTGGGCGGCAGCGATCCGAAGGACCTGGCCACCAGCGCCAAACTGGGCGAGCAGTGGGGCTACGACGAGGTCAACCTGAACTGCGGCTGCCCGTCCGAGCGCGTGCAGAAGGGCGCGTTCGGCGCCTGCCTGATGGCCGAGCCGCAACTGGTGGCCGACTGCGTGAAAGCCATGCGCGACGTGGTCGACATCGACGTCACCGTCAAGCACCGCATTGGCATCGATGACAGCAAGTCGTACGATTTCGTGCGCGATTTCGTCGGCACCGTGGCCGACGCCGGCTGCAAGACGTTTATCGTGCATGCGCGCAACGCCATCCTGAAAGGCCTGAGCCCGAAGGAAAACCGCGAAGTGCCGCCCCTGAAATACGATTACGCGTATCGATTGAAACGCGATTTTCCCCAGTTCGAGTTCATCATTAACGGCGGCATCAAGACGCTCGATGAAATCGACCTGCACCTGCAGCACCTGGACGGCGTGATGCTGGGCCGTGAGGCGTATCACAACCCCTACGTGATGGCGCAGTTCGACCAGCGCTATTACGGCGACGACGCGCCCGTCAAAACGCGCGAGCAGGTGCTCGAAGCGATGATTCCGTATATCAGTGCGCAGCTGGAAAAAGAAGCGGGGAGATTAAAACTGAACAGCGTCACGCGCCACATGCTGGGCCTGATGCAAAATCTGCCCGGCGCGCGCGGCTTCCGCCAGACCCTGTCCGATTCCAAGAAGCTGGCGTCGGGCGATCCGCGTTTGCTGCTGGAAGCGGCGGCGCGCTTGTCCTTGCCTGCGTAATGGACGATTTCCACGGCCATGCGCGCCACATCGACGGCTATCTGCAAGCCGTCAGCGCGCTCAAGGATGACGGCAGCGACTTGCTCTGCACGTATCTGGGACCCGCCGCGCCGCAGGCATCGTTCGATGCCCTGTGCCGCGCGCTGGATGTGTCGCCGGACGGCTTGCGTCTGCAGCCGCTCGAGAGCGTTGCGTGCAGCGGCGTCGCGTGCACGCCGCGCCAGTGGCTGCTCGAACGCGTTCGCCCGGCGAGCGAGGCCGACCGCCAGCCGCTCGACACCCGTTTATATGACGGTTTCGAGCGCGAACTGGCCGAACTGCTGGGCGCCGAGCCCCGCTGGTATCAACTGGTATCGTCTGGCCAGCGCAGCCTGGCCGGTCAATTGGGCGCCATCTGGAGCGTCTTTGTCTTCGGCACAGAGTGTCACGCCTATATGATGCATTGCAGCTGGGACAGCTGAGCCAACTTGTCTATACCGGTGCTGCTGTGCGCTGGTATTGTCCGCACTTCCCCTTCCTCTGAGTCCCCCTCCCAAAACGATGCAATATGGCTATGCCATGTGTTGTAAATGCGCTGTTTCAGCGCATGCCCGCACTGTCGTGGGGCATTTCTAAGAGGCAAGAAACGGCGTTGTTGCCATTTCCCCGAAGAAAGTTAATCAGCCATTTATTCGGGTACATATTGCTTGCTTTGAGGCAAAATTTACACCTATAATTGATTATAGACAAATATTTCTCATATGAATGTTTGATGTTGATCTCACATCAACGGTGTCAAAAATTCAGCGTGTGGAACAAGTTTGCATTCGCAGTCACTGGCGTTTCCAGGGCTGCTGAAAGACCAGGAAGTACCCCGGGCTGCGTGCGGCCGGATACCGCCAGCATACCAATGGGTAAGGGCGGATCCGGTGCTGCGCAGCCTTCGTCTTGTCGTGCCGGGCAAAAATCCTTATCAATAGTTTCATTTACGAAGAGCCGAAATGAATTTAGCAAAAATGAAGGTTGGTACCCGCCTGGGCCTGGGTTTCGCCCTGGTACTGGTTCTGCTGGTGGCCGTGACCGTCCTCGGCATCGCGCGCATGGCGCAAATCCAGGAACGTCTCGATCACGTGATCAATGTCAACAACGTCGTCACCCGCCTGGTGATCGACATGCGTGGCAACGTCAGCGACCGCATCACCTCGCTGCGCATCCTCACCCTGATGACTGACGCGGGCGATATGGAGCCGGAAATGGCGCGTATCAAGACGCAGACGAGCACCTATCAGGAAACGCAGAAGAAGCTCGAAGAGAAGTTCGCCGTCGAGTCGACTCCTGAAGAAAAAGCCCTGCTGAGCTCGATCAAGGAATACGAAGCGGCCGCCATGCCGGCCATCGCCAAGGCGTCCGCGCTGTGGATGGCCAATGACGCGGAAGGCGCCACGCGCGTGATGATCAAGGAAATCCGCCCGGTACAGAAAAAATGGATGGAAGCGCTGGAGCAGCTGGCCGTGCTGGAAGACAAGCTCAACGAGCAGATGCAGGCCGATGCCCGCAAGGCCTTCGACAGCGCGCGCCTGTTCATGATCATCCTCGGCGTACTGGCCGTGGCGATGGGCGTGGCGGCGGCACTGGTAATTACCCGCGGCTTGCTGAAACAGCTGGGCGGCGAACCGGACTACACGGCATCGATCGCCGGCAGCATCGCCAATGGCGACCTGTCGATCGGCATCCACACGCAACCGTCGGACAATTCCAGCCTGCTGGCGGAAATGAAGGAAATGCGCAACAGCCTGGTGGGCATCGTTGGCCAGGTGCGCGTCGGTACGGAAACCATCGGCACGGCCTCGCGTGAAATTGCCGACGGCAATATCGACCTGTCGTCGCGCACGGAAATGCAAGCCAGCGCGCTGGAAAAAACGGCGTCGGCCATGGAAGAGCTGACTTCGACCGTGAAACAGAATGCGGACAATGCGCGCGAAGCCAACAAGCTGGCCGCCACGGCTTCGGACGTGGCCCTGAAGGGCGGTTCCGTCGTGTCGCAAGTGGTCGACACCATGAGCTCGATCAATGAATCGGCGAAGAAGATTGTCGACATCATTGGCGTGATCGACGGCATCGCTTTCCAGACCAACATCCTGGCGCTGAACGCGGCCGTGGAAGCGGCACGCGCCGGCGAACAAGGCCGCGGCTTTGCCGTGGTGGCGTCGGAAGTGCGCAACCTGGCCCAGCGCTCCGCTGGCGCCGCCAAGGAAATCAAGATCCTCATCGACGATTCGGCCGAGAAGACGGAACGCGGCACGCGCCTGGTCGGCCAGGCCGGCGTGACGATGGGCGAAGTGGTCGACAGCGTGCGCCGCGTGACCGACATCATGAGCGAGATCGCCAGTGCCAGCCAGGAGCAAAGCGCCGGCATCGAACAGGTCAACCTGTCGATCATCGAGATGGATGGCATGACGCAGCAAAATGCGGCCTTGGTGGAGCAGGCAGCCGCTGCGGCGCAAAGCTTGCAGGACCAGGCGGCCGAACTGGCCCACGTGGTCAGCATCTTCAAACTGGTCGAAGGCGAAGAGAAGCCGGCCGCGTATGTGCCGGCCCCTGCGGCCGCCGCACCGGTGGCCGTACGCAAGCCGGCGCCGGCATTGCGTCCGGTGAAATCGCTGACCCGCAAGACGGAAGCGGCCGCTCCCGTGGCTGCTGCGGCGCCACGCAAGGCGGCAGCGGCCAGCAGTACCAGTAATGACGAGTGGGAAGAGTTTTAAGCGCGGCCAACAGCGCACAGAAAGTAGTCAATACCGTATCTGATAATCATGGGGAAGCACATGTTTGAGAATAAGCGTTTTATGAGTGTTGCAGCAGCCTTGCTGGTGTCCGTTTCTTCCACGGCCTTCGCTGCCGAGGTACCGGCGTCGTTCGATGCCAAGAACTGCAAGGCCGACTATCCGAAAGCGTCGCTGATGAACGAAGAGCAGGGCACCGTGTCGATGTCTTTCCTCGTCAATGCCGATGGTAGCGTTGCCGATTCGAAAGTCGAGAAGAGCAGCGGCTTCAAGAACCTGGACAAGGCCGCCATCAAGGCCCTGTCCGCGTGCAAGTTCAAGCCGGGCACCAAGGATGGCGCCGCGGCGCAAACCTGGACCAAGGTCGATTACGCCTGGAAGCTGGACTGATCCACGTCGCCGGGAGCCACGCTCCCGGCATGGCCGTATCCGCTATACGGGCGGCGCCTGCAAGGGTGCCGCCCGTAGTGTTATGTGCGCCAGCCAACGGCACTGTTGCCGCCGATTCTGTTACCCTCGAAACATACCTTCGGGATCTCCCACCACAAGAGGCCTACCATGCAGCGCATCCTGACACTTTCTTCCCTGGCCGCCACCGGCTTGCTGCTTTCCGCCTGCGCCACGCTGGGCACGCCCGTGGGCTTGCAGGAGGGGCAGACCGTGGCCGTCGTCAATAGCCTGAGCTGGGACAATCCCCTGACGGGCAAGCGCGACGGCGTGCGCACCAGTTGGCCCATCAAGAATGGCAAGATTGCCCCCGAATATTTTCCGCTGGCACAGCTGAAGCAATGCGAGGCCGGCGCCAAGCCTTGCGCCTGGGGCGTGATGCGGGCGCAGCGCGGGTCTCCCACGCTCAGCTATGTGGACGGCGGCGTCGACCTGGCCGTGAATGTGTCGATCGACGTGGCGCGGCGTCAGGATGCGCGCCAGGGCGAGATGCAGACGGCGATGGCGATTCCTCAGGATGTGGCCGCGCTGGCTGGGCGGCAACAGGTGCAGCCCAGCTGGAAATTGAAGTATGGCAAGGTCGAGCAAGTCGAGCTCGATTATGGCGTACGCTACCAGGTGTGCGTGCAGCGCTACGATGCGGCCGGCAAGGCCATCGATACCTGCGCGATTCCATTTATTTGAGGAAACATGCCGCGCGGGCCGCTTGTGGCGGCTTTGCCACATATCATGTTGCGGCGTGCTTCGGGGTGTAACAATCGGTAAAAGCGCAGCAAAGCCCGGCGTAATTTCTTATAGTACTTAATTAGATGCAGTAATAGTACTGGTTGAGGAGAATGACGATGAAAACCCTGTTGGCAGTAATTTCGCTGGCCGCCCTGGGTGGCTGCGCCGTGGCGCCGCCCGGCCCCGCGTATTACGGGTCGCGCGCGCCACAAGGGGCCTACAATCCCTATGAATGGCATACGGTCTCGTCCGAGCCGGTGCAGTCGGGCCGCGTGATGAGCGAACCGCGCGTGGAATATACGAATGAACCCGTGTATGTGCAGCAGCCGGTGTACGTGCAGCAGCCCGTGTATGTGCCGGCGCCCGTGTACGCGCCGCAACCGTATTATTACAATCCGCCCGTGACGATCGGGCTCGATTTCATGTTTGGCTTTGGACGTTACGGTGGACACCGCGGCGGCTGGGGCGGGCATGGACGTTACCACGGCCGCCGCTAGTCTGTTGCGGTGGCATGCAGGACAAAGCCGGACAAGCATTGCTTGCCCGGCTTTGTCATTTTACTAGTGGAAATACACCGAACCCTGGTGCAACACGTCCGCCGAGCACAGGATGTACATCGCCGCCGCTGCCAGACCTATTTGCAAGGCGCCAAAGCTGATCGGAATGAGGCGGGACATGTCGTACTCCTGAGTGGATGAGGTGTGTTGTCAGGCTTTCATCATAGGATGAGATGATGCCTTTGGGCATCGGATGAATGTCCGCCACGATGTAGGACAACACCTCGTGCGTGAGGCCCCGCCTTGCTCTCCAGGCGTCTGAGTAACCCCCAATAAATTATTGCGATTTCTGACTTCCATAACCTGCGCTCTGCGGCGTTGCCCACTGCTAGCAGTGCTCGCACTGCGTCGCAGCGGGCGCCTTGCATAGCATCAGGTTCTGTTCGTCATAACTTCACAATAATTTCCTGAGGATTACTTAGCGGTTTTTCCAGCGACTTAGCGGTTTTTCCAGCGCACTACCGGCTCTTCCGGCGCCGTGTCCGGCACGTTCGAGATCGCCAGCCAGTGCGTCAGGCGTTCCGGGTGCTTGAGATTGATGCCCATGCCATCGATGATGCCCACCTGTTCCAGCATGCGCGCATCGATCTTCGCCTTCGACACCGTGGGCGCGCCCATGACCATGCGGTCGTAGGCCTTGCGCGCCTTGTGTTCCCACTTGTGCAGATTGCTTTCGTCGAAGCGGTTCGCTTCGAAATACACGGTCAGGGTGCCATCGAGATTGCCGAAGCCGACAATGCCCGCACCCTTGCGGATGGTGGTGGTGTTGTCGATGTCGAATTCCGCCGTGGGCACGAAAATGCCGGCGCGGCCATCGATGTCGGGACGTCCCACGGGCGTTTCCTTGCCGTAGGAACTTGTTTCGCTAATGGTTTTTTCTGCGGACATGGTGCGTGTGCGGTGGCCGTGCCAGGCGCGGAGATGGCGCCGGCGTTGCCAGCCTTCCTGTTCAATAAATGCGTGCTGATGATCAAGGCGGGGTAGGGGCCTTGGCGGAGCGATGCTGGGCATTGCTTGATACCCTGCTATTGTAGCGCCAATTTAATTCTTTATGGCAACATTTATTGATGTGGTGCACTTATTTTTTTCATGAAAAATGCCGCCCGGCCACGCGCCGGGACGGCTTGTGTGCGACTGCTCCGCTTCGACGGGAGCAGCTGCGCAAGGGGATCAGAACGCCAGGCGCCCTTGCAGGTAGACCATGCGCGGTGCACCCACCAGCTTGCCCAGGTTGCCGTCCGAGGTGCGCGTGAAATAACGCTTGTCGGCCAGGTTGTTGACGCCGGCGACCAGCTCCAGGCCATTCTGGCCCGGTACTTTCCATTTCACTTGCGTGTTCCAGGTACGGAAGCCGGGAATCACGCCCAAGTTGCCAGCCGCGTTTTCCGCCACGGTGTTGGCTTCGTCGGCGAACTGGCGGCTCTGGTGGTTGCTGGACAGGTCGAAGCCCCAGGCGCCCAGCTGGTAGTGGGCGCCGATGGTGTCCGTGGTGCGCGAATAGAAGGGCACGTCGTTGCCCGCGTTCACGCCATCCTGCAGGGTCGCCTTGGTATAGGTGTAGGTGGCGTAGGCGTTCAAGCCGGCCAGCGGGCCGGACTTGTCGAAGTGGTAGTCGACGGCCGATTCCAGGCCCCGGTGGTGCGTGGCGCCCACGTTGTAGAAGACGACGTTTTCGCCGCTGCCGATGGACTGGATCTGGTTGTCGAACTTGATGTTGAACAAGGTCGCTTCGGCCGACAACTGGCCGCTCTTCCAGCGCGCGCCCAGCTCGGCCGTTTTCGCCAGCTCCGGCTGCAGCGGGTTCTTGCTCGATTGCGCATTGAGCTGCGTATTTTGCACGGCGCCAAACGAGCTGTTGTAGTTGCCGAACAGGGTCACATTGTTGTTGAGCAAGTAGGCCACGTTCAGCGAGGGCAGGGCCTTGTTGTTAAGCAGATCGATCTTCTGGTCGGTCGGCAAGTGGTTGTAGCGTTCCGTCTTGATGTGCTCGTAGCGCACGCCCGGCGTGATGCGCCACGCGTCGATGGCGATCTTGTCGTCGATATACACGGCTTGCGCATCGGTCGAGTTGTCGGCGAAGCGCGTCGGCGCCTGCCGCACGCCGCTGGCGATGACGACGTTATAGATGCTCTCGTCGGCCCGTTCGGCCAGGTAGCGGTAGCCGACGGTGACGTCCTGCGATACCTTGCCCGTGATGAAACGTTGCGTGTAGCGGGGCTCGATGGCCGTCGTTTCATAGTTGCGCGGCTGGTGGCCCAGGTTTTTTCCGCTGATCAGGGTGCTTTCGCGCGAGCTCTTGTTGTAATAGGCGCGCACCTCGAATTCCTGCGTGTTCGACATGGCATTCAGGTAGCCGATGTCGAAGGCCTTGCGCTCGCCGCTCCAGAAGTCGGTCGGGCGCGTGTTCTGGAACGGGTCCTGCTTGTATTGCGCGGCGGTCAGGCCGCCTGGCGTGCGCGACGTCACGTCGTAGTAGGACAGCTTGGCGTACACCTCGGCCGTCGGGCTCAGGTCGTAGCGGAATTTGAGGGCGAAGTCGTTGACTTTTTCATCGCTGCCCACGCGCCAGTCGCTGCCGCGGATGCCCGAATACAGCACCGCCAGGCCCAGGCCACTGTCGAGCTGGGTGCCGGCAAAGACGCTCGCCTGCGTGTTGTGGCCCACTTCGCTGTACGCGTTGTAGCGCACGGTGGCGTCGCCCGTGATGCCTGGCGTGGTGGGCACGCGGCGGGTCTTGAAGTTGATGATGCCACCCACGTTTTGCGGGCCGAAGCGCACGGCGCCGCCGCCGCGCACCACGTCGACCGTCTCGACATTGGCCAGGCTGACGGGCGCGAACGACAGTTGCGGCTGGCCATACGGCGCCACCGACATCGGAATGCCGTCCAGCAAGACCGTGCTGCGCGGCGAATAGCGTCCAGCCAGGCCGCGCACGCCGATATTGAGGGAAATGGCGCTGCCGGCGCTGCCCGAGTTGTCGCTGATCTGCACGCCGGGAATGCGGCGCATCACGTCGCTGAGGCTGGTCGCGCCCGAGTTTTCGATGTCGTCCTTTTGCACCACCGTGCGGGCGCCCGCGAAATTCTTCGTGCTGGCGGCCATGCTGGTGCCCAGCAGGTTGCTGCTGACCTGGATCGATTCCAGGATGGGCCCGGCGTTATCGGCGGTATTGGCTTGCTGTGCCTGCGCGGCGATGGGCGCGTTCAGGCAGGCGAGGGCGATGGCCAGCGCGCACGGGCGCAGCGAAAAGGGCAGTGTGGAAAATGTGGCGGCCATGCATGGATCTCCGTAGTGACAATGTTTGCGCGGGCAATCGGGCGGCGCGACAACATCGTGGCGTGGACATCCGGCGCAAGGGGATAAGAATGATAATGATTCTCATTTTATCCGTCAATTGCGAATGTTGCGTAGTGGCTATATGCCTGCCTGTGGGATGGGGAAGTGTTGCTGGCGCGGTACGGTGGGCGGTTTGGATTGCCGCTTGGCACCATTGCTCGGGTGCGGCGGCATTGCGAAGGCTTCTTGTATACTCCCGCTTTTGCAGCCGTCAGACGTGAACGTACAATGAGCCAGACAACTGAAACGACACCAGGCATTTCCTCCGTTGACCGCCGGCAGGCCGAGCGGCCTGCCGCCGCCCGCAAGCTCAATCTCCTGGTGGTCGACGACAACCAGGAAGTGGGCGAATCGCTGGCCATGCTGCTTGAAGCGCTGGGCCACCACGCCGTGGTGGTGCGCAACTGGCAGATGGCCGTCGAGCAAGTCAAGCTGTGCGTGCCCGACGCCGTCTACCTCGACATCGAAATGCCCGGCATCAGCGGCATCGAAATCGGCCGCCGCCTGCACCACAATCCCGAAACGGCCAACGCCGTGCTGATCGCCGTCACCGGCCACAGCCTGCCCATGTACATGGACGACGCGCTGGCCGTGGGCTTCCGCCACTTCCTCGTCAAACCCGTGCGCCTGGAAGACCTGGCGACGACGGTACAGTCGGTGCTGGCGGGCTAGGCCTCCGTCCTAAGGCCTGCTCAGCGACCACTGCTGGTTGTTCGCATTGGTCAGATTCCACTGGATGATCTGCGCGTTTTCCGCCGTGCTCAGATTCAATACGTCCAGGGTCAGGTTGCTGTAGCGGTTGCTGATCGTCTGGTAGCCGGCTGCGGGGCTGGCGAAGCGCCATTGCTGGCCCAGTCCGCCCCAGTAATTCCATTGCGCGATATTCGTGCCGGCCGTGGTCGAATTGTTGTAGTCGTCCAGGCCCAGCAGGCTGTTCGCATTGATCAGGCTATAGTAGCCGTCGCCATGTCCCACCACATACCATTGCTGGTGTTTTGCTCCCGTATACGTTTGCTGCTGCACCAGCGCGCCATTCGCCGTGCCGGCGCCCGCCACGGCCAGCGCCTTGCCGCTCAGGCGCGAGCGCAGCACCGTGGGTCCGTCCGAGATGCCGCCGCAGCTGGCGACCGTGAAATTGCGCGTCAGGCTGGGCCAGCCGCCCTCATACGTCATTTTTAAGATATCGAGCTTGGCCGTCCCGTTGTCGTTGACGTCGTAATAGTGGATCGACGTGTAGTTGCAGCCATCCTGCTTGAGCACGCCCATATGGCCCGGTCCTTTGTATTTGCCGTCGAGGTTGGGCAGCACCGTGCGCGTGCCGCTGTACGGCCCCGTCACGCTGCTGGCGCGCTGCACTTCCACGTAATACGTGCTGGCGGCGCCCTGGCAGCATTTGCCGCGGTTGGCGAACAGATAGTAGTACTCGCCGTCGCGCGTGATATAGGGCGCTTCGATATCCTTGCCGCCGCCACCGAGGATGGTGGTGACGTTGCCGCTTGTCTTGCCCGTGGCCTGGTTGATTTCCGTCACGCCGATGCCGCCGAAAAACGAGCCATACGACATGTAGACCTTGCCATCGTAATCGCGGAACAGGGCCGGGTCGATGGCATTGATTTCCGCGCCGCCTCCATACGATTGCACGACGATGCCCAGATCCGTCCAGCTCGGGTTTTTCAGCGAGGCCGAGCGGGCCACGCCGATGGCCGACACGGACGTGCCGAAGGTGGAGACCGAGTAATACAAATAGTAGTAGCCGTTCATGTGGATCACGTCCGGCGCCCAGTACGAGCCGCTGAAGTTGGGGATTTTGTTGGCGATCCAGGCCGGCGGCATGCTGAACACGGGCGCGGGGCCGGCCGACCATTTCAGCAAGTCCGTCGAGGTGGAATACCAGATGCCGTCGCCCGTCGTGAAATTGAAATACGTGTCGCCGTCGCGCGTGAGGGTGCCGGGGTCGTGCGCGTTCGGCACGCCCGTCAGGTTGATTGCTTGCGCATGGGCGCAGAACATCAGGCACAGTGCTGCCAGGATTTGCTTCATCGTTGTCTCCGTACTGTTTTTATGGGGCGGTCCAGGCCGCACCCCAGAGTAGGGCGATGGTCAAATTTGCACTAATGAATTTTTTACAGGAAGCGATACCGGGGCGGGTATCGGGGAGGAAGTAAAAGCGGTTCTGGAATAGAAAAAGCCCGATTCGAAAACCGGGCTCTTCTTTATTCTGTGGGGTGGCTGATGGGGCTCGAACCCACGACAACAGGAATCACAATCCTGGACTCTACCAACTGAGCTACAGCCACCACTGTCTTACTTACCTGTTTAGCTGTTTTGCTGAACAGGTGCCGAATTATACAAAGAACTCGGCAAAGTGGCAAATCTAAATGCAGTCTTTTTTAAAGAATCGAAAGATTGCATGAAAACGCCTGTTTTCCCTCATACGGACAGGTGTTCGACGGGCGGGTGCAAGTCCAGCAAACCGGCGAAGGCTTGCGCCAGGGCTTCGACCTTGGCCGTCGTGTAGCCCTGCAGTCGTGGGGCGTCGTTGCCGCCGCGGCGCAGGCTGGCGGCGTCGAGCAGGCGGGTCAGCTGGCGCGCGACGGCTTCCCCGGTGTCGACCAGGGTGACGGGTTCCGCCGTATGCGCGCGCACCGTGCGTTCGATGGCGTCCTGCACGAACGGGTAGTGGGTGCAGCCGAGCACGAGGGTATCGACGCCTTGTGCCAGCAGGGGCGCGATATAGCGCTCGAGCATGGCGCTGGTGGCGTCGAGCGGGTCGCTGCCCATCGCGGACTGTTCGATGCGTTCGACCAGGCCCACGCAGGGCTGCAAGATGAATGTGGCGCCGGTCGCGCTGCTGACTTGTTCGCGCAAGGCCAGCAGCTTGTCGCCGCGCAAGGTGCGCTCGGTGGCCAGCACGCCGATCTTGCCGTTGCGGCTGATGGCGGCCGCCGGTTTCAGGCCCGGTTCGACGCCGACGATGGGCAGGTCCGGGTAGCGCGCGCGCAGCGCCTTGATGGCGGCGATCGTGGCCGTGTTGCAGGCGACGACCAGTGCCTTGGCGCCTTGCTGCAGCAGGTAGCCGGCCACTGCCAGCGAACGGTCGATCACCTGCTGCTCCGTCTTGTCGCCATATGGCGCATGGCCGGAATCGGCAAAGTAAATCAGGTCTTCCTGCGGCAGCTGCGCGCGGATATGGCGCAGCACCGACAGGCCACCCACGCCGGAGTCGAAGATGCCGATGGGCGCGTCAGGGTGGGCATTGCTTGCAATAGAAGTCATGGGGAACCGGGAAGATAAAAAAACGCCGCGCTGATTGCCGCGCGGCGTTAATGGTAGAGCTTGTTTAAGCAACCGTCACGGGAATCTTGCTCACGCTATTGAGTTGCTCGATCTTCGCCTGCCATTCCTTCGGACCCGTGTTGTGCACCGATGTGCCTTTCGAGTCCACAGCCACCGTGACCGGCATGTCGACGACGTCGAATTCGTAGATCGCTTCCATGCCCATGTCGGCAAAGCCCAGCACTTTCGCGCCCTTGATGGCTTTCGACACCAGGTAGGCGGAACCGCCCACGGCCATCAAATAGGCCGACTGGTGCTTCTGGATCGATTCGATGGCGACAGGTCCCCGCTCGGCCTTGCCGATCATGGCGATCAGGCCGGTTTTTTCCAGCATCATGTCGGTGAACTTGTCCATGCGCGTGGCCGTCGTCGGGCCGGCAGGGCCGACCACTTCGTCGCGCACGGGGTCGACCGGGCCGACGTAGTAGATCACGCGGTTTTTAAAATCGACAGGCAATTCCTCGCCCTTGGCCAGCATGTCCTGGATGCGCTTGTGTGCGGCGTCGCGGCCCGTCAGCATCTTGCCGTTCAACAGCAAGGTCTGGCCCGGCGTCCACGAAGCGACTTCTTCTTTCGTCAGGGTGTTCAGGTCGACGCGCTTGGATTTTTCCGTATCCGGCGTCCAGTGCACTTCCGGCCACGACGACAGCGATGGCGGTTCCATGTAGGCAGGGCCCGAGCCATCCAGCACGAAGTGGCCGTGGCGCGTGGCGGCGCAGTTCGGGATCATGGCGACAGGCTTCGACGCGGCGTGCGTCGGGTGCATCATGATTTTCACGTCGAGCACGGTCGTCAGGCCACCCAGGCCCTGCGCGCCGATGCCCAGCGAGTTGATCTTGTCGCACAGCTCGATACGCAGTTCTTCCAGCTTGTTTTGCGGGCCGCGTTGTTTCAGCTCAAACATGTCGATGTCTTCCATCAACACCTCTTTTGCCATCAGCATGGCTTTTTCGGCCGTGCCGCCGATACCGATGCCCAGCATGCCTGGCGGGCACCAGCCGGCGCCCATGGTCGGCACGGTTTTCATGACCCAGTCGACCAGCGAATCGGACGGGTTCATCATGATCATCTTCGACTTGTTTTCCGAACCACCGCCCTTGGCAGCCACTTTCACGTCGACGGTATTGCCTTCGACCAGTTCCATGTGCACCACGGCTGGCGTGTTGTCCTTGGTGTTCTTGCGGTCGAAATGCGGGTCGGCCACGATGGAAGCGCGCAGCTTGTTGTCGTCGAAGTTGTACGCGCGGCGCACGCCTTCGTTGACGGCGTCGGTGACGGTGCCGCTGAAACCTTCGAAGCGCACGCCCATGCCGATTTTCAGGAAGACGTTGACGATACCCGTGTCCTGGCAGATAGGACGCTTGCCTTCCGCGCACATGCGCGAGTTGGTCAGGATTTGCGCGATCGCATCTTTCGCCGCCGGGCTTTGCTCGGCCTCATAGGCGCGCGCCAGGTGTTCGATGTAATCAGCAGGGTGGTAGTAGCTAATGTACTGCAACGCTGCGGCGACGGATTCGATCAGGTCTTCTTGCTTTATGACAGTCATGGTGTTCTCGCGGTGGATAAGAAGGGTAAGACTCTTTGCTGAAAGCCCATGGCCGCCGCTGGCAGCCATGGGCTTCGGGTTTAATGCGGTCGTGCCTGGTTCTGCGTCACCGTCATGATGCGGTCGGTGTACGCGATCGCCATGGCGGACAGGATGAAGACCATGTGGATCACCGTTTGCGCGATGACCACGTTCGGTTCCTTGGCATACGCGGTGGCGTTGATAAAGGTCTTCAGCAGGTGGATGGACGAGATGCCGATGATGGCCATCGCCAATTTCGTTTTCAGCACGGAAGCATTTACGTGCGACAACCATTCCGGCTGGTCTGGGTGGTCATCGAGGTGCATGCGCGAAACGAAGGTTTCGTAGCCGCCGATAATGACCATGATCAGCAGGTTCGAAATCATCACCACGTCGATCAGGCCTAATACCACCAGCATGATGGTCGCTTCGTTCAGCTTCACGGGAGGCGGCACGCCAGGCACGGTCACGGCGCTGATGACGTGCTGCAGGGCCGCATCATTGCCGAACACGGCGCCGATCAGGTCGGACAATTCCACCCAGAAATGGAAGACATATACGCATTGTGCGAGGATCAGGCCCAGGTACAGCGGCAACTGCAGCCAGCGCGACATGAAGATGAAGGCGGACAGCGGATGCAGCTTGGTATGTTTGGTGGTCGGTGGTAGGTGGTCGATCATGTAGGGGTTTCCTGGGGGAGTAAATACCAATTTTTGGCATGCCCGACATTTTACACTTGCTGTTGATTACTGCGCATGGCCTTGCTTCTGATTATGCAGTTTGATGAAACACCAAGTGGTATTGAACCTGCGGCGCACCGTGCATTTTCCCAGCGAAAATACTGTACGGCGTCCCCTTGACTCCTGTTGCCGAAGGCGCTTATGGTTAGCCTTGATAGGGGTAAAACGCTGCATAAACGCGACATGTAAGGCGTCCGTAAGACATGGGGCTTATCGTGTTAGCAAACAATTACTACACTGGAGACAAGCATGAGCGCTACAGAGAACCAAGGGCAGGGCACACAGCAGCAGGGACCAGAAGAGTCACGCGTATTTGAACCGTCGGCAGCATTTGCCGCACAGGCAACGATTTCCGGCATGGACGCTTACCGCGCCATGGTGGCCGAGGCCGAACGCGACTACGAAGGCTTCTGGGCCAAGCTGGCGCGCGAGAACCTGAGCTGGAAAAAGCCATTTACCCGCACCTTGAACGAAGACAACGCCCCATTCTACAAATGGTTCGAAGACGGCCAGCTGAACGTGTCGTACAACTGCCTGGACCGCAACATCGAAAACGGCCTGGGCGACAAGACGGCCATCATCTTCGAAGCGGACGACGGCACCGTCACCAAGGCAACATATAAAGAACTGCACGAAAAAGTCTGCAAGTTCGCCAATGGCCTGAAATCCAAGGGCATCGCCAAGGGCGACCGCGTCATTATCTATATGTCGATGTCCGTCGAAGGCGTGGCCGCCATGCAGGCGTGCGCGCGCATCGGTGCCACCCACTCCGTCGTCTTCGGTGGCTTCTCGGCCAAATCGCTGCAGGAGCGCATCATCGACGCGGGTGCCGTGGCCGTTATCACGGGCGACGAGCAATTGCGCGGTGGCAAGAAACTGCCACTGAAATCCATCGTTGACGAAGCGCTGGCGCTGGGCGGCTGCGAGTCCGTGAAAAACGTCATCGTCTACCAACGCACGGGCAGCGACCTGCCGATGGTGGCTGGCCGCGACACATGGCTGCACGAGCTGGTCGAAGGCCAGAGCGCGCAATGCGAACCGGAATGGGTCGATGCCGAGCATCCATTGTTTATTCTCTACACCTCCGGCTCGACGGGCACGCCGAAGGGCGTGCAGCACTCGAGCGGCGGCTACCTGCTGTGGGCCGCGCTGACGATGAAGTGGAGTTTCGACATCAAACCGAACGATGTGTTCTGGTGCACGGCCGATATCGGCTGGGTGACGGGCCACAGCTACATCGCGTATGGCCCGATGGCCGTGGGCGCCACGCAAGTGGTGTTCGAAGGCATCCCGACCTACCCGAACGCGGGCCGTTTCTGGGAAACCATCAAGAAGCACAACGTCAGCATCTTCTATACGGCGCCAACGGCCATCCGTTCGCTGATCAAGGCGGCCGACGTGGACCCGAAAGTCCATCCAGGCAACTACGACCTGACGAGCTTGCGCCTGCTGGGCACGGTCGGCGAGCCGATCAATCCAGAAGCGTGGATGTGGTACTACAAAAACATCGGCGGCGAGAAATGCCCGATTGTCGATACCTTCTGGCAAACGGAAACGGGCGGCCACATGATCACCCCGTTGCCGGGTGCGACGCCGATGGTCCCCGGTTCCTGCACCTTGCCATTGCCGGGCATCATGGCCGCCATCGTCGATGAAGCGGGCCAGGACGTGCCGAACGGCCAGGGCGGTATTCTGGTGGTAAAGCGCCCATGGCCATCGATGATCCGCACGATCTGGAACAACCCCGAGCGTTTCAAGTCCAGCTATTTCCCGGAAGAACTGGGCGGCAAGATGTACCTGGCAGGCGACGGCGCCATCCGCAACAAGGACACCGGCTACTTCACGATCACGGGCCGCATCGATGACGTCTTGAACGTGTCGGGCCACCGCATGGGCACGATGGAAATCGAATCGGCCCTGGTCGCCAACCCGCTGGTGGCCGAGGCGGCAGTGGTGGGCCGTCCGGACGACACGACAGGCGAATCGATCTGCGCCTTCGTGGTGCTCAAGCAAGCGCGTCCGACCGGCGAGGAAGCGAAGAAGCTGGCCCTGGAGCTGCGCAACTGGGTAGGCAAGGAAATCGGCCCGATCGCCAAACCGAAGGAAATCCGTTTCGGCGACAACCTGCCGAAAACCCGCTCGGGCAAAATCATGCGCCGCCTGCTGCGCGTGCTGGCCAAGGGCGAGACGATTACGCAGGACGTGTCGACCCTGGAGAATCCGGCGATTCTGGAGCAACTCAAAGAAGCGTCCTGATGTTGCTTGGGTAGCCAAAACCCAAACCAACATCCGGGGTCGGACCCGCCGGGTCCGACCCCAGCCCTTACGAGGTTACTGTAGAAGCGCTACTTTTACCCCACGGTAAATAACTTTGGCAGTCCGTAGATTCTTTGCTATAATCTGCGGCTTCGCGACAAGCGAGAAATAGTACGCAATGTAAGTAAGACGCATTGCCTGCAGGAGAGGTGGATGAGTGGTTGAAGTCGCACGCCTGGAAAGCGTGTATAGGTTCATAGCCTATCGGGGGTTCGAATCCCCCTCTCTCCGCCAAGGATACAAATTGGCCAGTTCAAGGAAGTCCAAGAACGTCCAGAAAAAACCGTTTTAGCCCGTGCTAAAGCGGTTTTTTTGTATTCTGGCGTCCAGTACTGTCCAGCTGCAGCCAGCAAAAATCGGAGCTAGATACAGATCAGCTTACCCCAAGTCTGGCAACCAAGCCCTCATTCGCCGGTCTAAAGTGATTTCTGACGCATATGCTGAGGAGACAGCCATGGCCAAGATTATCCCTCCCCTGACCGAGTTCCAGGTCAAAAATGCCAAGCCCAGGCAAAAGTCATACAAGCTGTTCGATGGTGGCGGCCTGTACGTTGAAGTGATGCCCAGCGGTTCGCGGATCTGGCGGATGAAATTCCGTCAATCGAATGGCAAGGAAAATACGCTGACCTTCGGACCTTATCCGGAAATTTCGATCATGGTGGCGCGTGAAAAGCGCACGGAGGCGCGCCGCTTGCAGCTGCAGGGAATCGATCCCGGCAAGCACCGCGACGACGCCAGGCGGCTCGCCGCCGAAAAGGCATCCAATACCTTCGAGAAAATCGCCCGCGAGTGGTACGCGAACAAGGTGCCGACGTGGAGCGAGCGCACTGCACGGAACATGCTGCAGCGCCTGGAAGCCGATATTTTCCCAAGTATCGGCGACCGGCCGATTACGGAAATCCGGCACCGCGAATTGATTGCCACGCTGCGCAAGATCGAGGCGCGTGGCGCCACCGAGATCGCGCATCGCCTGAAGGCCGTCTGCTCGCAGATATTCAGCTATGCCATCCAGTGCGGCCTGGCCGACCGTAACTTGGTGGTGGACATGAAAGACGTCCTGAAGACCAAGCGCGTTTCGCACTTCGCCGCCATTGATGCCGATGAATTGCCCGTTTTCCTGGACACGCTGGCGCGTAACGAGGCGCGGATGTTCGAGCCGACGCGCATCGCGCTGCGCCTGATGCTGCTGATCTTCGTGCGCACCAGCGAACTGATAGAAACGCCATGGAGCGAAGTCGATTTGGAGAACGGCGAGTGGATCATTCCCTGGCAGCGCATGAAGCGCGGCAAGCTGACCGTCAACCCCGACACGACCAATCACCACGTCTGCCTTTCGCGCCAGGCGCTGGCCTTGCTGCGCCAGCTGCACACCATCACCGGCCGCGGCATGTACCTGTTTCCCAACCAGCGCGACCACGACAAGCCGCTGAGCAACAACACGCTGCTGGTGGCGCTGGCCCGCATGGGCTACAAAGGCCGCATGACCGGCCACGGCTTCCGGGCGCTGGCCATGAGCACCATCAAGGAGCGCCTGGGCTACCGCCATGAAGTGGTGGACCGCCAGCTGGCGCACGCGCCCAAGGACAAGGTGGCCAGCGCCTACGACCGCGCCCAGTTCCTGGCGGAGCGCCGCAAGATGATGCAGGAGTGGGCCGACTACCTGGAAGCCGTGGAACGCGGTGATACGCCGAAGCCAGGCCATCATGGATCGCTGGAACTGGTGTGGCCAGCGCCGCGTCGTTAAGGAGACAGCCATGCCAAGACGAATTGAACCTCTGACAGAGCAACAGCTGATACAGGCCGAGCCTGGGGACAAACCATTCAGGTTATTCGACGGCTACGGCCTGTATGTTGAAGTCATGCCGACTGGCTCGAAGGTCTGGCGCATGAAATTTCGCCAGAAGGACGGCAAGGAAAATGCCCTGACATTCGGCCACTATCCGGAAGTCTCGTCGGCGCTTGCTCGATGCCGCCGCGCAGTCGCCCGCCAGATGCTGCATGACGGGCTGGATCCGCGCACAGAGTTCGACGCGGCCCATATGCGTCCACCGAAGCCCGTCAGGCGGCATTGCCTGCTTCCAGTTGCCATGGATGATAGAAAGGTAGAGCGCTGCGTAAGCCAGGTTGGCAGGCAAGCGCTGGAGCGGTTGCACGGCCTTGTATTCCCGGCGCTGAGCCGCGTCGAGGCCGACGAAACCGTGCGAAGCGACATGCAGGTCATGCTGGAGAAAATCCAGAAGGAGCGCAGCGCAGAGGTGATTGATTTGCTGTACGACTACTGTGCCGACAGCATCTTTGGCTGCCTTGGATTGGGCATTGATGAAGATGATTTGAATGAGGCCATGAGGGATGCCAGGGTGGCGCAGCGTCGGAAGTGAACGGCGCTATGCCGCAGGTATCCCGGTATCTCCCGGCTTCATTCGGCTCTGGTCCCTTTGTTGCCGATTGGCCTGGTGCTTGATGAAGTGTCGATTATCGAGCATACCGTGTCTGCAGGTCTGCGGGCCTCGATACACGCTTGCATCCAGCGTAGCACCTCGCTCCTGAGCCATGCAGAGGAGCGTCCCTGCAGCTTGACGGGGGCAGGGAAGGTGCCTTCCTTGATGCCCGCATAAACGCTGCTGCGCGACTTGCCGCAGGTTGCCAGCACTTCGCCCAGGCGGATGAAGCGCTCTTCGCCCATGCGAGGTTCAACGCGGCGCTCTTTCAGGTATTCTGCTGTCGCTGCTTTCATGGCGTCCCCCTTCGTGAATCAAAAATGCCAGCGGCAGCACCGGGGCGAATGGCATATGCCGCAGGCCTTGCCCTGCGACCGATTCGTCCTTCGTCTAAACGCGCTCGCAATCATTATTCCGAAAAAGCGATTCCAGTATCGAATGCTGGAATCACTGGTGCAACAAGAATCGGTCTGCCATGCCACTTAGATCAAGCCTGCCGCGCACTATGCGTGAGATCAAGGCTGGACACAGGAGCCGGTTCGTGGAAGCTTTAGCAGCTAAAAATTGGGCAATCGACGGCGTATTCTTCATGCGATAGATGCATTGTCATCGACTGGATTTCATTTTCCCTTTTGCAGTACAGTCGCCACATGCGTATGCGACTGCTTGAATCCAGCGTCATCAATAACTTCCAGCAATCGTTTTGACTGACCTCCAGGGAAGATGTTTTTCTGTCCGTGCAGACAGGCGCAGTCATTGGATGAGAAACGCGCTATTGCCGTGTAGTACTCGTACAGCAGACTATGAAAATTTGTTGCTGACATTGATCAAGGTCGGCCCAGATGCATGTCAAATGTTCCCACTTGGACGCTGCCTATTGCCGCTGATCAACCGTGCTACTTTCGGCATACATTCCTGCTAAATCTGCTCTCGTACCTGCAAAAAAATGGTTCGACCGAGGTATTACCCGGTGATTTAAGGGTTTCAGTCGCTGTAAAGGGCGGAACTACCGTGCTAGTTTCGGCATACATTCCTGCTAAATTTGCTTTCGTACCTGTAAAAAAATGGTTTGGTCGAAGTTGTGTCCGACGATTTTTGTGGTTTAGTCGCTGCGCGAAGCGGGGCAGGATAGGTGAAGTTAGCTAACCTTCGGTTAGCTAACTTCCCACCTGCTTATTCGCACCTACGGTGCTTAACGTAACACTCAAAATTAGACTTTCGAATGAGCATGTATCACTTCACCTTTGCGTGAGTCCGTGTCCGAATGGCAGATCTGACCCTTGCGGCGGCCCTGTTTGTCATTCAATGGAGTGGTAGCCAGACTCTCGGGGCGTTAGAGGCAGGTGCTCTTGGTGGCCCTTTAGAAGAGCTAGCAGAGTCCAACGAACACTCGCTGTGCGAGCCGAAATATTGCATTTTCAGTAATATCTCACAGTATCAACTTCACCACACGCGATTTTTTGCATTTTAGATACTTTTCAACCTTAATCTTGAGGTATATTTCCACAAGGAATTTAACTATAAATTGGGAGTCGAAGTGACTATTGCTTTGCCAGAGAGCGCTATATCTTCGTGGGGAGGTTTTGCGTACCAGGGGAAAGTTGCCCTGTATCACTCAATTTGCTTACTCTGCGACAAGTCTTTTCTTGGAGTTCCACTCGTGAACTTCCACCTTCAGCTAGATAGCACCGACGATTTCGCTATTTATCATCAAGGTAACGCGGTCTCCGTGCATCAAGTAAAAGCGAAAATCTCCTCCTATCGCTCGGCATTCGAGAAGGCGTTGAGCAAGTCTAGCAAGATAGATACTGACTGCAACGCAGCTACGCAACGTTATTTTCATATCGCGAACGAAATAGATGATACCAGTAATTACACTAATTCAGCGGGTGGCGTTGTAAAATTTTATCAATATGGTTCGGAATCTCATTGCAAGTTAGAGGATATCGAAAAATTTACTAGAAGAAAAATAGAAGAGTATCTAATAAAAAATTCTTTGCCTTGTACCGAAATTTTGCTTGATCGTAAATACTGCCATCTTTCTGAATTGATTACCTCAAAGGTTGTTGAGATTCATGCCGCAATCCACAGTGGCGATACTCAAAATAACGCGGCTTATACAAAAATAATACCAAGCAGTGATTTGGAAGACATAGTTCTGACCGATTTTAATGCGTCGAGTGATATTCCTTACCTACTAATTAAATTAAGGATGACAGTTTCCTATGCATTCGAATGGTACGTTGCCAACAATACCGGCTATTTTTCATTGGAGCAAATTAAAGATTGCGGGGCCGTTTATCGATTCATCTACGGTATGCATGACGATGATCTTCAGTTGGTAATGCACTCGTTGAGGCCGAATGGCAACGAGTCCGATATATTCAGGCCAGATGATATTCGTGCATACATAGATATAATCATAGAGATTACCAGGAAAATATCGTTAAATGGATTGCCTCATTATGTAAAAGACCTGAAAAGATATTTGCCGACTTCCGTCACGCTCAAGGATAGATGGGCACCAAGTTTTAAAAAAGAATTGCTTGAGCGAATTCGTGAAAATCCCAAGTTGGCAAGTGTATTGTATGAATATAATACGCTAATTACTGGCTCGGATCCACATGGCGAAATTGCAATGGTCGGCGAATCTGATAAGATTACTTCTATTCATCAACGCCAAAAGCTTGCGGCTAATATAATCCGAGAGATCCCAGTTTCAATAATATCGACAGAAACTGCAAAGAAAGAGTTAAATGCTTAAAAATATCTTGGTAGAAGCGGCTATTTCTCAGTCTTTTACGGTCGTTTCGGAACTCGATAATTCGATTTTCCTTGCGAGGAAGGATGGGCGGGCTGAACGGTATCTGATAATTAAGAAAATTTCCGCTTTGGACTCCATAGACAAAATTCATGAGCAAATTATGTTGGGGTTGCCGGAATCTCTTCGTGTTGAACCATCATTTAATAAAAATTGTGATCTGGTTTTGATACACAAACTTGAGAGTTTATCCGACTTTAAAAAAATTGAAGATAGCGCCTTAGAGTACGAAGAAGATCCATATCATTTTAAGAAATACTTTCTATATTTTTCAGATGCTGAGGAAAAGGCGATTTGCGGTAAGGATTTTGCAAATTTTTCAGAAATAATACTTAATATGGCCGAGTTTGCTGATTATAAGAAAAATCCATTAAAACCATCGTTTTATAGTATTGCTGCCCGAACTTTCATTAAACTACCATTTTTGGCTGTTCCACGCTCTACGAAAATATTACAAGCGCTGACCGACAGTGTCTTTGCACGTCTAGCAGAGGATGGGTTGTCCGGCACCTTAAGCACAGTAGTGAAGGTCTCGAACCGTTACGATGTCGAATTAATCGCACAGGAACTTATAAATGAAGAACTGGAAAATATCAAAGCTGCAAATTCAAGCATTTAAAGCATTTTCATTTGTAAATTTTGATTTTGAAGCCTGTTCGTTATTAACGTTGGATGGCCCCAATGGCTACGGAAAAACGACTGTTTTTGATGCTGTTGAGTTGTTATTGACTGGGAAAATTTCACGCATTTCTGAACTTTATGGCGTGGTAATGACTGCGGGGAAAAAAAATTACAAAGACAACCTATACTGGAATAATAAGCTCGGTGATAAAGATTTGGAAATAAGGAGCGAAATAGTCGATATTGATACTGGCGAAAAAATGTATTTTTCCAGGGTGGCAAAAGTGAGTGAGTTAAAAAAGCCACCAAATAATAAAGCGGATAACTTTAGCATATTTAAACTTCATAAAATTGATGGTATCGACGCCGCAGAACTTGGCGTTGAACTTTCGAGTAATTATTTTGATGAACACTTTGGAGAGAATTTTTGCGCTAACTATGCTATGTTGAACTATCTTCAGCAGGGTCAAAGTCGGTTTATTTTTTCGCAAAAAATTACTGAGCGCAAGCAAGCCCTAGAGCTTCTCCTTAAAACGAAAGATACTAAAGACCAAATCGAATTGTGTTCGAGGGTTGAGCGACGCCTTGCGTCATCTTGTTCTCCAACTGAGCGTGCCGCTATTGATGAGCTTCAAAGAAAAATTAACGAGCTATCGGTAGCAAATCAGTCATCAGGTCAGGGTGTCGAATATAAGAAAATTAGTTCAAGGGAACCCGCGCCAGGGTGGGACTTGACCGAGCCTTTCAGCCAATTAGATGTTCAGCAGTACCAGAACTATACGTCCGAGCTCGAAATCCTTACTGCGTTAGTATCCCAGAAAGATGAAATTCGTATTCGTGTAAACAATTCTAGAATTGAACGTTACATTGTCGAAAACGATGCGCTTCTTTTAGCGGCGGTTGCGGTGGGGAAACACATAGCTCAGTATCAATCTTTAACTGCGCAAAGCCAGCGGCTCGCGTTACTAACTAAAGGCGGAACAGCTCTTTCTAAATCACCTGATACTATAAATGTCACTGATTTAGAGTCCGTGAGAGCAATAGGCCTATCGGTTGCTGAAGAAATTGTGGCGGCTATCGCAAATCGTGACGCGCTCACAAGCCAATTAAATGGCCGCGCTGCTCAGATTGTAAAGCTTAACGAGATTCGTAATACATTAGTAGTTGGTCATCGGCAGGCCTTCGGCGAGGAAGAAGCTCACTGCGCTTTATGTGGAGCAGATTGGGAAACAGTAAAAAATCTCACAAAGGCAATCAATGATACGACAGAGATTTATAATGGTGAGGTAGGAGTGTTAGCCAGTCAAGTTCAAGCGGTACATGCGCAAATTTCAGCATTTATCGTGCCAATGAATACAATTATTGGAGCTGAGGTTGAAGGTATAGAAAAGATTTTTCAAAAGGATTTATTTGTCGAACTTGGGAGAAACTTAAACAGTTTTGAGCAGATTGCCGTCTTGAATAAATCACTCGCAACTCAAAATATAGATTATAGCGCTGTGTTCACCATCGACTTGGCTGAACTTTTGGCTAGGAAAGACGATCTTATAGCGAAGATGAGAGCCCAAAAGAAAGCGGAAGGAGTTGCACCACCCGTTGGTTGGGATAGTGTCATCCGCGATACCTTTTCTAAATTCGATGATTTTTATGGTCTTGATCTTGGGGCGGTCGTTCAAAAAAATGATTATGTAATTTCTAAACATCGGATGAAGCAAAATGTTGCGCTTGAAGCCTATAAGCAAAGCTTTGTGATGAAGAAAAATAATTACGATGCTGCGGCTGCTGCAAAAGACCGAATTTCTCGTCTCAAAACTTCCTTAACTGAAGTGGAGCGAGATTACGCTGCTAGAACAATTTCTAATATTGAGCTAATTTTCCATATTTATAGTGGTCGCTTAATACAAAACTATCAACGTGGACTAGGTCTATTTATCGACTACGGCGATGGAAAACAATTGCAATTTTGCACCGCGGAACATTCAGAGCATGACGCAACATTGTCAATGAGTTCTGGGCAGCTCTCAGCTTTGAGTTTGTCTTTCTTCTTGTCTCTGAATCGTGTCTATTCAGAGAACGCCTTTGTGTTGATTGATGACCCAGCTCAGTCTCTTGATGAAATTAATATTGCATCACTAACTGATTTGTTACGATCTGAGCTGCGGGATAGACAGCTAATAATTTCGTCACACGAGGACGACATCGCTGGCTATATACGATACCGCTTTGACAGAGCAGGGCTGAGCCAAAAATTATTCCATATGCAGTCGCACGCGGCAGAAACCTTGCTTGCTAGCTAAGCGCTTTTCGATTTAAAACGTATAAAAGGAAAGTTGCATGGTCTTTATCATCGTATATACTGGTAAATTGTCATGTGGTTGATCGAAATTAATTCGTGGGAGTGCAAAAATACAGTCTGTATGCTGATTTTTCGTTCTAACCGATTGGTCGAGGGTATTCGGCGTGTCTGTTACTCCCCATTATCTATCCCACGAGCGGCAGGGACGAGGGGCAGGTCCGCCATTTGGACATGGGCTGATGCGTTGAGCACTGCAGAAGCCCTGTCAATTAGAGTAACGAACATACGTCCTCGGCACGCGATGCTGTCGACAAAGACCGAAGGTCTTCTACTCCAACCACTGCACCAATCCGTGTCCAAATGGTGGATATGACCCCGCGCGCGGCCCGCCAGCGGCGTCTCACTTCTTGCCTTCGTCGCCATGGGGTAGCTATCTGTCGCCTTGGTCAGCCCGTGACTATTTAGAAAGACTTCATCCTTTCCTTGCCTCAATAATTTTAATATTATTAATAAATAAAAAAAATATTTAAAATGAAAAAATCAAGATTTTTAAACAGGGCAGAATTCGAAGCTAGAACCGCTAAACGAAATCATTTTTCGGCTGTGGATGTTTTGGGATCATTTGACTTTTCAACCGCAGTAATCTACTTAAAATCTCTGAAAATTCGTGACATCGAAAATGCGGGAATGGTTGCTGCAAAATTTGAGCCGAAATGGAATAATGGAAATCCGAATCTTCTTAGTGCGAGTCAGTATGCGTCGTTGGCAAAAGTAAATCCACTTGCAATTCATGAATATACTCACTTTGTTGACTCAACGTCGACACTATGGGGGTTGCGTCATTTGAAATTGATGAGTGAAGCATATAGCTCATTAAGCGAGCCTGAAGCGGGTTATTACAAGGCAAAAATATTTTTCGATCACACTAAAAGTATTCGCTTGCCTTCTTATTACACAGTAATAAATAAGGTCCCTCATGGACGTCAGCCGTGGAGAGCCGTCCCTACAATCGGTAGGATATTTGATAAGAGCGGAAATATTTCCGGACGCAGCGTGCTGTTTTCTCGATTTCTCAATTCCGAGGGTGAATTGATGGCTCGCTCACCCTTGTCCGCTGTATCTATATTGGAAGCATCAGCGATGGCGCAAGAAACACTTGCATCCATTGACTTGTTGAAGCTGACTACTCCTGATTTTAAGATGGTAGAAGAAAGAGAATTTTCGAAAAAGCATATTGATTTCCTTTATTCGCGTGAAGTCACTGAATATTCAGTATGCGTTCATCTTCTTGCGAATAAGATTAATTGCGCAGACGCTGGTATGGCATTTAGTATGTGCGCGCGATTGACTCGTGTCGCTTTAAATTTTCCCAAAGTACTGTTCGAGAAGCTTGCCGAGCAATGCCAGATCTCCAAAATTCTAGGAGTTCCCGATGGGCACGATTTTGTTGTCGCGGCAAGCGATGGCCTTCGTAGTTATGATTTAGGGATAATTTATTTTTTGCTCTGCAATGGACTGCCTGCTGGAGTGAATGAAAGTGAGGAAAAATTTAAAGAGGGATTAAATATTGCAATTTGTTCCCTTGGTGTGAGTGTTGAAGAATATGTGGCCGCCATGAATGCAGAAGGTGAAAGTCTAATTGAAACTATTAGCGCTAGTCCAATCGAGAAAGTAAGAATAATTGCCAGTGCGGGATATGAGAATTTTAGGCGCATTAATTACATAGAAGAGAGACTGGATTTTTCAAAATTGAATGTGCCACCGGCTCTGTTAGGCGATGATAACGTCGTCGCAATTTTTAATAAGGAAACAAATTCATTAAGGGGATTTGATGTTGAGTCATGTTTCTTTGAGCTTGATGACGGCATGTCATGGGTAAATAGGTTCGCGGAGGCATGCCTATGAGTTGTTAAGATGGTAATTCAGGCTGCCCTCTGGATAAAAATCCGGCAAGTTGCCACAGTTATTCCTTGCCGTGGGCCTTACTCAGGCTGCTTCAAACTGTCCAGTTTGGAGCAGAATCAGTGTCCAGTGTGCTGTGAAATGGGTGTCCAGGTTGGCGCGGAAAACGCACGCATGGGACGCGAGCACGGCCTCTTACCTTGAAAAATTGGGTTGGCGGGGCCTTATCATGTGGGAGTACGAGGTCGCGAATCCTGGCATAGCACAAGGGACGGGCGAAAAGATCGCTTAGCTCATCCATCAAGCAAGGTGAGACGCTTTGGACGAGGGACCTATGAATTTATTACGTTATTTATTGAACACGGCACCGGACGAAGTTACATTAGGGGGCGGCGGGGATCTTACACCTTTGGCTTCAAAAGGCTTTACTCTAGGATGCGCCACTACGTACACGCTGGGGAGAACGGTTTGCCCCGGAATCGAGCCGCTGATTCTTAACTTTGATTGATAACATGACGAGAGTACCCAAGGCGCGCCTCGTACTTCAGGACGCGATGTTTGTGCGTGAGAAGTTGGAGAATGAATTAGGCCACATTGAGTGGCGGCTATATTGGGTGCTTGCGGTCGTTCTATTGCGTGCTGTAGGTCACGTTCTGGACAAGGTTGACGGGAGCAATGATCCAGCGGTCAAGTTGGAGGCGAATGCCCTGCACAAGTCGTGGCGTTCAGGAGACGAGAATGCTATTTTCCGCGACTTTATTGAACGTGAACGGAATAGCATCCTTAAAGAGTATGAATCTGAGATCACTGAAGGGCCGGTGCCGATCATGGCCTATTTGCAGCAGCATGATGGATTTGATGTCATCAGGCAGTTTCTCCTTGAAGAGAATATATATCGGCCAATGGGCGCTGGAGCATTCGAAGGCGAGGACGGTCGCACACTTTTGGACGAAGCGATAGCCTGGTGGGCGCGACAACTTGAAGCGGTGGACCGTCGCACAACAACGTCGTCAAGGTGACGGGGGCGAACAGTTTAGAAATGGACCGGACGCGAGAACTGCGAATTCCACAAACGAAAATGCCAACAGGTAATGGTTGGCGTTGCGTGAACGATGTTCTTTGTAACCCAGCGTGGACTCGAACCACCAACACAAGGATTTTCAATCCTTTGCTCGAATGGATATTTTTTTGCACTAATTCATGGTGCTGATAGGTAACTTTTTGATAAGGGCATAGTTTGGGGTATTTTTCAATTCACCATTCGTCGGAATCGGCTATCTTTGCGGCCTGCCAGCCATGATTCAAATCCCCCTCTCCCCATTTTTGAGCAGTACTCGGCATCTGCGGAGCATCCCAGCCCCCCCCCGAACGCCCCAAGCCCCCGCAAACTTTGCCCTTCCTCAACCCCCCCACAGTTTCCCCAATGTATCGTAAGCCTCGCCCACCAACCCCGGAGAGCCCCATGCCCTACACCTACACCAAAGTCGACGACCTGGAAAAAACCACCATGGTGGGCAATCATCAATGCGTCGCGCTGGTCCGCCGCTACGCGGGCGCGCCAGCCACATTGGCCTGGAAGCAAGGGGAGGCCGTGCTGGGAAATCGGCTACTGCGCAAGGGCACGGCCATTGCCACGTTCATCAACGGCAAGTATGCGAATCATCCGCAAGGCAATCACGCGGCCCTGTATATGGGGCAGACCCTGGACGGTATCCTCGTCATGGATCAGTGGACAGGCAAGCGCTTGGGCATCGTGACTTCTCGAACCTTGCGCTCCAAAGGCCAGTACAAGAATGGCTTGCTTATCGATCCCAGCAACAACGCCGACGCTTTTTTCGTCATCGAATAGGGGCGCATCCATGCTACATAAACGTTTTGTGATCAGCGCCGCCTGCTGTATTTTTCCTTGGTTCGCGCAGGGTGCGGTGGTCGCTTCGCTCGCCTGCCCGACGAGCGTGCCTGCTACATCGATCAGCCTGGCTGCCGTACCGTCCGGCTGGACACCGTACATCGACGGCCCCCTTTATCTGAGTGCCGCAGCGCCGATCGATGGTGCACCGGAGCGCAGGGGGCAACTGGTGCCCAGCGGGGAGCGCAAGAGGAAAGGGAAAACGACGCTCAGCTACCGTCTGGATGGCCGCTATCCGGACGGCAAGTGGCTGCAATGCAGCTACGGCGTGCATGGTGAAGTAACGCTGTCGAGGAGACTGGACGACAGTGTCAGCGTTTGCGAATTCACCTACAGGAAAGGCAGCAAGGCCGGGCAGAACGAGATCGATATTGATTGTCGTTAAGTGATTTTGGTACCGGCCTATCGTTTGGCGCAGCTGCAGGCTTCCTCACGATTTACTGTCGAGTGTTTCAAGGTCGAGGTGCACCAATGCCCACATCCCTCCCGCATGCTCGGGATTTGCCTGCAGGGCTACAATCTTGCTTTGCGTGATTTCCATGGGCTCGCCCAATTCCAGCAATGTCTCGATGTGGCTGGTGATGGCGGTCAGGACGTTGCTGAGCGCGTCTTCCACGCTATCTCCCACGAGTGGACGCCTTGGATGTCGGGGACGTTCACGCCGTACACGCTACCGGTATCTTTGAAAATGGCAAGGGGGATATGCATGGCTGCTCCCGGTGATTGAGTTGAGCGTGTATTTCAGCATAGTCAGTGCGATACACGAGTTAAAAATGCAAAAAAGTCGTGGAAGCGTTTTTTTGCACTCAATAGGCAACCCTACCAATCAGGGCTTGTGGCCATGCATGTCGGCTTACGCGTTCCGCTAAGCCGACCTACAAAACAACGGAACCGCTGTCTGCCGGTAGCGCAGACGCAAAAAAGCCCGCCGAAGCGGGCTTTGTCAATGTACAGTCAAGCCAAAAGCTCAGAACTGGTTCATGGTGTTGTCTTTGCCAGCCGCCTTCAGCGCCGCTTCGCCGCTGAAGTAATCCTTGTGATCGTCGCCGATGTCCGAGCCGGACATGTTTTGATGTTTCACGCAGGCGATGCCCTGGCGGATTTCCTTGCGCTGCACGCCGGCCACGTAGCCCAGCATGCCCTGGTCGCCGAAGTATTCCTTGGCCAGGTTGTCCGTCGACAAGGCTGCCGTGTGGTAGGTCGGCAGGGTGATCAGGTGGTGGAAGATGCCGGCTTCGCGGGCCGAGTCGGCCTGGAAGGTGCGGATCTTCTCGTCGGCGGCGATCGCCAGTTCCGTCTGGTCGTATTCCACGCTCATCAGCTGGCTGCGCTCATAGGCCGAGACGTCCTTGCCTGCCGCTTTCATGCCGTCGAAGATTTGCTGGCGGAAGTTCAGGGTCCAGTTGAACGACGGGCTGTTGTTGTACACCAGCTTGGCGTTCGGGATGACCTTGCGGATTTCGCTGACCATGCCGCCGATTTGCGCGATATGCGGTTTTTCCGTTTCGATCCACAGCAGGTCGGCGCCGTTTTGCAAGGAGGTGATGCAGTCGAGCACGCAACGCTCTTCGCCGGAACCGGCGCGGAACTGGAACAGGTTGCTTGCAAGGCGTTTAGGACGCAGCAGCTTGCCTTCGCGCTTGATGATGACGTCGCCATTGCCCAGCGCGTCGGCCGATACTTCTTCGCAGTCGAGGAAGGAGTTGTATTGGTCGCCCAGGTCGCCTGGTTCATTGGTGACGGCGATCTGCTTGGTCAGGCCGGCGCCCAGCGAATCGGTGCGGGCGACGATGATGCCGTCGTCCACGCCCAGTTCCAGGAAGGCGTAGCGGATGGCGCGGATCTTGGCCAGGAAGTCTTCGTGTGGCACCGTGACCTTACCGTCCTGGTGGCCGCATTGTTTTTCGTCGGACACCTGGTTCTCGATCTGGATGCAGCAGGCGCCCGCTTCGATGAACTGTTTTGCCAGCAGGTAAGTTGCTTCGGCGTTGCCGAAACCGGCGTCGATGTCGGCGATGATGGGCACGACGTGGGTGACGTGGCCGTCGATCTTGGCCTGGATGGCTTGCTTCTCAGCACCTTGAGCCGCGTCCAGCTGGCGGAACAGGCCGCCCAGTTCGCGGGCATCGGCCTGGCGCAGGAAGGTGTAGAGTTCGCGGATCAAGCTGGAGACGGCGGTTTTTTCATGCATCGACTGGTCTGGCAGCGGGCCGAACTCGGAGCGCAGGGCGGCGACCATCCAGCCGGACAGGTAGAGGTAGCGGCGGTCGGTGCTGTTGAAGTGCTTCTTGATCGAGATCATCTTCTGTTGACCGATGAAACCGTGCCAGCAACCGAGCGATTGGGTGTACTTGGATGGGTCCGCATCGTAGGCGGCCATGTCGTTGCGCATGATCTTCGCCGTGTACTTGGCGATGTCCAGGCCCGTCTTGAATTTGTTCTGGGCGCGCATGCGGGCGGCGGACTCGGGATTGATGGCGTTCCAGGCGCTACCTTGTTGGTCTTTCAAACCGGCAACAGCCTTGATGTCGTCTTGATATTGGGACATGTGTATCTCCTAAAGAAAAACTAAGTTTGAGAAAATCGTCGAGTGCGCCGCTGTGTCGATGCGAACTGCATGACTAAATAGTAGGCTTATCCGTGTCGATGTTCAAGTCTTATATAAGACATATAACTTAAATTTATTCCTTGTTTTTCAATGGCTTAATTATGTATTTTCATGATATGAAATGAATTTTCAAAAAGTGAGAGGATTTGTGGCTGAGTCTGCTGTCTGAAGTTTCGCGATGTGAAACGCCTTTTCAGATTTTGGTGCAGCGCGACAAATCGGGGCCAAAAAAAAGCCACCCGAAGGTGGCTTGACCGGCAGGCGGCTGATCTAACGTCCCACGGTCTGTCGCTGATCCTTGATGAACAGCGCCGTCAGCATGCCCACCACGCACACGCCGATCACATAATAGGCGGGGCCCAGCACGTTGTTTTTCAGCATCAGGGTCACGACCACGGGCGTCAGGCCACCGAAAATCGCGTACGACAAGTTATAGGAAAACGACAGCCCGGAGAAGCGTACCTGGGCCGGGAACGCTTGCACCAGCACGTAGGGCACGGCGCCGACGACGCCGACGAACAGGCCCGTCATCGCGTACAGGGGCAGCAGCAGGTCGGGGCGGCTGCCGACGGTGGTGTAGAAGATATACGTACTGATGGCCAGCAGCACGGAGCCGACGAAGATCACGCGCTTGCCGCCCAGGCGGTCGGCCAGCATGCCGGCGATGATGCAGCCGAAAGCCAGGCACAGCGTCGCCACGGTATTGGCGACCAGGGTGGTGCGCGGCGCGATGTGGTGGATCTTTTGCAGCAGGGCAGGCGTCATCAAAATGACGACGACGATGCCGGCCGACAGCATCCAGGTCAGCAGCATCGATACGACGACGGCGCCGCGGTGGCTGCGCAGCACGGATTTCAAGGGCATTTCCGTGGCCAGGGCCTTGCGCTGCTGCATTTCCGCAAACACCGGCGTTTCATGCAGCCAGCGGCGCAGATACATGGCGCCGAAGCCGAAGATGCCGCCCAGCAGGAATGGATAGCGCCAGGCGCCATCGGTGATTTCTGCCGGCGTGTAGACGGTGTTCAAGCCCGTCGCGACGAGCGAGCCGAGCAGGATGCCGACCGTCAGGCCGGCCGTCAGCACGCCGCAGGCAAAGCCCGTGTAGCGGCTCGGCACGTGTTCGGACACAAACACCCAGGCGCCCGGCACTTCGCCGCCCACGGCCGCGCCCTGGAAGATGCGCATCAAGAGCAACAGCAGCGGGGCGGCCAGGCCGATGGTGGCATACGTTGGCAGCAGGCCGATCAGCAATGTCGGCACGGCCATCATCAGGATGGAGAGAGTAAACATGCGCTTTCGGCCCAGCAAGTCGCCGAAGTGGGCCATGACGATGCCGCCCAGCGGACGCACGACGTAGCCGGCGGCAAAGATGCCGAAGGTTTGCAGCAAGCGCAGCCATTCCGGCATTTCCGGCGGGAAGAACAACTGGCCGATGGCGTTGGCAAAGAAGACGAAGATGATGAAGTCGTAGAATTCCAGCGCGCCACCCAAGGCGGCCAGCGACAGGGTTTTGTAGTCTTGTTGGGTGAGGGGACGGCTAGCGGCGTTGATTGCGGCGGTGTTGGAAGTAGGCATGTGTCTCGTTCTTGTGTGTTATCGGAGATTGCCAGAGCTAGCATACGCATTTCCGTCGCGTGAGTAAATGCGGCACGTAGGGGGAGCAGCCTCAGCTGTGCTTAATACAACGCCGCTATCATCGGCGTTGACTTCATTGGAAAGGACACAGTATGCACATCATGATCGTGGGCGCCAGCCGGGGCTTGGGACGCGCGCTGGTGGACGGTTTGCTCGCGGACGGACATGCCGTCATCGGCGTATCGCGCCAGCAACCCGCCGACTTGCCTGCCGGCCAGGGCACGCAGCTGCAATGGATCGCAGCGGACCTGGCGGTACCCGCCGAGGCCGTCGAACGCATCGCGCGCGAAGCGCCTGCCGCGCTGGACGCCGTGATCTACAACCTCGGAGTGTGGGAAGAAAAGGCCTTCAGCGACGAGTATGCTTTCTTGGGCGATGCGGACGACGCCATCGTCGACATGGTCAATACCAACATCACGGCGACGATATTGCTGCTCAAGCGTCTGGTGCCCCGCTTGCTGACCAGCAGCAAGCCGCAGCTGATACTCACGGGCTCCACGTCAGGCCTGCGCCAGAGCGGCCGCCCGGAAGTGACGTTCAGCGCGTCTAAATTCGCGCTGAACGGCATCGCCGACGCCTTGCGCGAAGGTTTCCGCGAACAGGGACTGGCCGTGACGGCGTTGCAGCTGGGCTATTTGAATACCTATGATGGCTTGGCAGTGCCGCTGGCGGACGCTGCCGCGCGGGGTGAAGGCGAGCTGATTCCCGTGCATGACGTCGTCGCCGTTGTGCGCATGCTGCTGAGTTTATCGAATGCCTCGTTTGTGCGCGAACTGGTGATGCCGGCGCTGCACGACGAGCGCTTTTAGGCTTTTCGCCGGAAACAGTGCCCTGGCTTGCCGCAGGTTGGCGGGCGTGGCGAGCAGGGGCAGCGCTTGCCGCGTCAGCCGGCACGCGGCTTCCTGCGCCTGGGTACGCGTGAATTCCACCTGCCGCGCCAGGGTGTGCATGTCGGGCGCCAGGCGCGCGTCGAGCAGGTTTTGCGCATCGAAACCCAGTGCCTGGGCGCGTTCTTGGCTTTTAGTTAACAGCATCGTCAGGGAGCGCGGCATCTGTGCAAAGCAGGCGATGGTGATGGCGTAGACCGACATGGATTTTCTCAGGTAAAGGGGCGAGAGCGATGCCGGCAGTATGCCCGGCCCAGCCGCGTTTCAGCGTGCCGCTTGAACATGCTACAGTCCGCCTTTGCCGCCGGCATGGAGCGGCTTTGCCTGGATCAAGATTGATGCCCACCTGGACTTCCCCGCCGCAACTCGTCGCCCTGGCCGCCTTCTATGCGCAGGCGCAAGCCCATCCTGAAACAATCAGTGACGCTGCCTTCCTGGACAAGGTGAAAAACGCCCACTGGCCCACCAATTGCTGGAGCTATGTGGAAGCGTCGTTCGCCATCATCGCACCCGCCTGCCTGCTGCGTCCGCATTTGACTGCCGAGCTGATCGCCATGCCCATCGACGCCATGGTCGCTGGTGGCCTGGACGATGCGGGGCAAGTCATCGCAATCGGCCTGGCCTGCGCCACGCGCGACGCGCCGTATGTGGCGGTGAGCGAGGAGGGCAGGCGCTGGCTGATGCAGGTATGGCCGGGACTGGGCGAACTGGCCGAGGCGGTATTCCAGGCCAGACTGCAAGCGGCGCTGGAAGAGGACTAAGCCAGCGCTTGACCTGCAAGACAGGTTTACGTTACGGTATACGTAACTACTTACATATATCTTGCTAATCATGTCCTCCACTCTGCAAACCTACGGCTCCCTGATGCTGGCCAGCCGCCTGCGCCGTCTTTCCGATCAACTGTATGCCGGTGTCGATACCAGTTATGTGGCCGCCGGCGTCGAACTGACGTCACGCTGTTTCCCCTTGTTATTGCTGTTGCGCGACAACGGCCCCACGTCGATCACGGCCCTGGCCGCGCAGATCGGGCAGACGCATCCGGTGGTGGTGCAGCTGGGACGCAAGCTGCTCGATGCCGGCGTGGTGGCGGAGATGCCGGACGCCAAGGACGAGCGCCGCCGCCTGCTGGCGCTGTCCGATGCCGGGCTAGCCTTGTTGCGCGACATGGCGCCGCTGTGGGACGACGTGCGCGCGGCCGTCGATGCCGTGTTCGAACAGGGCACGCCGCAGCTGATGGCCAGCCTGGACCGGGCCGAAGCACGCTTGCAGGCGCAAGGCTTTGGAGAGACCATCGCCGCTTGCCGGCGCCAGCGCGAGCGGGCCGCCGTGGAAATCATCGATTACGCCCCCGATTATGCGCCCGATTTCAAGCGCCTGAATATCGCCTGGCTGGAACGCTATTTCTATGTCGAGGCACTCGATGACAAGGTGCTGTCCGATCCGCAAAGTTCTATTCTCGACGCTGGCGGGCAGATTTTCCTCGCGCGCCTGGACGGCAAGATCGTTGGAACGTGCGCCCTGATCCGCGCCGGCGATGGCAGCATCGAGTTGTCGAAGATGGCCGTCACGCCCGAATGCCAGGGTCTGGGCATCGCGCGCCGGCTGATCGAACGGGCTTTCGACGCCTTCGAGGCCAGCGGCGCGCAACTGCTGTTCCTGGAATCGAACAGCAAGCTGGCGCCCGCCATCCGCCTGTATGAAAGCAGCGGTTTTACCCACGTGGCGCGGCCGGCCGGCGACGCCCATTACCAGCGCGCCGATGTCTACATGGAGTGGCAGGGCAGGTAGCACATTTGAACGCACCCATCGGCCGTCTCCCGCGTTACAATACGCGCACCCATAACGGAACCACGGTTCCACTATCGAGAGACGCCGACGCCGCATGCCTTCCTTTCCGATGCCCTTCCCGCAGATGATCGTTCCCCCTGAGCCCACCCAGGCGCGCAGCAAGCAGGCGTTCGAGCGCCTGCTGCAGGTCGGTGAACAGTTACTGGCGGAAAACCGTTTCGATGAAATCGGCGTGGCCGACCTGGCCAAGCTGGCGGAAACCTCGGTGGGCACGTTTTACCGTTTATTGGGCGACAAGGACACCTTGAGCCGTTTGTTGCTGCAGCGCTTTTTTTCCGACATGGTGGAAAAGGTCGAGACGCTGACGGAGCTGCGCCAGTGGGAAGGGCGCAGCCTGGAAGAGTTCATCCGCGCCATGGTGGCCATGTTCGTGGCCGTGAATGGTGGGCGCAGCGGCGTCTTGCGCGCCTTGATCACGCGCGCGTCGCAGGATGCGCAATTTCGCGACAGGGTGCATCAGATCAATCATTTGATCTCGCAACGCACGGTGGCCGTGCTGGCCAGCAAGTCGTCGAGCATCCGCCACCCGAACCCGACACAGGCGATGATGGTGGTGCCGCCCGTGCTGCTGGGCATCCTGAACCAGCACACCCTGACGGGCTCGCTGTCCTTTTTGTCAGGCGCGGCGCTCGAGGATGAACTGGTGCGTGTTGCTTTAAATTACCTGACTTGAACTATTTAGCGATTTAACTTGAAATCGGAATTCGGATTCCGTATTATGTTTTCCAACAGCGGGAAAACATATTCCTGCACCTGAACACAAAGCATGTTCAACAGCAAGGAGACAGAATGCGGCGTCACACGACATCCGATGTTCCATTGCATTACCTCGACCTGGGTCTCGGCACTGAGACGGGGCAGGGCGAGCCCGCGCAGTCAGAGCCCGTTTTCTTGCTGCACGGCCTCGGTTCCTGCGCCGAAGACTGGCGCCCGCAAATCGACGCTCTCGGCTGCAGCTATCGCCTGATCGTGCCCGACCTGCGCGGCCATGGCGCCAGTCCCACGCCCAACGGCGACTGGCAGATCGGCGACTTCGCCAATGACCTTTTCAACTTGATGGACCAGCTCGACGTGCCGCGCGCGCACATCGTCGGCTTTTCCCTGGGCGGCATGGTGGGCCTGGAAATGGCCAACCGCGCCCCCGGACGAGTGGCCAGTTTGTGCCTGATCAATTCCCAACCGTTCCAGGGCAGCAAACCGGTCGCGCTGCTGTTCGCGTACTGGCTGCGCCGCACGGTGATCGCCACTTTCGGCCTGAAAACCATGGGCAAGATCATCGGCAAGAAACTGTTTCCCGATGCTGCCCAGCAAGCGCTCGCCGAACGCTTCGCCACGCAAATGGCGGGCATGGACAAGCGCGCCTACCTGGCCGCGCTGGACGCCATTTTCCACTGGGATATCGACATTCATTTCCAGGCCCTGGCCATGCCCGTCTTCATCATGGCGGCGGACCAGGATTACACGCCCGTCGCCAGCAAGCGGGTCTTTGCCGCACAGTTTCAGCATTGCGAGATCGAGATCATCGCGAACTCGCGCCACGCCACGCCCCTGGACCAGGCGCAGCGTGTGAATACCTTGTTGCAGTCCTTCCTCACTATAAATTCAAAATAAACAGGCCACTCGCCGCACGGGCCGAGGGCCGGGAAACAGTCATCGCAGGGCAGGTGCTCGCATTGCGCGCGCGGGTACCGTTACGTCTTGCGATCCTGGCATCCGGCCGTCTTCCCTGGCGGTAAGCAAGCCTGACATTGGAGACGCTATGAAACTTGCTTTGAAATTGATGCCCGCCGCCCTCGCCGTTGCCGGCGCGTTTGCTACCCAGGCACATGCGCAGGATGGCAGCCCGGCCACCGCCGCCACAGCCCAGGAAGCCAGCGATGCGAAAGAACGCATGGAAACCGTGACGGTCTCCGCCCGCCGCCGCGAAGAACGCCTGCAGGACGTGCCGCTGGCCGTCACGGCGTTTTCCGCCAAGGCCCTGGAACGGGCGAATATCCAGAACCTGGCCGACTTGCAGGAGCGGGTGCCGAACCTGACCGTGTACGCGTCGCGCGGCACGAATACCACCTTGACGGCTTTCATTCGCGGCGTGGGCCAGGCCGATCCCGTCTGGGGCGTGGACCCGGGCGTGGGCATTTATTTCGACGACGTCTACATGGCCCGGCCGCAAGGCGCGCTGCTCGACGTGTTCGACGTGCAGCGCATCGAAGTGCTGCGCGGCCCGCAAGGGACCCTGTACGGCAAGAACACCATCGGCGGCGCCATCAAGTACATCTCGCGCCCCTTGGCGAAGGAAAATGGCGCGTCGGCGGAAGTGGGTATCGGTAACTATAACCAGCGCAATTTCAAGGCCGCCTTCAATCTGGCCAACGAGAGCGGCACCTGGCGCGCGCGCCTGGCGGCCGCCAAGCTGGACCGCGACGGTTTCGGCCGCAACACCTTCAATGGCGAGCAGGTCAGCGACCAGGACAGCACGGCCGCGCGCCTGTCCGTCGGTTACTTTCCGCAGGATATCCCTTTGACGGTCGTGCTGAGCCTGGACGCCACCGATGACAAGTCCGGCGTGCGCGGTTTCCAGCGCATGGGCGTGAGCGCTTTCGACCCGCTCAAGCGGCCGGCCAGCACGGATGCGTACGATATCCAGAGCGGCATGCCGGGCCATAACTTCACGCACAACCGGGGCGGCTCGCTGGTGGCCAACTACACGCTCTCGAACGACTGGTCCGTGAAAGTGATCGGCGCCAAGCGGCGCAGCACGTCCGAGCAAACCATCGACTTCGACGGCTTGCCGCAGCCGATTGCCGACGTGTTCGGCGACTCGCGCGACGAGCAGAAGAGTCTGGAATTGCAGGCCTCGTACAGCGGCGACTACGGCGCCGGCGTGATCGGCCTGTACCGCTTCGAAGGCACGGCCGGCGGCGGCATCTACAATAATTTCCTGGGACGCCAGTTCACGGCCGCCGTCAGCACGGTGGAGACGGACAGCACGGCGCTGTACACGGACTGGACCTGGCCGCTGGGCAAGGTGTGGAGCATCAATGCAGGCTTGCGCCACACGCGCGAGGAAAAGCGCGCCGTCGTGCTCAACCGCGCCTTTGCCGACGTGGGTTTTACGCGGCCCATCCAGACGGCGGCCGACTTCGACAAGTCGCTATCCGTCAGCAATACCTCGCCGAAACTGTCGGTGCGCTACGAAGCGTCGAAGACGACGAATTTCTACGGCAACCTGTCGCGCGGTTTCAAGTCGGGCGGCTACAACGTGCGCGCCAACAACCTGGTGGTGCCCGATTCCGCGCGGCCGTACAAGGATGAAAAACTCGATGCGCTGGAAATGGGCATGAAGTACGCGGCACCGGACGATACGTTCGACGCCAACGTGGCCCTGTTCTACAACCGCTACAAGGATATCCAGTTGTCCGTGTTTACCAGCTATGTGCAGCCGGGCGGCGTGCCGGGCTTCTATGGCGACTTCACGAACGCGGGCAAGGCGACCGTGAAAGGCGCCGAGTTCGAATTCTCGTGGCGGCCCAACCGCCAGTGGGAAGTCAACGGCTTTCTCGCCCTGCTGAACGCCAACTATGACGAGTACATGAGCGGCGGCAAGAACATCGCGGACACGCAAAAGTTCAGCAATACGCCAGCCCGGCAAGTGGGCTTGAATCTGACGCGCACGGACCGCGACGTCTTCGGCGGCGCCTTGCGCAGCATGGTCGGCTATGGCTACCGCAGCAAGGTGTATCCGACCACAGACTTGAGCGAAACCCTGGCGCAGGGCGGCTACAGCATCTGGACGGCTGGCGTCGTGTGGGAAGCGCCGAAGAACTGGACCTTCAGCCTGCACGGCAGCAACCTGGGCAACAAACGCTATCGCACGGATGGCTACAACATTCCCGCCGTGTTCATCCTCGACGGTTTCTACGGTCCGCCGCGCCAGATCATCGCCAAGGTTGGCTATAAATTTTAAAGTTCTTCACTGCCGGGGCCGGACCCGTCGGGTCGGGCCTCGCCGGTCGGAAGTGCCGGCTTGACGGGCGTCAAGCCGGTTGTTGTCGCTGTTTTCGTCGTGAATAATAATCAGGAGACTGGCATGGCACATCTGCATCAGCAACTGCGTCACTTCTTATCTGCACTCGTCGCCGCCTGCGGCTTGCTGGCCGCGCTGCCGGCTGCCGCCGGGCAGTGGGACTTCGGCCTGTACGCGAGCCTGTGGGGTTCGCGTGAATACCAGGTCTGGCTACCGAGCAATTACAATCCGAACACGCCGCTGCCCGTCGTGCTGATGCTGCACGGCTGCGGTTCCGAGCCCAACAGCATGGCCGCCGTCAGCCGCTACAATCAGCTGGCCGACAGCGAAAACTTCATCGTCGTCTATCCGCGCCAGAACGCCACGGCCAACCCCATGCGCTGCTGGAATTTCATGTTGCCCTTGAACCAGGAGCGTGGCACGGGCGAGCCGGCCGTACTGATGGGCATCTTGAACAAGGTCAAGAACCAGTATGCGGTGCAGGATAGCCGCGTGTATGTGACGGGTATCTCGGCGGGCGGCGCCATGGCGTCCATCATGGCCGCCTGTTACTCGGACGTGTTCGCTGCCGTGATGGTGCATTCGGGCGGCATGTACAAGGGTGCCATCGGCCTGGTCACGGCCGCCGACTCGCTGTTCAACGGCAGTTCATTCGATCCGAAAGTACGCGGCAAGGATGCGTGGCGCTGCTCCGGCTCGCCGCGCCGCCTGATGCCGACGATGGTATTCCACGGCACGTCCGACATCGTCGTCAATCCCGTCAACGGCGAGCAAACCATCGAGCAATTTCTGCAGACCAGCGACTACGGCGACGATGGCCTCGACAATGACAGCGTGCGCTACCGTGCCGACAGCATCGTGCGCCAGACGGTGCCGTACGGCCGCAGCTACTCCATCGACTCGTACCTGCGCAACGGCGCCGTCATCGCGCAAAAGTACACGGTCGAGGGCATGAACCACGCGTGGAGCGGCGGCCCTCCCGGCTGGCCCTTCAGCGATGAGCTGGGTCCGGACGCCACCGTGATCAGCTGGAATTTCTTCAAGAATTATCAGCGCTGATGGCGTGAGAAACTTGCAGCTTGGACCATGGGGCGCAGCGATTGCGCCCCATTGTGCTGCTCAAGGCCCGTGCTGCTGGCCAAGCGGAAAAGGTTGATGGAAGTATTGGGTATCTTGGCGGATTCTTACTAAATATCAAGTATTTCCCTGTCATCCCATGGCATTGTCGGTTCTCCAGCTTGACTAGAGGCAAGTGTGAACGAGGAGAACGCCATGGACGGTGACGAGTTGATATCGGGTGCCCAGCGTCCCTTGCGCCTGCGCCTGGGTGTTTCGCCCAAGGTGCCCGCAGATGTGTTGATACCGCAGCGCATTGCCGGCAGAGAGGCGATATGTGGCGGCCTCGAATACCGCGTGCTGTGTGTCTCGACACATGCCGACTTGCCGCTCAGTAGTTTGATTGCCTTGCCCGTCGCTATCGATATCGTCACTGACCAGGGGCAGCTGCGCAGTATCTGCGGCCTTGTCACGCAAGCGAGCGCCGGCGACAGCGACGGCGCGCTGGCCAGCTACCAGCTGGTGCTGACGGATGCCTTCGCCATCATGGAAAAGCGCTGCAATACGCGCGTCTTCCGGCGTCTGACGGATATCGAGATCGTCCAGACTTTGCTCGACGAATGGATACGCAACAATACCGTGCTGGCGCATGCGTTTCAGTATGTGTTTGCCGATTTCTTCGAAGCGCAGACATATCCGCAGCGCGAGTTTGTCATGCAGCACAATGAGTCGGATGCGGCCTTTGTGCGGCGCCTGCTCAAACGCAGCGGCGTCGCCTGGTTTTTCCGTGCGGAGGGCAATACGGATGCACATGCCGAGCCGGCGCATACCTTGGTGTTGTTCAACCATGCCGACGGCTTGCGAAAAAACATGGCGGACACCGTGCGCTATCACGCGGACCGGGCAACGGAAGAACGCGACACGCTCACCTCGTGGAGCGAAGTGCGCAAGCTACAGTCGGGCAAGGTAACGCGCCATAGCTGGAATGAAGAACACCCGCGTGCGCGGCCGTTCATGGCCGCCGATGCCTTGGGACGGGGGCAGCAGGGCATGCATGGCAATGCCATTGCCGCCACGCTTGATGATTACCGCGTGCTGCCACCGCGCGCGGGCGTGGACCATGAGGCGTTGTGCCAGCTGGGCATGCTGGCCATGCAGCAACACGATTACGAGAGTCATTGCTTTCATGCCGAAGGCAGCGTACGCGACCTGTGCCCGGGCGAATATTTTACTCTGGCCGAGCACCCCGACATTGACACCTTGCCAGCGGTAGAGCGCGATTTTGTCATCACGTCGCTGCGGGTGGCGGCGCAAAATAACTTGCCCAGGGAGCTCGCCGCCAGAGTGGCACGCTTGTTCGCGCGCAACCGTTGGCTGGACGATGAGGGCGTGCTGCAGCAGCGCGATCTGGCGGCCGAAGTGGACGGTGGCGCCCTGCGCATGCATATTGAACTGACTGCCGTGCGGCGCGGCGTGCCCATCGTTCCGGCCTACGACACACGCATCGACCTGCCGCCAGTTCCCATGCAAAGCGCCGTGGTGGTGGGGCCGGCCAATGAGGAAGTCCATTGCGATGCGATGGGCCGTGTCAAGGTGCGCTTCCCCGCTACGCGCAAGGTCGACCACGAGCATGCCGGCGGCACGGGCACTTCCGACACGGACGCCGATTCGGCCTGGGTAAGAGTCGCGTCGAGCTGGGCGGGAAGCGGAGCCGGCAGCATGCTGCAATGCGGCTATCTGGGTTTGCCCCGCGTGGGCAGCGAAGTCTTGCTGGCCTTTCTCGGTGGCGACCCGGACCGACCCATCATCGTGGGACAGTTGTACAACCACAGCGCCCAGCCGGTTGCCTTGAGCAAGGCGGGGGACCTGCCCGGCAACCGTTATTTGTCCGGCATCAAGAGCCGCGAGATCAAGGGCACGCGTGGCAATCAGCTGCGCTTTGATGATGTCCATGGGCAAATCAATGCCCAGCTTGCCAGCGATCATGGTTCCACCCAGCTCAACCTGGGCTGGCTGACGCAGGACCGGCGCAACGGCCAGAGCGACGCGCGCGGCGAGGGTGCCGAAATGCGCACCGACGAGCAGTTGGCGATGCGGGCGGGCAAGGGCATGCTGATCTCGGCCTGGAAGCGCCTGAATGGCGATGGTAGCCACATGGCGCGCAGCGAATATCTGGGCCTGATGGAAAACTGCCTGGAACTGTTTCGTTCGCTGGGCAGCTATGCCGCGACGCATCAGGCACTGGAGCAGGAAGAGCAGGCGCAGCAGGAATTGCAGCACAGCTTGAAAGGCTGGGAAGGCGGCAGCAATACGGAACCCCATGCCGAACTGGGCGGTGCGCCGGTGATCGCCGTCACGGCGCCTGCCGGCATCAGCTTTGCCAGCTCTAAAGCCATTGTCAGCTATGCCGTCAGCAATATTGATATGGTGGCGCAGCAGCACCTGCAAGCGGTGGCAGGCCAACGCTACAGCGTGAACGCGGGCAAGGGGATCTCGCTGTTTTCCCACGCGGACGGCATCCGAGCCATCGCGCACCATGGCAAGTTCCTGCTGCAAAGCCAGCATGACGACATGGAACTCAATGCAGGGAAAAACCTGAAGCTGACGGCCAGCGACGGCAAGCTGACGGGTATGGCTGACGAAATCGTACTTATCTCCAAGCACGGCGCTTTTATCCGCATCGCCGATGGCATTACCTTTGGCAGCAAGTCGCCGCTGAACTTTAATGCGCCCAACTTCGTCTTCAATGACCCGCAAAGCATGGAGGTGCAATTGCCAAGTTTTGCCGAGGGCAAGGCCGATCAGCAGTTTATCTTTCAATATGAGGGCGATGAGCATCCCGCCGATGGCGTGCCGCCAGCACCTCAACTGGCGCCGCAGGCGCACTTTGCCGTAAAGCTGGGCGATGGCTCGTCCGCCGGTGGACGCAGCGATGGAGGCGGCAAGACGGACGTGCTGGAGCGTGCAGCGATGCACCTGGCCGCCATCGAAGTGTTCAACAACAAGGATTGATGACGCCAGGAGAGTGCGATGGGCAGCTATCCGAAAATACCGTACGTCGTGGGCGAGGACGTGGCGATCCTGCATTGCGAGCGCAGCGTGTGCAAGAAGGTAAAAATACGCCGCAGCCTGCCGGGCAATATCATCGTCATCCATGGCGTCAATGACGTGGGCGTCAGCTACAAGGCGGTGGAAGATGGCCTGTGTACCGGCCTGGCCGCCAGGCTGGGACGACCATTTACGCCGGCCACCTACCGCATGCCCGTGGCGGCGGACAAGGACAAGCTGGAAGACGATCCAGACGCCGTCTTCTTCAAGCGCACGATCACCAAGGATACCAACAGCCCCGTGATTCCTTTTTACTGGGGCTACCGTGAAGTGAAGGACAAAATCGACATCGTCAATGGGCAGTTTGTTGACCGCTACAGTAACCGCCTGGACAAGGATTTATCCAAGGAAGGCGGGCCGTTTGGCAACGCCACCAGCAGCTTGCCCGACATGTGGCGTCCGGGTATCTAACCGCGTATGACGTGGCGATTGGTAGCGGCAAGGCTAGTTCGGATCCGCAGTTTTATGCGTATTTGTGTGCGGTGGCGGATTGGCGGGTGAAGGACTTGAAGAGCAACGAAAAAGGGCGCAATGGAATACTGATAATAGTGACCGAAAAAAAAGAAAAATAAATGGATTGTCGTAGCCCCACTGGTAAGAACTTGCTTGGACCGATTATTGTTTCTCCAAAATTGCAGGAAAAAAAGGTGATAGCCATGATGACGCTTCGTTGGTTGGGAATATCGATAGTTGTTGTATTTTTATTCTTTGGGTTGTTATGGCTCAGCGCTTTATCAAAGAGCCAGGCGCGTGAAATTGCCTCACAATTGCAGGAGAAACAGCCAAAGAAAGCTGTGGAACCAGGGCAAGAGTATGTATTGGAAGTGATCGGATTGGGTGTGACGCTGGATAAATACCGCCAGGGAAAATTGTGGGAAGCCTTACAAAAAGGAAGTGCTTACACCAGCATACGTGAACAGGATCCCAAGAAATACCCATGGACGGGAGACGACAAGGACGGGGAAGGCGGCGGCCGGGCCTATGATGCGCTGGAAAACGGCGTTAATTTTACGCCGCTGTATTGGGGATTACCATCGTTCTATGCAGGTACACCCATTCTCGACCCGGCAGCACAACCTAGCTTGATTGAGCCGATGGCGGGACTCGTGGCTGGCGCTGGCACGTCTGGCATGGCTTGGCACTTGTTTTCGATTGCTTCCTGGAAGCTGGATGAGCATCCTGACCAATTGCTGATTGATGTATTTGATTTTTTCGACAAGCATCCCGACGTACCCTACGTCGTTTTGCATTCCGAGGACAGTGTTGGCACGCGGGATGGCAACCGGAAGCCAGGTACGGCAAGGAAATTGGTAAACGGGTATTTCATTCCGGATATGCCTGATGCCACGGCAGTATTTATCCTGGCGCGCCGCGAACGAGTAGAACCGTTGCGCCCTTTTGTCTGGGACGACCCGGAGAATAACTTCGTCCAGGAAAAACTGCGGGGGATGTATTACGAGGTCATGCAATCGCTGCCCTCGCGCGCGAAACAGCAGCGACCTGAAGCCTTCAGCGAACGTCAACCCACCGTCGCCGAATGGCTCGCCGCCGCGGCCGCGTTCGCCCAGCGTCCCGATATTCGCGGCGTGGGCTTGCATACCTTCGATAAACTCAATCCCTGGGAAAATCGTCCTCCGCGCGACTGGAAGCCAACGCCGTGGTTTCCCATTCCGTGGAACCGGGAACAGATGGAAACCTTCGACCGCCTACCCTCGTTCGGTTTCGTGCATCGGCCCGTATTCGTCAAATTGACGGATGAAGAGGGCAAGCCCGTCACGCGGCGTGATCAGCGCCAGAAGATATTCAATGCGGGTTGGCAACAGGCGCTGCAGACCTTGCCGGAAGCCGAACGCGGCAAGGGCCCGTCGCGCATCGTGGCCAGCACAGGCAAGCAGCCCGAGCAGTTGCTGATGCTCGAAGGTATGTTGCATGACTATGCGTCACAGGGCGGTCCGGAAATCGACAGCAGCAAAAGTACGCAGTTCATCAATACCGATCATCGCCTGGGCAATACCGGCGCGGCCACCTGGTTCATGCAGATGGCCATCGGCGTGATGGGCAGCTATCGCGATGGCGGTGCCAGTGCCGCGATTAATTTGCGCGACAGCAATGAGGCCAGCATCATCTTTATTACGCCGCCATCGGACGCAACGCGCAAGCAACAGGATGCCGGTGGCGACATCTTCCGCAGCCGCGTCACGCCGTCCGTTGATCCGGCCAACTATGCGGCACCGTCGGTGGAAGCGATTCTGGAAAGCCAGGCGGGACAATAATTCGGAGGCAGCATGCGCAAAGTCATCCGTTTGGGCGACGCCACGTCGCATGGCGGCAAGGTGCTCAGTTGTGCCGCCACGCATTTTACGGTCAATGGCATTGCCGTCGCCTGCGTCGGGGACTTGTGCAGCTGCCCTATCAAGGGACATCAGGGCTGCAAGATCGCCAGCGGCTCGTCCCGGCACAGCATCAACGGCATCGCCATCGCCTTCGAAGGCGACACCACCACTTGCGGCGCCAAGTTGCTCGCAGGCGGCGTCAACTTCCGCACGTCCTGACGCGGTACGCTCCAGGTATTTCCTGCTAACTATATAATCTGCGCTTGGACGATACCCGCCCTTGAACGTCGATTGAAGGAATACCATGCCAGGATCCATGCCAGCTTATTTCGTGCGCCCCTTGGCGCTGTGTGTCATGTCGGCCGCGTGCCTCTCTGCCAGTGCCGCCGAGGCGGTGGCCGTGGATGCGCAGCAGCGCGCGTCCCTGCTGGAGTTTTATGCGCAGCAATATCCGGGCGAGCCGGCTGCGCGTACCGTGTTCGAGAGCGTGCCCGTGGTGGGCGGACGCGGCAGCGAAGTGGTGGGCAGCGTGGAAACGTCGCCGTATCGCGGCCATGGCGCGCTGTGCCGGACGCAGCGTACCAAGTTCGTGCTGCACGGCGAGGGCAAGCAGGCGCGCTGGCAGGAAGCGGGGATGGAGTATTACGCCTGGCTCGACCGTGGCACCTGCCGCGCGGTGGCCGAACCCGTGCGCATGCTGCAGCGCGTGCCCGATGCGGAGCTGGAAGGCGTGTTGTTGTACCAGAAGCCGCTGCTGGAGCGGGCGCGGTTATTGATGGCAGGTAATACGGCCTGCGCGCCATTGCGGGCACTGAAGTTTTCGCTGGCGGCCGTCGACGTGGGCGCCGCCGCACCGCGTGCCGAAGAGCGTTATGCGCTCGTGTTCAAGAGCGACCGCGACAGCTACGCCCGCGTCTGGCTGCGCAAGAGTGGCGCCCAGTATGACGCGTGGAATGTGACTTGCCCGCCGGTGCTGTAAGCTGCGCACCCTCGATTTATTTTTTTGACTGTTGCAACCATGAACGAAAATTCCACTTCCGCCCGCAGCTGGGGCACCATCGTCACGCATAGCGACGAGATGGCCATCATCTATCGCTATGTCGATACTTTCCATGACGACTGGGACCTGTCGTCGCAGCCGGACCGCATCATCATCGCCTGGCGTTACGAGGACGAGACGGGCATGCCCGCGCCGAACGAGCGCGAGCATATGGAAGAACTGGAAGCGGCGCTGGCGCCCGTGGTGGAAGAGGACGGCTTCGCCACCCTGGCGCTGGTGTCGACCGGCGAAAACTTGCGTGAATGGATTTATTACACGCAGTCGGGCGAGGAATTCTTTAATCGCCTGAACACGGCGCTGGCGCCGCGTCCCAAGTTCCCGATTGAAATCCGCAGCGCCGCCGACCCCGCCTGGTCGACGTATGCGGGGTTTATGGCGGCACTGCCGAAGTAATTACACCAGCGCGGCCGTCACGATGCGCGTGGCGGCCGTGATGATGTCCTGGTTGGTGTCCGCTTTTTTCTGTTCGCGCGTGTAGTACACGGCGATCACGAGCGGCGCGCCGCTGGCCGGGTAGGCGACGCCGATATCGTTGACGCTGCCATACGCGCCCGAGCCCGTTTTATCGGCCACTTGCCAGCCGGCTGGCACGCCGGCACGGATGCGCTTGTCGCCCGTCGTGTTGCCGCGCATCCAGGTGTCCAGTTGCTGGCGCTGCTGCGCCGGCAAGCTATTTTCCAACAACAATTGCTGCAAGCTGTGCGCCATCGACGCGGGGCTGGCCGTGTCGCGCACTTCGCCTGGAATGGCGCTGTTCAATTCCGTTTCCCAGCGTTCCAGCTGGAACACCGTATTGCCGATGCTGCGCGCAAACGCCGTCACGGCTTGCGGCCCGCCTAGGAGTTTCATCAAGAAATTGGCCGCGCTATTGTCGCTGTACTGCAAGGTGGCGGCGCACAGGTCGGCCACGCTCATGCCGTCGGCCAGATGCTTTTCCGTGATGGGCGAATAGGTGACCAGTTCTTTTTTCTCGTAACGCACGTGCTGGTCCAGCAAGCCCGGCTGGCTGACGCTGCGGGCCAGCACGGCACCCGCGAGCATCGCCTTGAAGGTGCTGGCAAGGGGAAAGCGTTCATCGGCGCGATAGGCGACGCGCAGCTCGCCGCCGTGGCGCCAGGCGGCAACGCCGAGGCGTCCGCCAGCGGCTTGTTCCAGCGCTGCCAGCTGCATCTGGGCGGTGGCGATGCTGGTGGCGGGCGCGGCAAACAGCAGCGGCGCCGGGCACAGCAGGGCGGCGCCGCCGGCCAGCACGAGGTTGCGGCGGACGTGGTTCAGGGATTCAGTCATGGTCTGTCGATGCTTTCGGAGTGGAAAGGGTGGCCAGCAGTTCGCCGATGGCGAGCAGGCTGGCCGGTTTGGTCAGATGGTGGTCGAAGCCAGCTGCGCTCGACTGGCTGCGGTCGTTTTCGGCGCCCCAGCCCGTCAATGCAACGAGCACGACGTTGGCGCCGGCCGGTATCCGGCGCAGCGCGCGCGCCACTTCGTAGCCGTTCATGCCGGGCAGGCCAATGTCGAGGAAGATGACGTCCGGTAAAAATTGCGGCGCGGCTGCCAGCGCCTGCGCGCCGTCGTGGGCCACGTGCGTGACGTGGCCCATCATGTCGAGCACGGCGGCGAGGGTGTCGGCCGCATCGACATTGTCATCGACCACCAGCACGCGGAAATGGCGGCTGCTGGCGGAGCTTGCGGCGATGGCCGGTTCGGTGGGCGCCTTGGGTTCCACCGTCAGCAGGGGCAGGCGCACGCTGAAGGTGCTGCCCAGGCCGGCGCCGGGGCTGGCCACTGTCGCGCTGCCGCCATGCAATTCGGCCAGGCGCCGCACGAGCGACAGGCCGATGCCCAGGCCGCCCTGCGCCCTGCCCATGTTTTGTCCCACTTGCGTGAACATGTCAAACACGGTCGTGATCGATTCAGCGGGTATGCCCACGCCACTGTCCTGGACTTCGATCAATGCCTCATGGCCATCGCGTAATGCGCGCAAGCTGATGTGGCCGCCGGCTGGCGTGTACTTGGCGGCATTGTTGAGCAAATTGCCCAGCACTTGCGCCAGGCGCGTGGGGTCGGCCTCGAGCGGCAACGGGTCTTCAGTCAGTTGCAACTGCAACTGGTGGCGGCCGGCCTCGATCAGCGGCATGCTCGTTTCCACAGCGCCGGCAATGATGGTTTTCAAGTCCGTGCGTTCGAGCTTGAGCTCAATCTGGCCCCGCGTGATGCGAGCCACGTCGAGTAAATCATTGACCAGATGCACCATCTGATTGACTTGCCGTTCCATCACGTCGCGCACGCGCGCCACGGTGGCGGGCTTGTCGGCGGCCAGGCGCATGATCTGCAAGCCGTTACGGATGGGGGCGAGCGGATTGCGCAGTTCGTGCGCCAGGGTAGCGAGGAATTCCGTCTTGCGCCTGTCCATTTCGGACAGGTTGTCGGCCAGCTGGCGCAATTGCTGTTCCGAGCGCTTACGCTCGCTGATGTCGCTGAACAGTACCGTCAGCAGGCGGCTGCCGGGGCCGCCCAGGCGCGCGGCGAACACCTCGAACCAGCGCTCCATGGCCACGGCTTCGTTTTCGTAGCGCACGGGTTCGCCCGTCTTGACGACCTGGTCGTACAGGTCGAACCAGTGCTGGTCGTGGTCGGGCACGAAGCTGCGGATGGTCTTGCCGATGGCGTTTTCCAGTCCCGATTGCTTGACGAAGGCCGGGTTGCCTTCCAGGTAGCGGAAATCGACGGGGCGGCCTTGCTCGTCGTACAGCATTTCGATGACGCAAAAGGCCTGGTCCATCAGCTCGATCAGGGTGCTGTAGCGTTCCTCGCTGCTGCGCAGCGCATCTTCCACCTGTTTCTGGCGCGTGATGTCGAGCAGGACGCCGGGCAATTGCAAGGGCGTGCCATCGGGCGCATATTCCACGCGGCCCCGCGCGATGACCGAGCGGTACTGGCCATCGCCGGCGCCAACGCGGTAGCTGGCCTCGAACGGCGTGTGCGCGTGCAGCGCCTCGCTAATCTGCGCGCTGACTTGCTCGCGGTCATCGGGATGGATGATGTCCAGGTAGCGCGCCAGCGGCGCCGCCGTGGCCGCATCGGCATTGACGGGGAACAAGCGGGCCATATTGCTGTCGGCCGTGACCCGGTCGGCAACGATGTCCCAGTTCCAGGTGGCCACTTCGCCGGCCGCCAGGGTCAGGCGCAGGGTTTCCTCGTTCTGCTTGCTGGCAGTCAAGTCGAGCGAGATGCCGGACAGGGCGATCACGTTGCCCGCGCCATCGCTGGCGCAAGTGCCGCGCATGTGCGCCCAGTGCAGCGAGCCGTCGGGCCAGCGTACGCGGATGTCGATTTCGAAATCGCTGGCGCTGGCGATGGCCGCGTGCACCGCCGTTTGCCATTGCTGCTGGTCGCCGTCGAGCATGGCGCCCGTCAGCTGCGCGTAATCGATGTCGCTGGCGGGCGGCAGGCCCAGGTTGGCCTTGAAGGCATCGGAACCGACCATGCTGCCGCTGCCCAGGTCGATCTCCCACGTGCCCATGCGGCCGCCCTGCATGGCCAGGCGCAGCCGTTGTTCTGTCTGCCGTTGCTGCGTCACGTCGCAATGCGAACCCAGCCATTCAACGATGCTGCCGTCGGGCGCCAGCACGGGCAGCATGCGCACGATCATGTTGCGGTAAGCGCCGCTGACATGGCGCAGCCGGTATTCCGCTTCGAACACGCTGGTCAGATGGGACGGCATGACGTAAGGCAATTTGCGGTCGTCCGGATGCAGGGCATTGAGCCAGCCGCGTCCCAGCAGTTCGGCTTCCGTCTGGCCCGTGAAGGCGCGCCAGCTAGGCTGGTCGGCATCGAAGTGGCCGAAGGTTTTCGTGCTCCAGACGATGTCGCAATGGGCGCCCAGCAACAAATGCGCGGCCTGGGCGGCGGCAGGGGAGGAGTAGGTGTCGTGGCTGTGCTGGCTCGGTTCTGGCATGGATAGGGTCGGCAATGGTGCAGCGCGCCGCCGCTGCACTGAAATGTGGCAGCACGGCAAGAGCAAGTACGGCGATATTACAGTCAAATACCCGCTTGGGCCTGTCTTGCAGGCGCATTTTCAGCGCTTTGCCAAAATGGCGGCGCCAGGGCTGAAAGATAGGCAAAACAACAAACGGATCGCCGTACTGTGGCTGAATAACCACTAGTCAGCCTTGAATGTTGGTGAATAAATATTTTACATAACAATATTCTTGCAGCGCATAAGCCGCGTGAAATAAAGTGGCGCCTTACTGAAAAGTTGGTGTTCATCAGACATCCCAGAGATGCGGCCGGAACCACTGTTGACGTACGAGACAGTCAGGGCAGAGCCAGTGACGCCAAGAGCGGGGGGACATCCGCTCGCGCTGTTGCACCGTGATGGTGCAAACGATCGTCCAGCGCCGTACATATTCCGGGGACAGGTTGCAAGAAAGACAGATTTCGCAATTCTTTTTTTAAACTTCTGGGAAACCACATGATCAAGATGTCCAAGATGCACAAGCGTTTGTGCGCCAAAAGCGCCGCCATGCTGGCACTGTCCGCTGCCTTGCCTATCGGCTCGGCTTACGCTGATGAAGTCGCTGCTGATACGGCGCCTGCCGCCAGCCAGCTGGAAACCGTGACCGTGACGGCACAGCGCCGCAAGGAAAATATCCGCGACGTGCCCGTCTCCGTCTCGCTGCTGCGCGATGAAAAGCTCGACGTGCTGGTCTCCGGCGGTCAGGATATCCGCGTGCTGGCGGGCAAAGTGCCGAGCCTGAACGTGGAATCGTCGAACGGCCGCACCTTCCCCCGCTTCTACATCCGCGGCTACGGCAATACCGACTTCAACATTTTTGCATCGCAACCTGTTTCCCTGATTTACGACGATGTCGTGCAAGAAAATCCTATCCTCAAGGGCTATCCGATTTTCGACGTGGCTGGCGTGGAAGTGCTGCGCGGCCCGCAAGGCACCTTGTTCGGCCGCAATACGCCTGCCGGCGTGGTCAAGTTCGAATCCGTCAAGCCGAACCTGGACAAGGTTGAAGGCTATTACAATGTCTCCGCCGCCACGCACAACACGACCAACTTCGATGGCGCCGTCAACGTGCCACTGAGCAAGGAATGGGCGTTGCGCTTCTCGACCCTGCGCCAGCACCGCGACGACTACGTCGACAACACGTTTACGGGCCAGAAAAACGCGCTGGACGGCTACGATGAACACGCTGAACGCGTGCAACTGCTGTACGCGCCGAACACCATGTTCAATGCCCTGTTCAATGTGCACCTGCGCAGCACCACGGGCAGCGCGCGCATCTTCTACGCCAACATGATCAAGCAGGGCACGAACGATATCGTTGACGGTTTCGACCCGAACAAGTCGTTCACGAATGCACCGAACTTCCAGCGCCTGCGCACCAACGGCGCCAGCGCCCGCCTGAGCTGGGACCTGGACGGTATTAAACTGTACTCGGTCACCGGCTTTGAACAGGTCGGCAATTACGTGTCGCATGGCGACATCGACGGCGGCACGCCAACGGGTCCTGGCTTCATTCCTTTCCAGGTTGAAACGGCCGGTGGCATCACCAGCGTGAAGCAATACTCGCAAGAATTCCGCGCCGAATCGAAGAATGCCGGTCCGCTCAACTGGCAGGCTGGCGTGTACTACTTCAACGAAGATGCCAACGGTTTCACCGACAACTTCGATAGCAACACGCATGTGCTGACCACGCACCTGGCCAGCCGCCAGAAGAACTCGGCCTGGGCAACGTTTGGTTCCGTAAACTACGCCGTCAACGACGACTTCATGCTGCGCGCCGGTTTGCGCTACACCAAGGACAAGAAGGATTTCAACACGGTGCAAGCGACCAACATCGTGCAGGTCAGCCCGACCAGCGCCGATGTCAGCAAAGCCAAGGTCAACTGGGACTTGAGCGGCACCTATAAATACAACAAGGACGTGAACTTCTACGGCCGTGTTGCCACCGGTTTCCGCGCGCCAAGTATCGCTCCGGCCAGCACCAGCGTGCCTGTCACCGTGGCCGATGCCGAAACGATCACCTCGTTTGAAGCCGGTATCAAGGCCGATTTGTTCGAGCGCCGCGCCCGCGTGGCCTTCAGCCTGTACAACTATCAGGTGAAGAACCAGCAATTGACGGTCGTGGGCGGCACCTCGAACGTGACGCGTTTGATCAATGCAGCCAAGACGAATGGCCGCGGCGCGGAACTGGAACTGGAAGGTTTTGTCACGCCTAGCCTGAAGATGTCCCTGGGCGGCAGCTACAACTTTACGGAAATCAAGGATCCGAGCCTGTCGATCGCCACCTGCAATCCGCTGCGTTGCAACGTGACGGATCCGAAAAACGCCGCCGGTAACGCCATCATCAATGGCAATCCATTGCCGCAAGCGCCGAAGTGGACGATCACCGCCACGGGTCGTTATTCGATCCCGATGGAAAACGGCGAATTCTTCGTCTTCACGGACTGGGCTTACCGCAGCAAGATCAATTTCTTCCTGTATGAGTCCACCGAGTTCACCGGCAAGCCGATGGTCGAAGGCGGCTTGCGCGTGGGCTACACCTGGGATGCAGGCAAGTATGAAATGGCCGTTTTTGGCCGCAACATCACCGACACCCAGCGCATCACGGGCGCCATCGACTTCAACAATCGCACGGGCTTCATCAATGAGCCGCGTCAGTTTGGTGTGCAGTTCAAGGGCAACTTCTAATTGCCTGACACCAGGCGCCGGCCCTAGCGGCTGGCGCCTGCGCTCCAACCCGCCGACGGTTCGCGCCGCGGCGGGTTTTTTTATGCCCGCTCGGGAAGGCGTGCCAGCCGCTGTGCCCAGGCGGGAATCGCTTGCCGCCAGAAATCTTCCACATTGTCGGCACGCACGTCGAGGCCCAGGAAGCGGGCGGCCGGCAGTAACGCCGACGTCAGCAGTTCGGCTCGTGTTCCTGTATCGAAGGCGAGGGCGCCCGTCTGCTTGGACAGCTTTTCGCCGCTGTCGTTCGTGACGACAGGCACGTGCAGGAAGCCGGGATGGGGCAAGCCCAGCACATCTTGCAGATACAGCTGGCGCGGTGTGGAGTCGAGCAAGTCGGCGCCGCGCACCACCTGCGTGATGCCCTGCGCGCCATCGTCGACAACGACGGCCAACTGATACGCCCAGTAGCCATCGCCGCGCAGCACGACGAAGTCGCCCACTTCGCTGGCCAGATCCTGCCGCTGCGGTCCCGCCCAGCGGTCGGCAAAAGCGTACATCGCATCGACCCCCTGCGGCACCCGCAGCCGCAAGGCCCGCGCCGCCTTGCCCGGCGCCAAACCGTGACGGCACGTGCCCGGATACACGGCGGCCCCATTCTTCGGCGTTCCCGCCTGCAAGTTCGAATCCTGAATCTCCTTGCGCGAACAGCCGCACGCATACACGAGTCCATCGTCCTGCAACTGCTTGAGCGCCGCCTCGTACAGCGGCAACCGCCGGCTCTGCCACGTCGCCTCGCCATCCCAATGCATGCCGCAGCGCTGCAGGCTGGCCAGGATGCCGGCGTCGGCGCCCTCGACATTGCGGTCATAGTCCAGGTCCTCGATACGCAACAGCCACGTGCCCCGATGCGCCTTCGCATCAAGATAACTGGCCATGGCGGCAACGAGTGAGCCCATGTGCAGGGGACCGGAGGGGGAGGGGGCGAAGCGGCCGATGTAGGGGCTGTTGATGATGGGCATGCGTGGATTTTTGGGATCTGATGTGCTGGCTATGTCGCCGGATGGCCTGTCCTAAGGCAGTCAATGCGAAGTATGGTTCAGCTTGAAAACCAAGTCAAATAGTTAAGAATTTTACTGATGTCATCTATGATAATTTGACTTGGTAATTTCTTTCGCCTTTTTTGAAATGGTATAGGTGACGGATCTTCCCAATGATGTTTTTCCACCTAGTATTTTTTCGCTGGGCGCAAAATTTGGTACGAAGGTTATTTCAATATCTTCGTTGTTGTCTTGAATGTGTATTTCAAAATCTGAAATATTTTTTTGTTCTTTTTTGAACTCATTAAAAGCTATTAGTAATATTTCAAATTTTTTTCCTGAAATTTTTTCTTCTGAGTTTTCTGTATTGGTCATATTTTTTTTCACATTTTTTGTTGAGATGGAGAAACCTCTGGAACTATTCTTCGGACCTTGTTGCTGAATAGTTACACAATGTTCACCTTATCTGGCCAGTCTGAAGAATTCAATGCTATCAATTACTGTTTATTTTTTTGAAACCATTCATTTAGTTTTTTAATGAAATATTCACAAGCTTCGTCTTCATTTTTAAATGTATGAACTGAATTCTTTAAACCTCGTTCATAATAAAAAACTTCCCAAATATTTGCATTTTTTTGTATGCATAAACTTTCATCTTGGGGTTTTCTATTTATCGAGTATGCGTCGTCCGGGATATTGCTGATTTTTATGAGGTTTTGCATTTCTGGAATTTTCATGGCGTTTTCAAGGTATTGGTCCACATGGTAGAATTTCTATCAATGATCCATTTTTAATTAAATCGTCGACAGGCAGAGGTAGCTCATATTGCATTCCCATGCCAACCTGATTGAACCATGGTGCTGCTAATCCAGCGTCCACTTGGATTGGTTTCAAGACTTGATATACATGATAGGGTTTTCCATTTTGGTATGATTGAGGTAGTGCTCTATGTGAAAATTTAACCCCTTGAGGGGAGACAAAAGTTCCGCCGGGATATCCGAATCGATCTATGTTTGTCATTGGCAATAGCGAAAATTCATTAGGTATATCATTGAAGCCGCGGTTTGTGGGCCAGCCTGGGCCAGCAGCAAACCTTCCGTACTGATCTCTAAATCTACCATTGCCATCTTTGTCAACTTTTGAAGGATTTGCTTTACCACATACTAGACCTAATGGATCGGTCATCGTGGTAGGACTTGCTGAATATAAGTAACTGTTGATGCCGCCTAATAGACCTATCGGATCTTGCGTCACATACCTGGCTACATCCGGATCATAGTAGCGATACCGGTTGTAAAACAGCCCAGTCTCTTGATCCTCATACTGCCCCTGAAACCGCAGCGGCTGTTCGATTTCTCGCTCTACATGCAGCAAGCGCCCCCAAGCCTTGTAGCGCCCATTCCATACCACGTTCCCCTGCATATCCGTCAGCTCGCGCGGCGTACCCAGATGGTCGCACTGGTAGTGGGTGATGCGGTCGTGTGCTGCGGCGTCATCGGCTGCTGTTTGGGTACCTTGCCATGCCAATGCATGAAGCGCTTCAATGTCTGCTTGTTCCTGCGCAATCGCCGTTTGCAGTTCGGCATCGTGCCGGGTGGTGGGTAAATCCCATTGCGGGGAACTGGCTCATCGCGCGTCGCTTTACGGTAGGGATCGTTGGCCGACTGTAGCAATAGCGAACACAAGCGTGTTGCGCGGCCGCAAGTATTAATCGTTGAATGAGGGCATCAATTGCATTTCGTAATGTTTGTCATCGCGGTGGCGTGGCGTTGCCGCATCGCCAAGGAAACTGTTGCAGCCTAAGCCGCCTTGTGACGCGGCCGCCAATGTCGTCCCCCGCACATCGCCGGCGCGCAGCACCAGCACGATGTCGTAGCGCACGAGTGGCTGGCCGAACAGCATCAGCATGTGTCGCAGCGCTTGGCTGCCAGGGGCACGCGGCAGGAAGCTGGCGTGCTGCCTGGCGGTGAGCGGGCCCAGGCGCAGGCGCACGGCCAGGTCGGGGCGGCGGCAGCGCTCGCCGACAATTGCGCGCTGGCCCAGCACGGCATTGTCCGTGCCCAGCGCCGTTTGTTCGCGCGGCGCCAGCACGTCCATGGCGCCCGCCGCCTCGTCGATATGGCAGGGCACGCCGAAGTGGTCGGCGAGAATGCGCGCCATGACGATGGACGAAATATTGCGTTGCTGGAGCAAGCCGCTGTACAGGCCGGCGGCCGCCTCGTCCTGGCCCGGGCGGCATGCGGCCAGGGCCAGCAGGCGCGACAGGAAGTCCCCGCTGTGCCCGGCTTGCTCGACGCGGTATTTTTGCCAGGCCTGGTAAAACAGGGCCACGGCGCGGCTGGAAAACAGGTCGAGGAAGGCGCGCGGGCCGGTGTCGCGTTCGCTATGCTGGTGCGCGGCAATGCGCTCCGAATAGTGGCTGGGCAAGCTGCCCTGGCAACCCAGCAGGCCCATGAAGGCGGGCGTGAGGTGGATGTGCTGGCCGTGGCCGGACAACAGTGTTTGCAGCAAGGAATCCGCACCGTCGATGCCGCCGGTCGCGAGCGCCTCGACCTGGCTGGCGGGAAAGCGCAGTGAGACGCTATTGTCGAAGCGTATGTGCTTTGCCAGCGCCGTGTGCTCGTCGATGCCGTGTTCGGCCAGCCAGGCCAGCAGCAGGCGCAGGGCCTGGAAGCACTCGAAGCGCTGTGGCGCATCGAGCAGTTGCTGGATCACGCTGGCGTGGCGTCGGCGCTGCGTTCTGGGCATCGTATCAGTTCCTCGCCGCTGCGGTGCGACAGCAACGTCAGTTGGCTAAAGCAGTTGAGCTGGCTGTTCAGGGCGAAATAGCGCTGCAGCACCTGGGCGAAAATATAGATGCTGCTGCCGACGAAGGCTTGCTCGTCGATGCCCAGGCGGATGGCGATGCCGGGCATCAGGGTGGGAAACGGCACGGTGGGCATCCACGCGCGCGTGCTGCCGTGCTCAAGCGTGACGATGCCCTGGATCAGGCGTTGCGTGGTGGGCGAGCGGGGCAGGTCGTACAGGCCCAGCATTTTCTGGAATTCGCCCAGGCCCGCTTGCGTCAGGCTCGAGTAATTGAGCGACAGGTGCGCAATCAGCCGCCAGTGCGTGTCCGTCAGGAAACGCACACTGGGCGTGGGCTTGCGCAGGAAGCGCGCGGGGATGCCGTCGGGCACGTCTTCGGCCAGCAAGTCGCCGCCGGGCAAGCCGTAGTGCAATTGCGTAGGCAAGTCGCGGTTGCTGCACAGCAGCTGCGTCGAGACGGTGGCGCAGGCCGCGCTGCCTGGTGAAAACTGCGGGTCGATCAGGCTCAACCGCGTTTCATGGCCGGGGCTGATGGCGGCCACGGCTTCGTCGCGGCGCGCCAGCCAGTATTGACCATGCTCTGCCTGGGCGCCTTGCAGCGAGGCATACAGCGGCAAGAAGGTGCTCTGGCGTTCGCCGGCCTCGTCCTTGCGCACCACGGTGACGGCTTCGATGCTGTGGATGTCATAGGCAAACGCATGCGTGGCATCGGCCACCAGTGCATAGTCGGGCTCGGTATGCGTGAGGCGGATCGGCACGCCAGACTTGGCAAACAGGTTGACGACGGGCGTGCAGCCGGGCAGCAGGTTGTCGCGGCTGACACCGGACAATAACCGCGCCTCGTGGCTGTCGCTGCGCACGCCCTGGAGCGGCAGGTGCAAGGTGAACTGGCGGCACTGTTTCGGCAGCAAGGGGGCCAGCAGGGACCAGGCAATATCGATGAAATGGAATTTTTCCGGAAACGAGAAATACTCGGTCAGCAGGCGCAGGGCCGGGTGCGAACGGGCGGAAAATGGGATCAGTGCGTCGTCATCCGCATAGCCGGCCGGCGCCAGCAAGGCGCCATCGACGGCTTGCCATGGACCGTGTTCATCGAGCGCCACGTACGCGCCCGCGCCGTGCAGGAGCAGGGCGTCGAGCAGGGCCGCGCGCACGGACGGTTCGCCATCGGCAAACAGGCGCAGGCTGGCAAAGCCGGCCTGATCCAGATGGTAGTTGTCGCTGCCGCTGGTGAACTGGATGCTGAGCAAGGCGCTGGTGCCGGCGGGCAGGCGCAGGCCGGGCGGGGCGTCGATGATGGGCGAAAAATGCACCTTAGAAATGGTCAGCGGCGCCAGGGCCACGTCATATGCGCTCGTGAATTTGCAAGCCACGCCCTGCACCGGCTGCGAGCGCAGCACCGTGCCGCGCGCAATATGCACCACCTGGGCCAGCTGGCTGCCGCCCGGCGCTTCGTCGACGGCGATGCGCACGATGGAGCAAGACGGAAAGGGCCGCAGGTAGTGCGGGTACAGGGTTTCAAGCAGGGAATGGGTAAATTGCGGATAGGCGTCGTCGAGGCGTTTGGCGACCCTGGCAGTGAGCAGGGCAACGGACTGGATCAGGCGCTCGACGTGCGGATCTTCGCACGTTTCGCCAGCGATCAGCAGGCGCCCGGCCGCCTTCGGATAGCGGCTGGAAAACTCGCGCGTGTACTGGCGGAACAGGCCCAGCTCGCGCTCGTAATACGGTAATAATTGTTCCACGGTCGCGCTCTCCGCCAGCAGGAAAGCTTCATGCTGGCATCAGGCGCGACCGTGAGTGTTGATGAATAACAATGAATTTTAGAAATGGTACTCCGCGCGTATCATCGGCGTCTTCGCCGTCTGTCCCACGTTGCCCGTGGTGGCGGGCGAGTTGCCGAACTTGTTCTTCCAGTACTGGTATTCCAGGCCAACGCGGAAGGTGTTCTTGGCGCTGCCCAGGGCCGCGCCCACGTCGAACATCACTTGCATGTCGATGTTCGTTTCCACCGCCGTGTCGCGGCCGACTTCATCCTTGCCTTTTGAATCGATGAGGTTAAAGAAACCTTCGAACGAGAACAGCGGCGACAGGGGGATGCCCCAGGCGCCTGTCAGCATGGCGTGCGTTTTATACGTGTAGCGGCCCGTCACTTGCGAGATGGGCGGGAAGGCGCCGCTGGGGGCGTTGCTTTCGCGCAGCAACAGCAGGCTGGTGTTGAAGAAGCCGGGCACGTCCCACATCAGGGTAGGGCCGGCCACCAGCATGCGCTTGCGCGAGTTGTAGCCGACGTCGTTCTTGGTGTTGACGTCGAAACCGAGGGTGACGCCGACGCCGCGCACGGGGCCGAACTTGATGTCGCTGCCGCGCACCTTGCCGATGTCGATGGTATTGCGGTAGACCAGATACGCTTCCTGCGCGCCGGACGTCTTGCCGAGCGCGCCAGGGTCCTTGCTGTCGGACATGAGGAAATCGAGGTTGACGAAATTGCTGCCGTATTTGTAGCCGCTGGCGTGCGTGATGGCGAAGATGTTTTTCTTGATGTCGTCCGGATTGAACGGTTCGCGGTAGTCGTTGCCGGCGCGCCAGCTCAGCGCGGTATCGCTCCATTCGGCAGCCTGGGCGGTTGCACCCACGCCGAGGGTGGTAGTGAGGCAGAGCAACAGACACGGTAGGGTTTTTGGCACTTTCGGCTCCTGATGGTGTGAGAAAACGGGAACTGGGATGGCAGGGCACGCACGAAGCGCTGCGATGGGGCAAGTTGCGCGCCGTTCAATCCATGATGCGAGAAGCGCCGCGTTGGGCGATATGTCTTGTCTGCATACTTACTATCAGTTCCTGCATATAATCATCGCACCTTCCCGCCCTTGAGGGGCAAGGCGGCCGCTGCAAAGCTGATAATTTTTTTCAAAATTGTATACAGGTGTTGTTTTTTTGCGGAAATAGAAATGCGCGCCGCCGCGCCCGCCCCCCAAGCGTCGCGGATGCCGATACGATAGAGACAGAGTGTTGATTTTTTTCACCGATCGACATCCCGCATACCACGCAGCGAGGCACGAAAAAAACAATGACGGCACGCCTGGAACTCCTCGATATCAGCAAGCGCTATCCGGCCGTGGTGGCCAACGACGGCATCCGTTTGACCGTCGCGCCCGGGCAGATCCACGCCGTGCTCGGCGAAAACGGCGCCGGCAAATCGACCTTGATGAAAATCATCTACGGTGCCGTGCAACCCGATGGCGGCCGCATCCTGTGGAATGGCCGCGAAGTGGACATTGCCAACCCGTCGGCCGCGCGAGCGCTGGGCATCGCCATGGTGTTCCAGCACTTTTCCCTGTTTGACACCTTGACCGTGACGGAAAACATCGCCCTCGGTTTGCCCGCCGGTACCAACATGTCGGAGTTGGCCCAGCGCATCGAAGACACGGCGCGCCAGTACGGCCTGGACCTGGAACCGCAGCGCCACGTGCACACCTTGTCCGTCGGCGAATGCCAGCGCGTGGAAATCGTGCGCGCCTTGCTGGCCAAGCCGCAACTGCTGATCCTCGATGAACCGACGTCCGTGCTGACGCCGGGCGCCGTGGAAAAACTGTTTGGCACTTTACGCCAGCTGGCGGCCGAAGGCTGCAGCATCCTCTACATCAGCCACAAGCTCGACGAAATCCGCGCCCTGTGCCATACGTGCACGGTGGTGCGCGCCGGCAAGAACGCGGGCGTGTGCGACCCGTCGCAAGAGTCGGCGGCCAGCCTGTCGCGCATGATGATAGGCGCCGAGCCGCCCGCCGTCACGCGCGTGGCGCGCCCGCCCGGCGCGGCCATGCTGAGCGTCAAGGGCTTGAACTTGCCGAAGAGCCACCCCTTCGCCACGCAATTGATCGATATCCATTTTGACGTGCGCGCGGGCGAGATCGTCGGCATCGCGGGCGTGTCCGGCAATGGCCAGCAGGAATTGCTGGCCGCCCTGTCGGGCGAGGACATGCGCGCGGCTGCCGCCAGCATCGTGCTGAACGGTACGCCGGCGGGACGCTTGCCGCCGGGTCGCCGGCGCGCCCTGGGCTTCGGCTTCGTGCCGGAGGAAAGGCTGGGCCGGGGCGCCGTGCCCGACATGGGGCTGGCCGACAACGTTTTATTGAGCTTGCAGACACCGGCCACCATCCGCCACGGCTTCGTGCGCCACAAGGTGATCGCGCAGCGGGCGGCCGCCATCATCGCCCGCTTCCAGGTGAAGGCGGGCGGGCCGCAGGCGCTGGCGCGCAGCCTGTCGGGCGGCAACTTGCAGAAATACATAGTCGGACGCGAAGTCATGCGCGGACCCACGGTGCTGGTGGTGGCGCAGCCGACCTGGGGCGTGGACGTGGGTGCGGCCGCGCAAATCCGCGCCGAATTGCTGGCGCTGCGCGACGCTGGTTGCGCGCTGCTGGTCGTTTCGGAGGAACTTGATGAATTGTTCGACATCAGCGACCGCCTGCTGGTGATGGCGAAGGGAAAAATGTCACCATCGCTCGACGTGGCCGACGCGAGCGTGGCCCTCGTGGGTCAATGGATGAGCGGGCTGTGGCCGCAGGAGGCAGTCCATGGCTAAGTTTGCCTTGCGCCTGGAAGCCCGTCCCGCGCCATCGCGGCTGATGTCGTGGCTGTCGCCCGTGCTGGCCGTGCTGCTCACCGTGCTGTGCGGTGCGCTGCTGTTTATTGCGCTGGGCCACGATCCGCTGGCGGGACTTGCCGTCTTCTTTGTCGAACCCTTGCGCGATGCGCACGGCTGGTCCGAGCTGGGTCTCAAGGTGGCGCCTTTGCTCTTGATCGCCGTCGGCCTGGCCATCTGCTTTCGCGCCAACATCTACAACATCGGCGCGGAAGGGCAGCTGACCCTGGGTGCCATCTGCGGCGGCGCGGCCGCGCTGTACCTCGACGACGGCATCGGCGGTGCGGCCCTCATCGGCGTGTCTCTGGTGGCCGGCATGGCGGGCGGCATGGCGTGGGCGGGATTGGTGGCGTGGCTGCGCGACCGCTACAACGCCAGCGAAATCCTTGTCTCGCTGATGCTCGTCTACATCGCGCAATTGCTGCTCAGCTATCTCGTGTATGGCGTGTTGCGCGACCCGGAAGGGTTTAATTTTCCCCAGTCGAAACTGCTGTCCGACGGCTTGCTGCTGCCGATGGTGATCAGCGATACGCGCTTGCACGTGGGCATCGTGTTCGCCTTGCTGGCCTCGCTGGGCGGCTGGCTGTATTTATCCAGAAGCATCGCCGGCTTCCGCTTGCGCGTGGGCGGCATGGCACCCGCCGCCGCGCGCTATGCGGGCTTTTCCTCGCGCAAGACCTTGTGGTCATCCTTGCTGATCTGCGGCGCCCTGTCGGGCCTGGCGGGCGCCTGCGAAGTGCTGGGGCCGATGGGGCAGTTGACGCCCACGGTCTCGCCCGGCTACGGCTTTGCCGCCATCATCGTCGCCTTTGTCGGGCGCTTGCATCCCGTGGGCGTGATTTTTTCCAGCTTCGTCATGGCCCTGTTTTATATCGGCGGCGAACTGGCGCAATCGCGCCTCGGCTTGCCCAGCGCGATTACGGGCGTGTTCCAGGGCATCTTGCTGTTCGCCCTGCTCGCCTGCGACGTGCTGATCCAATACAAATTGCGCTGGAGAAAACATGGATAACCTGGCCCTCACCATCGCGCCATTGATTGCCGCCAGCATCAATGCGGGCACGCCGCTGATGCTGGCCGCGCTCGGCTTGCTCGTCAATGAAAAGGCGGGCGTGGTGAACCTGGGCGCGGAAGGCATGATGCTGGTGTCCGCCATCACGGGCTTTGCCGTTGCCGTCAACACGGGCAGCCCGACCCTGGGCTTCCTGGCGGGGGCGGGCGCCAGCATGGTGCTGTCCGGCTTCTTTGCCTGGCTGACCGTGTGGCTGGGCACGAACCAGTATGCGACGGGGCTGGCCTTGTCGCTGTTCGGCGCGGGCGCATCCACGTATATCGGCTTGAAGTACGTGGGCAACAGCTTGCAGAATGGCCGCTTCGGCATCCCTGTATTGGAAGATATTCCCGTGCTGGGGCCGGCCCTGTTCCGCCAGCATCCGATGGTGTATCTGTCGCTGCTGCTGTGCCTGGCCATCGCCTGGTTCCTGTACCGCACGCGGGCGGGACTCGTGCTGCGCGCCGTGGGCGAGTCGCCCGCGTCCGCGCATGCGCTCGGCTACCCCGTGCGCCGCATCCGTCTGGCGGCCGTGCTGTTCGGCGGCGCCTGCTGCGGTCTGGCCGGCGCCTTCCTGTCGCTCGTCTACACACCGCTGTGGGTCGAGGGCATGGTGGCGGGACGGGGCTGGATCGCGCTGGCGCTGACCACGTTTGCCACCTGGCGCCCGGCGCGCGTGGTGGGCGGCGCCTACCTGTTTGGCGGCATCACGATATTGACGTTCCACGCGCAGGCGCTGGGCGTGCCCATCGCGTCGCAACTGCTGTCGATGTTGCCGTATCTGGCGGCCATCGTCGTGCTGGTTTTGATCTCCAGCAATGCCAATTACATCAAGCTCAACATGCCCGCTTCGCTGGGGAAAAATTTCAATCCCGGAAATTAATCACTGACCACAAGGAAAACCATGTCCAAGAAACTGTTGTGCGCCGCCGTTTGCAGTGTCATTCTGATGCCCGCCATGGCCGCCGCGCCCGCGACTGCGCCGCTGAATGTCGGCTTCGTGTATATCAGCCCCATCGGCGACGCGGGCTGGACCACCCAGCACGATCAGGCGCGCAAGGAAATGGAAAAGGCGCTGGGCGGCAAGATCAGCACCCGCTTTGTGGAAAACGTGCCGGAGAGCGCCGATGCCGAGCGCGTGATCCGCGACCTGGCGCAAACGGGCAGCAAGCTGGTCATCACGACCTCGTTCGGCTACATGAATCCCACCTTGAAAGTGGCGAAACAATTTCCTAATGTGAAGTTTATTCATTTGACGGGCTATAAAACGGCGCCCAACGTAGCCAACACGAACGCCCGTTTCTACGAAGGCCGCTACCTGGCCGGCGTGTTGGCGGGCAAGATGAGCAAGACCCACGTGGCCGGTTATGTGGCGGCATTCCCCATCCCGGAAGTGTTGCAGGGAGTTAACGCTTTCACGCGCGGCATGCGCAGCGTCGACCCCAAGGCGGAAGTGAAAGTGGTGTGGGTCAATAGCTGGTTCGACCCGGGCAAGGAGCGCGACGCGGCCATCACCCTGATCGGCCAGGGAGCCGACGTGGTCACCCATCACACGGACTCGACCGCCGTGGTGCAGGCGGCCGAAGAGAAGGGCAAGTATGCGATCGCCTATCATTCGGACATGAAAAAATATGGGCCGAAGGCGCAGCTGGCCGCCGTCACCCACCATTGGGGCGACTACTATACGAAGCAGGCCCAAGCTGTGCTCGACGGTACGTGGAAAACCAGCAGCACCTGGGGCGGCATCAAGGATGGCATGGTCAAGCTCGAAGGCATCAACGCCGCCGTGCCCGCCGACGTGAAACAGTTTGTATTGGCGCGCGAGAAAGACTTGGTAACTGGCAAGCTCAATCCATTCAGCGCGCCGATCAAGGACAACGATGGCAAGGTACGCCTGGACAAAGGCGTGCTGGACGATGCGGCGCTGACGAAGATGGATTATTTTGTCGAAGGCGTGGCCGGGAAAGTTTCCGGAAAGTAATAGGTTTGAGTATAAACTTGCTGTAATATTGCCGGAAACGGGAGCAGGCCGGGACGCAATGCGCCTTCCCGGCCCCTCCACACAGCAGAGCCTGAACAGGCCCGTACCGGAGATCGAGCCATGGATAGACTGGAAGTATTCAAGATTATCGCGCTGCAAGCGAGCAAGGGCGAACTGACCTTCCCCGCCAACGTCAAGGCCACCTTGAAGCTGCAGGAAGCGCTGGACGACCCTGATTGCCATATCGAAGCGGCCGCCCGCATGGTCATGGCCGAGCCGCTGCTGTCGGCGCGGGTCGTGGCATTGGCCAACTCGGCCGCCTACAACCGTTCCGGCAATGAAATCGCCAACGTGCGCGCGGCCGTCTCGCGCCTGGGCTTTGCTACATTAAAGTCGATGGTGGCGTCCGTCATCGTGCGCCAGCTGGGCAGCCAGATCACGGACCCGCAATTGCGCGCCAAGGCGGCCAAGCTGTGGGAACACACGGCCCACGTGGCCGCGCTGAGCCAGGTGATCGCGCGGAAAGTCACGCATGTGGACGTGGAAACGGCCATGTTCGCCGCCATCGTGCACGAAGTGGGCGGCTTTTATCTGCTGTCGCGCGCCGAGGAATATCCGGGTTTGCTGGACGACAATACCGAAGACTGGATCGAATATGGCGAAAAGCTGATCGGCCGTGGCGTGCTGCGCCAGCTGCAAGTGCCGGACCTGGTCTTGCAAGCCGTGGAAGGCATGTGGCACGGCGGCAGCACGTTCCCGCCCCGCACCCTGGGCGCGACCCTGGTGCTGGCCAACGACCTGTCGCCCGTCGGCTCGCCTTTGCACCCGCCGGAAAGCGCCGCGCGGCGCCAGGCGGCGGCGAAGATCGATTTCGGCATCGGTGGCAGCACCTTGCACACCATCCTCGAGGAATCGGCGGAAGAGATCGAATCTCTGGCGGCCGCCTTGCTGGTCTGAACGTTCTTCCTGAAACATCCCCGCCCTTGCCGCGGGGATTTTTTTGGCTCTGTCATCGGTAAGTAGGGGAAATGCCGGAATCTTCCTGTGGCCGTGCTGTCTGACTCTGCATACTCACTCTGCGGGAGCCAATCATGCGGCCAGCCGAATGGATCACCTTGATCGCGCAGTTTGCCCGGTTGAGCCAACGCCAGCGGCAAACAGGCATTGCCCTGCTGCATGGCAACTCGCCACACGACGCGACCATCGCGCTGCTGGAAAGCGTGGCCCAGCCGCGATTGGCCTGTCCCACCTGCCATTCAGACCACTTGCGGGCAAAGGGGCGCTGACGCAGGCGCAGTTGCACCACTGTTTGTTGCCCATGATCGACAAGGATGTCTTGTTGGTCACCGACGGCCATGCCGCCTACCGGGCTTTTGCGAAGGAGGCTCGTATCAGCCACCAGGCCGTCAACTTGCGCGCCGGCATCCGCGTGCAGGGCGCCGCCCACGTACAGAACGTCAATGCCTATCACAGCCGTTTGCGACAATGGCTGGGGCCGTTTCACGGCGTGGCGACGCGCTACCTGCCGAACTACCTGGGATGGCGCTGGATACTCGACGCCAGGCGCATCCGTTCGCCGGAAACGCTGTTGAAAGCAACACTGGGCGCATTCCCACATCTGACGGTGACATAGCCATTTTTTTCGTCCGCATTTTGATCCCTCTTTCACCATGGCATACAATCGCCGGCCCGGCTATCCGCCGGATCGCTTTCCTCCTCTTACCCAAAGGATCTTATGCAGAAGCTGTTTTCTTCCCTTGCCTTGACTGCGCTGGCGTTTTCCGCCCAGGCCGCGACCGGTTTGCCCGTGGTGCAGGAAGCGCCCTTGCGCGCCCACCTGGCCTTCCTGTCCAACGATTTGCTGGAAGGCCGCGGCACGGGCCAACGCGGTGCCGACCTGACGGTTGCCTACCTGGAAACCCAGGCGCAGATGGCCGGCTTGAAACCCGTGCGCGGCAACAGCTACCGCCAGAGCGTGCAGATCGCCGGCGTGAAATCCTTGCCGCAAGATAGCAGCCTGCAGGCGGTGGCGGGGGGCAAGGCGGTGCCGCTGGCGTTCGGTCCGGACTGGGTCTGGGCCACGGGCGACTCCGTTGCCGCGCATACGTTCGATGCGCCGCTGGTCTTCGTCGGCTACGGCATCACGGCGCCGGAAGAGGGCTGGAACGATTTCAAGGGTGTCGATGTCAAAAACAAGATCGTTGTCATGATGGTCAACGACCCGCAGCCGACTGCTCTTGATCCGAACCGCTTTGCCGGCAAGGCGCTGACCTATTACGGCCGCTGGACCTACAAATTCGAGGAAGCCAGGCGCCAGGGTGCCGCTGGCGTATTGCTGATCCACACGAAGCCGTCGGCCTCGTACGACTGGAGCGTGGTGCAGAACAGCTGGAGCGGCAGCGAGCGCTTCCAGTTGGCCGAGCGCACGGCCGGTACGCCGCTGCAGGGCTGGATCGCGGAAGACGCGGCGCGCCGCCTGTTCGCGGCCGGCGGCCAGGACCTGGACGCCTTGCGCGCCCAGGCGGAAAGCAAGGACTTCAAGGCCGTCGCATTGAATGCCAGGTTGTCGGGCGAGATGAAGTCCGCCGTGCGCAAGGTGGAACAATTCAATATCGCTGGCATGGTGCCGGGTACGGATCCGGCATTGAAAGAGGAAGCCGTCATCTACAGCGGCCACTGGGACCACCTGGGCAAGCAAGGAGATACCGGAGATACGATCTACAACGGCGCCGTCGACAATGCCTCGGGCACGGCAGGCTTGCTGGCCATGGCGCAGGAAGCCGTCAAGCAACCTGCGAAGCGCACGCAGATCTTCCTGTGGGTGGCGGCCGAGGAACAGGGCTTGCTGGGCAGCGCCGCGTATGCGGCCGATCCGCTGTGGCCCTTGAACAAGACGGCGGCCGCGCTGAACCTCGATAGCTTGAACTTTGTTGGCGCCACGCACGACATCGGCGCGCAAGGCAGCGAGCGCACGGAGCTGGGCGCCATGGCGGCGGCAACCGCCAAAGCCATGGGCATGCATATCGCGCAAGCGCGTCCCGACCTGGCGGGCGGCTATTTCCGCAGCGACCATTTCAGCTTTGCCAAGGCGGGCGTGCCCGCGTTTTCCATCAATGGCGGACGCGAGTACATCAAGGACGTGGCAGCGTCGAAAGCCAAGGCGGCCGCCTATGGCCCCCGCTACCATCAAGTCACCGACGAGTACGATGCCAGCTGGGATCTGTCCGGCATGACGCAGCAGGCCCAGTTCACCTTGAACTTGGGCCTGGCCGTGGCCAACGCAGCCAAAATGCCGGCCTGGAAGGCGGGCGATGCGTTTGGCAAGGCGCGCGAGCAGGCTGCAAAGTAAGCCACGTAAACCAAGCACGGCCAGGTCGTCGCCAGGTCGCTTAGCCGGCGACCTGGATGACGACCTTGCCGAAGGCGCCGCGCGACAGGTGCTCATAGGCTTGCACGGCTTCCTCGAACGCATACATATGCTCGATCACGGGTTTGATATTGTGCTTGTCCAGGAACGGGTTCATGCGGTCGAACGAGGTGCGCGGTGCCACGGCGATGCCGCGTATCGTCGTCTGGCGGAAGATCAGCGGCATCAGTTTCAATGCCGTGGTCTGTCCCGTCAGGAAACCCACCTGTGCGATCACGCCGGCCGCCTTGGTGGCGGCAACGGACTGGTTCAGGCCATCGCCGCCGGCCACGTCGATGGTGATGTCGACGCCTTTGCCATCCGTCAACTCCAGCACCTTCTGTTCCCACTGCGGATACGTCCGGTAGTTGATGCCGTCTGTCACGCCCAGCGCCTTGATCCTGGCCAGGTTGGCATCGCTGCTGGACGTGGCGATCACGTGCGCGCCATGCGCCAGGGCGATCTGCGCGGCAAAGATCGATACGCCGCCCGTGCCTTGCACCAGCACCGTCTGTCCCGGCTGCAAGTTGCCCACATCCATCAGCGCATACCAGGCCGTGAGGGCGGCGATGGGCAGGGTGGCGGCCTCGGCGTCGCTCATCATGTCCGGTGCCCTGACGGCGCTGTCTTCATGGATGATCATGAATTCGGCCAGACCGCCTGGCAAGGGCGAACCGAAGCAATAGTCGGGCTCGTTGGGGCCTGGCGGGCCGTCGATCCAGCGTGAATACAGGTGCGAATTGACGCGCTCGCCCACCTTGAAACGGCTCACGCCTGCGCCCACGGCCACCACCACGCCGGCGGCGTCGGACACGGGAATCAGGGGCTTGGGCACCATGTGCGGCTCGTAGATGCCATCGACAATCGCCTTGTCGCGGAAGTTGAGCGAGACGGCGCCCACTTTTACCAGCAGCTCGCCCGCCTGCGGCACGGGCGTCGGCACCTCTGCCATCTGCAAATTGTTCAAGCCGAAATCCTGTAACAGCCATGCTTTCATGTTCTTCTCCAGTGAGCCATGCCGGGCAAGTGCCAGGCCGTGCAACGATGAAGACAGTGTAATTGCATCCTTCTGCGAGAGTTAGGGGGTAAAAAGACGGGCACTGCATCCTGTCATTCCAGAATTGCTTATACTGGGCACGATTGCATTGAACACTTTTGAAATGGCGGTGACATGGAAGATCGTTTTGCAGGCATACGCGAGTTTGTCGCGGCCGTCGACGGCGGCAGTTTTACGGCGGCGGCGCAGGTGCTGGGCGTGACCGGCTCGGCGGTCGGCAAGAGCATTTCGCGGCTGGAAGCGCGCCTGGGCGTGCAGCTGCTGCACCGCACGACGCGCCGCATCGACCTGACGACGGAAGGGGAAGCGTACCTGGGCAGTTGCCGGCGCGTGCTGGAAGAGCTGGAGCAGTCCGAAGCCTGCCTGGCCACCGGCCACCAGCAGCCCGTCGGACGCCTGCGCATCGACTTACCGACCACCTTTGGCCGGCGCCATATCCTGCCAGCCCTGCTGGCGCTGGGCGAGCGCCATCCCCGGCTGGACCTGTCCATTTCCCTGCGCGACAGGGCGGTGGACATGGTGGGCGAAGGCATCGATATTGCCGTGCGCATCGGTAAGCTGGGCAACCATGCGGACCTGGTGGCCCGCCACCTGGGCGAGCAGCATCTGGTGATCTGCGCTTCGCCCGCGTATTTGCAGCGGCGCGGCACGCCCTTGACGCGCGCGGACCTGGCCAGCCACGCTTGCCTGGCCGGCTGGCGCCGTGGCAACCGGCCGGCATGGCTGTTAAGAAATGAATTGGGAGAAACCGCGCTGCAGGAAATCCATGCCCGGCATGAACTGGCTGATGGCGATGCCTTGCTGCAGGCTTGCGTGAGCGGCAGTGGCCTGGCGCAGCTGCCGACCTGGCTGGCAGGCGAGGCCTTGCGTAGCGGCGCCTTGCTGCCCGTCTTGCCCGACATTGCCGGCGCCGCCATGCCCATCCACGTGCTGTGGCAGAAAACCTGGCATATGCCACCCAAGGTCAGGGTCACGGTCGATGAACTGCTGTGCCTGGCCGCGGCCGACAGCGCCGTCTTCGCGGCCGCTGCTTAGTTCACGCCCGGTCAGGCTAGCCGCTCCAGGCGCCGCTGCGTATGCCGGTACTTGCTCCACACAATCAGCATCAGCAGCGGCATGGCGCCGCCCACCATGCACAGGGCGGGCCAGCCGCCGGCGGCAAAGCTGGCGCTGGCCAGGGCCGAGCCTGCCGACGCGCCGATGAAGCCGCCCGCGATGAATACGGTGGTCACCCTCGCGCGGGCATGTGGCGCCAATTTATAGATGATGGACTGGTGCGTCACTTGCAAGCCCATCACGCCCATGTCCAGCAGCACGATGCCGATCAGCAGCAGCACCAGCGAATGGGCGCCAAAGCCGATCAGGGCCCAGCCCGCGATCGAGGCGACGGCCAGCAGCCACGTGGCCTGGCGCGCGTAGCCGCGGTCGGCCATGCGGCCCGCCGTGTTGGCGGCAAAGGCGCCCGTGGCGCCCGCCAGGCCGAACAGGCCGATCTGCATTTCCGAATAGTGGTAGGGCGCACCGCTGAGCAAGAAGGTCAGCCCTGTCCAGAATACGCTGAAGGTGCCCAGGCCCAGGCCCGAGAACAGGGCGCGCTGGCGCAGCAACGGTTCCTGGCGGATGATGTCGGCCAAGGAGGCCAGCAATTTTCCGTATTGCAGCTTGCCACGCGGTGCCTCGTTCGGCAGGATGCGGCGCAGCATGACGAGCAGGGCGGCCACGACGACGGCGGCCAGCACGTAGACGGTGCGCCAGCCGCCGCTGATCTGCGACACGGTGCCGGAGACTGTGCGCGCCAGCAAGATGCCCAGCAACAAGCCCGTCATGACGGTGCCCACCATGCGGCCCCGGCTGTGGTCGGGCGCATACGAGGCCACCATGGCCGTGACCACCATCAAGGCGCTGGACGTGATGCCCATCAAGACGCTGGCGATGGCAAAGACGATGATGTTCTGGCTGGTGGCGGCCAGCAGCAGCGCGGCTATCTTGGCGATCAGCATCCACGTCAGCAACTGGCGGCGGTTCAGCACGTCGCTGAGCGGGACCAGGAACACGATGCCCAGCACATAGCCGATCTGCGTGGCCGTGACCAGGTAGCCCGCCTGCGGCACGCTGACGCCAAACGAGGCGGCCAGCATGGAGGTGAGCGGCTGCACATAGTAGAGGCTGGCGACGAGCACGCCGGCGGACAGGGCGAACAACAGGATGCGGGTGGACGTCAGCAGGGTACTGGCGTCGACGGAGGACGGTGCGGATTTCATGCGCTGACAACTTTCTTCGAGTGATGCTTTTGGATGAGCATGATAGCGGGGCTGCGCATTTCTTGCCGGGCAGGCAAAAAAATCCCGGCGATCGTTGCCGACGGCCGGGAAAAGGGTATATGGGGATATACCGAGGGAGGAAAGTTAAAATGTGTCCTAAACTTACTGCGCGTCGTTAGTCGCGGCCTGCGATGCTCATTGTGCGTCCGCACAGTTCCGCGTCTCGTCCACAACTCACTTCCGCTCGCGACAGTTTAGAAAACGTTTTTATGACCGCTTGCCAGCTCCGCATGCACCTGCGCCGTGATTTCATACGAGCGCAAGCGGTGCTGGTGTTCGAAGATCTGCGAAGTGATCATCAGTTCGTCGGCGCCTGTTTCGGCGATGAAGGCGGCCATCTTCGCCTTGACCGTGTCCGGTGCGCCGATGGCCGTGCACGACAGCACGGAATCGAGCATGGCGCGTTCCTGCGGACCCAATTGCTCGAGGTAGCCGGGCACGGGCGGCTGCAGACGCGACGGGCGGCCCGTGCGCAGGTTGACGAAGGCCTGCTGCATCGACGTGGCGCGCAGGTGCGCTTCCGCATCCGTATCGGCGGCAAACACGTTAAAGCCCAGCATCACGTACGGTTTCGCCAATTGTTTTGACGGCTTGAAATGTTCGCGGTAATAGGCCACGGCTTGCATCATCATTTGCGGCGCGAAGTGCGAGGCGAACGCGTACGGCAAGCCCAGGTGGGCGGCCAGCTGGGCGCCGAACAGGCTCGAACCGAGTATCCACACGGGCACTTTCGCGCCCTTGCCGGGCACGGCCAGCACGCGCTGGCGCGGCTCGTCGGACATATAGTCGATCAGTTCCAGCACGTCCTGCGGAAATTGCTCCGCATCGGACTGCAGGTCGCGGCGCAGGGCGCGCGCCGTCGTCTGGTCGGAGCCGGGCGCGCGGCCCAGGCCCAGGTCGATGCGGCCCGGATGCAGCGCTTCCAGGGTGCCGAACTGTTCCGCGATCACCAGCGGCGAGTGGTTCGGCAGCATCACGCCGCCCGCGCCCACGCGGATGGTGTTCGTGCCGGCCGCCACATGGGCGATGACGACGGCCGTGGCGGCGCTGGCGATGCCGGGCATGCCGTGGTGTTCGGCCAGCCAGTAGCGGTTGTAGCCCCAGCGTTCGCCGTGCTGCGCCAGGTCGAGCGTGTTCTTGAACGACTGGCTGGCGTCGCTGCCTTCGGCGATGGGGGCCAGGTCGAGTATGGAAAATGGAATCATGGTAGCGATATCGGGACGTGGTGGAAAATCACAATGGACGATTTGTCTATCCCCTGACGATAATAGGGTCGGCCTTGAACGCGGCAGGGATGACAGGCTGTGCACATGATAATGCGAATCGGGAATTTGCGTACTGATCGGTAAAAAACTCGTGCCGATTGGGATCGGTGCTGCTGCAACTGCCGGAATCGCCGCAGACTCTGGAACTTTCCTTGCCAGTACCAGTCTTAAGAACTCGTGTCTTAAGATTGTGAAACGTCATGTACTGCAAGCAACTCGTCAAGCCCGACGGGCGCCAGCTGACCCTTTACAGCCGGCGTCCCATCGTCGCTGGTCTTGCACCGAGTCCTTTCCCCCAGCCGCAGGGAGCCAATCCGCACTTGCGCTGGCACCCCTTGCGCGGCGAGTGGGTGGCGTATGCGGCTTATCGCCAGGGCCGCACTTTCCTGCCGCCACCCCAGTACAACCCGCTGGCGCCCACGCGCGACCCTGCCCATCCGACGGAACTGCCTGCCGGCGACTACGATATCGCCGTCTTCGACAACCGCTTTCCCACCCTGGCGCTGGACGCCCACGATCCGCCCGACCTGACGGTGGCCACGGCGCCGGCCGCCGGCCATTGCGAAGTGGTGGTGTTCGCCCAGGATACCGGCGCCTCGCTGGGCACCTTGCCCGTCAGTCACATTGTCCTGCTGCTGCAAGCGTGGGCCGCGCGCACGCAGGAGCTGGCCAGCCGGCCCGGCATCGCCTACGTGCTGCCGTTCGAAAACCGTGGCGCGGAAGTGGGCGTGACCCTGCACCACCCGCACGGCCAGATCTATGCCTATCCCTTCGTTCCGCCCGTGCCGGCGCGCATGCTGGAGCAGGAGCGCGCGTATTTTGCCGGCCATGGCCAGGCCTTGCTGGTGGACATGGCGCGCCAGGAGGCGGACGCTGGCACGCGATTGCTGTACCTGGGACCGGAAGCCATCGCCTTTGTTCCCGCCTGCGCCCGCTATCCGTATGAAGCGTGGGTGATGCCGCGGCGACAGACGGACAGCTTTGCGGCCCTGTCGGCGGAGCAGCGCGAGGACCTGGCGCGCGCCCTGAAAACCGTGCTGCTGAAATACGACGGCCTGTGGCAGCGCGAAATGCCCTACCTGATGGCCTGGTACCAGGCGCCGACCGATGGCCGCGCGCATCCGGAAACGCAGTTGCACGCGCAGTTCTACCCGCCGTACCGCACGTGCGAACGGCTCAAATACCTGGCCGGCACGGAGCTGGCCGCCGGCATGTACGCCATGGATGCCTTGCCCGAGGAGTCGGCGCGGCAGTTGCAGCAAGTGCGCGTGGCATGGGAAATGTCAGAGGAAATCGCATGAATTGGAATGTGGAACTGGAAATTGCCCATAAACTGGCGCAGATGCGCGGCTGGCTGGAACAGGAAAGGGCGGGCGCGCTGCGCCTGCGCGGCATGGACTGGTTCGCCTGGGCCACGGCGGGCGCGTCCTGCGGCTCAGGCCAGTCGGCCGAGTGCGGCTGCGCCGAGGTCCTCGTCACGCGCGATGCGGCCTACATCCTGACCGATGCGGCCGAGGCGCAGCGGCTGCGCCACGAAGAGGTGCGCGGCGGCTGGACGTGGCAGGTGACGCCGTGGATGCAGCCCCGGCTGGCCGAGTTGCGCGAGCATTTCGTGCAGCATGCGGCAGGCGGGCGACCCGTGCTGAGCGACCGGCCGGGCCTGCATGAGCGCTGCCTGCCGGCCGCCTTGCGCGAAGAGCGCTTGCCCCTGCTGGCTTCGGAACAGGCGCGCTACCGCGAAGTGGGAGGCCTGGCCGCCGCGGCCGCCAGCGAAGCGCTGCGCGCCGCGCGTCCGGACTGGAGCGAGCAGGAGCTGGCCGGCGCCTGCGCCCGCGCCCTGTGGTCGCGCGGCCTGCACGCCGTGTACGTGCTGGCGGCGGGCGCCGAACGCTTCGAGCGCTACCGGCGCGCGCCGCCGGCCGCCTCGCCGCTGGGCGAGCGGGCCGTGCTGGCGCTGTGCGCGCAGCGCTTCGGCCTGTGCGCCAGCCTGAGCCGCCAGCGCCGCTTCCGCCCCGCGCGCGACGGCATGGGCGAAGCGGACGCGGCCATCCTGGCGCTGGAAGCGGTGGCGCTCGATGCCTGCGCGGTGGGGCATGCGCTGAGCATGGTGTATCACGCGCTCGACAGCGCCTATGCGTATGCGGGCCAGCCCGATACGGTGCAGGAATTCCGGCAGGGCGGCATCGCCGGCTACCGCTCGCCCGAAGTGGCGGCCGGCGCGCACACGGAAATCGCCCTGAAGGATGGCATGGCCCTGGCCTTCCATCCCAGCTTGCCCGGCAGCATGGTGGAAGACACTTTCGTGCTCAGCGGCGGGCGCCTGCACAACCTGACCTGCGACCCGGACTGGCCGGCGGCAACGGTGCAGGGACGGCTGCGTCCGCTGACCCTGGAGTTGCCATGATCACTCCCGACGCGTATTTCGGCGCCGTTCCCGTGGTGGCGGCCTCTGCGCCCGGCAGGGTCAACCTGCTGGGCGAGCACACGGACTATAACGATGGCTACATGCTGCCGTGCGCCACGCCGCAACGCACGCGCGTGATGCTGGCGCTGGCCGCCGATGGTCACCATCAGTTCTATTCGGCGACCCTTGACGAACTCGTGCGTTTCGAGCGCCAGAGCGCCGCGCCGCCCGGTTTCGGCCGCTACCTGGAAGGCTGCATCCGCCTGCTCGAGGAGCGCGGCGTGGCCGTGCCGGCCGTGCGCGCCCATATTGATTCAGACGTGCCGCCGGGCGCCGGCCTGTCGAGCAGCGCGGCGCTCGAGATCGCCATGCTGCGCGCGCTGCGCCAGCTGCTGGGACTGCAGATTGACGACGTGTCGCTGGCGCTGATGGGGCAGCAGGCGGAAATCCGCTACGCGCAAGTCAATTGCGGCGTGATGGACCAGATGGCGTCCAGCCTGGCCGACGAGCGCCACATGTTGCTGCTCGATGCGCGCACCCTGCGCCATGAACTGCTGGCGTTGCCGCACGACAGCGAGGTGCTGGTGATCGACAGCGGCGTGCCGCGCACCCTGGCCGGCAGCGCGTACAACGTGCGGCGCGCCGAATGCGAACAGGCGGCGCGCCTGCTGGGCGTGGCTGCGCTGCGCGACGTGCGCGAACCGTCCGTGGTGGAAGGCTTGCCCGAGCCGTACCGCCGCCGCGCGCGCCACGTGGTCAGCGAAAACCTGCGCGTGCTGCAAGCGTGCGGCCAGCATGGTCCCGTGCTGTTCGGCCAGTTGATGACGCTGTCGCACGCCAGCCTGCGCGACGACTACGAAGTGTCGCTGCCGGTGCTCGATACCTTGGTGGCGCTGCTGTCGGCGCAGTCCGCCGTGTATGGCGCGCGCCTGACGGGCGCCGGTTTTGGCGGCGCCTGCGTGGCCCTGTGCCGCAAGCAGTGCGCGGCTAGCACGGGGCGCACGGTGGTACAGCGCTTTAACACGGAAGGACACAGTGCACGCATGGTGGTTCCCTTGAATTGAGCATGGTTTGATCTTGCTCATGCGTGATAAAGCACGCCTTTTTCTTTGGAACTTGGCCCGTGCCGCATGCCTCCAATTGGCATGCTCAATGACTCTCTCCCCCCACCCCATACGGACGGCCAGGCCGGAACCGCCCCGCCTGAAGCGGGCGGCTTTGCGTATCCCCGGCCGCAGATGGTGCGCGAAAACTGGCAGTCGTTGAACGGCGCCTGGCGTTTTACCTTCGACAATGAACGGCGCTACCGGCTGCCCGATGGCGGCATCGACTGGACGCACGAGATCATCGTGCCGTTCCCGCCCGAGTCGCAGGCCAGCGGCGTCGGCGACCGGGGCTTCCACCGCGTTTGCTGGTACCAGCGCGAGTTCCTGCTGCAGCCGGGCGGCCCCTGCGTGCTGCTGCATTTCGGTGCCGTCGACTACCATGCGAAGGTGTGGCTGAACGGTCATGTGGTGGCCGACCACGAGGGCGGACATACGCCGTTTGTCGCCCACATCAGCCATGCCCTGCTGCCCGACGGGCCGCAAGTGCTGACGGTGCGCGTCGAGGACGACCCGCACGACCTGGCCAAGCCGCGCGGCAAGCAGGACTGGCAGCTGCTGCCCCATTCCATCTGGTATCCGCGCACCACGGGTATCTGGCAAAGCGTGTGGATAGAGCGCGTGGCGTCCACCTACATCGGCAAGCTGCGCTGGACGCCCGTGTTCGAGGGCTACGAGATCGGCTGCGACGTGTTCGCCATGGGCGACCTGCAGGACGACCTCACGGTGGGCGTGCGCATCTGGCATGGCGACAACCTGCTGGCCGACGACCAGTATAAATTGATCGAAAACGAGGCGAGCCGCAAGATCGCCCTGTCCGACCCCGGCATCGACGATTCGCGCAACGAACTGCTGTGGAGTCCCGAAAGGCCCATCCTGCTCGATGCCGAAGTGACCTTGTGGCATGGCGATGAGCTGCTCGACACGGTCAAGTCGTACACGGCGCTGCGCTCGGTGGCCATCAACCGCGACCGCTTCATGCTCAATGGCCGGCCGTATCCGCTGCGCCTCGTGCTCGACCAGGGTTACTGGCCCGACACCCTGCTGGCGGCGCCTTCCGACGACGCCCTGCGGCGCGACGTGGAACTGGCCAAGGCCCTGGGTTTCAACGGCGTGCGCAAGCACCAGAAGATCGAAGATCCGCGCTACCTGTACTGGGCCGACCGCCTGGGCTTGCTGGTATGGGAAGAAATGCCATCGACCTACCGCTTTTCCAGCAAGGCCATCACGCGCATGGTGCGCGAATGGACGGACGTGATCGAGCGCGACTATAGCCACCCGTGCATCCTCGTCTGGGTGCCGTTCAATGAATCGTGGGGCGTGCCCAACCTGACGGCCATCCAGGCCCACCGCAACGCCGTCGAAGCGCTGTACCACCTGACGCGCACGCTCGACCCCACGCGGCCCGTGATCGGCAACGACGGCTGGGAAGCGTCGGCCACCGACATCCTCGGCATCCACGATTACGACTGCGATCCGGAGCGGCTGCAGGCGCGCTACGCGATCAGCGACTCGGCCCGCACGACCCTGTTCGACCAGCGCCGGCCCGGCGGGCGCATCCTCACGCTCGACGGCTTTCCGCACCGGGGCCAGCCCATCGTCCTCACGGAATTCGGCGGCATCGCCTTTGACAGGGAACAGGGCGAATCGGCGGAAACCTGGGGCTATGCGCGCGTGGGCAACGAGGCGGCCTTCCTCGACATTTACCGGCGCCTGATGAACGTCGTCAACACGGCGCAGATGTTCAGCGGCTTTTGCTACACGCAGTTTGCCGACACCTTCCAGGAAGCCAATGGCCTGCTGACGGCGGACCGAACGCCGAAGGCCGCGCTGGAGCTGCTCAGCGCGGCCACCCGCAATATCCGGCTCAATTGAACGCAAGCCGGACCCGGCAAGTTTCATCTGCTTACTACATCAAGAGAGGCTGGCATGGCCGATACCGATGGCGCGGCAGCGCCGTTCCTTACCTACTGGCAGGCGGGCTACGAGGGCGCCGACCACGTCACCCATGGCGGCCATGCGCTGGACATGAACCGCGCCACGGGCCACCTGGACAGGGTGCGCGCGGACTACCTGCTGCTGCGCCAGTTCGGCATCCGCAGCGTGCGCGAAAGCATAGGCTGGCGCCTGGCCGAGCGCGATGGCCAGTTCGACTTTTCCTTCATCGAAGAGCGCGCCGCCGTGGCGCAGGAACTGGGCCTGCAGATCAACTGGACCTTCTGCCATTACGGCTGGCCGCCCGAGGTCGATCTGTTCTCGTCCGACTTCGTGCCGCGCTTTGCCCGCTATTGCCGGGCGGCGGCGCAGTTCCTCGCGCCGTATGCGGGCAGTGCGCCCGTGTATTCGCCCATCAATGAAATCTCGTTTACCAGCTGGGGCTTGTCCGTGCACATGTTCCAGTGCCTGAATATGTACCGGCCCGATGCGGGCGAGGAAGGCAAGCGGCAGCTGGTGCGGGCCACCGTGGCGGGCTGCGACGCCATCCGCGCCGTCAGCCCGCAGGCGCGCTTCTTGCAATGCGATCCCCTGATCCATGTGATCGCGCCGCCCGGACGCACGGACTGGGTCGGACAGGCTGCCGCCTGGCGCGCTTCGCAGTTCGAAGCGTGGGACATGCTGTGCGGCCGGCAAGCGCCGGAACTGGGCGGCGCGCCCCGTTACCTGGACTTGATCGGCTTGAACTATTACCACAGCAACCAGTGGGAAAGCGGCAGCAATTTGCGCCTGTGGTGGCACCTGGGCGAACCGCGCCGCATGCCCCTGCACCAGCTGCTGCTGGAAATGCAGGCGCGCTACCAGCGGCCCCTGCTGCTGGCGGAAACGAGCCACGTGGGCAGCGGGCGCGGCGCGTGGATACGCGAGGTGGCCGCCGAGGCGGCGCTTGCCGTCCAGCATGGCGCCGCGCTGCGCGGCATCTGCATCTATCCCGTCATCGACCGGCCCGACTGGGACGATGCCAGCCACTGGCACCGCAGCGGCCTGTGGGATGTCGGCCTGGAAGGCGAGGGGGAAGAGCGGTTGCGGCGCATCCTCGTGCCCCCTTACGCGGCGGCACTACGGCAGGCGCAGCGCCTGACCGGACAACTTTGTTCAACGTTTGCCCTGGCGGGGCAGAAAGGAACTGGCATGCGAACCATCATCGTTTTTTCCCATTTGCGCTGGAATTTCGTGTATCAGCGTCCGCAACAGCTGCTGTCGCGGCTGGCGCAGTTCTACCGCGTGGTCTTCGTCGAGGAACCCGTCTGGCACGATGGGCCGGGCACGCTGGAACTGTCCACGCCGGCGCCGAACGTGACCGTGTGCCAGCCCCGCACGGCCGTGCAGGCGCCCGGCTTTCACGACGACCAACTGGCCGTGCTGCAGCCCCTGCTGAGCCAGATCACGCCTGCCGACGACCCCATCGTATGGTTCTATACCCCGATGGCGCTGCCGCTGCTGCCGGCCCTGCATGCGGGCCTGGTCGTGTATGACTGCATGGATGAACTGGCCGCATTCAGGAATGCGCCGCGCCAGTTGCTGCAGCGCGAGACGGCCTTGCTGGCGCGCGCCGACCTCGTGTTCGCCGGCGGCCCCAGCCTGTTCGAGGCGAAGCGCACGCGCCACGCCAACGTCCATTGCTTCGCCAGCAGTGTCGACACCGTGCACTTCGAACAGGCGCTGGACCGCCACAACGGCCATCCCGCGCAAGCGGAGATCGGCCGGCCCAGGCTGGGATATTACGGCGTGATCGACGAGCGTTTCGAGCCGGCCCTGGTGGCGGCGCTGGCCGACGCCCATCCCGAGTGGCAAATCGTGCTGGTCGGCCCCATCCTCAAGATCGATCCGGCCAGCCTGCCGCAGCGGCAGAACATCCATTATCTGGGCCAGCAGCCTTACCAGGCGCTGCCGCACTTCCTGGCCGGCTGGGACGTCTGCCTGCTGCCCTTCGCCAGCAATGAGGCGACCCGCTTCATCAGTCCGACCAAGGTGCTCGAATACATGGCGGCGCAGCTGCCCATCGTCAGCACCCCGATCGCCGATGTGGCCGTGCCGTATGGCGACATCGTGGCGATCGCCGACACGCCGGAAGCCTTTGTCGCCGCCTGCGAGGCGGCGCTGGCCGCGACGCCGGAACAGCGCGCGGCCATGGCCGCCAGCATGCGCGCCATCGTCGATGCCACCTCCTGGGATGCCACGGTGGAGCAGATGCGCCATTTGCTCGACACGACGCCGCCGGGGCAGGGCGTCCGCCAGGCGGTGCCCGCCGCCGGCGCGGCGCAAGCCGCCGCACCTGGCGCCGACGTCAACCTCTTGCGCCCCCCGGGCGCGCCGCAAGCCGTGGCCTGCGCCATCATCGGCGCCGGCCCGACGGGCTTGAGCGCCGCCTATCACCTGGGTGCCGATACCTTGTTGCTGGACAAAAATGCCGCCGTGGGCGGCTGGTGCCGCTCCATCCAGGAGCGGGGATTTACCTTCGATCATGCGGGCCACATCATGTTTTCCAACGACGACTATGTGCTCGACATGTACCGCACCTTGCTGGGCACCAACCTGCACTGGCAAAACCGCGAAGCCTGGGTGTACAGCAAGCAGGTCTACACGCGCTATCCATTCCAGGGAGCGTTGTACGGCTTGCCGCCGGCCGTCATCAAGGAGTGCATCGTCGGTGCCATCGAGGCGCGCTATGGCAAGGCGCCGGCCGCCCCGGGCCAGGCAGCGGCCGCGGCCTGCGCCGTGGAAGACTGTTGCGCCGATGGGGGCACGGGGCTGGAGCAGGTGCACGATGCCGTGGCGGCGCCGGCCCAAGCACAAGCCCAGAGCGCGCCCAATTTCGAGCAATTCATCCATCAGGTGTGGGGCAGCGGCATCGCCCGCCATTTCGCCATTCCCTACAACAAGAAATTGTGGACCGTCCCCCTGTCCGAGATGGAAACGTCGTGGCTGGGCGGGCGCGTGCCCTTGCCGAACCTGGACGAAATCATCGAGGGCGCGCTTGAACCGGTGGCCAAGCCGATGGGCCCGAACGCGCGCTTCGGCTATCCTTTGCAGGGCGGTTTCCAGGCCTTGATGTCGGGCTTCCTGCCGCACCTGCAAGGCAAGCTGGAATTGAATGCCGATGTGGTGCAGGTCTTGCCACGGCAGCACGTGATCGTGCTGGGCGATGGCCGCCGCTTCCGCTACCAGCACTTGCTCAGCACCATGCCCTTGCCGCAGCTGGTGCGCCTGATCGGCGAACAGGCGCCGCCACAAGTGCGGGCGGCGGCGAGCGCCTTGCGGCATATTTCCGTGCGCTGCGTCAACCTGGGCGTGGCGCGCGAAAACATCAGCGAGAAACACTGGATTTACTATCCGGAAGAGACGATATTTCACCGCATTTTCCTGCAAGGTAACGCCAGTCCCCATTGCAACGCGCCGGGCGGTTTCGGCCTGACGTGCGAGATCAGTTACTCGCCCTGGAAACCGTTGCCGCTCGATGGACAGGCCCTGATCGACCGCTGCGTGGCCGATTGCATCGCGGTGGGCTTGCTGCGCGACGATGACCGCCTGCTGGCGGCCAACCAGGTGGACATGCCCTACGCCTACGTGGTGTACGACCATGCGCGGGCTGCCAATGTGGCGCTGGTGAAGGCATGGCTGTCCACGCAGGATATCGTGCTGGCGGGACGCTACAGCGAGTGGGAATACTACAATTCCGACCATGCCTTCCTGGCCGGGAAAAAAGCGGCGGAACTGATCGCCGGGCTGGCCGCCAGCCAGCGCAAGATGGGCATGGTGGAATAGGTGCTTGCGCCGGGAGCACAGGAAGGCGCTCCCGGCGCGGAACAGACACGATGAGCACGACGGGCATGGGGAACGATGAAGATGGGGGACTAGCAACAGGAACAGGAACAGGAACAGGAACAGGAACAGGAAGCCAACAGGCAACAGGCAACAGGCAACAGGCAACAGGCAACAGGCAACAGGCAACAGGCAACAGGCAACAGGCAACAGGCAACAGGCAACAGGCAAGGCAGATGGGATTTGCCTTGCCTGTTGCCGGGCTTCGGTGGCGTAGCTGGCGCTGGCGCTCGGCGCTCTGCATGCCAGCGGTCAGGCGTTATCGTTGCATGCGGGCGCTGTCTCTTTAATAGCGCTGCAGCAAGCCGTTGACCACCTTGACATGATCGCCGATCTGATAGCTGGGCTGGGAGTTTTGCATGAGGGTGCGTGTGCTGCCGTCGTCCAGGCGCAGGGTGACCCGGTATTGCGTGTTGCCCGAAGTGCTGCCCGCCGTGCCGGAACTGCCTGATTGCATGTCGCTGCTGCTCTGATCCATGCCGCGCGATACCGGCTCGATCGATTGCACCGTGGCGGAGGCGATGCTCACGCCCGTTTGGCTGCCATCCATGTTCATGGCGTTGTTGGCCGTGGAGGTGCGCGTGTCGGCGCTGCCTGTGCCTGCGGTGCCGCTGCTGCTCGTGCTGGTGTCGCTCATGGTGCTGCTGCCGGTCCCGGCTGTATTGCTGTAGCTTTCACCGCTGCGGCCATTCGTGCTGCTCATGCTGTTGCTGTTCGGATTGGAACTGCAGGCGGCCAGCGTACACAGCAGGCCGGCCAGCGCCATGGTTTCTTTTGCTCTCATCTTCTTCTCCTCTTGGTCTGACAAAGTGTTAACCCCGTTTCCAGGGTGCGGCGGAGGTCAGCGTCAATGGCGCATGCCAGGAATGCCAGACATGGCCGCAACTACTGCTAAGTAATCCTCAGGAAAATATTGTCAATTTATGACAAACAGAACCGGATGCTATGCAAGGCGCCAGCTGCGACGCAGTGCGAGCACTGCTAGCAGTTGGCAAGCCTCGTCGGCCACCTTGCAGAGCGCCGGTAATGGAAGTCAGAAATCACAATAATTTAATGGGGGTTACTTGGTAAGAGCGCGGGGCGGGGAGGATGTTCGGTCCTTGTTATTTCACATTGAGGTACATCAAGCGCTTCGATTGTCGAGCTTGGTATAAAAGACATTCCTGCGCAGGGCGAGTACGGCGTTCGCGCTTTCCCCTTGTGTTTTCCCTTGTTTTCCGTTGCCTATCTCAGGAGAATAAATGTCTGCCGATTCCCGTAGCGTCAAGCTGATCAATGAGCTGGTGACTGCCGTGTACGGCGCCCCGGGCGCGGCGGGCGGCGCGCGCGCCCGCCATGCGCTGACTCAGGCCCTGCATGCCTTGACGAGGCTGTCGCGGTCGGAACAGTTGATGGAGATGCGGCGCGATGCGGCGCGCGCGGCGGGAGCGGCCGGCCGGCGGGAGATGCGTACGGCCCTGCGTCGCGTTGCGAGCCGGGCGGCGGCCGGCCAAAGGCAGTTGCCGCTGGCACTCGGTGCCGGCGATGACGCCGCGCCGTGATCAGCCCTGCTGTTTTTTCAGTGCGGCAGCGGCCATGCCCGGCCAGCAAAAGTACAGTGGCAGCACGACGGCCGTGGCGGCCGTGATATCGACCACCCAGTCGCTGACGGCGCCATGGCGGTACGGCAGGAAACTCTGGATGAATTCGTCCAGCGCACCCATGGCCGCCACCATCAGCACCGACAGCAGCGCGCGGCGCGCCATGCCGCCGCCCGTGCCGCTGAACAGGATCAGGGCCAGCACGCCATAGCCGAAGGAATGCAGCACGCCGCCCGACGCATATTGGCCCACGTCCGCGCGCACGCCGGGGATGTCGCCGATCAGGATGACCAGGGCATACAGCAGCAGCGCGGTGCGGTAGCGCAAGCGTTCGTAGCGGTCGGCAAAACAAAGTTCAAGCAAGGGTGCAGGCATGATGCGTCAGGTCAGATGAAAAGGCAGTTACCATATCATGGGCATGGCGGCTCACCATGTTTTTGCGCAAGAGCTTGCCGCGCGGGCAAAAAAAGGCCCGCGGGGGCGCGGGCCAAAAACCCAAATAAAAAGGGCCAAGAGTTGAGAGTTGCTCGGTGCTCACCATGTCGCGCGCCTTGCCGGCGCCCGCCACAGTCACGAAAGGGGAGTGGTGTGCCATCGCGGCACACCTGTCTGTAGTCAGGCATATCGGTTGCCTGTACAGCAGATGAAGCAAGTATAGGGGGCGAAAATGACGGCCTGATGACACGCCGCAACATTTTTATGCGATATGCGGAATGACGGGGAAGATTGCTCGTCATGGCAAGAATGTCCATGTTTCAGCCGTGATGGCAAAAAAAAAGCCCGCTGGTGAAAGCGGGCTTAAAACTATTTTCTTGGAGGAGAATAGTGGAGACAGGTGCATTATGCTGCGTCGCACGATATGTGTCTAATGGTCTTTTTAGATATCCATTATCGTTTTTTGATATAACTGCCTCGTCCTGCCCTCAATCCTTCACGGCCACCGTGTAGTTGAGCGCCATGCGCCCGCCATCGACATAGATGGTCTGGCCCGTCATGTAGGTGGCGTCGTCGCTGGCCAGGAAGGCGGCGATGCCGGCCACTTCTTCCGGTTCGCCGCAGCGGCCCAGCGGCGTGCGCGACAAAATCGTGTGGCGCGCTTGCGGGCTGGACAACACAGCCTGCTTGGCCAGCTCCGTCAGGATGGTGCCCGGGCCGATGCCGTTCACGCGCACGCCGTGCGATGCCAGGTTCAGGGCCATGACCTTGGTCAGCTGGTTGATGGCACCCTTCGACACCACGTACGGTACCTGGTTCGGGATCGCCAGTTCCGCATTCACGCTGGACATATTGATGATGCAGCCGCTGTTGCGCTTGACCATCTCGCGCGCCACGGCCTGGCCGCACAGGAACATCGACTTCAGGTTGATGCGCATGACCCGGTCGAAATCGTCTTCGCACACGTCGAGGAAATCGGCCGCGTGCGTGACGCCCGCGTTGTTGACGAGGATATCGATGTGGCCGAACTGCGCCAGGGTTTCCTTCAGCATGGCGTCGACGTCCGCCTTCTGGCTGACGTCGGCGCAAAAGAAGCGCGCTTGCGGGCCCAGGGCGGCGGCCGCTTGCGCGCCTTCTTCCTTGATGTCGACCAGCATCACTTGCGCCCCTTCGGCGATCAGGCGGGTGGCGCAAGCCAGGCCGATGCCTTGCGTGGCGCCCGTGACGATGGCGGTTTTATTGATCAGTTTCATGAGTGCTCCTCGGCGGGTAATAGGGGGCGCTGCCCAGCCACGGACTTGCGCGGCAATGGGCAGATTTTAATCCCTGGGCAGGAATCAGAGGAGGATGGGTTCGTTCGGCAACTGATTGCCGCGCGTGCCATCGGCAGGGAAGTGGCTTTGCAGCAAGGTATTCAGCTGCGCCAGGGCTTCCAGGGTGCTGTCATGGAAGTTGCCTTCCTTGAATCCCCTGGTCATGGTGCGGCACACGGCTTGCCATTGCTCCGGCGTGACGCGGCGGCCAACGTTGCGGTCGGCCACGATATCGACCTGGTGCTCGGCCAGGTTGATGTAGATGAGCACGCCAACGTTGTCTTCCGTATCCCACACGCCATACTGGGCGAACAGTTCGCGCGCCCGCTCGCGGTTGCTCACGCCCTGGTAAGCCATGCCCGGCGTCAGGGCCGCCTCGACGATCAGGCGCACTTCCGCACGGTGCAGCGTTTCACCGTCGGCAATCGCCGTCTCGATGGCTTTCAAGGTACGTTCCGGAAACGCCTGGCGCGCCGTCGCCGGCGTGCCCCGCAAATGCTTCAATGCCCGTCCGCAGCGCTGGCCGAATGTCAGATGTTTCGTCATTACCAATCTCCCGAGGCGCCGCCGCCGTCAAATCCGCCGCCGCCGCCACCGAAACCACCGCCGCCACCGCCACCGCCGAAGCCGCCGCCACCGCCGCCGAAGCCGCCGCCACCGCGGTTGTTCAGCGCCTGGTTCAAAATACTGCCCAGCACGACGCCGGTGGCGCCGCTGGACCAGTTGCTGCCGCGCTGCAGCCGCGTCGGCCCGCCACGCGAGCGGAACAGGGTCAGCACGACGAGGAAGCCGAAGAACAGCAGCGGCAGCCAGAAGCTCATGCCGCCCGCTTCCACCGTGGCCGGCGCTTTCTGCTGGACCGGGGCAGGGAATTGCTCCTGGTTCAGCAGGGTGGCAATGGCGCCGATGCCGGCGACCAGGCCGCCGTAATAGTCATTCTGCTTGAAATGGGGGGCGATCACGTCTTGCAGGATGCGTTTCGATTGCGCATCCGTCAACACGCCCTGCACGCCGCGGCCCGCCTCGATGCGCAGGCGGCGCAAGGACGATGGGTTGTCCTTCGCCACCATCAGCAGCACGCCGTCGTCGACGCCCTTGCGGCCCAGCTTCCAGGCATCCGTCACGCGGATGCTGTATTGCTCGATGGCTTCCGGTTCCGTGCTCTTGACCAGCAGCACGGCGATCTGGCTGCCCGTCTTCGCTTCGTAGTCGGCCAGCACGCCTTCCAGCGCCGCTTTCTGCTTGGCGTCCAGCATGCCGGCGTTGTCCGTCACGCGCGCGGCCAGCGGCGGCACGGGCTGCAAGCCCTGCGCGCCGGCCGGCGCCATCGTCCACAGCAGCAGCGCCGTCGCCAGCGCCGCCAGATAAGACCAGGCTTTCATCTTATTTGCCAAAGTTGACGGTCGGCGCCGTCGAGATGGCTTTTTCGTTTTCCACCGTGAACGATGGCTTGACCTTGTAGCCGAAGACCATGGCCGTCAGGTTGTTCGGGAAGCTGCGCGCATGCACGTTGTAGTCCTGCACGGCGGCGATGTAGCGCTGGCGGGCCACGGTGATGCGGTTTTCCGTGCCTTCCAGCTGCGACTGCAAATCGCGGAAGCTCGTATCGGCCTTCAGGTCAGGGTATTTTTCGGACACGACCATCAGGCGCGACAGGGCCGACGACAGCTGGCCCTGCACTTGCTGGAATTTCTCGAACGCGGCCGGATCGTTCAGCACTTCGGGCGTGATCTGGAAACTGGTGGCGGCGGCGCGCGCCTTGGTCACCGCTTCCAGGGTTTCGCGTTCGTGCGTGGCATAGCCCTTGACGGTGTTGACCAGGTTGGGGATCAGGTCGGCGCGGCGCTGGTACTGGTTGACCACTTCGCCCCAGGCGGCCTTGGTGGCTTCATCCTTGCTCTGGAAGTCGTTGTAGCCGCAGCCCGTCAGGATGCCGGCCAGGACGGTGACGCTCAGCGCCAGGCGCAGCCATTTGGTGAATTGATTCGTGATTTGCATGATGGGTTCCGTGCAGAGTAAGGGAGGTGGGGCAAATATACCTGAAACGGCCCGCAATGTCGGTTTAATAAGCGCCGGTCGCCGCCTCCGCCTGCCTTCCCGGGGCCGCGCCGCGTTACAATACGGGGTTTGCAACTGAAGATAGAGAAGGTGTGCCGTGAATTTCATCAATAAATTATCCGCCGCATGGACGGCCAATAATTCCCTGCTGTGCGTGGGTCTGGACCCGGATCTGGCGAAACTGCCGGCCGAACTGCGCGATCTGCCTGATGGAATCACCACCTTTTGCACGCGCATCATCGACGCCACGGCCGACCTGGCCTGCGCCTTCAAGCCGCAGATCGCGTATTTTGCCGCGCTGGGCGCGGAAAAGCAGCTGGAAGACATCTGCCGCTACGTGCGCGAAAACTACCCGCACATCCCGCTGATCCTCGACGCGAAACGGGGCGACATCGGCGCGACGGCCACGCAATATGCGCGCGAAGCGTTCGAGCGCTATGGCGCCGATGCCGTCACGGTGAACCCCTACATGGGCGAGGATTCGCTCGACCCTTACCTGGCGTGGAAAGACCGCGGCGTGATCATCCTGTGCCGCACCTCGAACCCGGGCGGCTCGGACCTGCAATTCCTGAATACGGATGGCGAACCGCTGTACCAGCGCGTGGCACGCCTGGTGGCCGAGAAATGGAACAAGAATGGCCAGTGCGCGCTCGTCGTCGGCGCCACCTTCCCTGAAGAACTGGCGCAAGTACGCGCCATCGTCGGCGACATGCCGCTGCTGGTACCCGGCATCGGCGCCCAGGGCGGCGACATCGCCGCCACCGTCGGCGCGGGCCAGACGGCCAGCGGCATGGGCATGATGATCAGCTCCTCGCGCGCCATCATCTACGCCACGCCGCAGGACGGCGAAGACTGGGCCGACGCGGCGCGCCGCGTGGCGATTGAAACGCGCGATGCCATCAATCAACATCGTTCGGTTTAAGCACCATCCATCAAAAATGTAGGTCGGGTTAGGCCCGTGGCCGTAACCCGACAACACCGCTAACGTCCACAATGTTGTCGGATTACGCGGGCCTTCGGCCCGCTAATCCGACCTACGGCTGCAAATTGAGCGCGCGATGTGATCAAAGCGCACCGTGCGGGCTGAAAAATTACATTCAGCAGGCCTCACAGCGTCTAACAAAACCGTAGCGAGCGGAAGGGAGAGGTGGTCGAGAAGCGCAACCGTACTCTAGTACGGTGAGCATCGCAGGCCACCTATACCGACGCGCAGTAGGTTTGGTTAGGTGCGACTAATCGCGCATGGGCGCCACCATCTCCACGTAGTCGTACAGCTCGCCTAAAATCTCTTCTCCCCGCTCATCGACCGATTCCGACAGCACGTCGATTTCCGTAAACAGCATTTCGATGGTGCGGGCGCCGCCGTCGCCGTCGAACAGGCGGGCGGCGCGGTGCTGCTCCCAGCGCAGGCTTTCCGCCTCGCTCAGGGTTTGCGGGAAATTGCGCGCGCGGTAGCGGAACAGCAATTCCTGCAGGCGCTCGTCGGCAAACGAAGGGCGGGCCGTGGCCAGCTTGGCCGGTGTTTCGCGGCGCAAGGATTCCAGCAGGCGGCGGTCGTCGTTGCTGACGAAACCGTTGTACAAATCCTCATCCACGTCCAGCGCGACATTCGCGCCCGGGCGCTGGAACACTGCGGCCCAGATCGCATCCATGTTCGGCGCCGCGGCGGCAAATTGCGCGTTGATTTTCGCCGCGTCCACGTCGATGCCCCATTGCGCGGCCATGGCCGGCGACAGGGTTTTTAAATTGCCGACCAGCATGGGCGACTTGTTCAGGTGCACGCTTTTCACGGGCAGGCGCGTCATGCCTTCCGGCATGGCTTCCTTGCGCGTGAACAGCCGCGTGCGGATGGTGTCCGCGTCCAGTTCGAACAGTTCGCGCGGATCGTAGGCGCAATCCCAGACGAGGATCTCGTTCTTGTTGCTCGGGTGCGTGGCCAGCGGCCAGACGACGCCCAGGCAGCCCCGTTCGGCGGGGAACATGCCGGACACGTGCAGGAAAGGCTGGCGCTCGCCGGCGGCCAGGTGCATGCCCATTTCGCTGGCGACCCGGTCCTTCTTGTGCAGGGCCAGGCAGAATTCGAACAGTTTCGGCTGTTTCTGCCTGATCAGGCGGGCCAGGGCGATGGTGGCGCGCACGTCGGACAGCGCATCGTGCGCCGCTTCGTGGACCAGGCCATTGGCCTTGCTCAGGTGTTCCAGCTTGAAACTGGTCTGGCCATCGTCGCGCTTGGGCCATTGAATGCCTTCCGGGCGCAGCGCGTGCGTCATGCGCACCACGTCGAGGATGTCCCAGCGGCCGCAATGGTTCTTCCATTCGCGCGCGTACGGGTCGATCAGGTTGCGCCAGAACAGGAAACGCGTGACTTCATCGTCGAAACGGATGGTGTTGTAGCCCACGCCGATGGTGCCCGGTTCCGAAAAGGCCGCTTCGATGGTGGCGGCGAACTGGTGCTCGGGCACGCCCAGCTGCAGACATTGCTGCGGCGTGATGCCCGTGATCAGGCACGATTGCGGGTCGGGCAGGAAATCATTGGCAGGCTGGCAATACAGCATGATCGGCTCGCCGATCTCGTTGAGGTCCTCATCCGTGCGGATGGCGGCGAACTGGGCCGGACGGTCGCGGCGTGGCTGGGCGCCAAAGGTTTCGTAATCGTGCCAAAGAAAGGTCTGCTTAGTCATTGATGGTCATTACTTGGTTACTTGATTGGTTATCCGGGCCCGTAAAAGAGCGCCGCTGCTACAGTTTTCTGAAAACCTGCCGATACTACACGAGAGGATGGTCATCACTGCGTTTCCCGCATGGTGGCATACATTGCCCGTTCAAGGAGGCCTATCGTGTCAATTCCCATCGCCGCTAGCGGCAATTCCACCCCTTCCGTGACTTCCGTCAGTACGGGCGTTGCCGGCAAGGACGATAAAGTCCAGCAAAAGGACGGCGTCAACGCTGAAATGAGCGTCAACGATCGCACGAAGCTGCAATTGAACGCTTCCATCATGCAGGCCTCGCTGAACGTGTCGATCGGTTCCGAGAACGAGCCGCTGGCGCTGCTGTACAAGACGGCCATCACCAACATCAATGAAGCGCTGAAGAGCCAGTACGGCGACGACGCGATCCAGAACGCGGCGTCGCAGGACAATAGCGCCGAAGCGACGGCGAGCCGCATTGTATCGCTGTCGACGGGTTTTTTTGACGCCTTCAAGCAGCAGAATCCCGACATGGACGACGATACGGCCCTGACCAAGTTCATGGACACCATCAGCGGCGGCATGGAAAAAGGCTTCAAGGAAGCGCGCGATATCCTGGGCGGCTTGAAAGTGTTGAAAGGCGATATCGCCGGCAATATCGACAAGACGTATGAACTGGTGCAGAAGGGCTATGCGGATTTCATCGCCGCGCACAGCAGCAAGAAGGATGAGGCCGCCAAGCCGGATACTTCCAAGCCGGCCGACAGCAAGGCTGCCTGATCAATATTGCGCCGGAAGCGCCTGAGAAAATGTCCAGGGCCAGGCGCGTTGCCGGAGGCAGTACGAATGTACGACGAGGCAATGCAACGACGCCATGGGCGTTTTATCAGGTGCTTACGCGGTTGCGTCCGCTTGCCTTGGCGCGGTACAGCGCCGCGTCGGCCGCCGCGATCAGCGCATGGTCATCCTGTTCGGCCGCCAGGCTGGCCACGCCGAACGAACCCGTGATGTGCGGCAGCGCGCTGCGCATGTCGGCGAAGATGACGGCTTGCCGCATGCGTTCGCACAAGCGTTCGGCTACCCGCAGGGCCACGTGTTCGCTGGTATCGGGCAAGATCACCATCATTTCCTCACCACCGTAGCGCACGGCAAAATCCGTCGGCCGCAGGGCCGCGCCCAGCACTTGCGCGGCGATGCGCAGCGCCTGGTCCCCCGCCTGGTGGCCGTGCGTGTCGTTGAAGCGCTTGAAATGGTCGAGGTCTATCATCACCAGCGACAGCGGCGAGGCGCTGGAGTGGGCCGTGACGATCATGTTCGGCAGTAAATCGGTGAGCCAGGCGCGGTTGTACAGGCCCGTCAGGCTGTCGACCATCGACAGCTGGCGGTAGAATTCGCCCAGTTTCTGCCGGCGGCGCAGCAGGGCATTGGCGGCGCGGATGCGGAAGGACAGCAACCGCAGCAGGTTGCGCGCCAGGCCGTTCGACTGCTCGATCAATTCCCAGACGACGGCCGCGTCGATCACCAGCAAATCAGTTTCTTCCAGGGCGGAAATGGCGGCCAGGTTGCTCGCTTCATCGAGCACCGATTGTTCACCCACGCTTTCGCCGGGCAAGACCTTGCTGACGGTGCCGTCATCCATGCCCGTGTGGGTGTCGGCTGCCACGGCCAGCGAGCCGCGCAGGACGATGTAGAGGCTGGCGCCTTGCGTGTCGGCAATGGCTTCGCCCGCTTCGAGGCGCATGACGGGGCAGGGCGCCAGCATGGCGGCCGTCTGGCTATCCGCTCCATCGCGAAATAGCTGTAAATCGCCGATGTTGCAGCCTGAAGCGCCGAAGTTGCCGATCTGTTCCACAATCACACTTTCAAAAAGCCGGCGCGCGAGCAGGGTGCCGGTAGCTTCATGATAGCGTAAAGCGGCCTTGGCCGTAACGGCAAAGGCTTGCTTGATGTCACTTACTGTGAGAAATACGACAATTATTTCATTGTCGTGTTATTAAGCTGAAATGCTTGTGGTTTTATTATTGGTATTGCCGCGCACAAAAGGCGGGCCAGATGTGCAAAGGCAGCCTTGAACGGCTGCCTCAGTCTCTGGAAATCCTGCAGGGGGGAGTTACTCGGCGGTTTCTTCCGCTTCGGCCGTATCGATCACGGCATTCTTGCCGGTGGCGTGGCGCTTGCTGTCTTGCAGGCGGCCCAGGGCGCTATCGATGGCGCGTTTCAGTTTGTCGGTGGCGCCGGCGACGGATTGATGCACGGTGGCGTTTTGCTCAGTGACGGCAATTGGTTGATAGCCGGCAACGCGCGCTTCCATGACGCAGCGGATATCGTCTGCGCCGCCTTTTGGGCCATTCGTGTCGCTGAGGTGGACTTCGATGCGGGTCAGGTTGTCGCGGAAGCGGCTCAGTGCGCTTTCAAGTACGGATTGCACATGTTCGTTCAGTCCAGCGGTGTTGGCGATGGTGCTGTCGGTATGAATATTGATTTGCATATGCTTACTCCTGTCAATTCAAAAAAAACCCATCTCAGGCGTGCTGCTGCCTGGTTGCTGCCTCATGCACACGACCTCTGTGCATGGAACTTATCTTACTCCTCTTTCCAGTATTTCAAGAGGGTGCGCACGATTAAGATGAGCTTAACCCTTCAGCCAGGTCAAGTTTCCACTACGAAATTATTCAACCATTGATCAGGCCTGCGGCAATATTGATCGACAGCCCCAGCACGACCAGATTGAAGAAAAAGCTCAGCACGGATTGCCCCAGCACGATTTGCCGCATCAGGCGCGTCTGGACGGAAACGTCCGACGTTTGCACGGCCACGGCAATGGTGAACGAGAAATACAGGAAATCCCAGTAATCGGGGTTTTGCTCGTCGTCGGGAAACTTCAGCGGGCGCAGCGCGGGGTCGGCCTGGTAATACAGGTGGGCATAGTGGAAGCAGAACAGGGTGCCGACGAGGAACCAGGAGCCGACCAGCGTGAGTATCGTCAAGCCGTAGTGCAGCGCGCGCGCGTCCGGTGTCATGTCCTTCATGGCGGACAGTTGCGAGACGATGGCCACCAGGCTCATCACGGATGCGACGGACAGGGCCGACAGGACGGTCGCCGCCCGCTCGTCCTGGCGCGCCGCCATCATTTTCACGCGGTGGTGGTTGGCGCGCATCATCATCCAGGCCATCGTCGCCAGGTAAAACCAGACGGCCACGTTCCACGCCGTCAGCAAGCGCGTCATCTGTTGCCAGGACGAAGGCAGCAGCAGACCAGCCGCCACGCCGATGGCCGTGGCCAGGCTCAGGTGGGGACGGCTGCGGATGAAGCTGCGAAACGGAAGCGTGATTTTCATGGTGCCAGGATGCATCTGTTGGGATAGCGCATCTTACGCTTAAGTTGCCGCCGTGGTGGCCGCCTTCGCCGCCGTTTCCTTTTCGTGGTGGGGGAAGCGGTCCATGCGCGACAGCACGGGGAACAGCACGGCCCAGATGCCCGTCACGGCCAGGGTGGCGGCGCCGCCGAAGAGTACGGCGCGCACCAGGCCGAACCAGCCGGCCGTCAAGCCCGATTCGAATTCGCCCAGCTCGTTCGAGGCGCCGATGAAGACGGCGTTCACGGCGCTGACCCGGCCGCGGATCTCGTCCGGTGTCTCGAACTGCACCAGCAGGTGGCGGATGTAGACGCTGACCATGTCGCCTGCGCCCATCAGGAACAGCGCTACCAGCGCCAGAGGGAAATAGCTGGTGCTGCCCAGCACCAGGGTGCCCAGGCCGAAGACGGCCACGCCGCCGAACATCCACGGACCCACGCGGCGCGTGATGGGGAAGATGGCCAGCACGATCGAACACAGGGCCGCGCCGGCGCCCGGCGCCGTGCGCAGCAAGCCCAGGCCGCTGGGGCCGATGTGCAGCACGTCGTGCGCGAGCGCCGGCAGCAGGGCCGTGGCGCCGCCGAACAGCACGGCGAACAGGTCGAGCGAAATGGCGCCCAGCACGATGGGTTTCGACCAGACGAAGCGCAAGCCTTCGAGCAGGGTATGCCAGCTGGCCGGTTCCCGCCTGACCACTTGCGGCGCCGGCGTGGTGGCGCGCATCAGCAGCACGGACAGCACCAGCAAGGCCGACGAGATCAAATACACCACCTTGGGGCCGAAGTAATACAGCAAGCCGCCCAGGGTAGGCCCCAGGATGATGGCCACGTGCGAACTCGACGAGCTGAGCGCGACGGCGCGGCTGAAGTGTTGCGTGGGCACCATGTTGACCAGCACGGCTTGCGTGGCCGGCATCATGAAGGCGCGCGCGCTGCCGAACAGCACCAGCACGGCAAAGACGGGCCAGACGATGGCAAGTCCACTCAGGGTGAATGCCAGCAGGGCAAGCGCGCAAGCGAGCTGCGCTGTCATGCACCAGGCGATGATGTTGCGGCGGTTGTAGCGGTCGGCCACGTGGCCGGCCGGCAAAATCAAGACGAGGAAGGGGGCGAACTGCGCCAGGCCGATCAAGCCCAGGTCGAACAGGCTGCCCGTGATCTGGTACACCTGCCAGCCGATGGCCACGCTTTGCATCTGCACGGCCACGGTGCCCAGCACGCGGGCGGAAAGGTAAAAGGCGAAGTTGCGGTGACGCAGGATGGCGAAAGACATGAACACTTTCCAGGGAGCGGCGGGATGGGGCGGGTGGCGGCAGCGGATGCCGCACCTGCAGCATCCCGCTGTCTGGATGCTTACTTGGCCAGGTCGGCTTCCGTGGTGAAGGCGTCGGCGTAGAACTCGTCGGCCGGCAACCGGCACAGTTGCACGAAATCGCGGTGGGCCGAATCGACCATCACGGGCGCGCCGCAGGCATATACCTGATACGCGGACATGTCCGGAATATCGGCGATGACGGCCTGGTGCACGAAGCCCGTGCGGCCGCTCCAGCCGTCTTCCGGCAAGGCGTCCGACACGACGGGAACATAGGTGAACTGCGGCAAGTCGGCGGCCCACTGGCGGCACAGCGCATCCATGTACAGGTCGTGCGGACGGCGCCCGCCCCAGTACAGGGTGATCGGGCGCGTGGAGCGCTCGTTGATCATGTGCTCGACGATGGCTTTCAGCGGGGCGAAGCCCGTGCCCGAGGCCAGCAGCACGACGGGCTTGTCGCTGTCCTCGCGCAGGAAGAAGGTGCCCATCGGGCCTTCGAAACGCAGGATGTCGCGCTCTTTCATGGTGCCGAATACCTGGTCGGTGAACAGGCCGCCCGGCAGGTGGCGGATGTGCAGGGTCACGGGGCCGCCGTCGGCGGGTGCGCTGGCCATGCTGTAGCTGCGGCGTTTGTTGTCGCGCAACAGGATTTCGATATACTGTCCGGCGCGGTAGTTGAGGCGCTCGCTGGCCGGCAACTGCAGGGTCAGCACGACGACGTCGGGAGCGACTTTCTCGATGGTGGTGACGCGCGACGGCATTTTCTTGATCGGATAGTCGCTGCTGCCCGCCACTTCGCGCGCTTCGATGACGAGGTCGGCGTTCGTGGTGGCGCAGCAGAACAGGGAAAAGCCGGCCGCTTCCTCTTCCGGCGTCAGGGCGCGCTGCTGGTGCGCCTTGTGTTGGACGGTGCCGGAAAGCACTTTGCCCTTGCAGGAACCGCAGGCGCCATTTTTACAGCCATACGGCAAGCCCACGCCGGCGCGTATCGCCGCCGCCAGCACGGTTTCGTCCGCTTCGCAGCTGAACTGGTGGCCGCTGGGCTGAACAGTAACTTGAAAAGTCATACAATCCTTGAGATGAAAAATATGTTAACGCATTCTTTGCGCAAGCCCTCAGGCTTGCCGCGCCTGCTGATCCTCGGTTGCGGCGACGTCGGCATGCGCTTGCTGCCGCAGCTAGCGGCGCGCTTTCGCGTCTTTGCCGTCACCAGCCAGCCGGCGCGCTGCGCGCAGTTGCGGGAAGCCGGCGCCGTGCCCATCGTGGCCAACCTCGACGACCGCGCCAGCCTGAAACGGCTGGCCGGACTGGCGACCAGGATCGTGCACCTGGCGCCGCCCATGTCGTCGGGCTTGCTGGACCGCCGTACGCGCAATCTGGCCGCCATTTTACCCGAGCATGCACGCATGGTGTATGTGAGCACCAGCGGCGTGTATGGCGATTGCGGCGGCGCCCGGGTCGATGAAACGCGGCCGACGGCACCTGCCAATGCGCGCGCGAAGCGGCGCGTGGATGCCGAGCAGGTCTTGCGCAACTGGGGCGCGCGCCGCGGCGCCACGGTGGCCATCCTGCGCGTGCCCGGCATCTATGCGGATGACCGCCTGCCGTTGAAACGCTTGCGCGAAGGCACGCCGGCCCTGGCCGCGGATGACGACGTGTACACCAACCATATTCATGCGGACGACCTGGCGCGCATCATCGAGCGGGCCTTGTGGCAGGGCAAGCCGGGACGCGTGTATCACGCCAGCGACGACAGCGAACTGAAAATGGCCGAGTATTTCGACGCCGTGGCCGATACGTTCGGCTTGCCGCGCCCGCCGCGCCTGCCCCGTGCCGAGCTGCGGCAAGTGGTCACGCCGATGCTGCTGTCGTTCATGTCCGAATCGCGCCGCCTGCACAATACGCGCATCAAGCGCGAGCTGGGCGTACGCCTGCGCTACGCGCGCGTGGCCGATGCCTTGCAGGCGATGGCGGCCGGCGGGGCCGGCATCGGGTAAAATGGCCGGTTATCTGCGCACTTTGCTGGGCCGGCGCGCAGCGCGCCGTTCCCGCGCCGCGCCACTCACTTAAGGAATACAGCATGAGCACCCTCACTTACGAAGCATACCTGGACGAGGTCACCACCGTCCTGACGGAACTGTACGACCTCGACGACGACGCCGCCATCAAGCTGGTCGTGGCGGCGCAGGACGCCGAATTCTTTGTCCCGCACGATGCGCATGAAGAAATGCGTACCGTCGAGCAAGCCAAGAAAGATGCGGTCACCCTGTTCGAGCGCAAGCAGAATCGGCAGCAAACGCAGGAAAAACAGCAACAGCGCGTGCGCCAGCAAAAGAAATAAATGGATGGGGCAGTACGGGCTTCGGCGCAACACCGGGGCCTTGCCATTGATGCAACGCAAACGTGTCATCGCGTGCTGGCGATATGGTGAGCAATGTCGTCGCGCGCCTGGGCTCTTGTGGCGGGCTCTGCATCTACAACCAGCGTGACGCTGTTTCCCGTCAGCAGGAGCGAGCCATGCGAGCTACGAATCACCCCAGCAAGGAACAAGTGCGCGCCTATATGCGGCGCCGCGAACATGCGCTGCAGCCGCCACCACCGCCCGATGAAATTCGCCGGCAACTGGCCTGGTGCCACACGGACGATTTTCTCTGTACCTGTCTTCCGGCCACCCCGGCCGGCATGGCTGCGCGAGGCTGGCATCTTTCCGCCGAAATGGCTCGCTTGGGCGCCCTCATGGCGATTGCCTGGCTCATGCGTAGCGGCGTTCCTCATTGTAAAAATTGATGACTTGCAGCAAATTTTTCCGATTTGAGTTATCCTCTAGCACATCCCAAGTGCGTCAATTCTCTTCAATTATCACAATTTTGCTTTAAGTTACGCAAAAATCAACAATAGCGTGTATTATATTGTTTGCGGCGTAAAATCCGCATAAGTGATGGCGCTTTTTAGTGTGTTTACCCTGAATTAGTGCAGAAGAGACATTCTGTTTTTTCTTGCTCTAATACAACAAGTACGGATTTTTGATCATGTCTCTCAAACAAATTACCTCTTTGCCTACCTACAACCCGAATCGCGTCCTCGATGCGATCATCGACAAGCTGCAGTTGAAAAACGATGCCGCCTTGTCGCGAGCTCTGGAAGTGGCGCCACCTGTTATCAGCAAGATTCGTCACAACACCTTGCCGATCGGCGCCACGATCCTCATCCGCATGCATGAAATCAGCGATTTCAGCATTCGTGAACTGCGCGAGTTGATGGCTGCCTAAGAGCGCCTGACAGACGGCAAACTGAGAGGTGCCGTCTGGGTAAGTCAGGCTTGCCGCGTGCGGCAGCCACATCTGTTTTCCGCTTTTCTATTGCGTGTCGCGGTTCAGTACCGGACGATCAACATAGAAGCGCCCCAATTCCAGGCCAGTCGAAGACGATTTGACCACCGCCGCCGTCAGTGAGGCAGGCGCGCTGGAAAATGCGGTGCTGGCAGCCCCGGTCGCGCGGCCCGAATACGCCGTCGCCTGTACCGCCGCACTGGAAAACGCCGTTTGCACGGCCCGGCCCGAGTATGCCGTCGCCTGTACCGCACGTCCCGAATACGCCGCCTGCACGGCACGGCCCGAATACGCCGCCTGTACGGCGCGCCCCGAATACGCCGTTTCTGCGCGGATATAATCTTCCCCGAACGTTTGCTCATACAGTTGCTTCATGCGCTCGCCCACGCGATGGTGCGCCGCTTCGTCGTCTTCGCCGCGCAAGCCGATGTAGGGGAAGTGATGGAGGAAGTAGCCAAACACCTGTTCGCAGTCCGCCGCATATTTCAGGGTGTCGAGGATGTGGTAGTGCCAGAAGGTATCGACGTCCATCAAAGGCGCCGTTTCTTCTTCCGGAAACTGTTTCATCAGGATCAGGAAGCGGCGGTATTCGAATTCCACCGCATTCGCCTTTTCCAGGCTCCATCCTTCGCCTGATTCCCGGTGCATCAGCTTGACCTTGATCGCGTCCAAATTCAAATCGGCAATTGCCTTGAAACTGTCGTTCGTATCCATGAATGTCCTTTGGTAAAAAAGAGCGTTGTGGGAAATACGGTGAAACAAGGGAGAGCGGCGCTTGTGTGGCGGTTGTGTACTCCTGGCAAATGGTCGAGGAATGCCTGGCCCATGGCGGGCGGGCGCTGAATTGTTCTACATCAATATTGCATCTAATTACGAAATATGCAAGCTGAGCTTGTTTCATGCGGGCACCCGCCTGTCAGCTGCTGGCCCGGCTTTCTTCCTGGTAGGGAAACGCGGTGGCGTCCGCGCCCAGCGGCACGCTGACGTGCACGCCCATGCCGGCGCCGGGGCTGCTTTCGATGTAAAAAGTTCCACCTAACAACTTGATGCGTTCCTCGATGCCTACCAGGCCAAACGAGCCCAGCTTGTTGCGCCCGTCGATGGCCGCGCCCACGCCGTTGTCGCTGATGCTCATCGACACGGTATCGCGGCACTTTTCCAGCTTCACTTGCACGCGGCTGGCATGGGCATGCTGGGAAATATTGCTCAGCGACTCTTGCAGGATGCGAAACAGGGCCGTCGCGCATTGATCGCTGAGGCAAATGTCGTCGTGGCTTTCGCTCACCTCGCAGTCGATGCCCGTGCGCAGGCGAAATTGCGCCACCTGCCATTCGACGGCCGCATTCACGCCCAGGTCCAGCACGGTAGGGCGCAAGTCGTTGATGATTTGCCGCACGCTCTTGATGGTGGCGTCGATCTGTTCCAGGGTCGAGCGGGCGCGGGCATTCAGGCGCGGGTGGCGGCGTTGCGTGCGCGAAGCGAGCATGTCGGCGTCGATGCGCAAGACCAGCAGGTTCTGCCCCAGGTCGTCGTGGATTTCGCGCGCGATGCGCTTGCGTTCTTCTTCCTTGATCTGGTCGGCGTGGGCCGCCAGGCGGCGCAGTTTCTGGTGCGACAGCTGCAAGCGAATCTGGCTGGCGCGCAATTCCTCCGTCATGCCGTTGGCCATCTGGATGGCGCGCCGGCGCGACGAGGCCAGGGTATGGAACAGCATGTAGAGCAGCATGGCGCTGGCGAAACCGGTCAGCAGGGCCAGCCATGGCAAAAAGGCGTCGAAGCGCGTGTACAGGTCGCTCTTGCGCACGCTGAATAGCGCTTGCCAGACGCGGCCATTGTGTTTGATCAGCATCGTGCTGCTCAGGTAGCGGCCCGAACTGCCGGGCAGCCACCATGGCGCATGCATGCCCGCCGTCGTGCTGTCGAAGATGGGGCGCATGTCGTGTGGTAAGTCTAGCGGTGCGCGCGCCTGCGGGCCGATATCGAACAGGGTCAGGCGGACGTTGCGCACCGGCATGTCGGCCAGCGCGCTGCGCATCATCGTCACCAAGTCGTAGCCGATGCCGACGGAGCCCTGGTACGCCGCGCGCCTCTGCTCCACGGTATCGGTCGGCATGCCGTAGCGGTACACAGGCAGGCGCATGGCCATGCCCGTCAGCTGGGGACGGCCTTGCATCGGCACGGGCACGCCGGAATTGCTGATGTTGCCGGAATCGCGTGACTGCGCCAGCGCTTCGGCGATCAGGGGACGCGAGGCGATGTCATAACCATATTTTTCCGGGGCGCTGGCGATCGGCTCGATGTACACGAGCACGGAATAATGGGAGCGCGGGGCGGGCGGATGGATGGCAAACGCCGGATAGCCATCGCGTCCGGGCGGATAGTCGCGCCGCATGGCCGCTTCGAAGACGGGGCGCTGCGCTTCGTCCAGTTCCTGGCTGTAATTGAGGTTCATCACACCCGGGTAGTTCTGTTGCAGGGCGATATTTTCCACGTAGCGGTGGAATTGCTCGCGGCTCACGTGTTCGTTGGCGTGGAACAGGCTGGCCGTACCGCGCAGCAGATTGGCATACGACTGGACGCGCGATTCGATGTTTTTCCGGGTATTGCGCGCCAGGTTGTCGAACAGGTCGCTGGCGTCGCTTTCGACCGACAGCGAGGCGGCCATGTAGAACAGCAGACCTGCCATCATCGACATCACGAAGCCGAGCAGCCACAGCGGTCTTTTTTCAGCAGATAAGGGGTGTTCGCCGGCAGTAGAAGACATTGCCATCCGCATCAGGAGGAGGAATCGGGTGCCGCCTGGATGGCGGTGGCTGGACTGCGTTGTACAAGCGCTATCGAAATTGCAAATTGCTCAATAGCTGCCTAATATACAAAATTATTGTGAATGTAGTCAACAGGCAATATTCTCAGTGACATATGTTGTTGAAACGAAAAAAAACCGCCGCAGCGGTTTTTTTTGTGTGTGCCATCCAGCCCTTATTTGGCGGGCTGCCAGCTGTCTTTCAGGGTGACGATGCGGTTGAAGACGGGCTTGCCCGGCTGGCTGTCGACCCGGTCGGCCGCGAAGTAGCCGTGGCGCTCGAACTGGAAGCGCTCCTCCGGCTGGGCCAGTTCCGCGCCCGGTTCCAGCCACGCTTGCACGACTTCCTTGGCCAGCGGATTCAGGGCCAGCTTGAAGTCCTTGCCGCCCGCGTCCGGTTGCGGGTCCGTGAACAGGCGGTCGTACAGGCGCACTTCGGCGGGAATGGCCGTCGGCGCGCTGACCCAGTGCATATTGCCCTTGACCTTGTAGTTGGCGCTGCCTTCCGTGCCCGACTTGCTGTCCGGGAAATAGGTGCAATGCACGGCGATGACCTTGCCGTTTTCATCCTTGTCAAAGCCCGTGCACTCGATCACGTAGCCGTAACGCAGGCGCACGCGGCTGCCCGGCTTGTCGTCGATCGGCGGATACAGGCGGAAATAGCCCTTGTTCGGCACTTCCATGAAGTCGTCTTCCTCGATCCACAGCTCGCGCGAGATGGGGAAGGTGCGCAGGCCGCGCTCGGGGAAGTGCGGGTGCACGGGGGCCGTGCATTCCACGCTTTCGCCTTCGGGGAAATTGTCGATGATCAGTTTCAACGGACGCAGCACGGCCACCGTGCGCGGCGCTTTCGGGTCCAGGTCTTCGCGCAAACAGCCTTCGAGCACGCTGTAGTCGATCCAGCCGTCGGACTTGGTCACGCCCGTGCGCTCGCACATCAGCTGGATCGCTTCCGGCGTGTAGCCGCGGCGGCGCATGCCCACCAGGGTCGGCATGCGCGGGTCGTCCCAGCCGTCGACGATCTTTTCTTCCACCATCTGGCGCAGCTTGCGCTTGCTGGTGACGATGTAGGTCAGGTTCAGGCGCGAGAATTCGTACTGGTGCGGCACCGGCTTGGCGAAGAAGCCGCCGGCCGACAGGGTTTCCAGCAGCCAGTCGTAGAACGGGCGGTGATCCTGGAATTCCAGGGTGCAGATTGAATGCGTGATGTTTTCCAGCGCGTCCGAGATCGGGTGCGTGTAGTCGTACATCGGATAGATGCACCAGGCGTCGCCCGTGCGGTGGTGGTGCGCATGGCGGATGCGGTAGATGGCCGGGTCGCGCAAGTTCATGTTCGGCGAACTCATGGCATCTTCGCTCATCTTCGCACGCAGGATGTGCTCGCCATCCTTGAACTGGCCCGCCTTCATGGCGCGGAACAGGGCCAGCGATTCGTCGCGCGGACGGTCGCGGAACGGCGAATTCTTGCCGGCCTGGCCGAAATTGCCGCGGTTGGCGGCCATGTCTTCGGCGCTCTGGCTGTCCACATAGGCAAAGCCGGCCGTGATCAGGTATTCGGCCATCGCGTACAGCTGGTCGAAATAATCGCTCGCGTAATGCAGGTGGCTCTGGCCGTCGCCATTTTTCGGTTCCCAGTCAAAGCCCAGCCATTTCACGCTGTCCATGATGGTGTCGACGTATTCCTGCTCTTCCTTGGCCGGATTGGTGTCGTCGAAGCGCAGGTTGCACTGGCCGGCGTAATCGCGCGCCAGGCCGAAGTTGACGCAGATCGACTTGGCGTGGCCCACGTGCAGGTAGCCGTTCGGCTCCGGCGGGAAACGCGTGATCACCTGGGGCAGGCCGGGACGCACGTGGGCGCCGGCGGCCAGGTCGGCTTCGATGATGTTACGCAAGAAATTGGGCGCCAGCGCTGGCGCGGCGGTATTCGGTTTATCGTTGCTCATTGATCAATGCGGAAGAGTGACAGTAAAGAGCATTTTACCGTACCGCAAGCGCTTTATAAGCACGTATTTGACCCCATATCCGAGCATCCAAGCGACGCGGACGCCGTTCTATAGGATAATTCGCCTTTAATTAGTAGAAAAACGTGACCCCGGAGCCTTTTATGGAAAATTTGTATAACGTCCTCGGTGTCGCGCCCAATGCCAGCGACGATGAAATCAAGAAGGTTTACCGTTCGCTGGCCATGCGCTACCACCCCGACCGCAACCAGGCCCCCGGCGCCGAGGCGCGCTTCAAGAGCGTCACCAAGGCGTATGAAATCCTGGCCGACCCGGCCAAGCGCGCCGAATACGACCAGAGCGTGAACCACCGCATCATCATCGATCCGGAAGCGGAAGCGTATGCGCTGTGGTGCGGCGTGTTCCGTCTGCATGGCACCGCGCTACCCGCAGACTGAATCGCTGCGGCCCGCTCGGCAGGCCTGATTTACTTGAAAAACAACAACAACGGCGCTTTTAATTTAACAGCGCCGCGCATCACATTCGAAAGCACAGCATGAGAAGAGTACACCCTGAATTCGCGTACCAGTCGCGCGAGCTGGAAGGCCAGATCGAAGGCATCCTCGGCGATCCGCCGAACCGCAAGAACTACAAGAGCATGGTCGATGCATTGGTCGGCGAATATGCGAGCGGCGGCGGCATCGAAGACGTGAACATGCTGGCCTTCGCGCTGGTCGACCACATAAGCTTCAGCGACCCGAAAGGCTTGCTGGCCGAAAGCGAAGACTACGAGTTCGGCGACCCGGCCCGCGTGTTTTCCATGGCCAGCTGTGCCGATCCGGAAGCTGCGAAGATGTACGCCGCCATCGAGGACAGTTTCCCCGACCTGGCGCGCCAGGCCATCATCACGGCCTTTTTGCACAAGAACCCGCGCCTGTGGGACGACGACGACCAGTCGCTCGACCAGCTGGCCGCCAATGACGATGGCGACGACGATCACGACGAAGACGAAGCCACCGACGATTTCGCCCAGATGTTTGACCAGGATGGAGATGACCATGGCCGATAATAATGAACAAAAGAGCAATCTTCCCGCGCTGACGAAACAGGTCACGGAATTGGTGCTGTCCGGTTCCCTGGGCCACGCCGAGCAGGCGTTTGCCGACGCGGCCGACCAGTACGGCGACCTGGCCGTGGTGGAAGTGCTGAGCGCCATTCCGCCGCAAGTGACGGCCCTGCACCTGGCCGGCTTCGACGGCGGCAAGATGTCGCTGGCCACCCTGCTGGTGCCGCCGAAGGCGTGGGCCGACAGCCTGGCCTTCATCGCCGCCACCTGGAGCGACGACCAGATCGAGGATGATCCGGAACGCATCGCCGAGGCCCTGTTCGCGCACATCCATGGCGTGGTGTTTTCCACCGACGACGCCGAGCGCCGCCGCGAGCTGCTGCTCGAAGCGTCCGCCACCGACTGGGGCGCCACGGCGTTCGCCATCCTGTTCTCGATGGCGCCGAAGGAAATCCTCGAAGTGGCGGGCGAGATCGTCATCAAGGGACCGTACGTGACGGGCGTGACCTCGTCCGACAACGACGTCGTGCCGCTGGCCATCGAACTGGCGCAAGCGAATGAAGACGGCTGGGACCGCTCGCTGTTCGAACTGTTCCCCGACTTCCGCCACAGCGCCGACCTGGCCGACGCGGAGTACTCGGACGATCCGGACGAAGAGCCGACCATGTTGCAGCGGAGCACCAAGGAATTGCTGTACCGCCTGCGCAAGCAAGTGCCGAGCACGCGCAGCGCGCCGCGTTCCAGCACGCGCCGCAGCCTGGGCACGGGCATTTTCTCGTAATGAAAGCAGGGAACGTCTAATGCTGCCAGCAATTGTTGTAGAGAATCTTCCGCGCCTCGTGCGCGCCATCAAACTGTTGCCGGGCGACCCGCGCGAAGACGCGGCCCTGAACCTGGCCGACGAATTGACGGGCATCACGGCCATGGTGGCCGAGAAGTTCACGAATGAACGCACGGCCGACGGCATCCAGAAAGCGCTGTACCTGACGGTGGGCGGCGTGTCCCTGGGCCTGGAACAGGCCGTCACGCATGAAGGCGACCAGGCCGCCCTCGACTTCCTCGTCGAGCACGGCGCCGAGCACGCGTTCCAGGTGGGCTTTCGCCTGATCAAGGAATTGTCGCAACTGCCCGAAGACGCTCTCGTCGGCGAATACGACCAGGACCCCGTCTACCTGGCGCGCCGCCTGCGCGAGCTGTTCATCGATATTTGCCAGGCCGACCCGAACCAGAACTGGGCCGGCTATGAAAAGTATGCGGTTCAATTGCAACAGCGCAAGGAAGTGCAAGCCGTCGTGCGCCTGGCCGGCTGGCTGCGCCGGCACCATGACAACGGCCCCGTCTGCGACAGCGACTTGAATGCCGAGGGCGTCATCGCCCTGGCCATCATCTTCGCCATCGAAGGCGGCGGGCGCATCGTCGCGCGCACGGGCCAAAAGGAGTTTGAACGCTTCGTGCGTTCCGTGCGCAAGAACAAGCCCGACTTCGAAGAAGGCTGGGCCGCCCTGGTGGCCAAGGTGCCCGCGCAGCACCACCCTGTGTTGCTCGACCGCATCGATTCCTACCGCCGCAGCTGCACCGTCGTGCATAAAATCCTCACGCGGGCCAGCATGAAAAGCCTGTTCGAGGACCTGGAAAATTATGCGGGTTCGGAGCTCGATGCGGATTATTCGTGACCGCTGGTGTCGGATTACGGCCTGCGGCCTAATCCGACCTACGCCGGCGCGCGTCCCGTAGGTCGGCTTAGCTGCGGCACAGCCGCAGCGTAAGCCGACACGGCAGCTTATGCTCCCCCTTCCATGGCCGCTTCCTCGGCCAGTTTGACAAACGCCGCCACCAGCGGCGACGTCTCTTCTTCCCGTTGTGCAAGTAATAAGCTCGTGGTCGCCTGCGGGTCGGCGATGGGGCGGTAGCACACGCCATCCATGCGGATGCGGTCGAACGAAGAGGGCAGCACGGAAATGCCGCAGCCGGCTGCCACCAGGCCGATGATGGTCGATGCCTCGCCCGCTTCCTGCGCCACCTGGGGCACGAAGCATGCCGCCTTGCACAGGCGGAAGATCTGCGGATAAATCCCCGTGCCCGCATCCTTGGGATACATGACAAAACCTTCGCCCGCCATGTCGGCAATCGCGATCGCGTCCTTGGCCGCCAGCGCGTGGGCGACGGGCAGCACGAGGAAGAGCGGGTCCTGGCGCAATTGCGTCAGGCGGATATCGTCCGGATACGTCGTTTCCGGCGGGCGCACGAAACCCAGGTCCATCGTCCGGCCACTGATCGCTTCGAGCTGATGCAAGGTCGCCATCTCGTGCAGGGTCAGGGTGACGTGCGGAAACTGCTGGCGGTAGCGGTTGATGACGGTGGCGAAGTAGGGCGTGAACGGCGTGGAAAACGTAAAGCCGATGCGCAATTCGCCCGCTTCGCCCCGCTGGGCCCGGCGCGCCGTGACGGCCGCCTGTTCCGACAAGGACAGGATGCGCCGCGCATCGTCGAGAAACAGTGCACCTGCTTGCGTCAGCCGCACGGAGCGCTTGTTGCGCTCGAACAACTGCGCACCCAATTCCGCTTCCAGTGCCTGGATTTGCTGGCTCAGCGGCGGCTGGCCGATGTGCAGGCGCTCGGCCGCGCGCGTGAAGTGCAGCTCCTCGGCAACGGCGACAAAGTAACGGAGGTGGCGCAGTTCCATATTGTCCAGTAATCGTTTTAAAGTATGAGTTGGGCCTTGAATATATATTGGACGATATGAGTTGGCAATCCTAAGATGAAGACTCGCTCCTTCTTCGAAACACGGCCATGTCTGATTCATCGCTTGCCTTTGCCCCCGCTGCCCCATCCGCCATTCCGGTTTCCGCTCCCGCTCCCCGCACGGCCATCGCCAAGGGTTCCATCGAATTCAAGCGCAGCAACCGCGCCCTGTTCTTCGGCGGCTTTTCCACCTTCAGCTTGCTGTACTGTATCCAGCCCCTGTTCCCGCTGCTGTCGCACCAGTTTCAACTGACGCCGGCGCAAAGCAGCTGGTCGCTGTCCGTGTCGAGCGGCTTGCTGGCCATCTCGCTGGTGCTGCTCAGCGCCGTCTCGGACCGGGTGGGCCGCAAGCCGCTGATGGTGGCGTCGATGTTTTCCGCCGCGATACTGACGATCTTGTCCGCGTTCGCCCAGGATTATGCGCAGTTGCTGGTCATCCGCGCCGCGCTGGGCATTGCCCTGGGCGGCATGCCGGCCGTGGCCATGGCTTACCTGGGCGAGGAAATCGAGGGCCCGTCCCTGGGCTTGTCGATGGGCTTGTATATTGCGGGCAGCGCCTTTGGCGGCATGTCGGGGCGCTTGATCGCTTCCATGCTCAGCGATTTCCTGTCGTGGCGCTGGGCTTTGGGCGTGCTGGGCGTGGCCGGCGTGCTGGCTGCCGCGGAATTCTGGCGCAGCCTGCCCGCATCGAAAAATTTCGTGCCTACAACCCGTGGCTGGAATGCCTTGCCGCACGCCATCAAGCAGCATTTTTCCGACCAGGGCTTGCCGTGGCTGTTCTGCCTCGCGTTCGTGCTGATGGGCTGTTTCGTCAGCCTGTATAACTACATCGGCTACCGCCTGCTGGCAGCGCCATTCGGCTTGCGCCAGAGCACGGTCGGCTTGCTGGCCTTCTTGTACCTGATCGGCATTTTCAGTTCCGTCTGGGCCGGTCGCCTGGTGGACCGCCTGGGACGCCGGGGCGTGCTGTGGATCATGCTGTTGGTGATGTTGTCCGGCATTTTATTGACCCTGTTCGACTCGCTGCCGCTGATCGTCATCGGCATGGCGCTGGCCACCTTCGGCTTCTTTGCCTCGCACTCGATCGCCAGCAGCTGGGTCAGCCGCAGGGCCCGCGCGCCGCAGGCGCTGGCCTCGGCCTTCTACCTGCTGTTCTATTACCTGGGCTCGAGCCTGATCGGCTCCGCCTCGGGCATGATGTGGGGCTTCGACGGCTGGACGGGCGTCATCATCATGCTGGGCCTGTGCCTGGGCGGCGGCGTGCTGATCGCCTTGCGCCTGCGCCATCTGCAGCCGCTGGGCGCGCGCGAAGCGGTGGGCTGAGTCCGGTTATTTGGGGCACATGCCGATCATCGTTTCCCCCTGCTTGCCCGCGCGCGTGGTCACGCACAAGCTGCCCAGCGCGCTGGTGATCTTGTAGGTGCGGCTGCCCCTGGCCTCGTTCGCGCCGATTTCCTCGATCTTTGACGCCTCGTACCATTTCGGCGGCACGGCCGCATAGGCTTCGGCAAAGCCCTGCTGCATGCGCTTGTAGCCCGTGTCGTCGAATTTCTCGCCGCCCCGCTGCGGGAATTCCTTGCGTAAATCCTTGTCGATCTTGCCTACGTCGCGCTTGGCTTGCGCCAGGATATCGGCCGCGCTGGGCGGCGCGACGGCCGTGATCGCTTCCGGCGTTGCCGGCGCCGGCTCGGCGGCGGGTGGCGGCAAGGGGCGGCTGATGGGCACTGGCATTGGCAGGCGCGGCACTCTTGCGGTGGCTGGTTTGGCGCTGGGCAACGCCGCAGGTACGGGCTTGGGCGGCGCAGGCGCGCTGTAGCGCAACCAGGTGATGGCCGGACCCTGCGGCAAGTTCTCGTCTGTGACGGCACGGGGTCGCGACTGCAAGACAACATATGCCAGGCCTACATGCAGCAGGATGATCAACAGCAGGCCGGGAGCGCGGCGGGGCAGGGACGGCAGCGAGGTCATGGGTGGTGTGGTGGTTCAGGTACGCCAATGTATATGAAGGATTTGATAATTATCTAGAATGTCACAAGCGCTTACAAAAAAGTGCCGCATGGAAATTTCGACCTTGTGGCCGCCAGCGGGGAACCCTGTGCGGCCTTGACGATCCAACTCCCTACACTGTGGGAGGACACATCATGATGCAGGTAAAGGAAGTGGCACGGCGCTTTGGCGCCATCGAACACGCAATCGGCCAGGCGGCCCAGCTGTGCGGCCAGCAGCAGGGCATGCCCATGGATTTGAAGGATTGCATCAACCAGCTGGACCAGCAAAAGAGCGCCGTGCGGCAAGCCATCGATACGCAGGACGATACGCGCATCCGGCAAGCCGTCGACCAGATGGAGTCGCTGGGCGACCGCGCCAAGCGGGCCTGTGGCACGGCAACCAGCGTGACGCCGGAAATGAAGAGTGCCGTGCTCAAGGTCCACGATGAGTTGTCGGACTTAAAACATCAGCTGCATTAGCTTACATCTGGCGGAACAGATGCGCATATAAAGGGCTGACGCGCAGTTGTGCCGGGTGCTGGCGCAGGGTCAGCGACAGCTTGCCCGCCTCGTCGCGCACGGCCGTGGCGATGGCGCTGGCGTTGACGATGGTGCCCCGGTGGATTTGCCAGAATTGCTGCGGGTCCAGCTGGGGCAAGAGCTCCTTCAGGCTCGTGCGTATCAATGATTCGCTGTCCTGGCACACGACGTTGATGTATTTGTCCAGCGCTTCGAAATACACGACGTCGGCCAGGGCGATCATGCGCACGCTGTTGCCCACGGCCGCCCGTATCATTTGCAGGCGCGGCGCGGGCGGCAGCATGGCTTGCAGCTGGCTCAGCAGGCGGGCCATGTTGTCGTCGCTGGCGGTTCCGGCTGTTGGCGCTGCCGTGGCGGTCGTCGCTGGCGCTGCTGCTGCCGTGACTGTGGCTGTAGCGGTGCCGTTGCCGCCGCCTTTGCCAGCACCGCTGTCGCGCAAGCGCTGTTGCAGCCGTTCTACCGTCTTGCCCAGGCGCGCATCGTTGACGGGTTTTAAGACGTAGTCGGCGGCCGCGTGTTCGAAGGCGGCCAGCGCGTATTCGTCGTAGGCGGTCACGAACACGATGTGGGGAAATGGAATGCCGTCGGGCCACTGTTCCGCCAATTCCTCGGCCGCTTCCAGGCCCGTCTTGCCTGGCATTTTGATGTCGAGAAACAGAATGTCTGGCTGCAGCGCCAGGCCTTGGCGCAAGGCTTCCACGCCGTTGGGGCAGGTGGCAACGATGTCGAGTTCCGGCCACAGCCGCTGCAAGGCGTGCGCAAGGGCGGCGGCAAGTATGGGTTCGTCTTCGGCGATCAGGGCGCGCGGTGAGGTGCTGGTCATGGCGTGGGGCTCGCGGTGGTGGAGTGAATGGGGAATTGAAGGCGGGCGACGACGCCTGCCGGCGTGTTGGCGGCCAGCGACAGGCTGGCGTCATCGCCATGCATGCCGCGCAGGCGCTCGCGGATATTCGCCACGCCCAGCTGCGTACCCTTGGTCTGGCCCGGATGGTCGAGGCCCAGGCCATCGTCGCTGACGGTGAGCAGCAGCGCGCCGCGATCCATGGACGCCTGCACGTGGATATGGCCGCCTTCGATCTTCGGCTCCAGGCCGTGCTGGATGGCGTTTTCCACCAGCGGCTGCAGCAGCATGGGAGGGACCTTGATGTGGCGTAAGGCATCGGGCAAGTCCAGCGTAAAGCGCAGGCGCGCGCCCATGCGGATGGACATCAGGCCCAGGTAGGCTTGCATCAGGGAAAACTCCTGCGCCAGGGTGGTGGACTCGGCGCGCGAGGACGAGAGGGTGGCGCGCAAGTACTGGATCAGCTGGTCGAGCAGCTGCTGGGCGCGGTCCGGATCAAAACTGATCAGGCCTTGCAGATTGGCCAGGGTATTGAACAGCATGTGCGGTTCGATTTGCGCCTGCAGCAACTGCAGCTGGGCCTGCATGGCCTGGCGCGCCACGGATTCGGCGCGGGCCTTTTCCTCGGCAGCCGCCATTTGCAGGCGGGCAATCTTTTCGCGGCTGGAGAAAAACAGCACGGCGCCGCCCGTGGCCAGCAGGGTGAACACGAGGGTGCCCATCATTTGCGTAGGCAGCATGTTTTCAAAGCCGCCCACGTCCACGCCCGTCAGCCAGCTGAACAGCGTCAGGCCCAGCATTTGCGCGACGGGCACGGAAATGAGGATGATGAGCATGAAAGGCAGGAATTTCGGCCGCCGGTCCGCGCCCCATAAGGTCAGGCGCATGCCGTCGATCAGCAGGAAGGCGATCGTGCCGATGCACATCGAGGCGACCAGGTTTTGCCCAAAATGGCTGCCCGGACTGAGGATGAAGGTAATGACCAGCGCACAGATCACGTTCAGCGCCAGCGCATAGCGCGCGTCGTGCAGCATGCGGTAGTACGGAGACCTGGCCTTGGCTGCTGGCGCATCGGCGGATGGAACGTTGGATTTCATGGAGTTGTCTGCTGGTAGCGATGGGGCATTGTGTGCCAGCGCAGGCCAGCGCGCAACAGGGCTGCGACGAAACGGGACTGGCGCGCCGCCATTCGCTGGGGCGCGTCGCCAAACGGGGCCGCTTTACTTTTCGGGACTGGCACGCGATAGTGTGGCAAGACAGTCTTGCTTCCAAAGAATTGCTTAAAGGAATCCCATGTGGCCCTATCCACGCACCCTCGCGCACCGCGGCGGCGGCACCCTGGCGCCTGAAAACACCCTGGCCGCCCTGCGCTGCGGCCTCGCCTACGGCTACCGCGCCGTGGAATTCGACGTCATGCTGGCGTCCGACGGCGTGCCCGTCGTCGTGCACGACCCCGAGCTGGGCCGCACCGTGGCCGGCAGCGGCCACATCAACGATTACACGGCCGCGCAGCTGGGAGCGATGGAGGCGGGCGCCTGGTTCGGCCCCGCATTCGCCGGTGTAGGCGTGCCCACGTTCGAGGCCGTAGTGGCGTATTGCAAGGCGCAGCGCATCTGGATGAATATCGAAATCAAGCCGGCGCCCGGCTTCGATGTGCAAACCGGGACGGTGGTGGCGCACGCCACGCGCGATTACTTTGCGCAGGAAATCGCGGCTGGCGAATTGCTGCCGCTCTTGTCGTCGTTCAGCATCGCAGCCTTGCAGGCGGCGCGCCAGGCGGCCCCGGAACTGGCGCGCGGCTGGCTGGTCGAAGCGATACCTTCAGATTGGCTGAAACAGGCAAAGGAGCTGGGCGTGGTGGCCATCCATTGCGACCATCAGCAGCTGACGCCGGAACTGGCGCGAGAGATCAAGGGGGCGGGATACGGGCTGTTCTGCTACACCGTCAACACCTCGGAGCGGGCCAGCGAATTGCTGGCCTGGGGCGTGGACGGGTTTTGTACGGACAGGATCGATTTGATCACGCCGGTCTGAACGTAACCCAAAGCAACATCTGGGGTCGTACCCTGCAGGGTACGACCCCAGCCTTTGCCGTTGGGTTTAGGCGTAGATACTGTTATCCCCGTCAAGCGGCGTGCAAGGTCGGATCAAATATTTTTCCCGACCTGAGCACGCCGAATGCCACGTGCACCAGCTTGCGCATCATGGCGCCGATGATCAGTTTCTTTGCCTTGCCAGCAGCACGCAGGCGCTGACCAAAGCGCTTGCCCCAGGCTGTCCGGTACACGGTCACCATGGCGGGCATGTACAGCGCTTTGCGCAGGAAGCTGTGGCCGACCTTCGACATGCGTGGCTTGCCACGTACGCTGGAACCAGACTCGTGCTGGCGCGGGTCGAGTCCCGCAAACGCCACGGCTTGCTTGGCGCTGTCGAAGCGCTCGGGAT
>NZ_FNHA01000017.1:0-95294 GCF_900103595.1 Janthinobacterium sp. OK676
GTGCTCAGGTCGGGAAAAATATTTGATCCGACCTTGCACGCCGCTTGACGGGGATAACAGTATCTACCTCTTGCGGCATACGCCAGCCGGTACAGCAGCGGCAGGGCGTAATCCGACGCCTCCGGTACCAACAATGTGTCGGATTAAGAGTGCCCTGTGGCCACGCTCATCCGACCTGCCTCTTGCGGCATACGCCAGCCGGTACAGCAGCGGCAGGGCGTAGGTCGGATTAGGCCTGAAAGGCCGTAATCCGACGCCACCAGCGCCAACAATGTGTCGGATTAAGAGTGCCCTTCGGCCACGCTCATCCGACCTGCCTCCTCTTCTTTCCTGCGATACGCGAGCCGGTATAACAGCGGCAGCACCAGCAAGGTCAAGGCCGTCGACGATAAAATGCCGCCGATCACCACGGTGGCCAGCGGACGCTGCACTTCGGCGCCCGTGCCCGTGGCAATGGCCATCGGCACGAAACCGAGCGAGGCCACCAGCGCCGTCATCAGGACGGGCCGCAAGCGCGTGATCGCGCCTTCGCGTATCGCATCGTGCAAGGGCATGCCCTGTTCGCGCAGTTGGCGGATGTAGGCGATCATCACGAGGCCGTTCAGCACGGCCACGCCGGACAGGGCGATGAAGCCCACCGCGGCCGAGATCGACATGGGGATGTCGCGCAGCCACAGGGCGACGATGCCGCCCGTCAAGGCGAACGGGATGCCGCTGAACACCAATACGCCATCCTTCACGTTGCCGAACATGGCGAACAGCAAGACGAAGACGAGGGCCAAGGCTACGGGCACCACCAGTTCCAGGCGTTTCGTTGCCGATTGCAGCTGCTCGAATTGACCGCCCCAGCTGGTCCAGTAGCCGGCGGGAATGGCCACTTGCGCTTGCAGCTGCTGCGTTGCTTCCGCAACAAACGAGCCGATATCGCGCCCGCGCACGTTGGCGCTGATGACGATGCGGCGCTTGCCGTCTTCGCGGCTGATCTGGTTCGGTCCCGGCGCCACTTGCAGGCTGGCCACTTCACCGAGCGGGATGAAGCGGGCACGGCCTTCCGCCGCCGCACCCAGGGGCAGGGCGATGGGCAGGCGTTTCAGTTGCTCGAGGTCGCTGCGCAGGCTGTCGGGCAGGCGCACGACGATGTCGAAGCGGCGGTCGCCCTGGAACAGGGTGCCGGCCTCTTGCCCGCCGATGGCCGTGGCGATCGCCGACTGCACGTCGGCGATGTTGAGGCCGTAGCGGGCCGTCTGCTCGCGGTCGATCTGCACCGTCAGCATCGGTAAACCCGTCGTCTGCTCGACCTTCACTTCCGTCGCACCGGGAATCTTGCCCAGCACGCCGGCGATCTTTGCCGCCGTACTGTCGAGGACAAGCATGTCATCGCCGAACAGTTTCACGGCCACGTCGCTGCGCACGCCGGAAATCAGTTCATTGAAGCGCAGCTGGATCGGCTGGGAAAACTCGTAGTTGTTGCCCGGTAAACTGGTGGCCGTCGCTTCGATTTCCGCCAGCAAGCGCTCGCGCGACTTTCCCGGTTCCGGCCATGCATTGCGGGGCTTGAGCATGATGTAGCCATCGGAAATATTCGGCGGCATGGGGTCGGACGCGATCTCGGCCGTACCCGTGCGGGCGAACACGCGCGCGATTTCCTGGTGGTTTGCCATGAGCTTGCTTTCCAGCTGCTGCTGCATGGCCAGCGACTGGCTCAAGCTGGTGCCGGGAATGCGCAGGGCCTGGATGGCGATGTCGCCCTCGTTCAGGCTGGGCACGAATTCGCTGCCCATGCGCGTGGCCAGCAAGCCCGACAGCACGACGGCCACGGCCGCACCCGTCAACACGACGGGCGTGTTGCGCATGACCTTGTCCAGCAGCGGCGCATACCAGCGCTTGGCGGCGCGCATGATGGTATTTTCCTTTTCAGCCACCTTGTCGCCGATGAACAGCGCCACGGCGGCCGGGATGAAGGTGATCGACAGCAGCATGGCGCCCAGCAAGGCAATGACGACCGTCAGGGCCATCGGCGTAAACATCCGTCCTTCCACGCCCGTCAGCGCAAAGATGGGCAGGTACACGACCATGATGATCAACTGGCCGTACAACAGGGGGCGGCGTGCTTCTTGCGATGCGGCAAACACTTCGTGTAAGCGTTCCTGCAAGGTGAGCGGCCGTCCCAGTTTCTGCTGCGCATGGGCCAGGCGGCGTACGCAGTTTTCCACGATCACGACGGCGCCATCGATGATGATGCCGAAGTCCAGCGCCCCCAGACTCATCAGGTTGGCGCTGACATGGTATTGCACCATGCCCGTAAACGTGAACAGCATGGCCAGCGGAATCACCATGGCCGTGATGACGGCCGCCCGGATATTGCCGAGGAAGAGGAACAGGATGGCGATCACCAACACCGCGCCTTCGAGCAGGTTTTTCTTTACCGTATTGATGGCCTTGTCGACGAGTACCGTGCGGTCATACACGGTGACGGCGTGCACGCCTTTGGGCAGGCTGCGGTTGATCTCCACCATCTTTTTATCGACGGCCTGCGAGACGGCGCGGCTGTTCTGCCCGATCAGCATGAAGACCGTGCCGAGCACCACTTCGCGGCCGTTTTCCGTGGCCGCGCCTGTGCGCAGCTCGCGCCCCAGCACCACGTCGGCCACGTCGCGGATGCGGATCGCCACGCCCTGCACGTTGGCGACGACGATGTTGCCGATGTCGCTTTTCGACGCCACCTGGCCCGGCGCGCGTATCAGCAATTGCTCGCCCTGCTTTTCGATGTAGCCGGCGCCCACGTTGCTGTTGTTGCGCTCGAGCGCCGTCACCACGTCTTGCAGGCTGATGCCGTAGGCGGCCAGTTTTTCCGGATACGGCGCCACCTGGTATTGCTTGGCGTAGCCGCCGATGGCATTGATTTCCGTCACGCCCGTGACGTTGCGCAACTGCGGCTTGATGATCCAGTCCTGGATTTCGCGCAAGTCCGTCGGCGTGTACGGCGTGCCGTCCGGCTTTTTCGCCCCAGGTTCCGTTTCCACCGTCCACAGGTAGATTTCGCCGAGGCCCGTGGAAACCGGGCCCATCTTCGGCGTGACGCCGGCAGGCAGGCTTTCCTTGGCTTCCTGCAAGCGCTCGTTGATCATCTGGCGCGCGAAATAAATGTCCGTGCCATCCTTGAAGATTACGGTCACTTGCGACAGGCCATAGCGCGACAGCGAGCGCGTCTGTTCCAGGTTCGGCAAGCCGGCCATGGCCGTCTCGATGGGGAAGGTGACGCGCTGCTCGGTTTCCAGCGGCGAATAGCCGGCGGACTGGGTATTGATTTGCACCTGCACATTGGTGATGTCGGGCACGGCGTCGATGGGCAGCTTTTGATAGCTGTAGATGCCCAGCGCAGCCATGGCGGCCACGGCCAGCATCACCAGCCAGCGCTGGTCGATGGCGAAGCGGATCAAGCGTTCAAACATGATGGTTTCCTTAGCTTTGACGTGATCAGTGTTCGTGGCCGGCAGAATCTTTGCCCAGCTCGGACTTCAGGACAAAACTGCCTTGCGCCGCATAGGGCGTGCCGGCGGCCAGGCCCTGCTTGATGTGCGTCAATGTGCCATCGCTGCGCCCCAGCACCACGGGCGTGGCCTGGTAGCCATCTTTCACCTGCACGAAGACGACGGGCTTGTCTTCCACCGTCTGGATGGCCGTGCTGTGCACGGTGACGGGCGCGTCCGCTTCGCCGGACACCACTTCCACCGTGACGAACAGGCCCGGGCGCCACGCCATGTCGGGGTTCTGCAAGCTGATGCGTGCCTTGGCCGTGCGCGTCTGCTCGCCCAGCAAGGCGCCCACGTAGGTGATCGTGCCTTGCGCGCTGGCGTCGAACGCGGACGCTTTCACTTCCGCCTTGCCTCCCATGCGCACGGTGGCCAGATCTTTCGCCGGCACGGCGATTTCCGCCCACACGGTCGACAGGTCGGAAATGACGAAGATGTTCGCGTCTTCCTTGACGGCTTCGCCCAGGGTGATGTGTTTTTCCAGCACCATGCCGTCGAACGGGGCGCGGATGTCGTAGCGGTTCAGCGGGCCCTTGCTGGTGCCGCTGGCGCCCAGCGCGCTGAGCTTTTGCTGCGCGTTCTGCACGGCGATTTCCGCTTCGCGCCACGCCTGCTGGGCCTGCAGATAATCCTGTTCGGCCGAAATTTTCTCGCGCCACAGTTTTTCTTCACGCTCATACGTGGAGCGGGCCAGCGACAGGCGCCGCTGCGCCGACAGCAGCGCGCTGCGCTGTTCCGACAATTCCGTGCTGGCGATGACGGCCAGCACTTGTCCCTTTTTCACCAGCTGGCCCAGGTCCGCCTGCACGGCTTCCACCACGCCGGCCAGGCGCGGCACGACGTGGGCCGTGCGGTCTTCATTGAAACGGATTTCGCCGGGCAGGGCGACCGTCGTCTTGATGCGGCCCGGTGCGACCGTGGCGATGACGACGCCGGCTGCCTTGCTTTGCGCCGCCGTCAATTCCAGCTTGCCTTCCACTTCTGCGTGGCCGTGTTCGTCTTTCTTTTCCGCATGGGCTTCCGCCTTGACGGCAGGGGCGGGCGGGGCGCTGGACTTGCCGGTGCCGAGGATCAGAAAGGCCAGCACGATGCCGGCTGCCGCGATGGAAGCGATGGCGATTGTCTGTTTTTTGTCGAGTGTGATATTCATGTTGGATTCCTTACAGGGAGGCGGGGGCGCCCAGCAGGCGCTCGATGTCGGCGGCGGCGTGCTGCGCTTCCGTCAGCGCGCGCAGGTATTGGTTTTTAGCTTGCAGCAAGGTGCGCTGGGCATCGAGCACGTCGAGGAAGGCGAACTTGCCGAACTCGAAACCCTTGCTGGCCGCGTCGTAGGCGCTTTGGGCGCCGGGCAAGATGTCGCGGCGCAAGCTTTCCACGTCGAGCCGGGCCGTGGCCAGGCGTTCGGTGGCGGCGGCCACGTCCGTTTGCACGGCGATGCGCGCGGCGGCCAGCTCGTCGCTGGCCTTGTCGCTGCGGCGCAGGGCGTCGAGTTTGTTGCCCGCATTGCGGTCGAACAGGGGCAGCGGCAGGGCCAGGCCGATGATGGCCTGGTTGCGGCCCAGCTCTTCCGAACGCTTCATGCCGATGCTGACGGTGACGTCGGGCGTGGCGCGCCGCTGTTCCACGTCCAGCATGGCTTGCCGCTGGGCCAGCGCGCTTTGCGCCTGGCGCACGGCCGGCGCCTGGGCCACGCGCGCGGCCAGTTCGCTGGCCGGGGGTAGCTCCGGCAAGGTTTCCAGGCGTCCCTCGGCGACACTGAAGCGTGGCGTGGCGTTGCCCCACAGGGCGGCCAGGCGCTTGCGCGCGCCGGCCAGGGTGCTGCGGGCCAGGTTCAGCTCCAGCCGCACGCTCGCTTCGGCGACCCTGGCGCGGGTTTCCTCGACGGGCGAAGCCTTGCCGGCCGTCACTCTACGGGCCGTGATGTCGCTGGCGCGCGCGGCCAAGGCTTGCGCGCTGTCGGCCAGGCGCAAGCCTTCCTGCGCGGCCAGCACGTCGACAAAGGCACTCGTGACGGCGGCGCGCGTGTCGGCTTGCTGCATTGACAGGCCCGCTTGCGCCAGGTCTGCGCCGCGCTGGGCGACGGCGGCGCGCGCCCCCCGTTTGCCGCCTAGTTCGATGAGCTGGTTCAGTTGCACGGTGGTGCTGCGCGTGGCGCGCCGCGTGTCTTCCAGCACGGTTTGCAGTTCCGGATTGGGCAGGGCGCGCGCCTGCTGCAGGGCGCCGCCTTGCGCCGCCAGTTCATGGCGGGCGGCGGACAGGGTGGCGTTGCCGCCTTCTGCCAGCGCCAGCGCGGCGGGCAGGGTCAACGGCGCGGCGGGTTCCACGCTCGATTGCGCGTGGGCAAAGTTGCCGGCCAACAGGCCAGCGGAAAGCAAGAAAATGAATCGGTGCATCGAATTCTCCAAAAACATGGAAAAAAATTCGACGGGACGCGCAGGCTCTCGCCTGGCTTACTGCGAAAAGTGATTGAAACGTCCCGTCGGCCTAGATGGCCGACGACCAGTCAGGGCGCTTGGGAGCGTCCGGGATGTGGGAAGCGTAAAAGAAGGGGGAGGTGTCCGCGTTGACGGAGGCCGTGTCGCCGACGGGCAGGCTGGAGCCGGCCGGCAGCCACGCGTGGCCGATGCCGTGGCAGACGTTGCAGTCGCTGTGCGGCTGGCCTTTTTTCTGCTGGTCCGCCACTTTTTTGTCGCCGGCAGGCTGCTTGTCCGCATCCGCCTTGTGCTGGTGGCTGTGGTGGCCCAGGTGTTGCGCCGCCTTGCCTTCCTCGTGCAGGCAATACGCGCTCGCCGCTGCCCAGGACATCTGGAGCGGAAGCACGAACAGCAGCAAAATGAGGAAGAATCGGCGCATGGTGACGGCTATTGTACAGAAAGAAAGAAGGCCGTGTCGTGCTTAACGCGGCTGGGCGCGCCACGCCTTCAGCTGTGCGGCGATGGCCTTGCCCTGGAACAGCTGCGGCTCGGAATGCTCTTCCGCCTCCATGCCGCCTTCGCGGAAATCGGCCGCTTCGCGCGCCTGCACCAGCACCTTGGCCTTGTCGAAGGCTTCCGCAAAGCCGGCGCTCTTGGGCAAGGCTTCCTTGAAATACGCTTCGCTGAAGTAGGTAAAATCGTTCTGGTCGTCGCAGCCGAACGAGGTGCGGTCGCTGCGCGCGGCCGTGATGATGAGGGTATTGTCGTCTTTTAATGGCGCAATGAAGCCGCCCGCATAGCAGGCCGAGATCACGATGACTTTCCAGCGGATGCCGCTGTGCTTGAGCATGGTGGCCAGCTCCTGCGCGGGCAGGCTGTGCAAGTCCATGCCGTTTTGCGCCAGCGCCAGTTCGTGCTCGGGCGAGCCGTGGCTGGTGAGGAACAGGAACAGGATATCGTTCTGCTTGTCCATCTTCGCGCCCAGGGCGTCGAGGCTGGCGGCGATGCTCGTGCGCGTGGCCATCGGCTGCTGCGCCACCGTGTTGCGGCTGTTGACGAGCATCAATGAGCGGTCCGTGGTGCCGTAATCGCGGTCGAACTGGCGCTGCACGAAGGCCGTTTCGCGGTGGAACACTTCCTGCGCGCCATCGCCGGCCACGCCCAGCAGATACAGATTGATTTTCTTTGCCGCATCGCGCGGCGCGATGCGGGCCAGGGCGCCGTCGAGCAGGGTGCGCTGGTTGTACAGGGCCAGCTCGATATTGTCGCGCGTGAGCTTGTCCAGGGCCGGGTCGTCCAGCTGGCCTTCCGTCCAGTTGCCGCTGTCTTCGCGCCGGCCATCGGCCTGCGCCACGGCGTAACGCAGCACGCCCTTGCCGTCGAACTGGCCATTCTTGAAGCCGCCCCGGTATTCGTCGCCGTCGGCCGTGCGCAGCACGCCGTCACCTTCGAATTTCCAGTCTTTCAGCTCGCCTTCGTAGTGGATGCCGTCGCTGGTGGTGACCCTAGCCTTGCCCTGCACCTGGCCCTGAACGAAGTCGCCTTCGAAGACGGTGCCGTCCGTGTCGGTCAGCTTGCCGGCGCCGTGCGGGCGCCAGTGCTTGAAATGGCCTTCGAAGGTGGCGCCGTCGGCGCCCTGGAAGCGGCCTTGTCCCTCGAAGCTGCCCTTGACGAAGCTGCCCGCATAGATTTCTCCCTTGGGCGAGGTGTAGCGGCCGATGCCGTCGAAGGCGCCCTGGCGGAAGGCGCCCGTGTATTCGACGCCGGACGCCTGGCGCAGCTTGCCCTGGCCGGAAAACACGCCGCGCGCGAAGCCCCCTTCGTAAAACGCGCCACTCGCGTATTCGAGCCGGCCCTGGCCGTGCATCTTGCCATCGACGAGAGGGCCGAAATAGCGCCCGCCATCGGCCGTTTCCGCCGCCGGCGCCTTGGCTGGCGCGGCGCACAGCGGCGGCATGCCCAGCGCGGCAAAGGCCAGCAGGCCGGCGAGGGTGTAGGGGCGAAGCGAGGCGCGTAGCGTGGCGGTCATGAGGACGGTCTGGTCTGTAGGAAGGGGCCTAGTCTGCCACTGTATCGCCAAGGTGGCAAATGCGCGCGTAGTGTGTGTTGCTCTGCCTCAAGGCAAGATTCTGCGTTTTATGCCGTGCCAAGGCGGGGCTGAACTGATAATATTGATTTTCAGAACATATACTTGCACAAGGTACATAGCCACCCATGGAAAGCCGTCTCAGCCGCCTGGAAGCCGTTCAAACCGTGTTGCTGGAAATCGGGCAGCGCTCGAGCACCTGCAGCGATATCAGCGAATTCCTGCAGGCGGTGCATGCGGCGCTGGGGCGCATCATGTATGCCGCGAACTTTTACGTGGCGCTCAGCGACCATGACGACGGCCTCGTGCGCTTTCCCTACTTTGTCGACGAATTCGACGCCGCGCCCGACCCGGACGTGGGCGTGCGCCTGGCCAGCGCCGCGCAGTCGCCCACGGCATGGGTCATCGTCAACCGCAAGCAGCTGGTGATGACGGCCGATGACGACGCCATGCGCGCCATCGGCGGCGGCGCCTGGGGCGGCGGCACGGCGGCCGAGCACTGGATAGGCTGCCCGCTGCTGGACCAGCAGCACCAGGTGCTGGGCGCCATCGTCATCCAGAGCTATGACGCGCAGCACCGCTTCAGCCTGGAAGACCAGGCCCTGTTCGCGCTGATCGCCACGCACGTGTCGAGCGCCCTGCAAGGCATGCAAAGCATGGACCGGCTGGAAAAGGCGGTGCAGGAGCGCACGGCCCTGCTGGCGCACGAAGTGGCCGAGCGGCGCCGCGCGGAAAACCTCCAGCATGCGCTGTATGAAATCGCCAACCTGTCGGCGCAGGCGGCCGACGCGACGACCCTGTACGCGCGCCTGCACGCCATCATCAGCGAACTGGTGACGGCCAAGAATTTCCTCATCGCCCTGTACCACCCGGACAACAAGGACATCACGATCCCGTATTTCGTCGACGAGAAGGATGCGCAGGCGCCCGTCAAGCGCTTTCATTACGGCATCGGCATGAGCTCGTACGTGCTGGCGCGCCGCAAGGCTTGCCTGCTGGACGCCAGCAGCTATGCGGCGCTGGTGGCCAGCGGCGAGATGGACGAGCCGCTGGGCAATGTCGGCATCGCCAGCTGGATGGGCGCGCCCATGCTGCTGGGCGAGCGCAAATATGGCGTGATCATCGTGCAAAGCTACGACGAATCCGTCGTGTATGGCCAGGCGGAACTGGACGTGCTGGCCTTCATGGCCAGCCACGTGGCCGTGGCGATGGCCCGCATCCAGGCCGACAGCGCCATGCGCCAGGCCAAGGAAGCGCTGGAAGAACAGAACGCGGCCCTGAACAGCGCCCTGAGCGCCTTGCAGGAAGCGCAGTCGGAACTGGTGCGCCAGGAAAAGCTGGCGTCCCTGGGGCGCCTGGTGGCGGGCGTGGCGCATGAAATCAATACGCCGCTGGGTATCTGCGTGACGGCCACCAGCCACCTGGTGCAGGAATTGAAACTCACGCGCGAAGACCTGGAAGGCGGCCAGCTCGACGAGGACGGCTTGCGGCAATTCTTCGACATCATCGACCAGACCCTGCGCATCATGACGACGAACACGCAGCGCGCCGCGGCGCTGGTGCGCAGCTTCAAGCAGGTGGCCGTGGACCAGTCCTCGGACGAATTGCGCAGCTTTAACTTGCGCAAATACCTCGATGAAGTCCTGCTGTCGCTGCAGCCCAAGCTGAAAGGCAAACCGGTGAAAGTGGAGATCGATTGTGCGCCCGAAGTGCAGCTGCGCAGCTATCCGGGCGCCGTCTCGCAGATCGTCACGAACATGGTGGTCAATTCACTGGTGCACGGCTTTGCCGAAGGCGAACCGGGCAAGATCAAGCTGTCCGCCAGGACGGTGGGCGAGATGCTGGAACTCGATTACAGCGACGATGGCATGGGCATGGACAGCGCCACCCTGGGCCAGCTGTTCGATCCCTTCTTCACGACCAAGCGGGGCTCGGGCGGCAGCGGACTTGGTGCGCACATCCTGTACAACCTGGTGACGGGACCGCTGGGCGGGACGGTGAAGGTGGTCAGCGCGCCGGGGATGGGATTGCATTACAAGATACGTTTTCCGCTGGAGCCACGTAGGTCGGATTAGCGCTTGCGCGTAATCCGACGCCGGCGGCGGTTTCAATGATGTGTCCTTGAAAACCTAAAAACGGCGGGCCGGATTGGCCCGGAGTGCCCGTGCTGGGGGCTTGGGCCGAAGCCACGTAGGTCGGATTAGCGGCGCAGCCGCGTAATCCGACGTACGCATGCTAATCCGGGAAACGCTGATTCAACGCCAGCGCTTCATCCAGATTCGCAATCAGCAACTCCACATACTGCGGATCGAGGTGGCTGCCGCTCACTTCGCGCAGGTAGCTGACGACGCGCTCGAGTGGCCAGGCGTCCTTGTAGCAGCGCTTGTGCATGAGGGCGTCGAAGACGTCGGCGACGGCGGCGATGCGCGCGTATTTGTGGATGTTTTCGCCCACCAGGCCTTGCGGGTAGCCGCTGCCGTCGTATTTTTCATGGTGCTGGTGGGCGATCACGGCGGCCGCCTTCAACAGCGGACGCTGCGAGCCGTCGAGGATGGACATGCCTACCGTCGGATGCTGCTTCATGATTTCCCACTCTGCCGCATCGAGCTTGCCCGGTTTCAACAGCACGGCGTCGGGCGTGGAAATCTTGCCGATGTCGTGCATGGGCGCCGCGTGGCGCAGCACCATCGTTTCCTCTTCCGACATGCCGGACGCCTGCGCCAGCAGCTGGCACACTTCGGCCATGCGGCGCACGTGGTTGCCGCCTTCGTGCGAGCGCGATTCGACCACGTCGCCCAGGCGCAGGATCAGCTCGGCCTGGGTATCGGTGATTTCCTGCGTCAGCAGGATGTTGTCGAAGGCGATCGCCACGCCCGAGCAGAATACTTCCAGCAATTGCGCGTCGAGGTCGGAGATTTCTTCCACGCCTTTCAAGACCAGCAGCGAGGCCTTGCCGCTGCTGTTGGGGAAATAGCCGACATAGGTGTCGCCATGCAGGCGCGAGATCTTGTTGCTCTTCGCGTCGTCCAGCTGCGACAGCAGGGACGGGCTGAGGATGCCGCCATCGGCTTCATGGTCGCCGATCTGCGCGAGGATTTCATAGTCCTGCTCGCCCGTGATGGCGCTGGCGCCGCGCAGGCGCAGCAGCATGCTCGTTTCCAGGCGCAGCAGGGCGACGACTTGCTGCAGCAGGCCGCTGGCGAAGTCGCGCAGGTTGCGCTGCTTGAAAATGTGCGCCGAGGCGGCGATGACCCGTTCCAGGCCTTCGCGGTAATGGAGCTGTGCCTGGCGCGCTTCTTCCACCTTCATGATGTCGCGGTAGGCGCGCAGGGCGGCAAAGGTGGTGGTGAACAGCTTGGTGCGGTCCAGTTCCGTCTTTTCCTTGTAATCGTTGATGTCGTAGTTGACGATCACCCGCTCTTCCGGCGCCTGGCCCGGCTGGCCCGTGCGCAGCACGATGCGCGTAAACTGGTTGCCCAGGTCTTCGCGCATCCAGCGCGCCACTTCCAGGCCGCTGTCTTCACGCTCCATCACCACGTCGAGGAAGACCAGCGCGATGCCTTCTTCGCGCGCCAGCACCTGCTTGGCTTCGGCGCCGCTGTAGGCGTGCACGAAGCTCAGCGCGCGCCCTTCGAGGCGGAAACGGCTCAGCGTCAGTTTGGTGATGTCGTGAATGTCGGGTTCATCGTCGACGAGCAGGACTTTCCAGGGAGGTAACTTGGGCGATGCTGAAGACAAAAATGACATAAGGACGAGTTCCGCTAAAAGGCATAACTGACGCAATGCTGAGACGCCCGCGCCAGGAATTCCTGTGCGCTCATACCGGCGTTGCGCGTTTTTCGGGCGCATTTTGTCGATTGTAGACTGACAGCTAAGTATTAACAATAAGCAAGAACAATTGACTAAAATCATGTAACACGCGTGCCAAAAAAGCACTTTAAATGCATGCTGCCGACACTATCTATACTTTATCGCTTAGGCAACTATATTTTCAAGACAATACTTTGTTTTAGTTAATATTGCCATGGAATCCGCAAAAAAATACGCTGCTCCGCCTTTCCGACGGCCAGCCGAAAAAGTAACAAGGTATGAATTGAGCGTCACAATCGGCTGGAGCGCGCTATATTGGACATGCATAAGAAGTGGCGCCATGCCACCCATATCTCCTGAAAGGGTACATCATGCAAAAGCAAACGACGCGCGCCTTGATCGCCGGCCTGGCCTTGCTGGCCAGCAGCGCGGCCTGGGCAGGAACCGAAGTGCATTTCAGCAAGCCGGATCAATTCACGGATGTGCCGTTCGATCCGCACGAGCGGGAAGACGTGCTCAAGGAGCTGACCCGGCATTTCGAGAAGCTGGGCGCGGCGCTGCCGCCAGGGCGCACCTTGAAAATCGACGTCACGGACGTGGATCTGGCGGGACGTGAAAATCCTTCCCTGCGTGCGGGCCAGGATATCCGTGTCATGAATGGCCGGGTCGACTGGCCGCGCATGCGCCTGCATTATGTGCTGGAACAGGATGGCAAGGTCATCAGCAGCGGCGACGCGGCCCTGTCCGACATGTCGTACCTGAGCCGTATCAATCCTTACTTCAGCACTGAAAAGTTGCGCTATGAAAAGCTGATGATCGATGACTGGTTTTCCGATACCTTTGGCGTCAAGGTAAAGCGCCATACGCGCAAATAAGCGCCGCTGCGCGGCGTTCAGTGCAGGTAAGCGCCTTCGATGCGCGCCAGCTCGCCGTTCTGCCGCATGGCGAGCAGGGCGGCATTCATCTTCTCGATGAAATCGGCCTTGTAGACGGGCGTGTTGCGCGCGCTGTAGGCGATGTAGGTGGCTTCGGACGACAGTTCCAGCACTTCGTGTAGTTGAAAGCCGTAGCGGGCCAGTTCGCCTTGCAGCTGGCGCGCCGTATGGCGTGCCGCGCCGCGGTCGCTGGCGTAGCAATCGATGCGCCGCAGCGCCAGTTTCTTCAGGTTCGCTTCATTGCCCTTGGCCGCTTCCAGGCGCAGCAGTCCCTGGCGGGCGGGTGCCATCAGCTTTTCCGACAATAAAAACCCTGTGTTGACGCCGATGGTCAGGCCCGCAAAGTCGGCGGGGAAATGCGTGCGCGGCGTGCGCATGACGGCGTCATGGCAGAACAGCACCACCGATTCGCGGTGCAGCATGGCCGAATACGGCTCCACGTACGAGCGTTCCGCCTTGCGCCCCGGTGGAAACAGGCCGAAAACCTGGCCCTTTTCCAGCGCGTCGAGCCCCCGTTTCCAGGGGCGCGGCTGCAATTCCAGCCGGTAGCCGGGCATCGCGTCGGCCGCCTGGCGCAGGATGTCGATATACATGCCCTTGAACACGCCGCTTTCCACATAACTGTACGGCGCGTAGTCGTCGTCGCCGTACAGGATGACGGTCTGCGGCGTGGCCAGGGCGGGCGGCAAGGTGCCCAGCAGCGCCAGGGCCAGGGCCAGGCATCGTCTTGCCGTAATTGCTGATTGCATGCCGCTCCACATTCAATGTCTTCCTGGCAAGCATACAGCATCGCGGCATGGCGAGCTAATCGATCCAGTTCACCTGTGGGAACTTGCTGCCAAATTCTTCCGGCATGGGCACGACCTGGCTGCGCTTGTAGTTGAAAAAGACAAAGCCGGACTTGGCCATCGCGATCAGGGTGTTGTCGCGCGGACGCGTGATGCGGAAAGTGATGTCGCCGCCATATTTATTGAAATCCATCACGCCCACTTCGAACAGCAGCTGGTCGCGCGCATGGGCTTCGGCGCGGTAGGTGGTGGCCAGGTCGGTGACGATGATGCCGGTGCCGTCCGCTTCGATGTCGCGCACGCCATATTCGAACAGGAAGCGGGCGCGCGCCTCGGAAATCATGGAAATCATGGAATCGTTGCCGAGATGGTTGCCGGCATTGATGTCCGTCGTGCGTACCGTCAGTTGCGAGGAATAGCAGTACTGGTCTTCGGGAAATTCAAGTTTCAAACGGGCCATGGTGTTCTCTTGAGCTGGGCGCAGGGCGCGACGGAAAAAACCAATTCTAGCCGGTTCCCCGCGCCCCGTCGAAAAACACCCTCTGCCGCGTGCGCGGGTCCGCTGCACTGACGCATGTCTGGTTGCGTACGCTTATTGACGGACAATGCGGTACACCTTGCCCGTGCCGCTCAGCATGTACAGCTCGTTTTGCGCATCCTGGCCGAACGACAGGATATTGCCCACGTTTGCGATGCCCCAGTCTTTCACGGCCGATGCCGTGCCATTGCTGTAGCTGAAGCTTTTCAGCCAGGCGCTGCAGTAGTCGGAGAACAGGTACTGCCCCGCCAGTTCCGGCATGGCCGTGCCGCGGTACACATAGCCGCCCGTGATCGAGCAGCCGCCGGCCGTATCGTGGCCGTATTCGATGGCCGGCAAGACCAGTCCCGCCTGGCTGCAACCTGGGCTGTTGTAGCACTGCGTGCCTTCCATGATGTTCCAGCCATAGTTGTTGCCCGCCTGCCCCACGGGGCGCACGTCGATTTCTTCCAGGTTGGCCTGGCCCACGTCGGCGATGTACAGCAACTGGGCCGGCACGTCGAAGGCGTAGCGCCACGGGTTGCGCAAGCCGTAGGCCCAGATTTCAGGGCGGCCGCCCGCCGTGGTAAACGGGTTGCCGGATGGGATGGCGTACGGCTGGGCCACCGTGCTGGCGCTGACGTCCAGGCGCAGCAGCTTTCCTAACAGCACATTCGTGTTTTGCGCATTGCGGGGCGGGTCGCCCGCGCCGCCGCCGTCGCCCGTGCCCGCATACAGATAGCCGTCCGGGCCAAAGCTGAGCAGGCCGCCGTAGTGGTTGCTGAACGTGGGGTGGGGAATCGTGAGGATGGTCAGCGCGGACAGGGGATCGGCCACGTTGGCGTTGCCGGCCGACACTTGGCGGCGCTCGATGACGATATTGCCGGCCAGGTCGGTGTAATACAGGAAGAAATAGCCATTGCTGGCGTATTGCGGATGGAAGGCCATCGACAGCAAACCCCGTTCGCCGCTGGTGCTGGTGAGCGTACTGATGTCGAGGAAAGGTGCGGCCAGCAGATTGCCGTTCTGCACCACGCGGATGCGGCCGGCCCGTTCGAGGATGAACAAACGGCTGTCGCCGGGCGGCGCCGTGAGGAAGATGGGCACGCTCAAGCCGCTGGCTACTTCCTGCAGGCCCAGGGCCAGCGGCGTGGCTGCCGCATACAGGACGCTGGCGCTGGCCGTCGCTCCCGCATTGACTTGCGCCTGCTGCGTGACGGGCGTGGGCGCCAAGGTCCCCGTGCCTTGCGCCACGCTGGCCGCGCTGATCGTGTAGGCGCCGGGCGCCAGGTCCGTCAAGGTGCTGCTTGCCGTCAATGTCTTGCTGTACGACGCAGGTCCCGTGACCGTGACGGCGCCCGCCACGCCGGCCGGCAAGCCGCCGATGGTGAGCGCCAGGCTGCCGGTGGTGGTACCGGGCGCTGGATCGTCATCGCCGCCGCCACAGGCGGACAGCAGGGCCAAACAGCATGCCAGCAGCAGGGCCAGCCAGGCTCGGGGAGAGCGGGAAAGGATATGGCGCATGTCAGTCTCCTGCGGGAACGGCGCAACGGCGACTCGAGGGAGCCTGTGCCAAGAATGCGCGTCTTGCTGCCTGCAGGTTTGTGCTGGCGCAAACGTGCGGCGCCATCGGACAAATGCGCCGCGTTTTCAGACAAGCGCGGAGCCAGCTGCGCCACCGCATTCGTAGCGGCCCGATAATGGCGCATCTGAAACCCAGCAGGAATGATACCCATGAAAACCAAAGCCGCGATTGCCTGGAAGGCGGGCGCCCCGCTGACCATCGAAGAAGTCGACCTGGCCGGCCCGCGCGCCGGCGAAGTGCTGGTCGAGCTGAAAGCCACGGGCATTTGCCATACCGATTACTACACCCTGTCCGGCGCCGATCCGGAAGGCATTTTTCCTGCCATCCTCGGCCATGAAGGGGCCGGCGTCGTCGTCGACGTCGGCCCGGGCGTGACGACCCTGAAAAAGGACGACCACGTCATCCCGCTGTACACGCCGGAATGCCGCCAGTGCAAGTTCTGCCTGTCGCAAAAGACGAATCTGTGCCAGGCCATCCGGTCCACGCAGGGCCGCGGCCTGATGCCGGATGCGACCTCGCGTTTTTCCCTGAACGGCCAGCCGCTGTTCCACTACATGGGCACGTCCACGTTCTCGAACTACATCGTCGTGCCGGAAATTGCCCTCGCAAAAATCCGTTCCGATGCGCCGTTCGACAAGGTCTGCTACATCGGCTGCGGCGTCACCACCGGCGTGGGCGCCGTCCTGTTCTCGGCCAAGGTGGAAGCGGGCGCCAACGTGGCCGTGTTCGGCCTGGGCGGCATCGGCCTGAACGTGATCCAGGCGGCCAAGATGGTCGGCGCCGACAAGATCATCGGCATCGACATCAACCCGGCGCGCCAGGCCATCGCCCGCAAGTTCGGCATGACCCACTTTATCAATCCGAACGAAGTGGAAAACGTCGTCGACGCCATCGTGCAGCTGACGGACGGCGGCGCCGATTATTCTTTCGAATGCGTGGGCAACACGACCCTGATGCGCCAGGCGCTCGAGTGCACGCACAAGGGCTGGGGCAAATCGTTCATCATCGGCGTGGCGGCGGCCGGGCAGGAAATTTCCACCCGCCCATTCCAGCTGGTGACGGGGCGCGAATGGCGCGGTTCGGCCTTCGGCGGCGCGCGGGGGCGCACGGACGTGCCGAAGATCGTCGACTGGTATATGGAAGGCAAGCTCAATATCGACGACCTGATCACGCACCGCTTGCCGCTCGAACGCATCAATGAGGGCTTCGACCTGATGAAGAGCGGCGAATCGATCCGTTCCGTGGTCCTGTATTAATCGTATTGTATTAATCCTATCATCCTATCGGACTGTACTCATTGCGCAACACATGACGGACGGGGCAGGGCGGCAGGCTGTACTTCGCCGCCTGCCCCTGCTAGGGTGTAGACATCACCGCCTTGCTTTGGGAGCCGTTCATGTTTGCCACTGCCTATCTCGCGACCTTGCGCCGCATGCTGCCCGTCTTCCTTGGCGCGGCCCTGTCTTCCCTGCTCGCCTTGTGGTGGAGCAATGCCGCCATCCTTGCCACGCCCGCCATCTGGCTGGCGTTGCTGGCCACCTATCTGCTGTGCGCGCTGATGTTTACGCCGCTGGCCTGGCACCGCCAGCAGCTGGCCACGCGCCACGTGCGCACCAACAAGTCGCGCTGAGCTTCCCTGCGCCTAGCGCGCCGTGCTGGAAAAGCGCTCGCGATAATCGCGCGGCGTGATGGCGAGCTTCTTTTGAAACAGGCGGCGCAGCCTGTCCTCGCTATGCAAGCCCGCCTGTACGGCCACCTGTTTTAAGGAAGACACATTGTCCTCCAGTAAACGGCGCGCCACTTCGAAGCGGGCCGTGTCGATGAATTCCGTGGGGCTGGTCCCCGTTTCGCGCTGGAACACGCGCGTAAAATTGCGTTCGCTCATGGCCAGCCTGGCCGCCAGCAGCGGCACGGTGAGTTCTTCGGCAAGATGCTCCATGATCCAGCCCTGCAACTGGCGGATGGTCGGATGCGTCGTCATCTGGCTCGACAGGTGCACGGAAAACTGCGACTGGCCGCCGGGCCGCTTCAAATACACGACCAGGTCGCGCGCCACTTCCAGTGCGATATCGCGGCTGAAATCGTCTTCCACCAGGGCCAGCGCCAGGTCGATGCCGGCCGTCACGCCGGCGGATGTCCAGAATTTCCCTTCCCGCACGAAAATCGCATCGGCATTGACCTGTATCAATGGGTACCGCTGGCGCAGGCTGTCCACGGCACTCCAGTGCGTGGCGGCGCTCTTGCCGTCGAGTACGCCGGCTTCGGCCAGGAAGAAGCAGCCCGTGCACAGGGCCGCCAGCGTGTCGATGCGGGGCGCCGCCTCGGCCACCCAGGCGGCGAGGGCGGGGATGTCCTGCAAGACTTGCTCGACGTGGTGGCAGCCGACGATGACGGCCAGGTCGGGCAGGCGGCTGGCATCGAGCGCCTTGCTCGCGTGCAGCGACATCAGCGTGTCGGACTCGACCGGGCCGATGGCCGTCGAGGCGATGCGCACGTCGTAGCCGCCGGGCAGGTTGCGCAGGCGCAAATGGGTGTTGGCGTAGTCAAACACCTTCATGGCGCCGATGGCTTCGAGCGCCTTGAAGCCGGGATAGACGATGATGTCGACGGTGCGCAAGGGGAATTCTTTGGGGCTGTGCTTGATCATGCGATATGCGCGAGGGTGAAAAATACTGCCATAATGCAATAACAGCGAGGACATAGATTAGCATGGAATAAGCCACGCGCCCGCTGTCTTCCCATTCATCGAATTCCTGGATATCGTGCGCTTACTTCCCTTTTTTGTCTCCCTGACACTGTTGCTATGCTCAACTTTTGCCCAGGCGGCCACGCTCAATTTCAACGGCGGCGCCGTCAGCGGCTGTACCTTGCCAGCATCAAGCACCCAATACACTTGCCCCAGCCTGATCATGGGCAGCACCGACAATGTCGTCATCGCCAGCGGCTATGGTGTGACGGTCAACAGCGACGTGACCATCGGCTATAACCAGGGCTTGAGCATGAGCGGCACGGCCGCCCTGACGGCCAACCGGAATATCGACATCAGCAATGTCAATCCGCCCAGCCTGAAGATCACGGGCGGCAGCCTGACGGCCAAAGGCGGCAATTTCAATACAGGGTCGCAGGGCGGCACGGTGATCGTGGCCGATATCTCGGCGGCTTCCGTCTCTCTGGGCGGTACGCCCGTCAAGGTGACGGGCAATATTACGGCCACGGGCAATATCGACATTTCCTCCGGCTCGACGCTGAACGGCGCCATCAGCGGCGGCTCGGTCAGCAGCAACTCTAACGTCACGATCAGCGGCAGCGTGAAAGCCAGCGGCAGCGTCAGCATCGGATCAAGCTCGACCATAACGGGGCCCATCAACGGCGCAAGCATCACTACCAGTTCCAAGGTCACGATCGCGGGCGACGTGACGGCCGTCAACTCCTTCAGCCTCGGTTCTGGCAGTAATCTGAAAGGCACGACGAAGGCGCCCGTCGTCAGCATCGACGCGTCCAGCAGCCAGGTGCAGGGCGATATTACGGCCAATACCTCGCTGACTGTTGGTTCCGGCAGTCAGATCAAAGGTGACCTGATATCGCCGACGATGGAATTGCAGTCGGCCGGCATCATCGTGACGGGCGATGTCAAGGCCAGCAAATCGCTGGTCATCGGTTCGAGCACGGTGGTCACGGGTGATGTTGACGCCGGTGAGGTATCTCTTGCGGCAACAAAATCTTATATTGGCGGCAATGCCTTGGTGGACCACATCACGCTGGAATGGGATACCCGCGTGTATCAAACCATTACCTGCAGAGCCTACACGCCAGCCAACCCCTGCAGCTGCGTGACGAACAACAGCGGCTACCCCGTTGGCAGCGTGAGCGGCCCGAAATGCGGCCCCGCCACCCCGACCGGGCCTCATCATTTCCAGATCGATCATTCGGGCAATGCCCTGACGTGCGCACCGCAGACGGTAACGGTGACGGCATGCGCGGATGCCGCCTGCAGCGCCAGGTACACAGGCGGCGCGAGTGTCACTGTCAGTCCTGGCGGCGCGACGACGCAGATCGGCAGTAGCGGCGTGGCGACGGCCAGCGTGCGCCAGTACACTGTCGGTACGGCCGCCCTGGGCCTGACGAGCGTGCCCGTCGCCACGGACCCGCTCGTATGCAAGCGCGCGTCGGACAACAGCCGCAGCTGCGACATGAGCTTTGCGGCGACAGGCTTGACGGTTACTCCCGTCAATCACAATTCCGCCGTGGCCACGGCATTCAAAATCAGCGCCTTGCAAGACAAACCGAACGAGCAAGCCTGCGTGCCTCTGTTTGCGAATGCCAGCAAGGATCTGACCCTCAGTTGCAGCTACAGCAATCCCTCCACCGGCACCTTGCCGGTCCTGGTCAAAGGGACGGGGACCTTCGTTCCATTGGCCGCGAGCACCGGCAGCGCGTGCAGTGCGACGGGCCAGTCCGTCAACCTGGCATTCGATAACGCTGGCGTTGCCACGGCAACCATGTCTTATGCCGACGTGGGCAAGCTGACGTTGACGGCGAAATATGAATCGGCCAGCGGCGATGACAAGGGCTTGAAGATGCAAGGCAGCGGCACCGTGGTGGTCGCTCCATACAATTTTGTTTTCAGTGCGATCGCCACGCCACAGCGTGCGGGCCTGGCCGTGACGGGCGTGCCGTCGGCAACGGCGGTTAACGTATCTGCACGGAACTTTTTGAATGCAGTCGCACCCAACTTTGGCCGGGAATCGACGCCGCCAACCGTGCTGCTGGGACGTACTGTCGTCGAACCCACGTTTGCCGGCCACGCCGAGCCGTCGGCCGATGGCGGCCTGGACTTCAACGGGGGTGTCCTGAGCGCTACGGGCATGAGCTGGAAGGAAGTGGGATCTGTTCAATTTACGGCCAGTCTGATCAACTACCTGGGATGGCAGCTGCCTGCCGTTAACGGTGTCGTTCCACCGCTGGCAAGCGGCACGAGTGGCCAGGTGCAGTTCATCCCGCATCACTTCATCACGGAACTGATCAAAAAGGATGACGGTGACAAGCCGGCCGCCGCCAACGGCATCGCCACGCCGTGCGCTGCGCCGCTCACCTGCGCCAATGACGGGGAAAAAGGCCGCTACGCTTACTCGGGGCAGGCGATAGGCGTGCGCGTGACGGCGCGCGCCTTTGGCGAGACGACGACCCAAAATTATGACGAGCTCAATCCGAGCGTCCTGGCGCCCGTGCTGCTCGAAGGCCTGGATGCGGCCACGGGCACGATTTCCTTTCCGCCGAGCACCTCCGATGGCAGCAGCCGCCTCACCGATGGCAGCAAGGCACAAGTCACCATCACCAGCGTGGCGCCCGCGAAATTCACCCTCGGCGTTGCCTCGCCCATGGTCGCCTACCGTTTTCCAGGCAAGGCAGGCGTACCCGTGAAGGTGGCGCCCACCGACGTGCGCTTGCGCGCCAGCAGCACCTATCCCGGCGGCGCCGTCGTCAGCTCAATCTCGCCATTGATACAGAACGAGGCACGGATGACTGTGCTGTCGGGGCAATGGCAGGTAGCCCACGGCTATGGCTCCGAATTGCTGCCCCTTAAACTGGCCGTGCAAGTGCAGTACTGGAATGGCAAGAAATGGACCACGAATCTGCTCGACAGTATCAGCGCGTTCAACAAGTCGGACATGGTGTTGGCCAATTGCAAGAAGACGCTGGACTGCAGCAAGCTGGCCGTTGATGACCGGACCTATACCGTCGCTCAAGGGGCGCTGCCGCAAATCAATCTCCTGACCTTGCTGGCGCCCGGCGCCGGCAAGGCCGGCAGCGTGGACGTTTCCGTTGGCAACCATCCCTACCTGGGCAGCACGGTGGGCGTCGCCGTCTTTGGCATCCTCAGATCGGGCCCCGTGATTTACCTGCGCGAGATCTATTAGCCTGGACCAAGGGCAGGCGCAGAAAGGCGGAAAAACCAGTAACATGGCTGGCTGTGGCATTCCCCCCCAACCTCAGACTGGAGTTTTCTATGAGCACAACTTCGCAGTGGATCGATATCGCCGGCCCGGACGGCACCTTCCAGGCTTACCTGGCCGTGCCGCACGTGGGCAAGGGCCCCGCCATCATCCTGTTGCAGGAAATTTTCGGCGTAAACGAGCACATCCGCGCCGTGGCCGACCAGTACGCGGCCGATGGCTACGTGGTGCTGGTGCCCGACCTGTTCTGGCGCGCCGGCGCGCATATCGAACTGGGCTATGACGCGGACGGCTGGAAGCGCGCCGTCGAACTGATGCAGGCCACCGACAACCCGCATGCCGACGCCGATATCGCCGCCACCGTCGCCGTCCTGCGCGCGCGCCCTGAAGTGACGGGCAAGCTGGCCTCCGTCGGCTATTGCTTCGGCGGCCGTCTGTCGTACCAGGCAGCCGCGGCCGGCCTGGTTGACGTGGCCATCGCCTATTACGGCGGCGGCATCCAGAACAAGCTGGACCTGGCCGACCAGATCAAGGTGCCGCTGCTCATGCATTTCGGCGGCCAGGACAGCCATATCCCGCCGGAAGCCGTGCAAAAGATCGCCGAGCGCTTCGAAGACCGGCAAGATGTGGAAATCCATATCTACCCGGGTGCCGAGCACGGTTTCAACTGCACCCATCGCGACAGCTACCAGCAGCGCGCCGCCGCCCAGGCACATGGCAATTCGCTGATTTTCCTGGCAGAAAATCTGTAAGACTGCCTCGCCAGACTGGCCGGCCGCCATTGCCGAATCCAATACGCGCCCAGCAGCAATGCCGCATGGGCGCTAAAATAGCGGCTGTGCCGGGCAACTCCGGCCGGCCGGGCGCCGCGCCCGGCAAACCTGGATGAGGAACCGAATTAAAGATGGCCCAAGTAATTGTTTCTGTAACGTTGGCGGCAAGCGCCGAAAGAGTGTGGGATTTTATCGGCGGCTTCCAGTCGCTGGCTGAATGGTCGAGCTCGATCAAGACCAGCTTGTCCGAGCACGGCGGCCGCGTGCGCCGCCTGAAAACCACGGACGGCGCCGTCATCGCCGAACGCCTGCAAAGCTACAGCGAAGCGGACAAGAGCTACAGCTACACCATCGTCTCGGGCCCGATCCCCGTCAAGAACTACCGTTCCACCCTGCGCGTGACGGGCGAGCCGGGCGCGAACGAGTGCGTGGCGCAATGGTCGAGCGAGTTCGACGCGGCCGAAGGCGTGGAAGAGGTCATGGTGGGCGCGTTTCAGCATCTGTATGAGACGGCGTTTGTCGACCTGAAACGTATCATGGCCATCTGAAGCCGCGTATCCGGCATTCCCACCGGCGCTAACAATGTTGTCGGATTACGCAGCTGCGCCGCTAATCCGACCTACGGGACTCAAGCACATGTCCACGTTGGCAAATGCCTGTCATCCGCCACTTCATCGCCGCGTAGGTCGGATTAGCGAGGCCTCGCCTCGCGTAATCCGACAACATTGTTGACAAGGCTGCGTTGTCGGATTACGCGGCTGTGCCGCTAATCCGACCTACGGGATTGTGGCCGGCACGCTTGTAAAAACACCGGCCAAGGCCGGTGTTTTTCATGCAGCCTAGCGTTTTACTTTTCCAAACGCCTCGCCCTTGTTCCATGTCGGCAACTGCTTGTCATTCGCTATTTCATAGCCGAGGTTCAGGGTGAACTGTGCCTGCTGCACCATGCCCGACAGATCCCACGACGGCTTGTACTCATCGGTGACCTGGTGGTAATCCTTCTTGAAGGCAACCAAGCGCTCGCCCGACGCTTTCGGCTCCTTGACGAAGTCGAACGAGCCGTCGCCGGAAAACACGGCCGAACCGACGTTGAAGGCGGGCACGCCAGCCTTGGCAAACGCAAAATGGTCGGCCCGGTAAAACGCGCCGGACAGGTCGGGGATCGTCGGCGCCAGGCGCAAGCCCATGCGCTTGGCGACCTTGGCGGCGCTCGCGTACAGGCTGCTGCGCTCGGCGCCGGCCACGCCGATGTCGTGCGTCTTGCCGACGAAATTCATGCTGTCGAGGTTCAGGTCGGCGGCCGTCTTCGCCAGTGGCCACAGCGGCGCGCGCGTGTAGGCGGTGCTGCCCAGCATGCCCGTTTCCTCGCCGGCCGGCCACAGGAAGATCTGCGTGCGGCGCGCCGGCTGTTTCACGGCCACTTGCGCCATGGCCAGCAAGGCCGCCGCGCCCGAGGCGTTGTCGATGGCGCCGTTGTAGATGTGGTCGCTCTGGCCGCTGCGTTGGCTGCCTTCGTCATCCTTGCCCAGATGATCCCAGTGCGCCGAGTAGATGACGGCTTCGTCCTTGAGCTTCGGGTCCGTGCCCTGCACGATGCCGGCCACGTTGAATTGTTCGATGCTGCGCACTTGGCTGTCGAGCGCCACCTTGACCGTCGCGTTCAAGGCGACGGGGCGGAATGCGCGCGTTTCCGCCTGTGCGCGCAAGGCGTCCAGGTCTTGCCCGCCCGCCTGGAACAGCGCGCGCGCCATGTCTTCCTGCAGCCAGCCTTCCATCGCATTGCCCGCGCCCGCCAGGTTGAAGCGCTCATGGCCGAAACCGTTGGCCGGCACCGACCACGGATACGAAGCCGATGCCGTCGTGTGTATCAGCAGCACGCCAGCCGCGCCCTGGCGCAGCGCTTCTTCGTACTTGTAGACCCAGCGGCCGTAATACGTGAGCGACTTGCCGGCGAAGCGCTGCGGTTCGGCGCTGGTCGGCTGCGGGTCGTTGACCATCATGATGACGAGCTTGCCCTTCAGGTCGACGCCCTTGAAATCGTCCCAGTTTTCTTCCGGGGCGCGAATGCCGTAGCCGGCGAACACGACGGGCGCGTCGAACGCCACTGTCTGCTGGCCATTCGCCGCGCCAAAGACGATGTCCTTGCCGAAGGCGGGAGACAAGGTCTTGCCGCCCGCGCTGAAGGTGACTTTGCTTGATGGCAAGGCCTTGCTGCCGACGATGGTCAGCGCCTGGCGGTAGCTGCCATCCTTCAACGGTTGCAGGCCGGCCACGGCCGCCTGCGTTTCCAGGTAGCGCACGGCCAGGTCGCCGCCGCGCTGGCCCGTGCCGCGTCCTTCGAGCAAATCATCGGCCAGGAAGGACAGGTGGGCGCGCAGGGGCGCTTCGGCCACGAGCGGTTGGGCGAGGGCGGCCGTGCTGAACAGGCTGGCGGCGAGGACGAAGGGAAAGCGCATGACAACTCCAAAAGTGAATACGGGAAAGCAAAGCAGCGGCAATCTTACTCTACCGCAATGCTCCAGCGTAGCGCGCGGCGTGCGTGCGCCATTGCGGCCACAATGGCTGCTCGTTCACCTACAAGGAGCGTTCCATGACCAGCCCTAACTTGCAATCGAGCAATACCCTGCTTACGGCCGACGGCACATTGATCTACTACAAGGACTGGGGCAGCGGCCCGCCCGTCGTCTTCAGCCACGGCTGGCCCTTGTCGTCCGACGCGTGGGAAGACCAGATGTTTTATCTGGCCTCGCGCGGCTACCGCGTCATCGCGCACGACCGGCGCGGCCATGGCCGCTCGAGCCAGCCGTTCGACGGCAACGACATGGATACCTATGCCGACGACCTGGCCGCCCTGATCGACGCGCTGGACTTGACGGGCGCCACCCTCGTCGGCCACTCGACGGGCGGCGGCGAAGTGGCGCGCTATATCGGCCGCCACGGTACCGGGCGCCTGGCCGGCGCCGTGCTCGTGGGCGCCGTGCCGCCGCTGATGCTGCAAACCACGGAAAACCCGCTGGGCTTGCCGCTATCTACGTTTGACGCCATCCGTGCCGGCGTGCAGGCCGACCGCAGCCAGTTTTTCCAGGACTTGAGCGTGGCCTTCTATGGCTACAACCGGCCCGGTGCGCAGCCGTCGCAGGGCGTGCGCGACGGTTTCTGGCGGCAAGGCATGCAGGCGGGCATGCCGGCTTCCTACCTGTGCATCAAGCAATTTTCCGAGACGGACTTTACGGCCGACCTGGCCAAATTCGACGTGCCGACCCTGGTGATCCATGGCGACGACGACCAGATCGTGCCGATTGCCGCCTCGGCGCGGCGCACGGCCGAGCTGATCATCGGCAGCAAGCTGCTCGTGTATGCGGGCGCGCCGCACGGCCTGGCGACGACGCACAAGGACAGGCTGAACGAGGACTTGCTCGAATTTTTGCGCCACTCAGTCGATGCGGCAAGCAATATCGAGGCGCATCTGTAAAGTAATCGAATCTATTGCAAAACATATAATATTGCTTGGTTTTTGCACCAATTGCGTGCGGATCGCCGATTTTTCTGCGTTTTAGACTGCAAAAAATGGCGTTCTGCCGCCCCGTTCCACCCGGTAAGGTCCAGTAAAGAGTAAACTAGCGGATACACTCTTTCGCATTGGGCGATTCGAGCGAACTTGTGAGTGATTTCATGTCTGATACACCAATTTCCTTATTTTCCGACCTTAACCTGAGCGAGCCGCTGATTCGCGCGCTCAAGGATGTCGGTTACGAAACACCGTCGCCTATCCAGGCGGCCACGATTCCATTATTGCTCGCGAACCGCGACGTGCTGGGCCAGGCGCAAACAGGTACGGGTAAGACCGCCGCCTTCGCCTTGCCTATCCTGTCGCGCATCGATCTGAAACAAAGCTCACCCCAAGCCCTGGTCCTGGCACCGACGCGCGAACTGGCCATCCAGGTCGCCGAAGCGTTCCAGGTGTACGCCGCCCACATCCCTGGCTTCCACGTGCTGCCGATCTACGGCGGCCAAAGCTACGGCCCGCAGCTGTCGGCCCTGCGCCGCGGCGTGCACGTCATCGTCGGCACCCCAGGCCGCGTCATCGATCACCTGGACAAGGGTTCGCTCGACCTGTCCAAGCTGAAAACCCTGGTGCTCGACGAAGCCGATGAAATGCTGCGCATGGGCTTTATCGACGACGTCGAACGTATCTTGAAAGAAACCCCGGAAGGCCATCAAACGGCGTTGTTCTCGGCCACCATGCCTTCCGTCATCAAGCGCATCGCCACGACCTACCTGGTGAACCCGGCCGAAGTGACGGTGGCCGCCAAGACGGGCACGGCCGACAACATCCGCCAGCGCTACTGGCTCGTGTCGGGCATGCACAAGCTCGACGCGCTGACCCGCATCCTGGAAGCGGAAGCGTTTGACGGCATGATCATCTTCGCCCGCACCAAGCTGGGCACGGAAGAGCTGGCCGGCAAGCTGCAAGCCCGCGGTTTCTCGGCTGCCGCCATCAATGGCGACATCCAGCAAGCCCAGCGCGAGCGCACGATCCAGCAGTTGAAAGACGGCAAGATCGACATCCTCGTGGCAACCGACGTGGCCGCCCGCGGCCTGGACGTCGAGCGCATCAGCCACGTCGTCAACTACGACGTGCCGCACGATCCGGAAAGCTATACCCACCGCATCGGCCGCACGGGCCGCGCCGGCCGCAGCGGCGAAGCGATTCTGTTCATCACCCCGCGTGAAAAGAACTTGTTGAAAGCCATCGAACGCTCGACCCGCCAACCGATCGGCATGCTGGAACTGCCAACGATCCAGGCCGTCAACGACGTGCGTATCGCCAAGTTCAAGGAACAGATCAGCGAAACCCTGGCCCTGGGCGAACTGGAGCAGTTCCAGTCGCTGATCGAAGATTTCGAACGCGAGCAAAACATTCCCGCCATCGAAATCGCCGCCGCCCTGGCGAAGATGGCGCGTGGCAATGTACCTCTGCTGCTGGACAAGAACAAGGCGCGCGAACAAGCCACGTGGCAAGACGACCGTCCTGCGCGCCAGGACCGTTTTGACCGCCCTGAGCGCAATGACCGCTTCGAGCGCAATGACCGTTTCGATCGCAACGAGCGCAGCGAACGCCCGGCCTTCCCGAAAAAGGAACGTATCCAGCGTCCTGCCGACGCCGGCATGCAGACCTTCCGCATTGAAGTCGGTCATCAGCATGGCGTGAAACCAGGCAATATCGTGGGCGCCATCGCCAACGAAGCGGGCATCGATTCGAAAAACATCGGCCGCATTGAAATCTATGACGACTACAGCGTCCTGGACTTGCCGGACAGCATGCCGAAAGAATTGCTCGATCAGCTGAAAACCGTGTGGGTCGCGGGCCAGCAGCTGCGTATCAGCCGCGACGGCGACGCGCCGGACCTGGCGCCGCCAGCCGCGCCGCGCAAGCCGTTCGCCGCCAAGTCCGCGCCAGCGTTCAAGGATGCGCCAGCGGACGCGGGCGACGCAGCCCCCGCGCCGCGCGCGCCGAAGAAGGAACGCCCACGTCCAGGCGTGACGGCTTACCGTATCGAAGTGGGCCGCGAGCACGCCGTGACGCCAAGCAACATCGTCGGCGCCATCGCCAACGAAGCGAACCTGGAAGCCAAGCATATCGGCCGTATCGATATCTTCGACAACTTCAGCGTGCTGGACCTGCCGGAAGGCATGCCGCCGGAAATCCTCGACCACCTGAAATCGGTCGTGGTCTCGGGCCAGAAGCTGCGCATCAGCCTCGATGACGGCACGACGGAGCGCAAGCCGGCACCGCCGCGTCCGAAGTCTCCTCCCCGTAAGACTTACAAGTAAGCCATCCCCACGGGCGCTCCGGCGCCTGTGTCGCGGATTGGAGACATATCTTCCACTGGCGCGTTCGCGCCAGTTTTTATTTTCCCTCAAGAAATGAATATTGTTGCCGCGTTATGGTTGGCGGCAGGCGTCGCCATGCTCCGGCCATTGCGCCAGTTTCCTTGCGCCTTTTTATCGGCGCATGCGCCGTATTTATTAGCTGTCGCGCCAACAAATAATTTTTTATTAATTATTGTATCTGTGTTCAATTTGAATTTTGCATTTCAATAAAATCAATCAAGTTGAATCAAAGTAAATTATAAAACATAAATGAATTAACTTTTATAAAATTGTTTGACCAGTGTCACTGTCACCTGGGCGATATGTCATGGGTGCTTGATGTGGTATATTGTTTTTATGTTTTTGTTATGCTAGTTGAAAAAAATAGAGGAGCGACGATGCGGGTCAATACGCCAATCACGCAGAATGAATACGTATTAAATGAAGGCATGACGATTGTTTCCACGACGGATTTACAGGGAAACATCAATTACGCCAATCAGTATTTCATTGAAGTCAGCGGCTTTTCGGAAATGGAACTGCTGGGTGCGCCACAGAATATCCTGCGTCATCCCGATATGCCGGCCGAAGCGTTTGCCGACCTGTGGGACACCATCAAGACGGGCATGCCATGGACCGGCATGGTCAAGAACCGCTGCAAGAATGGCGATTTCTATTGGGTCTTCGCCAATATCACGCCCGTCATCGAAAACGGCCGCCCGATCGGCTATATGTCCGTGCGCACCAAGCCCACGCGCGAGCAGATCAACGAAGCGGCAGCCCTGTATAAAAGTTTCAAGGACGGCAATTCCGCCAGACTGGCGATCCGCAATGGCCGCATCGTGCGCCAGGGCTGGGCCGCCAAGCTGGCCGAGTGGCGCAAGCTGAGCCTGTCGCAAGACCTGGCCCTGCATTGCATCGTCTTTGGCGTGGTGCTGGCCATCCTCGGCTGCGCCGTGTGGAATATTGATGGCGACACGAGCACGGCCACGCGCAGTTGGCTCAGCGGCGCTGCCGCCGCGGCCGTGGCGCTGATGCTGTATTTCTGGGCCCACCTGCACAATTCCCTCGTCGCGCCGCTGGGCGAGGCCATCACGGTGGCGCGCAAGATGGCCGGTGGCGACTTGACGGGCGTCATCGACAAGGTGCGCGACGACGACATGGGCCAATTGATGGCGGCCTTGCGCCAGACGAATATCAATTTGCACAGCATCATCGGCGACGTGCGCGCCAACTTCGAGGATATCCGCATCACCACGGCCGAGATCGCCACGGGCAATATGGACTTGTCCAGCCGCACGGAATCGCAGGCGTCCAGCCTCGAACAGACGGCGGCCAGCATGGAAGAACTGACGTCGACGGTGCAAAACAGCGCCGACCATGTGGACACGGCCAACAAGCTGGCGGCGCAGGCGTCGACCGTCGCGGCCAAGGGCGGCACCATCGTCAGCGAAGTGGTCACCACGATGGATGAGATCAGCACCTCGTCGCGCAAGATTCTCGATATCATCGGCCTCATCGATGGCATCGCCTTCCAGACGAATATCCTCGCCTTGAACGCGGCCGTGGAAGCGGCGCGCGCGGGCGAGCACGGCCGCGGTTTCGCCGTCGTGGCCGGCGAAGTGCGCAGCCTGGCACAGCGCTCGGCAACAGCGGCAAAAGAAGTGAAAAACCTGATCGACCATTCGATCGCCACCGTGAATGCGGGCAGCGTGCTGACCAGCAATGCGGGCGCCACCATGACGGAAGTGATCGCCTCGGTAGCCCGCGTGACGGAAGTGATGGACGAGATTTCCTCGACCACGCGCGAACAGAACCAGGGCATCGGGCAAGTCAACCAGGCCGTCATCCACATGGATGGCATCACGCAGCAGAATGCGGCGCTGGTGGAGCAGGCTGCGGCGGCCGCCACCAGCCTGGCGCAGCGCACCGACAGCGTGGCCCAGTCGATCGGCATCTTCAAACTGAAGGCCTCGCCCAAGCGCAAAACGGCTGGCGTGGGACGCAGCGTGGGGGCGGGCGTGGCGGCAAGGGCCTTGCTGAAGGCACGCTAATTACCCCAACGGCGAAAGGCCGGGGTCCGTCACTGCGTGACCGGAATGCTTCCCATTGGGAGCATTCCCCCCAGTTTGCTTTTGGGGTACTTTTACTGCTTCACCCGATACACTTCCCCGCTGCGCACCTTCTTCACCACCCCATCCCCGCCAAACAACATCACGTATTCCCCCTGCGCGCCCGAGGCGGCCGGGTAGGTGTACATCCACACTTCATTGCCACTGTCGAAGCGGATGGACGTACTCTCTCCCAGCGCCGCGCGCACCTGTTCACGCGTGCTGCTGCCGACCTGCACCGTGTGTTCCAGGGTTGCGTAAGGCACGTCTTTGCTTGCCTGCAAGGCGCGCGTGCCGGAGCAGGCGGCCAGCAGCGCCAGCGCGAAGACAGCGAGCCACTTCATGGCGCCACCTCGTCCATATAGTTAAATTCCAGCAGGGTGTCGTCGGGCCAGCTGCTATCCCACAGGGGCGCGTAATACGTGCGGTCGAGCAAGACCTGGCAATCGCAATAGGGCAGCGAGGCGGGCGTCTGCTCGCCGCCCGCGTACAGCATCCTGAACGGCAACGCCAGGCGGCGCTCGCCATGCACGAGGGTCACGCCGAACAGGGGACGCTCCGTGAAAAACAGATAATTGCCGTCCGGCTCGGAGCATACTTTATCCGTGCTGTAGAGCATGCTGGACAGCCAGGCGATGATTTGCGGGTCGTTCGAGATCAGGCCCGAATCCATGCCGGCGCGGCATTCCAGGCGCAAGTCGCCCAGGCGCCGCGTGCCGGGCGGCAAGCCGGGCGTGATCACCTGCGCGCGCCAGCTCATGGTCGTCGCCTTGCGGTTGGCGATCAGCACGGCGTCTTCGCGCGCCGCTTGCGCGTTGCGCACGGGAGCAAAGCTGTTGTCCTCTGCCAAGGGTAACGGGATGCTGACCGTGTCGCCGGCGATGCGCAGCTGCACGCCCCTCATGTCCACGCCAGGCTGGCGCGGCAGCAGACGAAAGCGCAGGCTCGCTTGCGGCGCCAGCGCACGGTCGCGCTCGAAGCGGTCCACGCCCTGCAGCATCTTGCGGTACGATTTATCGACGGGGTCGCGCGTGGCGTCCACCTTGACTTGCGGCACGGGCGCGGTTTGCGCGAGCGCAAAAGTTCCGGGAAGCAGCAATGCAAGCAGGAGGAAAAGGGTAGCCATGCGGCCATGCTACGCCGATTCCGCGTTGCGCCACGCACGCGTGGTTGTCAGTATTGCGTGGATTTGCGCGCGTCGCCACGCACCTGCTGCGCCGGGTATTTCTGCGCGTTCAGTTCCATCTTTTCCAGCACGGCCGCGTGCAGGTCGACGCCGCTCTTGTCGGCCAGGCGCACCAGATACATCAGCACGTCGGCCAGCTCGTGGCGGATACCCGCGCGCTTCGCTTCGTCCAGTTCGGCGTCCGCGCCCGTGGGCAGCCACTGGTAGTGTTCCACCAGTTCCGCCACTTCGACGGACAGGGCCATGGCCAGGTTTTTCGGCGTGTGAAACTGGTCCCAGTCGCGCTCGGCGGCAAAGGCGCGCAGGCGCGCGCGGATGTCGAGCAGGCTGTCGGCTGGCGCGTTCATGCTGCCACCTGCAGCGGTTTTTCCATGAAGACACTGAACGGATCGTCCGGATAGTCGCCGTAGGGTCCGCGCCGCTGATAACCGTGGCGCGCGTACAGGGCGATGGCCTCGGGCTGGTGGATGCCTGTTTCTAACGTCAGCAAGCGGCAGCCGCGCGCCAGCGCCTGTTCTTCCAGCAGGGCCAGCAGGCGCTTGGCCAGGCCCAGGCCGCGGCTGTCCGGGTGCACGTACATGCGCTTGACCTCGCCGAAATCGGGCGTGACGACGATGGCGCCGCAAGCGCGCGCCGCGCCGGCCGCATCGCGGGCGACGGCGAACAGCAGGGTATCGGACGGCACGGAGGCCAGGTCCAGCGCATACGCGCATTCGGCCGGATACAGCGTCTGTTGATAGGCATCAAGCTCGGCGATCAGGGTTTGCACGTCGGCTTGCTGTGGCGATTCCAGGCGGATGGTCATGGGGAAATCAAGTGGATGAGATATTCCCCATGGTATCACTGCGGCCGCGCCAGGCGCATCGTCAGGCCGATGGGCGACATCACAAAGCCCATCAGTTCCTGCGCCTCGCCGCCATCGGGCGTGTCCACGCCGGCGATGTCGAAGCTGCCCAGCAGCGTGGCCATGGCGATCTTGATTTCCAGCAAGGCCAGGTAGCGGCCCGGGCATGTGCGCAGGCCGGCGCCGAAGGGCATCGAGGCGCGCTTGTTGTTCGCTTCGCCGCCTGCCAGCCAGCGCTCGGGCTGGAAGGCCTGCGCGTCGGGAAAGTGCGCATCGGACACCGTATCGTTGCGCATCACGCACCACACGAGGGTGCCGGCCGGCACGGCGATGTCGGCGACGACCGTATCGCGCAGCGCTTCGACGGGCAGGAAGGGCGCCACCGGTTTCAAGCGCATGGCTTCGCTGGCGCAGGCGCCCAGGTAGTCGAGGCTATCCATCTGTTCGATGGTGAAACCGGCCACGTCAGGCGCCAGGCGCCGCACTTCCTCGCGCGCCCGCGCCAGGGTGTGCGGATTGCATTGCAACAGATAGATCATCCAGGATACCGTGTTGGCCGTCGTGTCTTCGCCCGCCAGCAGCATGGTCAGCACGTTGCCGGCCACGTTGCGGTCCGTCACGCCGCTGCCTTCCAGGTCGGCGGCGGCGATCATCGCTTCGAGCAGGTTGGGCGGACGCTCGCGGCGCGCCGGGTCGCGCGCCATGCGCGTGCGCGCCTGCTGTACCAGGTCGGCCACGGCGGCGGACAGGGCCGCCACGTTGCGGTCCAGGCGCCGGTCGACGGGCAGCTTGACGTAGCGCCAGTACGGAAACATCGACAGGCTGCGCCGCGCCACGGCGGGCAGGATGTCGTCCATGTGGCGCTGGATCACGTCTTCGCCCGATTCGAGCGTGTTGACTTCCGTGCCGAAGGCCAGGCCGGCGATGATGTCGACCGTGTAGCGTTTCAGGTCACCGTCTAGGTCGATGGCCTGGCCTTGCGTGGCGGCCAGATGCCAGCGCCGTTGCAGGCGCTGCGCCACCGTCACCAGCGCCGGAAAATACGCCTTGATGGCGCCGGGCGCCATGCCGGCCATGACCATGCGGCGCTGGTTGCGCCATTCCGTGCCCTCGGCCAGGAACAGGCCGGGGATGCCGCCCATTTCCTCGGAGACGAGGAAACTGCTCAGGGGCCGGCGAAAACCGTCGGGCCGGTCGCGCAGCACGGCACCGACGGCCTCGCTGTCGGCCACCACCAGCACCAGGGTGCGGCCGAACCAGGCGCGCATGTAGGGGCCGTAGCGCCGCACCCACTGTTCCACGTCGCGGTGGATGCGCGCGAGCTTGATTTGCAGGCTGTTGCCGACGATGGGCAGGGCGAATGGCCCCGGCAAGCGGCGGATCTGGCGCAGCGGCGCGGTGGTGGCGGGCGCGGCGGCATGGTCGAGTGGCGGCATGAACATCTCCTGTCGATACGGTGAAAGTACGCGGATTGCTTGCAATAATGGCCACACTCTACTCGATCGCGGCCCGCTTGTATTGAATGAATACGACATCGTGCGCGGCCAGAAATTGTCGGTACAATCGTCGCCATGCCTGCCGCTCCTACGCCCTTGAGCCTCCTGATCGCGCCGCGCACCGCGCTGGCGTCCTGCGTGCGCGCCTTCCTCGTGCGCGACACCACGGGCTGCGCACCGTTGCCGCCGGCCCAGCGCCTGAACCGCTTTCCCGCCGCGCCCATGTGCAGCATCATCTGGACCGTCGCCGGCGACGTGGAAGCGGCCGCGCCGGGACTGTCGCTGCCGGACGTGCGCATGCCGCCCGCGCTGTTCGGCGGTCCCCGTTCGTATCCGCTGGTCAGCTACAATCCCGGCCCCGTACATTCGTTCATCGTGATGTTTTATCCGGCCGCCCTGCATGCGTTGACGGGCGTATCGATGGATGCCTTGCTGGACCAGTTTCGCCCGCTCGATGCGCTGTTCGACGCCGACTGGCTGGCCTTGTCGGACGCCGTGCTGGCCGCGCCCGATGACGCGGCGCGCATCGCGCTGGTGGAAGATTTTCTCGCGCCGCGCTGGCAGCGGGCGCGCACGAACGGCGACCATCCTGCCGGCGCCATCCAGGACTGGGTACGCCGCCTGGGCGTGCAGGCGGCATCGACGGGCCTGGCCAGCGGCGCGCGCAATATCGAGCGCCGCATCAAGGCCTGGGCCGGCCAGCCCATGCGCACCTTGCGCCGCATGCGCCGCGCGGAACAGTCGTTTCTCGACGCGCGAGAATCCATGCTGCAAGGCAACGCTGCATGGAGCGATATCGCCGCCGAGGGCGGCTACGCCGACCAGGCCCACCTGTGCCGCGAAGTGCGCGCCATCACGGGCCTGAGTCCCACGGAACTCGCGCGCGCCAGCCGAGAGGATGAAAGTTATTGGATCTATAGAATATGGGCGTAATCCGGCCGGTGGTGATGTCGGATTACGCGGCGTACCGCCGCTAATCCGACCTACCCGTGGTGGCGAGTGGTGATGTCTGCCGAATATGGGCGTAATCCGACAACATGGTTGGCGTGGCCGGCGGTGATGTCGGATTACCGCTCGCTGTACACCTTGCCCTTTGACAGGGTCACTTCATGGTGCCCCGCGCCGGGCGCCATCATGGGGAAGCAGTTTTCCTCGCCGTGCACGCGCACGTCGAGGAAGTAGGGGCCGCTTGATGCCAGGCAGGCCGCCAGCGCCGCGTCGAGCTCGTCGCGCTGGCTCACCGTGTGCGCCTGCCAGCCGAAGGCGCGGGCCAGGGCGACGAAGTCGGGCAGCGCTTCCGTGTAGCTGTGGCTGTAGCGCCCGCCATGGATGAGTTCCTGCCACTGGCGCACCATGCCCATGTAGCCATTGTTCGACAGCACGACCTTGACGGGCAGGCGGTGCTGCACGGCCGTGGCCAGTTCCTGGATATTCATCAAAATCGAGGCGTCGCCGCTGACGCACACGACGCATTTTTGCGGATGGGCGATCTGCGCGCCGATGGCGGCCGGCAATCCATAGCCCATGGTGCCGGCGCCGCCCGAGGTGAGCCAGCGGCGCGGCTGCTCGAAGCGCAAGTGCTGCGCCGCCCACATCTGGTGCTGGCCCACGTCGGTGGACACGATGGCGTCCTGTCCAGCCAGGGCCGCCTGCAGGCGCCGCATCAGCGCCTGCGGTGCTATCACGTCAAGCGTGTCGTCGAACGCCAGCGAGTCCTGCGCGCGCCAGCCATCGATGCGCTGCCACCACGGCTGGCGGTCCGCCAGCAATCGTCCGCGCAGCTGCGCCAGCAGGGCGGTGAGCACGGGCGCGCAATCGCCGCGCAGGGCCACGTCGGCGCGCACCACCTTGCCGATCGACGCCGGATCGATATCGACGTGGATGATTTTCGCGCCGGGGCAGAAGGCATCGAGCCTGCCAGTCACCCGGTCGTCGAAGCGGGCGCCGACGCAGACGATCAGGTCCGCATGGTGCATGGCCAGGTTCGCTTCCAGGGTGCCGTGCATGCCCAGCATGCCGAGGAAGGCAGGGTGCGAGGCGGGAAAGGCGCCCAGTCCCAGCAGGGTCAGGGTGCACGGCGCGGCGGCCAGCTTCACCAGCTGCTGGAAAGCGGCGCAGGCATCAAGGCCGGAATTGATGAGGCCTCCGCCGCCATAGAACACGGGCTGGCGCGCGTTGGCGATCAGGCTGGCGGCCCGTTCCAGCTCATTGCTGTCGGGCAGGGATGCAGCCACTGCGGCGGCGGACGGCAGCGGCGTGTGGTCCGCGACGGGAGCCAATTGCATATCCTTGGGAAAATCGATCAGCACGGGGCCGGGCCGGCCTTGCGTGGCTTGGATAAATGCTTCGTACACGACGGCGGCCGTTTCGTCGGCCGTGCGGATTTGCCGGTTCCACTTGGTGACGGGGCGCGAAATGCCCAGCGCGTCGCATTCCTGGAAGGCGTTCGTGCCGATGCTGGTGGTGGCCACCTGGCCGCTGATGCAGATGACGGGCACCGAATCGCACAGGGCGTCGAGCAAGCCCGTGGTGGTGTTGCTCATGCCGGGGCCGGAGGTGACGAAGACGACGCCAGGCCGGCCCGTGCTGCGCGCATATCCTTCGGCCGCGTGCACGGCCGCCTGTTCGTGGCGCACGAGCACGTGGCGCAAGCGCGGTTGCGCGTGCAGCGCATCGTACAGGGGCAGCACGGCGCCGCCGGGATAGCCGAAGACGGTATCGACGCCCAGGGCCAGCAGGGTGTCGATCAGGGTGCTGGCGCCGTTGCGCGGCGCAAGATCGTGGGCGGGGGCGAGGAGGGGAGCGGGATCGGGTTTCATGGCCTTATTTTCTGCCTGATGCGGCAGAAAAGGCTGCTGGTTTTCTCGTATAAAATGCTTTTATCAGCAAAATTTGCTGCAAATATGGAAGATTGCAAAATGAAGCTCGACAAATTCGACCTCGCCATCCTGACGGCCCTGCAGCAGGACGCCCGCATCAGCCTGCACGAGCTGAGCGCCAAGGTGGGCCTGACCTCGTCGCCATGCTGGGCGCGCATCAAGCGCATGGAAGACGATGGCGTCATCGAGGGCTATACGGTGAACGTCAACGCGGCCAAGGTGGGGCTTGCCGACACCGTCATCGTGCAAGTGACCCTGGACGACCATTCCGACCAGGCCCTGTTCGAATTCGGCCACGCGCTGGCCATGATCCCGGAAGTGCTGGAAGCATTCCTCGTGTCGGGCGACTACGATTACTATTTGCGCATCGCCGTCAGCGATACGCGCGACTATGAACGGTTGCTGCGCGAGCGTTTATACAAAATCCCCGGCATCCGCCACAGCAAATCGAGCTTCGTGCTGCGTCAATTGAAGCAGAGTTACTTGCCGCTGCAGCGCTAAGTTACCCTGCACGGCGGGAGTTTTTCCCTAGTTCATCGATGGTGGCTGCCCGATACTGGACAGACATAAAAACCATGATAAAAACTGGGGACCCGCATGAAACTGACTTTATTGGCCGCCGCCGCCATGGCGCTGTGCCAGGCGCAGGCCGCCGAGCCTGCTGCCGCCAGCCTGGCCGCGAACCTGGCCGCCTCGGGCGACTTGCCTACCGTTATCATCACGGGCAGCATGCCGCTGCCCACCGTGGAGCCGCCGCGCGATGCCCTGGCCGCACCCGTGCAGATGGCCAGCGCGCAGCAGATCGCCGCCAGCGGCGCGCTCGATATTTCCGCCTTCCTGCGCCGCAACCTGGGCAGCGTCTACGTGAACGAAGTGCAGAGCAACCCCTTTCAGCCCGACGTCAGCTACCGCGGCTACACGGCCTCGCCGCTGCTGGGCACGCCGCAGGGCTTGTCCGTGTACCTGGACGGCATGCGGCTGAATCAGCCGTTTGGCGACGTCGTCAGCTGGGACTTGATACCGCGCATGGCGATCGCTTCGCTGACCTTGATGCCGGGCTCGAATCCATTGTTCGGTCTGAACACCCTGGGTGGCGCGCTGGCCCTGCAAACCAAGGATGGCAAGACCAGCCCAGGCACCGCCATCGAGGCGCGCCTGGGCGCAAACAAGCGGCGTGCCGTTGAGGTCGAGCATGGCGGCAGCAATGCGCAGGGCTGGCACTGGTATGTGACGGGCAACCGCTTCAAGGAAAACGGCTGGCGCGACGATTCGCCGTCCGACGTGCGCCAGCTGTTTGGCAAGCTGGGCTGGAGCGATGCGCGCACCGATATCGCCGTCACCGTGGCGCACGCGGACAATGCGTTGACGGGCAACGGCTTGCAGGAACAGCGCATGCTGGCGCGCGACTACCGCAGCGTCTACACCAAGCCGGACTTGACGGAAAACAGGTCGACCCTGCTGAACCTGACGGGCAAGCACCAGGCCGGCGCTGCCTTGCTCTTGTCCGGCAATGTCTACTACCGCAAGATCGATACGCATACCATTAATGGCGACCTCAACGACGAGTCGCTCGACCAGTCCGTCTACCAGCCCGGCGCGGCCGAGCGCGCGGCTCTGACGGCGGCCGGCTACACGGGTTTTCCCGCCAGCGGGGCGAATGCGTCCAATACGCCTTTCCCGAAATGGCGCTGCATAGCCAACGTGCTGCTGAACGACGAGCCGGCCGAAAAATGCAATGGCATGATTAACCGCAGCCATACGCGGCAGGAAAATTATGGTTTTTCCGGCCAGTTCACCGCGCTGGCCGACGTGGCCAGCATGCGCCATGCCGTCACGGCTGGCGCCGCCTATGATACGAGCCACGCCACCTTCCGCCAGACGAGCCAGTTCGGCTACCTGAACCCGGACCGCGGCATCACGCCCGTCGACTTCTTTGCCGATGGGACGGAAATCGACGATGACGGCACGCCCGTCGACAATCGGGTCGACTTGAGCGGGCGCATGCGCACGTGGAGCGTGTATGCGAGCGACAGCATCGCGTTCAATCAAGACCTGACATTGACCGTCTCCGGCCGCTACAACCGCAGCACGGTGCACAACCACGACGCCATCACGCCCGGAGGCGGCCGCGGCTCGCTCGATGGCGATCACCGTTTCAGCCGCTTCAATCCCGCCATCGGCCTGGCCTACGCACCGGCTGGCGGTGCCAGCGCCTATCTCGGCTACAACGAAGGCAGCCGCACGCCGACGGCCATCGAGCTTGGTTGCGCCGACCCGGAAAACCCGTGCCGCCTGCCCAACGCCATGGCCGGCGACCCGCCCTTGAAACAGGTGGTGACGAAGACGTGGGAAGCGGGCGTGCGCGGCCAATGGGGCGAGGTGGCGCGCTGGAGCGCGGGCCTGTTCCGCGCGGAAAATCATGACGACATTCTGTTCGTGGCCGACAACCAGGCCGGTTTCGGCTACTTCAAGAATTTCGGCAAGACGCGCCACCAGGGCGCCGAATTGGCGCTGGACGGCAAGGCGGGGGCGCTGGACTTCGGCGTCAACTACACGTGGTTGCAGGCGACGTACCAAAGCCGGGAAACCGTCAACGGCAGCGCCAACAGCAGCAGCGACGCGCAGGCGCCCGGTCTCGAAGGCAATATCGTCATCACGCCGGGCAAGCGCATTCCGCTCACGCCCAGCCATATCCTGAAGGCGCACGTGGAGGTTCAGGGCGGACGCGACTGGACGGTGGGCCTGGCCATGACGGCCGTGTCGAGTGCCTATGCGCGCGGCAATGAAAACAATGCGCACCAGGCGGGCGGGCCAGCGTACTTGGGCGCGGGCAAGAGCGGCGGCTACGCCGTCGTGGAACTGAACGGCAAATACCAGCTGACACGGCAACTGAGCGTGTTCGCCCAGGTCAATAACCTGTTCGACCGACGCTATGCGACGGCGGCCCAGCTGGGCGCGACGGGTTTCGACGCCAACGGCAATTTTAGCGCCCGGCCGCTGCCGGCCGTGAACGGCGACTATCCGATGGTCAACGCGACCTTCCATGCGGCGGGCGCGCCGCGCAGCGTGAATGTGGGCTTGCGCTACGTGTTTTAAGGGTGGACGTGCTCGATGACCCCGTTGCGTAATGCAAGATGGACCAAGGCGGCGGGGCCGGGCACGTCAAGCTTTTCCTTGATGCAGGTCTGGTGGTTGGCCACCGTCTTGCTGCTCACGTGCAGCAGGCGGGCGCAGTCGGCGGCGCTGCGGCCTTCGGCCAGCAGGCGGAAGATTTCGAATTCGCGCTGGCTCAAACTGCTCAAGCGTTCCGCCTCCATGCGGGCCGTGCCTTGCAGCACGCCGGGCGCGCTGTGCGGGTCCAGGTAGCGCCGGCCAATGTGCGCGGCGCGCACGGCGTCGACCAGGTGTTCCGGATCGGCCTGCTTGCTGACGAAGCCGCAGGCGCCGCCGTCAAACGCGCGCGCGATCAGCTGCGGCGTGTCGTGCATGCTGAAGACGAGCACGCGGGCGCCGGCATCGCGGGCGAGCAGCTTGCGCAGCAATTCCAGGCCGCCGATGCCGGGCATGGACAAATCCGTCACGCAGACGTCGGGCGCGTGTTCCTGGTACAAGCCATACGCCGTCTCGCCATTGCCCGCCTCGGCCACGACGGCGATGTCGCCGCCTTGTTCCAGCAAGCGCCGGTAACCGGTGCGCACCACCGGGTGGTCGTCCACCAGCATCACGCGGATCGGGGTCATGGCCGCGTTCATGCCGCACCGGCCGCCAGCGGCATCGCCACTTCGATGCGCAAGCCATTGCCCAGCGCGCTGATCCAGCGGATATGGCCGCGCAAGCCGGCCACTCTTTCGCGCATGCCCAGCATGCCGAAGCCATCCGCCGGCGGTTTGTCCGGATGCAAACCCTGGCCATTGTCTTCGATGGCCAGGTGCAGCAAGCCGTGCGCATCGGCGCGCAATTCCACCGTGGCCCGGTCGGCGCCCGCGTGGCGCGCCACGTTCGTCAAGCCTTCCTGCACCAGGCGGTAGATGGCGGTGGCCGTGCCGTCGTCGAGGTCGGCGGGAATGGCATGCGGCGCGAAATGGCAGGCGATGCCGTGCTGCTGGGCCCAGCTGCCGCACAGCGCCTGCAGGGCAGCCTCCAGGCCCAGGCTGTCGAGCACGGGCGGGCGCAGCCGGCGCAGCATGGTGCGCACCATCGCATGCAGCGCTTCCGACGAGCGGGCGATGCTGGCCGCGCACGCCTGCACGTTCGCCTGGTCGCCGTCGCGCGCGCGCAGGATGTAGCTGGCGGCGGCGCGGATGGCCGTGCAGTCTTGTCCCACTTCATCGTGCAGCTCGCGCGCCAAGGCGCAACGCTCCTCTTCCTGCGCGCGCAGCAGGCGCTGCGTGAGGGCGCGGTTTTGCGCCAGCAGCAATGCCACCTGGCGTCCGCGCCGTATGGCAAAGCCGGCCAGCGCCAGCGCCAGCAGCAGCAGGCTCAGGGCCAGTTCGTCGAGTTGCCAGTGTTCGTGGCGCCCGAGCGCGTAACTAACCCGTTCGGCCAGGTCCAGCCTGGCGGCCAGCAGGAAAAAAGCCAGCGCCAGCGCGCAGCACACGAGGATGCGCCGTGCCGGCCGCGTGCCTGAGCGGCCGTTGCCGGCCAGTTGATGGTGTTCCATGATGCGGCTCCCCGAGCACAGTCGATCCTCTTGTTGTGCAAGCTTCATGCCATCGGCGCAGGGGCCGTGGCTGGCGCGTGTCGGGAAAGACAAGTGTTCCAGGATGGAACAGGTGTACCGCGATGTGACGGGGATGACGGCACGGCAGGCGCGGTTTTCGAGCTTATCTGAAGTCGCGCCGGCGCGCTGGCGCGCACGTCTGCGGTGCGAGGCATTGTTGTTCCTATGTAACGTTGAGATTGCTCAAGCTTTCATAGATAAAACAAAACAAAGTTTCGCAGAGTTAGATTAAAAATAAATAAATGATATTAAAAATATGATATTTGTTTTATGCGATTTGCTATATTTGTTGACACTTTTGTGAAAAAGCTGAAAGCGGGCGCCAGACCTGCCGACCTATCTATCCACAACAACCAAGGGAATAGAATGAATCGTCTATCACATGCGCGGGTATCGCCCGCCACCGCCAATCTGCCCGCTACCCGCGGCCGCACCATCGTCCTGGCCGCGCTGGCCACCTTGTCCGTGCTGGCCTCGGCACCGGCCTTGGCCGATGTCCTGACCTTCGACTCGCTGCGCCCCGACGTGTATGAAAGCGGCCAGACGCTCAATACGTCGAGCTACAACCTGCTGTTCGTGGCCGATCCGACCACGGCGGCCGGCGGCGGCGTCAGCGGCGTGGGCGCCATCCTCGATGGCCGCGTGGGTTCGTCGTGCGATATCGCCGCCTGCCCGCAGGGCGCCACCGGCAACTACCTGGCCATCCTCAACGATGGCGGCGTGAATTTCGCGCGTGCCGACCGCCAGGCGTTCAGTCTGGCCGGTTTCGACTATTCCTTCATTGCGCCCGTCTCCGGCTTGCCCAACATGCAGTGGGGCCAGCTGCAGCTGAGCGGCACCCTCAGCAACGGCCAGGTGATCAGCACCTCGCTGGCGTTCCCGGGCCAAGGCAGCGACGGCAATTACCATTTCCAGAGCGCTTCCCTGCTGGGCGGCTTCAGCAACTATTCCTTCACGGGCCTGACCTTCAACGCCTGCATTTTCAATGACACTGGCGCGTGCAGCAATTCCATCGACTTCCCCGCCTTTAACCAGGGCCAGTTTGCGCTCGACAATATCAACGTCAGCGCCGTGCCGGAACCGTCGACCTACATGCTGCTGCTGGCCGGCCTGGGCGCCATCGGCATGCTGTCGCGCCGCCGCGCCGTCAAGTTTGCCGCTTCCAACGTGCAAGGAGCGTGAGATGAAACTACGTCCCGTCCCTCTTGGCATCCTCCTGCTGGCCGCCAGCCTGGCGCAAGCGGCGCAGGCGCAGGAACGCCGCTCCTACATCGTGCAGCTGGTCGACAAGCCGGCCGCCACCTACACGGGCCAGGTCGACGGCCTGGCCGCCACCAAGCCGGCCCCGGGCACACGCATCAACGTGGGCGCCGCCGATGTGCAGGCCTACCTGAGCTACCTCGACACCAGGCAGGCCGCCGTGGCCGGCACCGTCAGCGCGGCTGAAATCACGCACCAGTACAGCGTCGTCTTCAACGGCTTTTCCGCCTTGCTGACGGACGATGAAGTGCGGGCCCTGAAGAAAAACAGCGGCGTGGCCAGCATCAGCGCCGACTCCATCCTGCAGCTCGACACCAGCTACACGCCCACCTTCCTGGGCCTGGACAAGCCGGGCGGCCTGTGGGAACAACTGGGCGGCAAGGCGCACGCGGGCGAAGACATCATCATCGGCATCGTCGACAGCGGCATCTGGCCCGAGAACACGGCCTTTGCCGACCGCCTCGACGAGAACGGCGTGCCCAGCCACAGCGGCAGCAATGTCGTGTACGGCGCGCCGCCGGCCAGCTGGCAAGGCACGTGCCAGACGGGCGAAGGTTTTAGCGCCGAGAATTGCAACAACAAGCTGATCGGCGCGCGCTACTACCGCGCCTCCACGTCGGCGCTGCACTGGACGGAATTCCTGTCGCCGCGCGATTCCGTCGCCGGGCTGACGGGGCACGGCGGCCATGGCACGCACACGGCGTCCACGGCCGGCGGCAACAATGGCGCCCTGGCCACCTCGAACGGCGTGTCGCTGGGCAAGGCCTCGGGCATGGCGCCGCGCGCCCGCATCGCCGCCTATAAAGTGTGCTGGACGGCCGCATCGACGGGCCGCAACGGTTGCGCCACGGCCGACAGCGTGGCCGCCATCGACCAGGCGGTCAAGGATGGCGTCAACGTCATCAACTTCTCCATCGGCCCGAACGCCGGTGGCGGCGCCTTCGACGAACCGACGGAAGTCGCCTTCCTCGGCGCGGCGGCGGCCGGCGTGTTTGTCGCCACGTCCGGCGGCAATTCCGGTCCATCCACGCCGGCTCCCGACGTGCCGGCGCCCGTCTCGCACATCAGCCCGTGGCTGGCGACGGTGGCCAATTCCACGCACAACCGTTTGTACGCGGGCAATGTCATCCTCAGCAACGGCACCAGGCTGGAAGGCGCATCGAGCAATGCGAAGACGCCGGCGCTGCCGCTGATCCGCTCGCGCGACGCGGGCCTGGCCGGCGTCTTGCCGACGGACCTCAATTTGCTGCGCTGCTTCGGCGGGGCCGATGCCACCTCCGCTTATCTGGACCCGGCGAAAGTGGCGGGCAAGATACTCGTGTGCGACCGTGGCGGCAACGTGCTGGTCAACAAGAGCGCGAATGCCAGGACGGCGGGCGCGGCGGGCGTGGTCATCGCCAACGTGGCCGGCGGCGCCAACACCATCATCAACCAGGCGCACACGCTGTCGACGGTCCACCTGGCGCAGGCGCAGGGCGACGCGCTGAAGGCTTTCATGGCGTCCAATCCGGACGGCACGGCGGCATTGGACGAAATCCATACGATCGCCGACACGACGGTGCAGGCGCCTATCGTCAGCGACCGTTCCTCGCGCGGGCCGAACGTGGCCAACGCGAACATCCTCAAACCCGACCTGTCGGCGCCCGGCACCAACATCCTCGCCGGCGTGACGGCCGACCTGACCCCGGCGCAGCGCGATGCCGTGGCGGCCGGCGGCGTGGCGCCCGTGGCGGAGTGGGATTTCTATTCCGGCACCTCGATGGCCAGCCCGCACGTGGCCGGCGTGGCGGCCCTGCTCAAGCAGCAGCATCCGGGCTGGTCGCCCGCGGCCATCAAGTCGGCGCTGATGACGACGGCGTTCAGCACGTATCCCGATGGCTTGAACGGTTCCGTGTCGTGGGATGCCACGGCGAAGAACTCGGGCCAGCTGCCATGGGGCCAGGGCGCCGGCCACATCGCGCCGAACAGCGCGGCCGATCCCGGCCTCGTGTACGACGTGTCGGAAATCGACTATGCGCGCTTCCTGTGCGGCCTGAACCTGAAGGTCTACAGTCCCGCCACGTGCCAGGCCGTCGGCACCATTCCTGCCTACAACCTGAACCTGGCGTCGCTGACGGCGGCCAACGTGCTGGGCACGCAAGTGCTGACGCGCACGGTGACCAACGTGGGCGCCAGCAGCGCCGTCTACAACGTCTCGGCCAGCCTGCCCGGCTACACGGTGGCGGTGACGCCAACGAGCTTGAGCCTGGCGCCGGGCGCCAAGGGCCAGTACCAGGTCAAGCTGACGCGCACCACGGCGCCGGCCAATACCTGGACCTACGGCGCCCTGAGCTGGACGGATGGCACGCACACGGTGCGCAGCCCGCTGACGGCGCGCGGCACCTCGCTGGCCGCCATTCCGCTCGTCAGCAGCGAAGCGGCCACGGGCAGCAAGGTGCTGACCCTGGGCACGGGCTTCACGGGCGCGCTGGTGGGCGTCAAGTCGGGTCTCGTCGAAGCCGTGCGCCAGACGCGCACGATCGGCCAGGCGGTGACGGGCGCTGCCGCATCGGCTGCCTGCAAGGCGGGCGGCGCGACGGGCGTGAACGTGCACAACGTGGTGGTCCCGGCCGGCACCCTGGCGGCGCGCTTTGCCACCTACGACACGGAAACGACGGGCGGCGCGAATACCGACATGGACATGGAGGTCTACAACGCCGCCAATGTGCTCGTCGGCAGCAGCGGCAATGAAAGTTCCAATGAGCAGGTGGAACTGCGTCTGCCCGCCGCCGGCACCTACAAGGTGTGCGTGATCGGCTTTGCGCCGCAAAACGGCCAGGCCGACTACACCTTGTCGTCGTGGGTGCTGGCGCCGGGCTTGAACAACGGCAGCTTCAAGGCGCTGATGCCGGGCACGGCCTTCATGGGGGGCACCGCGTCCGTGTCGCTGAGCTGGTCCAACCTGGCCGAAGGCAAGCGCCACCTGGGCGCCGTCGGCTACCAGGTCGCTGGCGTGGTGCAGGGCGTGACGGTGGTCGAGGTCAATACCAATGATCCCGTGCCGCTGTTCCAGAACGCGCGCGGCGCCAAGCCGGTACTGGCCGAGTAAACCGTTCATTGGGTGAACACAAGGCGTGCCTCCGGGCACGCCTTTTTTTTTAGGCTCTGTCATCGATAAATAGGGAAAATGCCGGAATCTTCCTGTGGCCGTGCTGTCTGACTCTGCATACTCACTCTGCGGGAGCCAATCATGCGGCCAGCCGAATGGATTACTTTGATTGCGCAGTTTGCCCGGTTGAGCCAACGCCAGCGGCAGGCAGGCATTGCCCTGCTGCATGGCAACTCTCCACACGACGCGACCATCGCGCTGCTGGAAAGTGTGGCCCAGCCGCGATTGGCCTGTCCCGCCTGCCACTCGGCGCACTTGCACCGGCACGGCCATGCGCACGGCTTGCAGCGCTACCGCTGCGTTCCCTGCGGGCGCACCTTCAATGCGCTCACCGGCACGCCGCTGGCCCGCTTGCGCCACAAGGCGCTGTGGCTCGACTACGCCGATTGCCTGCTGGCATCGGATTCCGTGCGCAAGGCGGCATTGCAGCTGGGCGTGCACCGCAACACCACCTTTCGCTGGCGCCACCGGTTTTTATCGCTGGCAAGGACGGACCGGCCGCACGGCCTGCACGGCATCGCCGAAGCCGACGAGCTGTATCTGCTGGAATCGGAAAAGGGAGCCAAGAAAATGACGCGTCCGGCCCGCCGCCGGGGCGGCCATGCCCACAAGAGCGGCATTTCCAATGAACAGGTCTGCATCCTGGTGGCGCGCGACCGCACGGGGCAGACGCTCGATTTCGTCACGGGCAAAGGCTGCATCGCTGCCTGTTGCCTGTCATCGACAAGGACCTGCTGCTGGTGACCGACAGCCATGCCGCCTACCGGGCTTTTGCGAGGGAAGCTCGTATCAGCCACCAGGCCGTCAACTTGCGCGCCGGCATCCGTGTACAGGGCGCCGCCCACGTGCAGAACGTCAATGCGTATCACAGCCGATTGCGACAATGGCTGGGTCCGTTTCATGGCGTGGCGACGCGCTATCTGCCGAACTATCTGGGATGGCGCTGGATACTCGATGCCAGGCGCATCCGTTCGCCTGAAACGTTATTGAAGGCAACACTGGGCGCATTCCCACATCTGACGGTGACATAGCCTTTTTTTAATGGAGACCCCCGTTCGGGAGGAATAGCACTTGCATGGCGGTAAGGCCACCGGTATCTTGTCGGCTGGCCAAGGCTTTGTGGCCTGGCATACTTGGGGAGTCGCGCGTGACCAGTTTCCGCACCAATACCGACCGCCTGCTGGAAGTGCGCCTGCAGGATGAAAAAGTGCTGGCGATTGCCGGCGCGATGGTCGCCTATACGGGCAGCATCAAATTTGAAAAGTCCCTGCTCGGCGGCGAGGGCATCTTTGGCGCGCTCAAGCGCAAGGTGACGAACGAAGGCATGCATCTGATGCAGGCTGGCGGCACGGGCACCGTGTTTTTCGCGCAGAATGCGGCCGAGATCACCGTCATGGCGCTGGCCGGCGAAAAGCTGACCATCGAAAGCAGCAGCCTGCTGGCCTACGACACGGGCCTGAAGACGGGCACCAGCTTTGCGGGCCTGCGCGGCGCCAGCTCGGGCCAGGGCCTGTTTTCCACCACCGTCGAAGGCCACGGCAACCTGGCCGTCATTTCGCGCGGCAACCTGATCATGCTGGAAGTGACGCCGGCGCACCCGCTGCGCGTGGACCCGGACGCCTTCGTCGGCTTCAAGGGCGATATCCGCCAGGAATTCGTTTTCGACGTCAACTGGCGCACGATGATCGGCCAGAGCTCGGGCGAATCGTACCAGCACAAATTTACAGGCCAGGGCGTGGTGTTCATCCAGCCCGCCGAACGTTAAGTTAGCGAGGACCCGCGATGCCTGTCTATCAGCAGATCAATGAAAAGATGCTTGAGGTCAAACTCGGCAATGAAGAAGTGTTCGCGCGCAAGGGCGCCATGGTGTCGTACCAGGGCGACGTGGCGTTCAGCCGCTCCTTCCTGGCCGGCCAGGGCGTGCAAAGCCTGGCCATGCGCGCCGTCACGAACGAAGGCTACGCCATGATGTCGGCGCGCGGCACGGGCAGCGTGTTTTACGCGCAGGGCGGCCTGTTCGTCACCATCGTCCCCGTGCGCGGCGACACGTTTTACGTGGAAAGCGATTCCCTGCTGGCCTTCGATGCGCGCCTGACGGCCGGCACCATGTTTCTCGGCAACCAGGGTGGCGTGCAGGGCGTGGTGCGCGGCATGGCCTCGGGCCAGGGCTTGTTTACCACCACATTGCAAGGCACGGGCGAAGTGGCGATTTTGTCGGACGGCAACGCCATCGGCTTGCCCGTCACGCCGGACGTGCCCGTGTTTGTCGACCCGCAAGCGTATATCGGCCACACGGGGCAGCTGAGCTCGACCATCGTCACGGACTTGAACTGGAAAACTTTCGTCGGCCAGGCGTCCGGCGAATCGTACCAGGTGAAGTTCACGGGCCAGGGCACGGTCTACATCCAAGCGAGCGAAAGGTAAGCCATGACGATTTACAACCCCGATACCTTGCCGAAGAACGATAACCTGAACCGCTTTTCGTATGTCATCGACGTCAAGGAACAGATCTTCATTCGCAAGGGCAAGATGATCGCCTTCTATGGCGAGCTGCGCTTCGAAGCCATGGGCAGCAGCGTGCTCGACCTGATCGTGCGCAACGCCTTCAATGCGCCGAAATACGTGCACCACTTTGTCGTCGCGCAAGGGCAGGGGCAATTGATTTTGGGCGACAACGGCAACGACCTGGCGTGCTACGACCTGGACAACGCCAACATGACCATCCGGGCGAAAAACCTGCTGGGTTTCACGAAGGATGTGATTTGCCAGGAATCGACCTTGCCCGGCTACCTGACGATGATAGGCACCGGTAAAGTCATCGCTTCGTCGAACGGCCCCGTGCATTTCCTCGAGTTGCCGTGCCGCGTGGACGAGCAGGCCGTGCTGGGCTGGGCCGATTGCCCCAGCCCTTCGTATCACTACGATTACGCTCACGTGCAGGGCTGGGCCTCGGCCGCCGGCGCGCTCACGGGCTTTACCCTGTCGGGCGAGGAAAAGCAGATCGACTTCACGGGCGCCGGCACGGTGCTGGTGCAGTCATCCGAGCTGGACGTGACGGGCAGTTCCGCCCTGGCCAACCTGCTGGCGCAATTGCCGATGCTGGGCAAGGAAGACCTGGGTACCTTGAGCCTTTCCGTCCAGCAGCAGATGAAAGAACAGCGTTAAGCTACTTGACGGTCGCCCAGCTGGGCGGCCGCTTTTCTAAAAAGGCGCTCACGCCTTCGTCCGCATCCTCTTCCATCATATTGCGCGCCATCACGTCGCCCGCATACGCGTATGCATCGTCCAGCGGCAGCTGGCGCTGCCGGTAGAACATCTGCTTGCCGTAGCGGATGGCCGTCGGGCTTTTCGCCATGATCTGCTGCGCCAGGCGCGCCACGGCGTCGTCGAGCGCCGCGTCGGCCACCGTTTCATTGATCAGGCCCCAGTCGGCGGCCGTGTCGGCGTCGATGAAGCGGCCCGTCACCAGCATGTCGAAGGCCCGCTTGGGCGACACATTGCGCGACAGGGCGACCGATGGCGTGGCGCAGAACAGGCCCACGTTGATGCCGGACACGGCAAAGCGGGCGGACGCGCCCGCCACGGCCAGGTCGCAGCTGGCGACCAATTGGCAGCCGGCCGCCGTGGCGATGCCGTGCACGCGGGCAATCACGGGCACGGGCAAGGTTTGAATGGCTTGCATCACGCGCGAGCATTGCGCGAACAGGGTTTGATAATACGCAAGCCGGCGCGTGGCTTGCATCTGGCGCAAATCGTGACCCGCGCAAAAAGCCTTGCCTTCGGCGGCCAGCACGACGCAGCGCACGTGCGGCTGTTGCGCGATGGCATCGAACGCTTCCTGCAGCGCGGCCAGCATGGTTTCGGACAGGGCATTGAATTGCAGGGGGCGGTTCAGCCGCAGGGTGACGAGGCCGTCGTGCTCCTCGCGTAGCACCAGCGGCGCTTCGGTATCTTGGGTATCTTGTGTTGCGGTCATGCGGTCTCCTGTGGCCTGATGGCCTTTTTTATGGAAAAATCTTATTTGGCGGCATTGACGCTGCCGATGCCGGCGATCGACTTGTGCACGATCTTCGGCTTGCCGTAATAGGTCAGTTCGCCCATGCCGCGCACGACGGCGTTCAGTTCGCCCGAGGAATACACCTTGACGGAGCCGATGCCGTCGAAATTGACGTCGACGTTTTTCGCCAGCAAGGCTTTCGTATCCACTTCGCCCACGCCTTGCGCCTTCAGGCGCAGCCAGTCGACCTGGCCATCGGCGGCCAGGCGGCCCGCGCCCTTGTAGCTGATGTCGACTCTTGGGCCATTGAGCTTGGTCAATATCTTTTCGCCCGCGCCTTCCGCGATCAGCTTGCGCAAGGTGGGCATGGTGATGATGACGCGCGGGTCGCCCTCTGTCTTCTTGATATCCTTGTCCTTCATGGAAATTTTCAGCTCGCCATCGACCACTTCCGTAATGACGCCGCTGAGGAATTTCTGGTCGCCGCGCAGCAGCAGGCTTTGCTCCTTGCCCGATTCCACTTCGATGCTGATGGGGCCGCGGATGTCGATGGCGTTGAAGGCGGCTACCGTGCGGGTTTGCTCGTCGGCATGCGCGAGGGTCGAGAGGCAGGCGAGGGACAGGACTGACAACAGGAACAGAGGACGCATGGCGGTTTCCTTGAGTAGTTGATCAGTGTATTCTATGTTGCAATATCTCCAAGAGGGAGAAATTTGCGATGAACGGCACACGACGCGGTGCCGATGACACGCCGCCGCCGGCCAGCCGCGCGCCCGGCAAGGCGCCGTTGGTCTATGCTATGGCGTACCGCGTCCTGGAGACCAGATGAAAAATTACCACAAAGAAGATTATCCCGTCGCCGATATCCGGCGCTTCCTCGAACCGGGGCCCGTGGTGCTCGTCAGTTCAACGTGGAAGGGCGAAAGCGACGTCATGACCATGGCCTGGCACATGCCGATGGAATTGACGCCATCCTTGCTCGGCTGCTTCATTTCCGATGCGAACCACAGCTATGAAATGATCAAGCGCAGCATGGAGTGTGTGATCAACCTGCCCACGGCCGACATGGTCGACCAGGTCGTTGCCATCGGCAATTGCAGCGGCGAAGACACGGACAAATTCATGGCCTTCGGCCTGACGCCGCAGCCAGCCGAACAGGTAGGCGCGCCCCTGATCGCCGAGTGCTACGCCAACTTCGAATGCAAGCTGGCCCAGGTGGCGGGCAATCCGAAGGGCGGCTTCTTCATCTTCGAGTGCGTGAAAGCCCACGTGGCCACCTCGCCCAAGCTACCGGAAACCCTGCACTACCGTGGCAACGGCGAGTTCATGGTATCGGGCCGCACCATCAGCCGCAAGAGCCTGATGAAACCCGAGATGTTGTAGGTCGGCGTAGGTCGGCGTAGGTCGGATTAGGCGCAAGGCGCCGTAATCCGACACCACCACCGGCCATGCCAACGATGGCGTCGGATTACGCGCTTGCGCGCTAATCCGACCTACTACCGTGGCAACGGCGAGTTCATGGTATCGGGCCGCACCATCAGCCGCAAGAGCCTGATGAAACCTGAGATGTTGTAGGTCCGCGTAGGTCGGATCAGGCGCAAGGCGCCGTAATCCGACACCACCACCGGCCATGCCAACGATGGCGTCGGATTACGCGCTTGCGCGCTAATCCGACCTACTACCGTGGCAACGGCGAGTTCATGGTATCGGGCCGCACCATCAGCCGCAAGAGCCTGATGAAACCTGAGATGTTGTAGGTCGGCGTAGGTCGGATTAGGCGCAAGGCGCCGTAATCCGACACCACCACCGGCCGTGCCAACGATGGCGTCGGATTACGGTTCTTCGAACCTAATCCGACCTACGCTTCATCCGAATTGCGGTCAGATCACGCCCTGCGCCAGCATCGCATCGGCCACTTTCACGAAACCGGCGATATTGGCGCCATCGACATAGCTGACGGAACCATCGGCGCGCGTGCCGTATTGCTTGCATGCGGCGTGGATGCCTTGCATGATCTGCAGCAAACGCGCATCGACTTCCTCGCGCGGCCAGGAAATTCTGGCCGCGTTCTGGCTCATTTCCAGGCCGGAAGTCGCCACGCCGCCCGCGTTGCTGGCCTTGCCCGGCGCGTACAGCACGCCGGCCGCTTCGAACGCTTTCGCCGCTTCGATGGTGGTGGGCATGTTGGCACCTTCGGCCACGCATTGCACGCCATTGGCGATCAGGGTGCGCGCATCGTCGATGTGCAATTCATTTTGCGTGGCGCAGGGCAGGGCGATGTCGACCGGCACATGCCATGGCGACACGCCCGCCTCGAAGCGCACGCCTGTGCGCGCGGCGTAATCGCTGACCCGGCCATACAAATGGTTCTTGACCTCCATCAGGATGGCCAGCTTTTCCGGCGTAAAGCCTGCCTCGTCGATGACGGTGCCGCTCGAATCGGAGACGGTGATGACTTTCGCGCCCATGGCCATGGCTTTTTCCACCGCATACTGCGCCACGTTGCCCGAACCGGAGACGGACACGCGCATGCCTTCGAACGAGCGGCCCCGCGTTTTCAGCATTTCCTGCGCAAAATACACGGTGCCGTAGCCCGTCGCTTCCGGACGCATCAGCGAGCCGCCGAAGCTGGCGCCCTTGCCCGTAAACACGCAGTCGGCGCGGTTGCTGAGCTTTTTCATCATGCCGGCCATATAACCGACTTCGCGCCCGCCCACGCCGATGTCGCCGGCCGGCACGTCCGTGTCCGATCCCACGTGGCGGAACAGTTCGCTCACGAAGGCCTGGCAGAAGCGCATCACTTCGCCCGGGCTCTTGCCCTTCGGATCGAAGTCGGAACCGCCCTTGCCGCCGCCCATCGGCAAGGTCGTCAGCGCATTCTTGAATGTCTGCTCGAAGGCGAGGAATTTCAACACGGACAGGGTGACGGAAGGGTGGAAGCGGATGCCGCCCTTGTACGGTCCGATGGCCATGCTGTGCTGGATGCGGTAGCCGCGGTTGACTTGTACTTGCCCATGGTCATCGACCCACGACACGCGGAACATCACCACGCGCTCCGGCTCGATCAAGCGTTCCAGCAAGCCTTGTTCCGCGTATTTCGGGTGCTGCTCCAGGAACGGCCACAAGCTCTCCATGACTTCGGTGACGGCTTGCAGAAACTCGGGTTGACCTGGATTGCGTGCGGCGACATGCTGGACATACTCGTGGGCAGATGCGTATTTCATCAGAATTCCATGGAGGTAATCGGTTATTTGGGCAACTATCATCGCAGATTTTGCACAAAAATGGTGCGGAAATTTGGTTTTGAGGGGTTTCTGCTACATTGTGGGGATTTTTTAAGACGCTGCTGCCGAGGCGAGCCGTAAACGACAACGCCAGCCCGAAGGCTGGCGTTGGTGTCATTCTTGCGTGCCTGGCTGGACAAGCCAGGAAAGGGATCACCCCGCCATGCCGCGCAGGATCAAGCCCGTGATGTAGGCGCCATAGGTGCCCAGCGCATAGCCGAGCACGGCCAGCAGCACACCGACGGGGGCCAGGGCCGGGTGGAAGGCGCTGGCGATGACGGGGGCCGAGGCGGCGCCGCCGATGTTCGCTTGCGACCCGACGGCCATGAAGAACAGGGGGGCGCGGATCAGCTTGGCGACGAGCAGCATCAGGCCGCCATGCACGGCGATCCAGATCAGGCCCAGCAGGAACAGGAAAGGTTTGTCGAACAGGGCTTTCAAGTCCATGTGCATGCCGATCGTGGCCACCAGCACGTACAGCATGGCCGAACCGATGGTCGAGGCGCCCGCGCCTTCCAGGCTGCGCGCCCGGGTAAAGCTCAGCAGCAGGCCGAAGGTGGTGGCGAGCACGACGATCCAGAAGAAGTTCGACGTCAGGCTGTAGTCCTGCAAGCGCCACTCGGCGGGCAGGGTGCTGATCCAGCTGATGATGGGGCCGGCGAGGAAGTGCGACAGGCCCGTCACGCCCAGGCCCACGCCGAGGATGATCATGATATCGGTCAGGTTGGCCACGCGCGCGTGCTGGGCGCGGTAGCTTTCGATGCTGTCCTTGAGCGCGTTGATGGCGGACAAATCGGCACCCGTCCAGCGGTCGAAAACGCCCGCGCGGCCGGCCAGGAACAGCAGCACGGCCGTCCAGACGTTGGCCACCAGCACGTCGACGGCGACGAACTGGCCAAACAGGGTGGCGTCCACTTCAAACACTTCCTTCATGGCCGCCTGGTTGGCGCCGCCGCCTATCCACGAGCCCGCGACAGTCGTCATGCCGCGCCAGGTGTCGCCGGCCACCGTTTCCGGGTGGATCAAACGCAGCGCTTCGAACGAGACGAGGGCGCCCAGCATCACGCCCAGGGTGCCCGTCAGGAACATGATGATGGCCTTGGGCCCCAGACGGATGATGCCGCCGAAATCGATGGCCACGCACAACAGGACCAGCGCGCTGGGCAGCAGGTAGTCGCGCGCCACGGCGTACAGGCCGGAGGCGTTGCCGTCGATGATGCCGAAGGTGTTCAGCAAGGCCGGGATCAGATAGCACATCAGCAGGGACGGGATATACGTGTAGAACTTTTTCCAGAAGCCGTCGGGGCGCGAGGCGCTCCAGAAGACGGCTCCCAGGGTCATGGCGAGCAGGCCGAGGACGACGGCGTCATTGGTGATCAGGGCGGGTGTGGCAGGTGGCATCGGGGATTCCGGTGAACGTGTCAGGGACGCACGGGATGCCGATCAGGCCCCCGGGCGCGGGTGGCCGTATCGTATAGCAATGTTGAAGCCTAAACAAATTATTTAGGTAGTAGCAGCTGGATTTTTTCTTGTCAAATCAAACACTTGGAAACTGCTACGCTACCTGATGCGGCAGACTGGCGGTTACAAATAACGGGCCAGCAAGGCTTTGTCGAGAGCGCCGTCGAGTTCGATGTGCACGAAGTGGCCGCTGCCGGGCGCCACCTGGATGTCGCTGCCGTCATCGGCCAGCATGCGGGTAATGGTGACGTCGCGGTTGCCGCCCGGATGCACGGCCTCGATGCGGTCGCCCACGGCAAAGCGGTTTTTCACTTCCACCCTGGCCCAGCCGTCCGTCACGCCCAGCACGTCGCCCACATACTGGCTGCGATCCGCCTCGGACGCGCCGCGCATGTAGTTCTGGTGCGCCTGCGTGTGGTGGCGTTGATAGAAACCGTCCGTGTAGCCGCGGTTGGCCAGGCCTTGCAGCTGGCCCAGCAGGCCGATGTCGAAAGGGCGGCCCGCGACGGCGTCATCGATGGCCTGACGGTAGACTTGCGCCGTGCGCGCCGCGTAGTACAGCGACTTGGTGCGGCCCTCGACCTTGAGCGAGTCGACGCCGATTTTCACGAGGCGCTCGATGTGTTCGACGGCGCGCAAGTCCTTCGAATTCATGATGTAAGTGCCGTGCTCGTCTTCGAGTATCGGCATCAGCTGGCCCGGGCGCTGGGCTTCCTCTATCAGATAGGGCTGGTCGGCCAGCGGGTGGCGCGGCTGCTGGTGCAGGGCGGAAAACGCGTTGTTGTCGGCCTCGGCCAGCGCCTGGTGGAATTCCAGCGGCACCACCTGCATGCCGCCCAGGTCGCCGCTGGCGTCTTCCGTGGCGTTTTTCACCTTGTAATCCCAGCGGCAGGAATTCGTGCAGGTGCCCTGGTTCGGGTCGCGGTGGTTGAAATAGCCGGACAGCAGGCAGCGGCCCGAATAGGCGATGCACAGGGCGCCGTGGACGAAGACTTCCAGTTCCATTTCCGGGCAGCGCTGGCGGATTTCCTCGATCTCGTCGAGCGACAGTTCGCGCGACAGAATCACGCGCGTCAAACCCATGCGGTGCCAGAATTTGACGTCGGCCCAGTTGACGGCGTTCGCCTGCACGGACAAGTGCACGGGGACGTCCGGCCACTTGTCGCGCACCATCATGATCAGGCCCGGGTCGGCCATGATCAGCGCGTCCGGGCGCATGGCGATCACCGGTTCCATGTCGCGCAAATACGTTTTCAGCTTGGCGTTGTGGGCGAAGATATTGCTGGCGACAAAGAACTGCTTGCCGCGCGCATGGGCGCCATTGATGCCCTCCTGCAAGGCTTGCAAGGTCGAAAAGTCATTATTGCGCACGCGCAAGCTGTAGCGCGGCTGGCCCGCGTAGACGGCGTCGGCGCCATAGTCGAAGGCGGCATGCATCTTGGCCAGGGAGCCGGCAGGCAGGAGAAGTTCGGGAGCGTGGCGCATGGGCGAGGGGCAAAGCCGGCGATTGTAGGCGGGCCGGCGCCAGATTGCCTTGCCTTGGGTCAAAGGATTTGCATCCGGTGCCGTCTGGCTGCCGGTGATCGTCGTGCCTGCGGCGCTGGTGCCGCTCGTGCCGGGCTTGCGCGGGCAGAAACCGGCGCAAGCCCTGGCAGGCTAGTGCGCGTGCGCGGCCCCACTGCTGCCGGCCTGTCCCGTCATGGGCAGGTGTTCGGGCGGCATGCCATCCTTGAACAGTTGACGCAGCTGCTGGCGCAGTTCCGGCGTGTCCTGGTGATGGTGTACCGAGACAGCATGCTCCACGGCAATGCCCAATAGCTCTTCCTCGCTGTCGGCCGAGATGGCCACCGAGCAATGCGTGTCGCTTGGAAATTCCCGGCAATCGATGAATTTGCGCGTCATGATCGACTCCTTTCTGCAAAGAGCGGGCACAGCACCCGCTCAATTCAGTATAGGTCGCAATCTGGCCTAGGCTGCGCGGCTGTTGATATCGGCCCCGTGTACCGGCAAGTGTGTCGGCTGCCCCGCAGCGGCGGGAAAATCGTCGACCTGTATCAAGCCATCGACCAGGCGCGCATAGTCGAGCAAGGTGTTGTGCTCCTGGCAGCTGACCGAGCCCGCCGCCTTGGCTGCGGCCAGCCACTGCTGCATGGCGGACAGGCTTTGCGGCAGGTGCCGCAGGGCCGCGCCTTCGGGCGTGTCTTTCAGGCGCTTTTCGATGTGCAGGACGTCGGGCAGCAGTACTAGTGCCCGCTCGGCGCAGGCCACGGGATCGCTGCTTTCGCTGGCGACGTGGCCGTCGCCCAGCAGGCGCTCGCGGTCGGCGCCCGGCGTTTGCAGGGCCAGCGCCACCTCGCTGCCCAGTTCGTCGGATGGCGGGCGATGGGGCAGGCCAAACGGGAACAGCAAGGTGCGCAGCAGCACGGCCAGCACGCGCGCGGGGAAATTGTCGAATACGCCCGTCAAGCCCTGCTGCGCCTTGACCAGCGCATCCTGCAGCGACCAGTGCACATAGGGCAGGTCGGCGGCGAAACGGCCATCGTCTTCGTAGCGCTTGAGCACGGACGACGCCAGGTACAGCTGCGCCAGCACGTCGCCCAGCCGGGCGGACAGGCGCTCGCGACGCTTGAGTTCGCCTCCGAGCACGAACATAGACATATCCGTCATGACGGCAAACGCCGTCGACAGCCGCGTCAGGGCGCGGTAGTAGGGCGCCAGTGCGGGCGCGCCGGCGTCGGGTGCTGCCGCCAGGCGCGCGCCGCCCAGTCCGTACCACAAGCCCCTGGCCAGGTTGCCCAGTACAAAGCCGACATGGCCAAAGAAGGCGGCATCGAAATCGCGCAAGGCTTTGCGGCCATCGTTTTCCTGGACGGCGGCCATTTCCCTGAGCACATACGGATGCGCGCGGATGGCGCCCTGGCCGAAGATGATCAGGCTGCGCGTGAGGATGTTGGCGCCTTCGACGGTAATGGCGATGGGGATTTGCTGATAGGCGCTGGCCAGGAAATTGTTGGGTCCCACACAGATGCCCTTGCCGCCGAGGATATCCATGCCGTCATTGACGAGCGCGCGTCCCCGTTCCGTGACGTGGTATTTGACGATGGCGGAAATGACGGCCGGCTTTTCGCCCAGGTCGACGGCGTGCGCGGCCAGGGTGCGCGCCGCATCCATCAGGTACAGGTTGGCGCCCATGCGGGCCAGCGCTTCCTGCACCCCCTCGAACTTGCCGATCGGCATGTTGAACTGGCGCCGCACGGCCGCATACGCACCGGTGCCGCGCACGGCCATCTTGCCCATGCCCACGCTGGACGAGGGCAGCGAAATGGCGCGCCCGGCCGCCAGGCACTCCATCAGCATGCGCCAGCCTTTGCCCACCTGCGCCTGGCCGCCGATGACCCAGTCGATGGGAATGAACACATCGTTGCCCGACGTGGGGCCGTTCTGGAAGGCGGCGTTCAAGGGATGGTGGCGCCGGCCGATCACCACGCCGTCGTGGCTGGCGGGGATCAGCGCGCAGGTGATGCCGGGCGCATCGTTGCCGGACAGCAGATGCTCGGGGTCGCTGGTCTGGAAAGCCAGGCCCAGCAAGGTCGCCACGGGCGCCAGGGTGATGTAGCGCTTGTTCCACGTGAGGCGGAAACCCAGGGCAGGACGCCCCTCATGCACGCCCATGCAGACCACGCCCAGGTCGGGAATGGCGGCCGCGTCGGAACCCGCGTACGGGCTGGTCAGGGCAAAGCAGGGAATCTCGGTGCCGGCGGCCAGGCGCGGCAGATAATGGTTTTTCTGTTCTTCGGTGCCGTAGTGCAGCAGCAGTTCGGCCGGCCCCAGCGAATTGGGCACCATCACGGTCACGGCCAGCGCCGAGCAGCGGCTCGACAGCTTCATCACCACTTGAGAATGCATATAGGCGGAGAACTGCTTGCCGCCGTATTGCCTGGGGATGATCATGCCGAGAAAGCCTTGCGCCTTCAGGTAGTCCCAGGCCTGGGGCGGCAAATCCTGCGTCTGCTGCGTGTCCCAGTCATCGACCAGTTCGCACAGCCGCTCGACGTCGTGGTCGAGAAAATGGCGTTCCTCGGCCGTGAGCGAGGCGCGTCCATAGCCCAGCAGCCTGGACCAGTCGGGCTTGCCGGAAAACAGCTCCGCATCCCACCACGTGGTGCCCGCCTCGAGGGCGTCGCGTTCCGTGTCGGACATGCTGGGCAGGATGCGCTTGAACAGGGCCAGCACGTGCGGCGTAAGCAGGGCGCGGCGCACGGGGCGGACCGCGAACAATAGAACCAGGCCCAGCAGGGCCACCAGCAGAGCAATCTTGAGCATGCGATATCTCCCTGTTATATGACAACAGGATAGGCCGAGATGGCCGATGTTACTGTGCGGTATAGCGCATACGCACAACGCCAACCCGAAGGTTGGCTTTTTACTATGTCCTGCTGAATTCTTGGTGGCCCGGGGCGGAATCGAACCACCGATACAGGGGGGCAAGCCCTACGCGATGACGCGATAGGCGTGCCCGAGCGCAGTCTGATTGGCATAGATGGCCATGCTAAGTTGCAGTGCACCGCTAGTAGCGATAGCCGTCGCTGCTTATTTCGTCTTGTAAGCCTCTTTTTGAAACGCGATGCCAAAAAAAGCCGGTTCCGCAGGCTTTTCCCGACCACGATAGTAGGAGATAACGGCCCAGCTAGATGACATACTGTTGGGTGCCCACTCCACCTGCGACTTTATGGGAGAGCCGACGACTTCCGCAATAATCGTATGTCGCGTCAACTTATCAAGGGAGAACGTTCCAACCTTAACTGGAACGCTCGGCGAGTCGCCCGCATTGCCTTGTGAAGGCATGCCCTGATAAACCAATTTCCTGTCCAGGTAAATGCGAATCGCGACGTGCGGATCCGCATTCACAAGCTGTAGCGACACGTCGGATTGCAGCGGCGTCGTGGCATGACCCATCAACGAAACACCAAGAAAAACGGAGGCCAGGACGCCGCGTCGCATTAGGCGCTCATCAGTGCATTGTTGGGTGCCGGGCGTGCGCGACGGCGGCCAAAGCCGATAACCGTGGCCAGGCCCAAGATCATCATGGCCCAGGATGTCGGTTCCGGTACTGGAGAAACAGTTGCGCTCGGGTCGAGGTTGATCTGCGAGCTGGTGCAGCCCTGGATCTGGCACACGGCCAGGATGTCTACGCCCGACAGCAAAGCACGTTCGCCGGCATTAAAACCTGGCAAGGCCAACGAGGTGTTGTTGAAGAACCCGTTGTCGGCAATACCGTCAATATGGGTGCCGCTGACGGCCACGCCAAAGCTGGCGGGTAAGCCGGAAAGCGATGAGGAAATTTCCAACATATCTCCTGTTGCATTGATGACGTTGTCAAAACGTTGAGTACCGGATGAAAAGCCCAGCGAGTGCTCTGCCTCGTGCAGTATCAGCGTCAGAAAATCATACCCGCCAGAGGCGGCTGTTGTGTTCGCAGCGCCAAACCGGCTGATGTTAACACTGCCGCCGCCCAGTGTAGCATTGACCGACGCGATGTTGAACTCGGAGTTGTCGGTTGGCGTTGTGTCCAAAAACAAGGAGGTTGCCGTGTTATCGACAATGATGGTCGTCGTTAAAGGACGACCATTGGCATCAGTCGTGTCGATAATGGAGGTTCCAGCTGCCGAACGGCTCGAAAGATCGCCCAGCTTGAAAGTAATGGTGGTCGTCAATGGCAGCAGGACCGCATTGCTCCAATAGTTCAGAGCGGTCTGAGTGTTGTATTGAAACAGGCTGGTGACATCGGTCGCGCCTGTGGAGTGGGTGTTCGACAGCATGCCCGAGAGGTTTTGATACACGGTGCCAAGCTGCGAGTAGTCGGCGTTCACGGTCATTGCCGATGCGTGTGCCGCACCACAAGCCAAAGCTAAAGCAATAACAACCTTTTTCAAATTCATATAATTCCCGATAATTTTAATTTATTGTAAATATTTCCCAAGGATCAAGGAAATATCGCATAATGACCAGTTGCGTTACAATTATGGCACTACAATTATCAATAATACATGTCTTATAAACATCGGTAAATAGATATAATTTTTACATGCTTTTTGTTTTAGCCTTGACATTCATGCGCCATTCAGCGTTTATCGGGTCAATAGCACGGCAAGGTGGGCAACGCACATACTTGATGCCGCCCTACAGCACCTACACGCTGTCGTCGAGGGGTGACTGGCGTCCTTTACGTTAATTGCAGAAGCGTTCGGGGCAGGCGGGGGGAGGGATTTGGTAGAGGCTGGCCGGAAATCGACCTGATCGAGGACTGTGCATCCCCAAAACGACAACGCCCACTTCGATGAGTGGGCGTTGCGTGAATGATGTTCTTGGTGGCCCGGGGCGGAATCGAACCACCGACACAAGGATTTTCAATCCTCTGCTCTACCGACTGAGCTACCAGGCCAAGGCGGCGAATTATAGCAGAAAGACTTTCCACCTGACCAGAGCTAGCTGTGTTCAAATGCAACAGATGGCCAAAACATGGTGTTTTGGCATCCTTGTATGAACTGAAGGGAATGGCGATGCAGCGACGTAATGGCGTGCAATGGCTGGTGCTGGGCGGCTTGTTCAGCGTGGTGTGCGGTGTGGCGCGGGCCGATGGGCTGGCCGATCTGAATGCGGCGCTGGCGCGGCTGCAGGGGCAGACGCCGATCAAGGCGCAGGTGGAATCGAAAAGCTGGCGCCGCGAAGGCGAGGGCAAGGAGGCGGAAGAAGACAGCGGCCAGGCCACGGTCACCGTCGACGGCGGGCCGGCGGGCTTGCAAGTGCTCTATGGCAAGGAGTTGCTGGCGAAAGTGGAGGCCGAGCAGCGCGCCAAGGTGAAAGATCCCAAGGTCAAGACGCCGATCGGCTTTGCGCTGGGGGAAATGAAGGCGACGGAGCTGCGCTCGATGGTGTCGGCGGCGGACGCTCTGTCGCGCGAGATCGAGGAAGCCGTGTTCAGCGGCGAAAAGGTCGACAGCTACAAGGGCAAGCCGGCGCGCCTGCTCAGCTTTACCTTGTCGCTCGACAAGGTGCCTGAGAAAGACCGCAAGTATGTGAAGAAGTTTGAAGGCGGCATCGAGGTGTGGATCGCCGCGGATGGCACGCCGCTGGCCAGCCGTTTCCACTTTGACGTCAGCGGGCGCGCCTTTGTCGTCGTCAGCTTTACGCAAAAGACGGACGAGACGCGCCAGTATGGCGTCAGCGGCGACCATTTATTGTTGCTGCGCAAGGAGAGCAAGAATGCCACCTCGGGCGCGGGCGAGAAGGTGGAAAGCAAGATCGTCAAGACTTTGCAATTGCAGTCCTGACGTGTTGCCGCATCATTCCCTTACATGGCGGCGTTGCCGCCCATGGCGCTCTTTTGCAGCACGCAGCGTCCCGCTTCGCAGGTGGCGCCCGGGTCCGTGACGATGGAGCAGGTCGACATCATGCCGTCCGCCTGCTGCTGCTTGCGGCTGGCCTCGGCTTGCGCCTGGGCCAGGGCCTTGAGTTTCTTGCCGTCATTGTTCTTGCTGGACCAGGCCAGGTAGCGCTCGGGGCCGCCGCAAGCTTTGGCGCCGATGGCGATGGTTTGACATTGCTGCGTGGAATCGCAAGCGGCGGCGCCCACCTCCGCCTGGATTTGCGCCAGCAAGCCGGCATTGCCGGGTGCGGGCGGCGCATCGTCTTGCGTGGGGGCGCTGCCGCAGGCGCTGGCGGCCAGCAGCAGGACGCTGGCGCAGGCGGCGCGCAGCAGTGGCAAAAGGGTGGAGTAGGTAGATGTGTGCATGCCCTTATCATGTGCCAGGCTTGCGTAAATGGCAAGCGCGATTCGCGCGCTGGCCGCACATCGTGCAACCGATCGTTGGACACGCCGCCGCGGCCGCTGAATGGGCTCAAGCATAAAAAATGCCCGCATACAGCGGGCAGGGAGGTTTATTTCAGCGTGCGCTGGAACAACTGATAGATGCGGCGGTATTCGTCATACCACGCTTCCGGCTGCACGAAGCCGTGGCGCTCCATCGGGTAGCTGGCCATTTCCCAGTTATCCTTTTTCAGCTCGATCAGGCGCTGCGACAGGCGCACGGAGTCCTGGTAAAACACGTTGTCGTCGATCATGCCGTGGGCGATCAGCAGGTTGCCCGTCAGCTTGTCCGCGTATTCGATCGGCGACGAGATTTTATACGCTTGCGGATCGAGTTCCGGCGTGTTCAGGATGTTGGCCGTGTACTCGTGGTTGTAGGTGGTCCAGTCCGTCACGGGGCGCAGGGCGGCGCCCGACTTGAAGATGTCCGGCGCGCGCATCAGGGCCATCAGGCTCATGAAGCCGCCATAGCTGCCGCCATAGATGCCCACGTTCCGGATGTCGCCCTGGTGCTGCTGCGCCAGCCAGTTGGCGCCATCGATGAAATCTTCCAGTTCCGGGTGGCCCATCTGGCGGTAGATGGCCGTGCGCCAGGCGCTGCCGTAGCCGAGCGAGGCGCGGTAGTCGACGTCGAGCACGATGTAGCCTTGCTCGACCAGCAGGTTGTGAAACATCTGTTCACGGAAGTAGACGGGATAGCGCTCGGTCACGTTCTGCAGGTAGCCGGCGCCGTGCGCGAACATGACGACAGGGTAGCGCTTGCCCGCTTCCAGCTGCGCGGGCCGGTACAGCTTGGCCCAGATCGGCGCCGCGCCATGCGTGGACGGCACTTGCACCAGTTCCGGCATGACCCAGTTGCGCGCCTTGAAGGCGTCGCTGCGCGTATCCGTGAGGATAGTCGCCTTGCCGCCGGCAACGGAAATCGTGGCCAGCTGGGCCGGCATATAGCTGGTGGAATAGCGCAGCAGCAGCTTGCCGTTGTCGGGCGACAGGCCGAAATTTTCCACGCCTTTCAAATTCGTGACTTCGCGCGCGCCGCCATCCCTGGCCGTGCTGGCGCACACTTCATACGTGCCTGGCGCCTGCCGGTTGCACAGAAAATAGGCGGTCCTGCCGTCGCGGCTCCACTCGACGGCGCTCACTTCCCACTGGCCGCTGGTCAGTGCGCGTGCCGGGGCCGCGCCCGTTTTCGTGTACAGGTGGGCGTAGCCGCTTTCCTCGGACAGATACCACAGGGTGGCGTTGTCGGGCAGCCAGCCGAATTCCTCGGCACGGCGGTTGACCCAGGCCGTGTCGCTGACGCGGTGCACGGGCACGAGGGCGCCATTGGTCAGATCGACGCTGGCGAGCCAGCCGTCTTTGTTGTCGATGGCGCGGATGCGCACGGCCGCCTTGCTGCCGTCATCGGCCCAGGCGATGCCGTCGCGCTGGGCGTCGATGCGCACGGCACGGTTGCCTTTCAACGGCGGCAGCTTCTGTTCCGCGCGCAGGGAGGCCAACGGATCGGTGGCGATGCCCGGCAGGCTGTCAAAGGCGATCTCGCGCACCTGGCCCGTGCGCAGGTCGGCCAGTGTCAGGCTTTGCGCAATCGGCATGTTGCGGCCCACGCGCGTGCGTTCGTCGTCCGCTTCCGGGTAGCCCGTTTCCGTCACGTAGCGGGCCAGTTTGCCCAGCTTGCCCTTTTCGGCGGCCTTGTCTTGGGTGACGAACAGCAGCCAGCGGCCGTCCGGCGACAGGGCGCTGCCGGAAATCGTCACTTTCTCGCCCAGGTAGATCGGTTCCGGCGCGCGCGTGGCGTCCAGGCGGCGCTCTTCGTGGCGGCGTTCGCGGTTTGCGTCGCGGTCTTCCTTCTGGCGCGCCAGGTTGACGATCAGGCGCAGCTGCAATTCGCGCAGGGCGTCCGCTTCCGGCTTGGCGTCCGGGTCCTTGGCCGCGCGCAGCAGGGCAACGGGGGCGCTCAGGCGATCAAGACGGTTCCAGCTGAACCAGTCGGTGCCGCTGCGGTATTGCACGGCGCCGCCGTCGCTGGAATATTGCGGGTCGCTGATGGCCGTCACGCCGCGCGTGATCTGGATCAAGGCGCCGTTTTTCAGGTCGCGCTCGAACAGGTCGCCATTGCGCAGCAGGATGGCGCGCGTGCCGGCCCGGTTGACGACCATCTGCTGGCCATCGAGGTTGGCCAGCTGCGCATCGTCGACCTGCTTGCCGCTATTGAGTCTGGCGTTCGCGCCGGCGACTTGAAACGTGTCGCGCAGGGGCGAGCCGAGGCGTTTTTGCTTGTAATACAGCTGGCCATTCCAGCCCCACCATGCCGCTTCGACAGGGGTGCCGATCCAGTCGGGATCGGCCATGGCCTGGTCCAGCGTGATCGGCGTGGGCGTGGTGGCGGTGGAGGAGGGGGCCGCATGCGCGGCGGGCAGCAGAGAGAGCAGCAGGAGCGGCAGCAGGGGAAGAACCAGACGCATCGGGGATCGCTTTAATCAAAGGGGATGGTGAAGGTACAGGCTATGAGGCCGGTATTCTAGCGGAGGAGTTGCGTGCAGGAAATGTCGGAAAGCTAAGCTTGACGCCCGGCCAGCCAGGTCAGGAAGTCGGGCAAGGGCATGGGCCGTGCGTACAGGTAGCCTTGCAAACCGTCGCAATCGTGGGCGATCAAAAAGTCGGCCTGCTCCTGCGTTTCCACGCCTTCGGCCACGACGCGCAAGCCCAGGTGGCGCGCCATGGCCAGGATCGCTTGCACGATGGCCGTGCCGCGCGCATCGTGCGGCGTGTCGTCGATGAAGCGCTTGTCGATTTTGAGTTCGTACAGCGGCATCGAGGTCAGGTAGGCGAGGCTGGAATAACCGGTGCCGAAATCGTCGATGGAAAAGCGGATGCCCAGCTCCGCCAGTGCGCGCATGCGCGCCAGCGAGGCGTCGCGCTGGTCGATCAGCAAACCTTCCGTCAATTCCAGGATCAGGGCGCCGGCCGGCGTGCCGTGTTCGGCCAGCGCCGCCTGTACGCGGGAAGCGAAATCGGGCTGGCGAAACTGGGCCGGGCTGACGTTCACCGACAGTGCGACGGGCTGTCCCGCCTGCGCCAGCACCCTGGCGGCGCGGCACGCTTCGCGCAGCGCCCAGTGCCCGAGCCTGACGATCAGCCCCGATTCCTCGGCAATCGGAATGAACACGCCGGGCGCGATATGGCTGCCGTCCGCCTGCGGCCAGCGCATCAGCAGTTCGGCGCCCGTCACCCGGCCATGGCGGTCGAGCTGCGGCTGCACGTGCATGCATAAGGCACCGTCATCGAGGGCGCGCGCCAGCGCCCGTTCCAGGGTCAGGCGGCGCTCTACGCCCGCCTGCATGGCCGCTTCGAAGAAGGCGATGCCGTTGCGCCCTTCCGCCTTGGCGCGGTACATGGCGATGTCCGCTTCGCGCAGCAGGTCGTGTGCCTGCTGCTCCATTTTCGGCAGCAGGGTCACGCCGATGCTGGCGCTGCAATGATAGGACTGCGCGCCGATCTCGAAGTCGCGCGCGATGGCGGCGCGGATTTTCTCGGCCACCTGGGCCGCCGCGCGGGCGGCGCTGTCCAGGTCATTGGCCAGGTGCGCCAGCAGCACGACGAATTCATCGCCGCCGATGCGCGCCACCGTGTCGGCCTTGCGCATCAGCTGCGCCAGCCGCTCTCCCGCCAGGCGCAGCAGCGCGTCGCCCGTGGCGTGGCCGCGCGCGTCGTTGATGTGCTTGAAGTGATCGAGGTCGATGAACATCAGCGCGCTGATGGACTGGTCGCGCGGCGCGGCGGCCAGCAGGTGGCCGATGCGGTCCATCAGCAGGCGCCGGTTGGGCAGGCCCGTCAGCACGTCGTAGAAGGCCAGGCGGTGGATGTCCGCTTCCGATTTCTTGCGCTCGTCGATTTCGCGCTCGACGGCCACCCAGTGCGTCTGCCTGCCGTCCGCATCCGTGAACGGCACCAGTTCCGCCTCGACCCAGTACGCCTTGCCGGCCTTGTCGTAGTTCAGCAGCTCCGCGCGTGCCGGCTGGGCGCGGGCCATGGCGGCGGCGATGCGCGCCAGCTCGCCCGTATCGGTGGCGGGGCCCTGCTGGAACAGCAGGCTGCGGCCCATTACCTCGGCGCGCGCATAGCCGCTGCTGCGCTCGAACGCGTCGTTGACGAAGATGATGCGCGTGGCCGGCGTTGCGTCGGCGGTGGCATCGGCCACTTCGGCGATCATCACCATGTCGTTCAGGCGGGCCAGCGCCGTGGCCGTCAAGCGCAGGTCGGCATTCAGCTGCGACAGGGCCTGGCTGCTGCGTTCCAGGTGGCGCAGCAGGAAGGCGCAGGACAGGGTCAGCACGGCGGCGATGAACAGGAAGTTCAGGGCCACGATCAGCGCGCGCAGCACGGGCGAATCGGGCACGCCCTGCACGTGCAGAGCCACGTCGGGATGCAGGCCGAGCAGGAAGATGGTCAGCGACGTCAGGGCCAGGGTCGACAAGGCTGGCCGCATGCCCAGCAGCAGGGCCGCCAGCACGGGCATGAGCATCATGTAGATCTGGCTGACGGGGCCGATTTTCATCAGCAGGCCCACGCCCACGAGATAGGCGACGATGAGAAATTGCCATACGCGCCAGTGGTAGGGCATGGCGCGCCAATGCCAGATGGCGCCGATCCAGCCGATGGCCAGCAAGTCGAGGGCGACTATGGACCAGATAGCTTCGCGCGCGGCCAGCAGGGCGCTGGGGATGGCCGTCGCCACGCCCAGCAGCAGCACCGCCTGCAGCAGGCGCGTAAAAATCTGTCCGCGCCAGTGCGCGAGATCGTTCGACGCGGCCACGCTGCCATCCTTTCCCCAGGGAGCTGTGCTGCCGAGCTGAGCAGTATGGTAAAAATATTACGCGGTATCTTTCAGCATGTCATCTTGATCATTCGGCATGATTGACGGCGCGACCACCTTCCGCTGTCGGCCAGTAGTGGCTATCGGGCGTGTCCCGCGCGCCGAAGATGGCCTGGCCGACGCGCACGACGGTGGCGCCTTCTTCGATGGCGATTTCATAATCGCCGGACATGCCCATCGATAGCTCGTCGAGGCTGACGCCAACGGGGGCATCCTGGCGCAGCCGGTCGCGCAATTCGCGCAGCAGCACGAAGCAGCGGCGCACGCGCACGGCTTCCGCCGACAACAGCGCCAATGTCATGAGTCCGCGCACGCGCAGCGACGGGAAGGCGGACAGCTGGCGAAGGAAGACGGCGACCTCGTCCGGCGGCAAGCCGTACTTGCTGGCTTCTCCCGAGGTGTTTACTTGCACGAACACGTCGAGCCCGCGCCCTTCCGCTTGCAGGCGCCGTTCCAGCGCCTCGGCCACGCGCAGGCTGTCGAGCGCCTGGAATTCGCTGGCAAAGCGCGCCACCAGCTTGGCCTTGTTGGTCTGCAAATGGCCGATCACCGACCATTGCAGGTCGGCCAGGTCCGCCATCGCTTCCCATTTTCGGTCCGCCTCCTGCGGCTTGTTTTCTCCCAGCATGCGGCAACCGGCGGCGTAGGCCAGGCGCAGGCTCGCCTCGGGCTTGGTCTTGCTGACGGGCAGCAGACGCACGCCGGACGGATCGCGCCCGACCCGCTGGCAGGCGGCCGCCATGCGCGCATGCACTGCCGCCAGATTGCGGCGGAAGTCGTCCACCGACACGGCTTGCGGCCAGCGCCCATGCCGCTCGTGCATGGTGGGAGTGAGCAGGGGAGTGTCTTTGTTCATGTGTCGGCCTTGTGTCAGTCTTAGCGGCAGGAGGTGCGGGAGTGGTGTACTATTGTCCTATGCCAAAATATATCATGTCTGAGACTATCGTGAAGATTGCCGGAAAAACCGCCGCTGAACTGTTCGACTGCATCCGCGCGCTGACGCAGGCGGGCGAATTGCTGCCGGGTCAGGAGTTGCCGACCGTGCGCGAGCTGGCCGCGACCTTGGGCGTCAACCGCAATACCGTGTCGCTCGCGTACCAGCGCCTGGTGACGGCCGGCATCGCGGTCACGCAAGGGCGTCTGGGCACGGCCATCCGCGCGCAGCGCGATCCCGGCGAGCAGGAAGGCTTGCTTCCCGGTTCGCCCTTGGCCGACGTGGGCGGCGGCAATCCGAACCTGGCCTGGCTGCCCGACGTCGGCGCGGCCCTGGCGCGCAAGCCATATCGTCCGCGCCTGTATGGCGAGGCCACCGTCGACCCGGAACTGGAAGTGCTGGCGAGGCGCTGGATGGCCGGCGATTGCCCCGAAGGCCACGACATCACCGTGACGAATGGGGCCGTCGATGCGGTCGAGCGCCTCCTGGGGGCGTACCTGGCCGCAGGCGACAAGGTGGCCGTGGAAGACCCGTGCTTCGTCAGCAGCATCAACACCTTGCGCATCGCCGGGCTGCACGCCGTTGGCGTGGCCGTCGATGCCGAGGGCATGCAGGCCGGGGCGCTGGAGCGGGCGCTGGCGCAAGGCGCGCAAGCCGTCATCGTGACGCCGCGCGCGCACAATCCCACCAGCTGCAGCCTGAGCGCGGCGCGCGCGGACCAGCTGCGCGCGGTGCTGGCCGCCTACCCGCACGTGCTGGTCATCGTCGACGACCATTTCTCGCTGCTGTCCACGGCCGGCTACCAGGACGTGATACCCCCTGCGGCCCGGCGCTGGGCGCTGATCCGTTCCGTGTCGAAGATCTTCGGCCCCGACCTGCGCCTGGCCGTCGTCGCCAGCGACGGGCAGACTGCCCACCGCCTGCGCCTGCGCCTGGCGCCCGGCACGAACTGGGTCAGCCATCTCTTGCAGGATGCCGTCAGCGCTTGCCTGTCGTCGCCCGACGTGTCCGCGCAGGTGGTCCTGGCCCGCGCCGACTATGCGCGCCGCCGCGACATGGTGGCGGTGGCGCTGGCGGCGCAAGGCCTGGTCTGCGCAGGTCCCGCCGATGGCCTGAACCTGTGGCTGCCGCTGCCGGACAGCAGCCAGGCGGCCGTGCTGGCGCTGGCCCGGCATGGCTGGCTGGTGCGCGGCGGCGAAGCCTTCGGCGTGCAGGCGCCGGCGCACGGATTGCGGATCACCGTGTCGAGCATCGATGAAGCGGGCGCGCAGGCCTTCGCCCGCGTGCTGGCCCAAGTGCTGGGCCGGCCATAGTTTTTTTAGTTACTCGCCATAGGAAGGGAACATCATGAAAGTCCATTTCATCGTGCATGAAGCGTTCGAGGCGCCGGGCGCCTATGGGACCTGGGTGCGCGAGCGCGGCCACGAGGCCACGTATTCCCGCGTTTATGCCCTCGAGCCGCTGCCCGCTTCCATCGCGGACATCGACCTGCTGGTCGTCCTGGGCGGTCCGCAGTCGCCGTCGACGACGCGCGAGGAGTGTCCGCATTTCGATGCGGCAGCCGAACAGGCCCTGATTGCCGCATGCGCCGCGGCGGGCAAGGCGGTGGTCGGCGTTTGCCTGGGCGCGCAGCTGATCGGCGCGGCCCTGGGAGCGCCCCATGCGCACAGTCCTGAAAAGGAAATCGGCAAGTTTCCCATCATGCTGACGGCGGACGGAAAGGCGAACGGCAAGTTCGCGCATGTCGGCGACGTCCTGGAAACGGGGCATTGGCACAGCGACATGCCGGGCCTGACCGGCAATGCGAAAGTCATCGCCTATAGCGAAGGCTGCCCGCGCCAGATCGTCGAATACGGCAATCTGGTGTACGGCTTCCAGTGCCACATGGAGTTCACGCCGGAAGTGGTCGAGCTGCTGATCGCCGCGTCGGAAGCAGAACTGGCCACGCTGGCGTCGCACCGCTACGTGCAGCAGCCAGCGATCCTGCGCGCCCACGACTGGCAAGCCATGAACGGCCAGCTTTTTATCTTCCTTGACCGCCTGATGCAGGCGTACGCGGCGCAATAAAAACGCCAGCATGATGCTGGCGTTGTGGGGGCAAGCGGCGAGGCGCTTATTTCTTCGGCGCGCTCAGGCATTCCTTCATGAAGGCCTTGCGGGCATCGCCCTTCATGTCCTTGGCGTCGACATTGCACGCTTTCATCTTGTTTTGCTGCGTCATGGCCGGCGCCGGCTTGGCGCTTAGGCATTCTTTCATGAAGGTCTTGCGCTCGTCGCCTTTCTTGCCGGCCGCATCCGCATTGCAGGTCGTCATTTTTGACTGTTGGGCCGTCTTGGCGACGGGCGCCGCTTCCGGTGCGGCGGCAAAGGCGGTGCTGGCAAACGCGGTGGCGATGCAGAGGGCGATTAATTGTTTCATGGTAAATCCTTTAGACGCAGTCGGTGGAAGGGGACGTGCAATCGGCAGGCAATGCCGATATGCAGAACGTAACTAACTATATGACATTTATCAACAAAATTTCCACGCGAGTGTGTCTTTTTGTTACTGGCAGGCACAAGGCGCCTGCCAGCCAGCCCGGGCAGCCATGTTGCGGCGGCAGCGCCCCGGTTTTTTGCTATGCTAGCGTCTTTCCCCCGGCCGATGCCGCTGCCTTGGCCGGCGCACCCTCAATACGGAGTAGTTATGGTCTCGTTGCAAGAGCAGTTTTTAAAGGCCGGCCTGGTCGACAAGAAGAAGGTCAAACTGGCCAACCAGGACAAGAGCAAGCAGAAAAAGGACGAGCGCAAGAGCGGCACGCAAAGCGTCGACGAGGTGCGCCTGGCCGCGCTCGAGACCCAGCGCAAGAACGCGGAACGCGCGCGCGAACTGAACGCCCAGCGCGACGCGGCCGCCAACCAGAAAGCCATCGTGGCGCAGATCGCGCAAATGGTGCAAAAGAACCGCCAGAGCAAGGGCAACAACGGCGACGTGCCATACAACTTTACATTTAATAACAAGATCGAGCGCATCTACGTCACGGCCGCCGTGCAGGCCCACCTGGTGGCGGGCCGCCTGGTCATCGTCTGCCTGGGCGGCGCCGTGGAACTGGTGCCGCGCGTCATCGCCGACAAGATCGCCGAACGCGACCCCGCCATCGTCGTGCGCGTGAAACAGGCCAGCACGGAAGTCGATGAGGACGATCCGTATGCGGCGTTCCAGATTCCCGATGATTTGATGTGGTAAGAGGATGATTACCCGGCGCCTAGTGCGCCGGATGTGAGTCGCTACGGGCCGGAAACGGCCCGTTTTTGCGTGCTGTCGCGTCGCTTGCTCAAATGCGGCAGCGCGAACAGGTACAGGCCGGAAACCAGCATGAGGAAGAGCGGGGGCAGTGGCGCGTAGCTTATCCACGGCGGCGGTTCGGCCCGGTGCACAGCCCTTGCCGCGAAGTTGGCCATTACCGTCAAGGTGAAAACGATGGATAGCCAGCGGTGGCTTTGCCGTATCCCATGGCGCCAGTTCATGGCGATGTCCGCACAGGCGATTTGGCCGCGGCCCCGATCATTTTCCATCCATTGCCGGAAGGGTCGCGAAAGCCGGCATCCACCTGGCCGTAGCGATCCACGGGTTCCTGCGTGAATTCGACGCCGCATTTGCTCAGGCGCTCGTATGCGGCGCGGCAGTCGTCCACCAGCAGCACCAGGGGCGGCATGGCTCCCTTCGCGACGATTTCATGCAGGGCTTGCGCGGTTGCCGCGTCATGTATCGGCGGTCCGGGAAGGAACAAGCCGAGTTGGAAAGATGGCTGGTCCGCAGGCTGCACCGTCAGCCAGCGATAGTCGCCATTTCGGACGTCCGTGTGGACGCGAAATCCCAATTTTTCGACGTAGAACGCAAGCGCTTCTTCCTGGTCGCGCACATACAGGCCGACCACATTCACACTTTGAGTCATATCAGCTCCTTGAAATGAAGCTACAGTTTGCCAGTGGCTTTCCTGCGCCGCTTCTCCAAAACTGCGATATTCAGATTGGGCCGTTCGGCATCGCGCATGACGCACTCGGGAATATGCTCGCCCAGGTGCGGGGTTGAGCGCTCGCGCATTCGCAGCTCGCCCGGGCTTGCGCCCGTGATGTCGCGGAAGATGCGGCCAAAGGTGCCAAGACTGGTCCAGCCGGTTTGCAGCGCGATCTGCGTAATGGGCAGATCGGTGCCGCGCAGCAGTGCCGTGGCACGTTCGATGCGGCGGGTAAGCAAGTAGCGGTGTGGGGGCAGGCCGAAGGCCTTTTTGAATTCGCGCGCGAAGTAGGCCACCGAGACGGCGCTCACTTGCGCAAGCCGGTGGACGGGCCAATCCTCATCGGGGGCGCCGTCCATTCTATCTTTCGCACGCAACAATCGCCGCAATAGCAGGGGACTCTGACCCATCCTATCCTCGCGCCAAACTGCTGGTTATCGGGACCGCCCACAGGAGCGGGGGAGGCCGATACGGACTTCTCGGCCACAAACGAAAACGCCAACCGGCGAGGGTTGGCGTTCTGTAACAACTAATTCTTGGTGGCCCGGGGCGGAATCGAACCACCGACACAAGGATTTTCAATCCTCTGCTCTACCGACTGAGCTACCAGGCCAAGGTGGCGAATTATAGCAGACCAAAACGGGAATGCAAGAGCCGGCTGCGACTTTTCCCGGATTTCCTGCATGGGCATCATCTTACTTGCGCGTGAATCAAATATGATTTGATATAAACGGTATTTTTCTCAACAAAGGATGGGCGCATAGTGTCGTCATCGTTACCGACTCGAGAGGACTGTCGCATGAACACGACTACCCGACACACCGCCATCCCTGAAATCGGCCTGGGCACTTTCCGCCTGCAGGGCCAGGTCGTCATCGATTCCGTCACCATGGGCCTGGACGTTGGCTACCGCCATATCGACACGGCGCAAATCTACGGCAATGAAGCGGAAGTGGGCCAGGCGATCGCCGCCAGTGTCGTCCCGCGCGACGCGCTGTTCGTCACGACCAAGATATGGATCGACAACCTGCAGCGCGACAGGCTGATTCCCAGCCTGAAGGACAGCCTGCACAAGCTGCGGCTGGAGCAGCTGGACCTGACCCTGATTCACTGGCCGTCGCCGCAAGACGCCATTCCCGTCGCCGAGTATATGGAAGCGCTGGCGCAGGCCAAGGCGCAGGGATGGACCAGGGCCATCGGCGTATCGAATTTCACGAATGCGCAACTGCGGCAAGCCATCGATACGGTGGGCGCCGGGGAAATCGCCACGCAGCAGGTCGAGATCCACCCCTTCCTGCAAAACCGCAAGGTCATCGATTTCGCGCGCAGCCAGGGCATCCACATCACGGCCTACATGCCGCTCGCGTATGGCAAGGTGATGGCGGACCCCGTGATCGCGGCCATCGCCGCGAAGCACGGCGTGACGCCGGCGCAAGTGGCCCTGAGCTGGTCGCTGCAACAGGGCTTTGCCGTGATCCCGTCGTCGACCAGGCGCGCCAACCTGGAAGCGAACCTGCATTTCCAGCGCATCACCCTGTCGCCGGACGAGATGGCGCAGATGGCCACCCTGGAACGGGGCGAGCGCCTGGCCAACCCGGACGGCCTGGCGCCGCAGTGGGATTGAGATGGGTGCCATGACGAAGCTGGGGCAGGGCGGTTTCAGTATCGGCCTGGAACTGCCGCTCGATAATGACTGGTCGTCCGCGGGACGCCAGGCGAATGCGGCGTCCGGCCGCGTGCCGGGCGAACCGGACCTGAAACAGCACGCGGCACTGGCAAAGCTGGCCGACCGCCTCGGTTTCAAGGCCCTGTGGCTGCGCGACGTGCCCCTGTACGACCCGTCGTTCGGCGACGCGGCCCAGGTCTTCGAGGTGTTTACTTACCTGGGCTACCTGGCCGGCATCACGGAGAATATTTTGCTGGGCACGGCGGCCGTGGTGCTGCCGCTGCGCGAGCCGGTGCTGACGTTAAAAGCGGCGGCCAGCGTCGACCAGTTGAGCGGCGGGCGTTTGCTGCTGGGCGTGGCCAGCGGCGACCGGCCCGTCGAGTATCCCGTGTTTGGCCGCGACTTCGGCCAGCGTGGCGCCGCTTTCCGCGAACAGGTCGCCATGCTGCGCGACTGGGGCGAGACGCGCCTGCCGCCCGGCATCCGCCTGCTGCCGCCACCGGCCGCGCCTTTGCCGCTGCTGGTGGCGGGACTGGCGCAGCAGTCGCCCGCGTGGATAGGCGCGCAGATGGATGGCTGGCTCGCCTATCCGGGCACGCCGGAAGACCATGCGCGGCGTTCGGCGCAATGGCGTGCCGTGGCCGGAGACGACAAGCCTTATGTCAGCTTCATCCACCTGGACCTGGGCGAAGATCCGAACTTGCCGCTGCAGCGCTTCCGCTTCGGCGGGCGCACGGGGCGCGATGGCCTGATCGCCGAACTGCACGCCATGCGCGAAGCCGGCGTGCGGCATATCGGCCTGCAGCTGCGGCAGAACCGGCGCCCGCTGGCCGAGACGATGCAGGAGATCGCGGACCACGTGTTGCCCGTGTTTCATGGCGCCGCTTGATCTGAGGCGCGCGTCCTGTACTTCCGGACTATCTGAAACAGGTGGGGCAAACGCTATAATGACCGCATGAACAGTCCCACTTCCCCCACCATGCGGCGCTTCATGCACAGCCACAGCGACGTTTGCATCGTCGGCAACGGCGCCATCGCGAAAACCACGGCGCTGGCGTTTGCCCAGGCAGGACAAAGCGTCACCCTGCTATCTCCGGCGAGCCCGCCCGCATCCACGTCCGCTTCCGCCGCCAAGCCGGTCGAGGCCAGCTGGGATGTGCGCGTGTATGCGCTCAATCACACGGCGCACGACTTGCTGTCGTCGCTGAAGGTGTGGGGCGCCCTGGAAGCCGACAGGGTGGCGCCCGTCGACGCCATGCTGGTCAACGGCGACGGCGCGCAGGCGGGCGGACTCGGTTTCGACGCGTATGGCGCCCATGTGGGTGCCCTGGCGTGGATCATCGAAGACCGCAACCTGGGCCAGGCGCTGGACGCCGCCCTGAAATTCGCGCCGAACGTCAGCGTGCTGCAGGGCCGCGCCAGCCGCCTGGAATGGACGAACGATTCGGCCATCGTGCACCTCGATGGCGGCGATACCATTACCTGCGCGCTGGTGGTAGGCGCGGACGGCGCCCAGTCGTGGGTGCGGGGCCAGTGCGACATCGGCCTCGATTACCGCTCGTACGGCCAGCGCGGCGTGGTCAGCAACTTCGCCTGCGAAAAGCCGCACCATGGCGCGGCCCACCAGTGGTTTACGGGCAGCGAAGGCATCGTCGCGCTGCTGCCGCTGCCGGGCGAGCGCGTCTCTCTCGTCTGGTCGGCGCCCGATGCGCTGGCCGATACCTTGATGGCTGAACCGGCCGACGCGCTGGCCGCGCGCCTGGCCGCATACTGCCAGGACAAGTTGGGCAAGCTTACGCCTTTGCAGCCGGAGCTGGTGCGCGCATTCCCGCTGACCCTGATGCGCCCGCACGCCATGGTGGCGCCGCGCGTGGCCCTGGTCGGCGACGCGGCCCACGTGGTGCACCCGATGGCCGGCCACGGCATGAACCTGGGCTTTGCCGACGTGGCGCAGCTGGTCAAGACGATCGCTGAACGCGAAGCGCACCGCGGCATCGGCGACGAACGCGTGCTGGCCCGCTATGCGCGCGCGCGCAAGGAAGACGTGCTGCTGATGCAGCTGGCCACCGATGGCCTGGCGCGGTTATTCGGCGCTGATCTGGAACCGTTGCGCGTGGTTCGCAATTTGGGATTAAACTTGCTGGATAAATTACCTGCCCTGAAGCGAAAAATGATTTCGCACGCCTTGGGACATCCGTAAATATCAGCGTATCTTAAGATATCGCCGGATAATGGTATTAGTGAAAATTCAAGGTCGCCGCAGCTGGTCTGCGGCGATCGTTTTGTTAAAGAGATAACGGCGCCGGGCTCCCTGCCAGTTTCGCCGGGCGTTTCAAGTGGAGAAGTGATAGTGATAACAATGAACAGTAGCATGAGCAAAATCGCCTTGCTGATGGCCTCGGGCCTGATGATGTCGTGCGCCGGCGCGGAAACGCCGACGGAAGCGAGCATCAAAAAGCTGATCGAGCCGCGCCTGGGCGAAGGCGCCAAGGTCGATTCGGTCAAGGAAACGCCGTACGGCGGCCTGTACGAAGTGCGCACGGGCGGCGACATCCTGTACACGGACAAGAGCGCGCAATATCTGTTCGTCGGCCACGTCTTTGACGCCAAGACCTCGCAAGACCTGACCAAGGTGCGCCTGGACGAAGTCAACCGCATCAAGTTCTCCGACCTGCCGCTCGATTCGGCCATGAAAACCGTCAAGGGCAATGGCAAGCGCGTGATTGCCGTGTTCGAAGATCCGAACTGCGGCTATTGCAAGCGCTTCCGCCAGAATGCGCTGAAGGAAATCGACAACGTCACCGTCTACACCTTCATGTACAACATCCTGTCGCCCGATTCGATCGCCAAGTCGCGCAATATCTGGTGCTCGCCGGACCGCAATAAGGCCTGGGATGACTGGATGCTGAACGGCAAAGTGCCTGCCGCATCGCCAGCCAATTGCGCCAACCCGCATGAAAAAATCCTGGCCCTGGGCCAGCAGCTGCGCGTTTCGGGCACGCCAGCCATCTTCTTTGCCGACGGCAGCCGTATTCCTGGCGCGGTCGATGCGAAAACGCTGGAACAGAAATTCTCGACCATTAAGTAATCCGGGCTGTCGCCAGGAAGGCTGGACGGCGCGCCCTCGCAAGGCGCGCTTTTTTTTGCATTTTTTTCCGCTGTCGTATCATCAAGTGTTGTTCGTAGACGCCATAACAATCGAAAAAAGGGGAAGCAGCAGATGATTACCTTGAATATCAACGGACGCGACACGCAAGTCGACGCCGATCCTTCCACGCCCATCCTGTGGGCGCTGCGCGACAACCTGAACATGACGGGCACCAAGTTCGGTTGTGGCGCGGCCCTGTGCGGCGCCTGCACGGTGCACCTCGACGGCCAGCCGATCCGCTCGTGCATCACGCCGATTTCCTCGGTGGGCGCGCAAAAGATCACCACCATCGAAGCGATGGAAAACGACCAGGTGGGAAAGGCCGTGCAGGCGGCATGGGTGCGCCACGACGTGCCGCAATGCGGCTACTGTCAAAGCGGCCAGGTGATGAGCGCCACGGCGCTGCTGCGCACCAACAAGTCGCCCAGCGACGCCGACATCGACGGCGCCATGAGCGGCAATATCTGCCGCTGCGGCACCTATCAACGGATCCGCGCAGCCATCAAGGACGCGGCCAAGACCCTGGCCTGAGGAGAACGGCATGCGTATCGAATGGTTGAATCAGGAAGCATTGCAGCATGGCGGCGTGACCCTCGGTGCGGCGCTGGCATCGGCGCCGGTGGCTGTGGTTGGCGCGGCCGATGGCGTCTCGCGGCGCGGTTTCATGAAGGCCGGCGCGGTGGCTGGCGGCGGCTTGATGCTGGGCTTTTTCCTGCCTGGCGCAGGCAAGCTGGCGCAGGCGGCCGATGCCGCTCCGGCCAAGCCCGTGTATGCGCCGAACGCCTTCTTGCACATCGCTCCCGATAACACGGTGACGGTGCAGGTGAACCGGCTGGAATTTGGACAGGGCGTGCAAACGAGCTTACCCATGCTGATCGCCGAGGAACTCGACGCCGACTGGAGCCTGGTGCACGGCGCGCTGGCGCCCGCCGGCGAGCAGTACAAGGATGCCGCCTACGGCATGCAGATGACGGGCGGCTCGGGCAGCATCGCCCACTCGTTTACGCAGTACCGCGAAATCGGCGCCAAGGCGCGCGCCATGCTGGTGGGCGCAGCCGCCGCGCAGTGGAAAGTCAATCCCGACCAGGTGCGCGCCGCCAAGGGCGTGCTGTATGGCCCCGGCGGACAAAAGGCGACGTATGGCGAGTTTGCCGATGCGGCCATGCGCCAGCCCGTGCCCGCCACCGTGAAGCTGAAAGACCCGCGCGAATTTTCCATCATCGGCAGACCCGTGAAACGCCTGGACGCAGCAGCCAAGTCGACGGGAAAACAGCAGTTTGGCATTGACTTCAAGCCGCCCGGTGCGAAAGTGGCCATGGTGGCGCGTCCGCCCGTGTTTGGCGCCAAGGTGGCGAAATTCGACGCCAGCAAGGCGAAAGCCATCAAGGGCGTGCTCGAGGTGCTGGAAGTGAAGACCGACCGTGGCGGCAGCGGCGTGGCCGTCATCGCCGACGGCTACTGGCCCGCCAAGCAGGGACGCGATGCGCTGGCGATCGAGTGGGATACGAGCGCCGTGGAAAAGGTCAGCAGCGACAAGCAGCTGGCCGCCTTCAAGGCGCTGGCGAAAACGCTAGGTACCGTCGCCAGGCCTGCCGACATGGGCAAGCTGGCGTCGGCGCCGAAAAAGATCGAAGCCGTGTACGAATTCCCTTATCTGGCGCACGCGCCGATGGAACCGCTCAACTGCGTCGTCGACCTGCAAGCGGACAAATGCACGATGTGGGTCGGTTCGCAATTCCAGACGGGCGACCAGGCGGCGATTGCCGCGACTTCCGGCCTGAAGCCGGAGCAGGTGACCTTGCACACGATGATGGCCGGTGGCGGCTTTGGCCGGCGCGCCGTGCCTAGTTCCGATTATGTGGTCGAAGCCGTCAACGTCGCCAAGGCCTACCGGGCGGCGGGCAAGAGCGGCCCGTTAAAGCTGATGTGGAGCCGCGAGGATGACATCAAGGGCGGCTACTACCGGCCATCGCATGTGCACCGCGCGCAGATCGGCCTCGACGCCAAGGGCAAGATCCTCGCCTGGGACCACACCATCGTGGGCCAGTCCATCATGGCCGGCACGCCGTTCGAAGCCTTCATGGTGAAAAATGGCGTCGACGGCACCATGGTCGAAGGCATGGGCGAGCCGTACACCCTGCCGATGAAGCTGTCCGTGCACACGGCCAAGGCGAACGTGCCCGTGCTGTGGTGGCGCTCCGTCGGCTCGACGCATACGGCCTTCGTCATGGAAACCCTGATCGACGAGGCGGCGCATGTGGCGAAGATGGACCCCGTCGCCTACCGCAAGCAGCTGATCGACGCCAAGCACACGCGCCACATCGCCGCGCTGGACCTGGCCGTGGCCAAGTCCGGCTATGGCAAGAAGAAGCTGCCGAAGGGACAAGCCTGGGGCGTGGCCATGCACGAGTCGTTCAATTCCGTCGTCGCCTACGTGGTGACGGCGTCGGTGGTGGAGGGCGCGCCCAAGCTGCACCAGGTATGGGCGGGCGTGCATTGCAACCTGGCCGTCAACCCCTTGACGATCGAGGCGCAAGTGCAGGGCGCCGCGCTGATGGCGCTGGGCATGACCATCCCTGGCGCGGCCATCACCCTCAAGGAGGGCGTGGTGGAGCAGCAGAACTTCGGCGACTACCCCGTGCCGCGCATGCCCGACATGCCTGTGATCGAAGTGCACCTGGTGCCGTCGGGCGATGCGCCGACGGGCATGGGCGAACCGGGCGTGCCGCCATTGGCGCCTGCGTTTGCCAATGCGCTGTTCGCCCTGACGGGCAAGCGCCTGCGCAAGCTGCCGTTCGACCTGGCGGCCGCATGACGGTAGTGGTGTCTTGAGTACGGTCGGCATCTTGCTGGCAGCCGGAAGGGGGCGCAGGTTCGACCCTTCCGGCGTACAGAACAAATTATTGCAGCCACTGGCCGAGGGCCCGCATGCGGGTTTGCCGGTGGTGGCGGCGGCGGCAAAAGCCATGCTGGCGGCCTTGCCGCGCGTGCTGGCCGTGGTGCACGCAGACGACACGCAGGTGGCGCGCGTGCTCGGCGCGCTGGGCTGCGAAGTGCGCGTCTGCCATGACGCCGACACAGGCATGGCCGCCTCGCTCACCTGCGCCATCGATTATGTGCGCGGCGCGCCGGGCTGGCTGATCGCCCTGGGCGACATGCCTTTCGTGGAAGCGGCTACAATCGCCGCCTTGTCGCAAGCCATCGACGATGGGGCGCGCATCGCCGTGCCCGTGTTCCAGGGACGGCGCGGCAATCCTGTCGCGTTCAGCGCCTTCCACTTGCCGCTGCTGCTGGCGCTCGATGGCGACCAGGGCGCGCGCAGCATCGTCAACAGCCATGCCGTATGCGAAGTGACAGTGGACGACGGCGGCATCTTGCGCGATATTGATACACCTGACGATTTGTCGCCGGTGCATGGCGCGCCCGGGCGATTGTAGAACATCCATGCCAGACACGAGGAAAACATGAAGAAAGCACCGATTAAAAAAATCACCGCAAAAGCCTCCGGCAATGCCATAAGCAAAGCCGCAGCGAAAACCAGGGCGAAAGCCGCACCGGCCGCCGGCATCATCTACAGCATCGCCGCAGCGGACCTGGCAGGCCACATGTTCAAGGTGACGTTGACGGTCAAGTCGCCGGCGGCCATCGGTCAGGTATTTTCCCTGCCGGCCTGGATCCCGGGCAGCTACATGATCCGCGAATTTTCGCGCAACATCGTCAGCATCCGCGCCGAATCCGAGGGCAAGGCCGTGGCGCTGACCAAACTGGACAAGCACTCGTGGCAAGCCGCCCCGTGCAAGGGTCCGTTGACGGTCGAATACGACGTGTATGCATGGGATCTGTCCGTGCGCGCCGCCCACCTGGACCAGAATCATGGCTTCTTCAACGGCACCAGCGTATTTCTGCGCGTGCTGGGCCAGGAATCCGACGCCCATGAAGTGCACATCGTGCAGCCCAAGGATGCGGCCTGCAAGGCCTGGAAAGTGGCCACCACCCTGCCGGAACTCAAGGCGAAGCGCTACGGCTTCGGCAGCTACCAGGCGGCCAACTACGATGAGCTGATCGACCACCCGGTGGAGATGGGCGACTTCGCGCTGGCCACCTTTACCGCGCATGGCGTGCCGCACGATATCGTCGTCACGGGCAAGGTGCCGAACCTGGACCTGGACCGTCTGTGCCGCGACCTGAAAGCCATCTGCGAAACGCAGATCGCCTTCTTCGAGCCGAAGACAAAGAAAGCGCCGATGGAGCGCTATGTGTTCATGACCATGGCCGTCGGCGACGGTTACGGCGGCCTCGAACACCGCGCCTCGACGGCGCTGATCTGCGCGCGCGCCGACTTGCCGACGACGGCGTCCACCAGCAACGAGATCGGTGACGGCTACCTGAAATTCCTCGGCCTGTGCAGCCACGAGTACTTCCACACCTGGAACGTCAAGCGCATCAAGCCGGCCGCGTTTGCGCCGTACAACCTGCAGGCGGAAAGCTACTCGCCGCTGTTGTGGATGTTCGAAGGCTTCACCAGCTATTACGACGACCTGATGCTGGTGCGCGCGGGCCTGATCGACGAGGCGGCCTATTTCAAGCTGCTGGGGAAAACCGTCAACAGCGTCTTGCGCGGTAGCGGCCGCACCAAGCAAAGCGTGGCCGATTCCAGCTTCGACGCCTGGGGCAAGTACTACCGTCAGGATGAAAACGCGCCGAATGCCATCGTCAGCTACTACACCAAGGGTTCGCTGATCGCGCTGGCCTTCGACCTGACGATCCGCACGAAGACGAATGGCGAGAAATCGTTGGACGACGTGATGCAGGCGCTGTGGCAGCGCTATGGCCGCGATTTCTACAAGGGCAAAGCGCGCGGCGTGACGCCGGCCGAAGTCGAAGCCCTGTTCGATGAAGTCTCCGGCACGCGCATGAAGCCGTTCTTCGAACGCTACATTCGCGGCACGGACGACGTGCCGCTGGCGCGCCTGCTGGCGCCGTTCGGCGTGAAATACAGCGACGCGCGCAAGGCGGAAAAAGCCAGCCTGGACGTCAACCTCGGCCGCGACGGCAACGACGCCAAACTGGCGCAGGTGCATCAGGGCGGCGCCGCCCACGCAGCCGGCCTGTCGGCGGGCGACGTGCTGGTGGCCATCGATGGCTTGCGCGTGACGGGCACCAACCTGGATACCTTGCTGGGCCGTTACGCCGTCGGCGCCAAGGTGGCGGTCCACGCCTTCCGCCGCGATGAGCTGATGACGTTTGCGGCCGTGCTGCAGGGCGACCGCGTGCCGGGTGTCAGCTTGAGCCTGCTGCCGGCGCCAAAGAAAGCCACGGGGCCGAAGCGGCCTAGCGCTGTATAAGCTGTTCGTCATGCGGTAAGACAGAAAACCGGCCTTCTGGCCGGTTTTCTATTTCAGGCTGCCATTTCAATGGCAACTGATCCGCCGGCACTGCCGGCTTGCCATCATATTTACTGCAAATGAACTAATTTTTCTTTAACTAAACTAAAATTGCCGAATTGATTCTTTTAGATCGCACCCAACGTGGAAACCCTCGATCCCCGAACGATTATGCTGATGACGACCCTGATGTGCGGAGCCATGAGCATCGTCATGTTCTCCGTGTATCGCAGCTTCCGGCGCGAAGTGCAGGGACTGGGGCATTGGGCGGCCGGCTTGTTGTTGCTGGTGTGCGCGTCCCTGCTGTTCGGTACGCGCGAAGTGCTGCCGCCGGCATGGTCCATGATCGCGGCCAATGCGGCGCTGGTGGCCGGCATCGGCCTGTCGATGCTGGGCACGGAGACATTTTTTGGCCTGGCGCCCAGCCGCCGCGCTTATCTGCTGATACTTGCCCTGGCCGTCGCCGGCAACAGCTGGTGGCTGCTGGTGCGCCCCGATTTCTCGGTGCGCGTGGCGCTCTTTTCCCTGCTGGTCTTCCTGTTTTATGCGCGTCAGGTGCAACTGGTGTGGCGCCATGGCGAGCGCCATTTCTCGAGCTTTTTCTTTGGCGCGCTGATGTTGCTGCAAGCCGTCGTGGTGCTGGCGCGCGGCGTGTCCGCCCTGGTGCATGGCGGCGCCAGCGTGAACCTGATGGTGGCTGGCACGCCGGCCGGCATCTATCTGGCGGTCGCCAATTTCATGGCGCTGCTGCTGACGGTGGGTTTCATGACGGTGGCCACGCGCCGCCTGCAGCAGATACTGGAGCGCCGCTCGACCCACGATCCGCTCACGCAAGTACTGAACCGGCGCGGCTTTGGCGACGCCTATGCGCGCGAGACGGGCAATCTGCGGCGCCGCCGTTTGCCGCTGACGCTGCTCAGCATCGACCTCGATTACTTCAAATTGATCAATGACCGCTACGGTCACGCGGTGGGCGACCAGGTGCTGGCGCACGTGGCCACCGTTATCAAGGGCGCCTTGCGCGAATCGGATTGCGTGGCGCGTTTCGGCGGCGAGGAGTTCGTCGTGCTGATGCCAGACATGCCGGCGCATAACGCGCTGGGCGTGGCCGAACGCATCCGCGCCTTGCTGCACGAGCCCAGTCGGCTGCCACCGTGTACGGTCAGCATCGGCGTCGCTTGCCAGGCATCGGTGGTGGAGGGGCTGGAACAGTTGCTGTCGCGCGCCGATGCCGCCCTGTACCTGGCCAAGGAGCGGGGACGCGACCGCATCGAACTCGATGCTTGCGCGGTTACTGGGGACCGGACAATGTCCGCAGCTGGAAGCGGTACTGGTCGTTGAACAGGAAGGTTTCGGAGAAATCGAAGGTCCGGGCGTGGCGGCGCATCAGGTGCCCGGCCGGCGGAAACGCGGTGTGCACGCGCCGCACGGCGGCCAGCGCCGCAGCCGATGCTTCGCTGTCGCGCGAACGGTGCACGTGCACGTTTTTCAGCTCGCCGTCCGGGCCCACGCTCAGGTCGAGCACGACGATGGCCGGCAGCATGGGCGGCAGGCGCCCACTGAACGTGTATTCCCCATTGGCCGCCATGATCTGCTGTGCCACCAGCGACTTGTAGGCATCGATGCTGGCCGCCAGCTGTATCGCGGCCGGCGTGCGAGGGAGCGTGGACGTGGGCGTATATGCCGCAGGTGGTGGCGTACTTTGGCAGGCTGCCAGCAGGCTGGCGGCGGCAAGGATAGTGATTGCGTATCTCATGGCTGCCAGCCTATCATGGTTTAACCGAACAGGCGTTCCAGTTCCACGCCGGGGTCCGGCGCGCGCATGAACGCTTCGCCCACGAGGAAACTGTGGATATGCGCATCGCGCATGCGTTGCACGTCGGCCGTGGTATGGATGCCCGATTCCGTAATGATCAATTTGTCTTGCGGGATGCGCGGCAAGAGATTGATGCTCGTGTCCAGCGACGTCTCGAACGTGCGCAGGTTGCGGTTGTTGATGCCGATCAGCGCGCTCTTGAGTTTCAAGGCCGCCGTCAGTTCGTCGCCGTCATGGCTTTCGATCAGCACGCCCATGCCCAGCTCGTGCGCGCACGCTTCCATCTCCGCCATCAGGCCATGGTCGAGCGCCGCGACGATCAGCAGGATGCAGTCGGCGCCCATGGCGCGCGCTTCATAGATCTGGTACATGTCGACCATGAAATCCTTGCGCAGCACGGGGATGGCGCAGGCGGCGCGCGCCTGCTGCAGATATTCCACGCTGCCCTGGAAGAACTGCTCGTCCGTCAGCACGGACAGGCAAGCCGCACCATGCGCCGCGTAGCTGGCGGCGATATCAGACGGGCGGAAGTCGGCGCGGATCACGCCTTTCGACGGCGACGCCTTTTTGACTTCGGCGATGATGCCGGGCTTGCCGGCGGCGATGTGCTGGCGCAGGCTCGCTTCAAAGCCGCGCAGGCCGGCGCGCAGTTCGCTGTCGCTTTCCACGTCGCCGCGCAGGCTGGCCAGGCTGCGGCGGGCTTTGGCCTTGGCCACTTCATCGGCCTTCACGGCCAGGATTTTATCGAGTATGTCGGACATGATGGTCGCTATTCTATAAAGGAGGGCGGGAGGCTTACGCTTGCGCCGGGGTGCCCAGCTGCTGCGTCACCTGCACGAATTGATCGAGTTTCGCCAGCGCGGCGCCCGAGCTGACGGCGGTGCGCGCGCGCGCCAGGCCGTCTTCGATCGAGCTGGCCACGCCGGCCGCGTACAGGGCCGTGCCCGCGTTCAGGGCGACGATGTCGGCGGCAGCCCCGGGTTCGCCGCGCAGCGCTTCCATCATCTTGGCTTTCGATTCGGCTGAATCGGCCACCTTCAGGTTGCGGCTGGCGATCATCGACATGCCGAAGTCTTCCGGATGGATTTCATATTCGCGGATTTCGCCGTTGACCAGTTCACCGACGAGGGTAGAGGCGCCGAGCGACACTTCATCCATATTGTCGCGGCCATACACGACGATCGCATGCTGCGCGCCCAGGCGCTGCAGCACGCGCACCTGGATGCCGACCAGGTCGGCGTGGAACACGCCCATCAGGATGTTCGGCGCACCGGCCGGATTCGTCAGGGGGCCCAGGATATTGAAGATCGTGCGCACGCCGAGCTCCTTGCGCACGGGCGCCGCATGCTTCATGGCCGCATGGTGGTTTGGCGCGTACATGAAACCGATGCCCGTCTGCGCGATCGACTGGGCGATCTGCTCGGGCTGCAGGTTGATGTTGACGCCCAGGGAGTCCAGCACGTCGGCGCTGCCGGACGAGGACGACACGCTGCGCCCGCCGTGCTTGGCCACGCGCGCACCGGCGGCGGCGGCCACGAACATCGAGGCGGTGGAAATATTGAAGGTGTGCGCGCCGTCGCCGCCCGTGCCGACGATGTCGAGCAGCTTGGTGGTGTCGGCCATGGGCACCTTGGTGGAAAACTCGCGCATCACTTGCGCGGCGGCGGCGATTTCGCCGATGGTTTCCTTTTTCACGCGCAAGCCCATGGTCAGGGCCGCGATCATGGTGGGGGACATTTCGCCGGACATGATCTGGCGGAACAGGTACAGCATTTCGTCGTGAAAGATCTCGCGGTGTTCGATGCAGCGCAGCAGGGCTTCTTGTGGGGTGATCGGCATGATGCTTCCTTCTTCAATGATGGCGCAGGAGGACACTGATGGCACGCCGGGGCGCGCGCATGGGATCAGCGCTCGAGGAAATTCTTCAGCAGGGCGTGGCCGTGTTCCGAGAGGATCGATTCGGGGTGGAACTGCACGCCCTCGATATCGTATTCCCGGTGGCGCACGCCCATGATTTCGCCGTCGTCCGTCCACGCCGTCACTTCCAGGCAGGAAGGCAGCGAGGCGCGTTCGATCGCCAAAGAGTGGTAGCGGATCACTGTGAAGGGGCTGGGCAAGCCTTTGAAAACGCCCACGCCCGTATGCGCGATGAGGGAAGTCTTGCCATGCATGACTTGCTTGGCGCGGATGACTTTACCGCCAAACGCTTCGCCGATGGCCTGGTGGCCCAGGCACACGCCCAGTATCGGCTTCTTGCCGGCGAAGTGCTTGAGCACTTCCACCGAGATGCCCGCCTGCGCTGGCGCTTTCGGGCCGGGCGAGATGCAGATGCGGTCCGGGTTCAGCGCCTCGATCTGTTCGATCGTGATTTCATCGTTGCGGTAGACCCGCACGTCTTCGCCCAGTTCACCGAAATACTGCACGATGTTGTAGGTGAAGGAGTCGTAGTTGTCGATCATTAGCAGCATCTTAAAACTCCCCATCCAGGCCATCTTGCACTTGTTCGGCGGCGCGCAGCACTGCCCGCGCCTTGTTTTCGGTTTCCTGCCATTCCATTTCAAGGACCGAGTCGGCCACGATGCCGGCCGCGGCCTGCACGTACAGCATGCCGTCCTTGATCACGCCCGTGCGGATCGCAATCGCCACATCCATTTCGCCGCCGAACGACAGGTAGCCGCAGGCGCCGCCATAGATGCCGCGCTTGGTGATTTCCAGTTCGTCGATCACTTCCATGGCGCGCACTTTCGGCGCGCCCGTCAGGGTGCCGGCGGGGAAGGTCGCGCGCAGCACGTCCAGGTTCGACAAGCCTTTCTTCAAGGTGCCTTCCACGTTCGAGACGATGTGCTGCACGTGCGAGTATTTTTCGATGACCATGCGGTCGGTGACGTGCACGCTGCCCGTTTCCGCAATGCGGCCGATGTCGTTGCGCGCCAGGTCGATCAGCATCACGTGCTCGGCGATCTCTTTCGGATCGGCCAGCAGCTCGGCGGACAATTCGGCGTCGCGCTCGGGCGTGGCGCCGCGCGGACGCGTGCCGGCGATGGGGCGCAGGGTGACTTTCTTGCCGCCGTCGGCCGTGTTCTCGTTGCGCACCAAAATCTCGGGCGAGGCGCCGATGATCTGCATGTCGCCGAAATTATAGAAGTACATATACGGCGACGGATTGAGCGAACGCAGGGCGCGGTACAGGGTCAGCGGCGAGTCGACATACGGCTTGCGGATGCGCTGGCCGATCTGCACCTGCATCAAGTCGCCGGCCATCACGTATTCGTGCGCCTTGGCGACGGCCTTCAGGTAGTCTTCCTTGGCAAAATCGCGGATGGTTTCCGTGCGCACGGAGGCGCTGGTGACGGGCGCATCGACGCCGCGGCGCAGCATCATGCGCAAGTCCTTCAGGCGCTGGCGCGCTTTGCTGAACGACTCGGGCTGCGACGTGTCGGCGTAGACGATCAGGTAGAGTTTGCCGGACAGGTTGTCGATGACGGCCAGTTCCTCCGTTACCATCAGCTGGATGTCGGGCAGGTTCAGGTCATCCTTCGGCGCGCCGCCGGCCAGCTTTTTCTCGATGTGGCGCACGGTGTCGTAGCCGAAGTAGCCGGCCAGGCCGCCGCAGAAGCGCGGCATGCCGGGGCGCAGGGCGACCTTGAAGCGCGACTGGTACTGTTCGATGAAGTCGAGCGGATTGCCTTCATGCTCTTCGATCACGACGCCGTTCTTGACGATTTCCGTGTGGCTGCCGTAGCTGCGCAACACAGTCGTGGCGGGCAAGCCGATGAAGGAATAGCGGCCGAAGCGTTCGCCGCCGACGACGGATTCGAGCAAGAAGGTATTCTTGCCGCCTTGCTGGGTTTGCGCCAGTTTCAGGTACAGCGTGAGCGGGGTTTCCAGGTCGGCGAAGGCTTCTGCGATCAGGGGGATGCGGTTGTAGCCTTGCTGGCCCAGCGATTTGAATTCGAGTTCGGTCATGTGTCTCTCCATGCCGCCAGGGTACGCGTGTGCACGATGCACTAGCCCTGCGGTGGGTTATCAAAAAACCTGCCGGTGCATGCGGTACGCAAATGCGCGCGTGCAGCCGACAGCAATCTTACACGGCTCGGCCCTCAGGCCTGCCAGGATTGCCAGCGTCGCCAAAGCCAGGCCTCAATCGAGCCGGTTTGGGTGACATTGTGTTTTTTGATGAGAAACGTGTTCACGATATGGTGTTGGGTTTGGTCAGTATGCTGGTCTGTTGTGCATGCTAATAAAATGCGCCGCTTCGAGCAGCGTATTTACTATACCATCGGAATCGGTCTCGTGTATAGAGTGTCCGTGGTTGTAGCCATACGGTACGGTCAATACGGGACAAGCCGCAGCCCTGGCCGCTTGCGCGTCGTTCGATGAGTCGCCGATGGCCACCACTTTGGCGGGCGCCAGATCGAAGTCCGCGCACACTTGCAGCAGCGGCATCGGGTCCGGTTTCTTCCTGGGCAGCGAATCGCCGCCGTAGACGATCTCGAAATACTGGTCCAGGTTTTTCTGTTTCAGCAAGGGCAGGGCGAAGGCGATCGGCTTGTTGGTGACGCAGGCCAGGCGCAAGCCCGCCGCCTTCATCGCCGCCAGCCCCGCTTCCACGTCCGGGTACAGGGTGCTGAACTGGCCATTGATGGCCAGGTAGTGGCGCTGGTAGCCGTCCATCGCCTGCTCGAAGCGCTGTTCCACGCCGGCCGCGTCGAAGTCGAGGGCCAGCACGGTGCGGATCAGGTTTTCCGAGCCCTTGCCGACCATCAGCTTGATGGCGTCGGCGCTGATGGGCGCCAGGCCCAGTTCGGCGCGCATGCCGTTGATGGCGACATGGAAATCGGGCACGGTGTCGAGCATCGTGCCATCGAGGTCGATGATGGCGGCGCGCACGCCGGCCAGTACGTGGTCTTTCACCGTGCCCGCTTGCATCAGGCGCCCTTGACGGCTGCCAGCTCGGCGCGCATGGCGTCGATGACGGCTTTGTAGTCGGGCTTGCCGAAGATGGCCGAACCGGCGACAAAGGTGTCGGCGCCGGCGGCAGCGGCGGCGGCGATGTTGTCGATCTTGATGCCGCCATCGACTTCCAGCATGATGTCACGGCCCGATTCGTCGATCATGCGGCGCGCTTCGGCGATTTTCTTCAGCGCTTGCGGAATGAAGGACTGGCCGCCGAAGCCTGGATTGACGGACATGATCAGGATGATGTCGATCTTGTCCATCACGTGTTCCAGGTAGTGCAGCGGCGTGCCCGGGTTGAATACCAGGCCCGATTTGCAGCCATTGTCGCGGATCAGCTGCAAGGAACGGTCGACGTGATCCGACGCTTCCGGGTGAAAGGTGATGATGTTCGCGCCAGCCTTGGCGAAATCCGGGATAATGCGATCGACAGGCTTGACCATCAGGTGCACGTCGATGGGTACTTGTACGTGCGGGCGGATCGCTTCGCACACCAGCGGGCCGATGGTCAGGTTCGGCACATAGTGATTGTCCATCACGTCGAAGTGGATGATGTCGGCGCCGGCGGTAACGACGTTGCGCACTTCCTCGCCCAGGCGGGCAAAGTCGGCGGACAGGATGCTGGGAGCGATACGGAATGTAGTCATGGTGGAGTAGCCAAAGGATAGAAAATGCGAAGATGCGCTATTTTACGCTTGACGCCGCTGCCATGCCTTATTGAAGCACGATGAAACACGGAATACGCATCGCGCGATGGTCTATGCGTCGCGCGCGACACACAATACGACTGGCAATGTCTGAATAGGAATGACGATGGCGACTTATGAATTTACGGTAACGGTCAAGACGCAATACCTGCCCGAGCAATCGGCACCGGACCAGGGGCGGCACGTGTTCAGCTACACGATCCGCGTCGTCAACACGGGCACGGCTGGCGCGCAGCTGATTTCGCGCCACTGGGTCATCACGGATGCGAACAACAAAGTGGAAGAGGTGCGCGGCCTGGGCGCCGTCGGCCACCAGCCGCTGCTGCAGCCGGGCGAGCAGTTCGAATACACGAGCGGTACCATGCTGGGCACGCCGCAAGGCTCGATGCACGGCGAGTATTTCTGCGTGGCCGAAGATGGCCATCGGTTCGAAGCGCCGATTCCCGAGTTCGTGCTGTCCGTGCCGCGCACCCTGCATTGACGCAACGCCGGGGGCTTGCGCCCCTTACTTCAGTTTTTCGGTGCTGTCCTGTTCTTCGCCGAGCTGCTTGCGTGCAGGCGGTGCGGGTTTTTTACCCGAATACATGGTCCACCAGACTATAAATGCCAGCAAGAAGAACGCCACCAGCGCCTCTATCATCAAGATCCACATACGCACCCCTATGTTATTTACCCGCAGCTTAGTATTTACCCGCCGTCTGTTGACACGCGGTAGTCTACCCGTTTCAATCGGCGCCGTCGCGCTTGCGTTGTCCGCCTGTACCACGCCGCCGGCGGAGCCGGTCGCCGCGACTGGCAAGGCGCCGCCCATCGCCCCGACCGTCGTCAGGCCGGTTCCGGCCAAGCCTGCCGACGCCAAGGATGCCGCGGATGTGGCGGCGCCCACCTTCGTGCCCGCCAAGTTTGCCGCCTTGCCAGGCTGGGCACGCGATGACATGCGCGCCGCCTGGCCCGCCTTCATGGCCTCGTGCGGCGTGCTGGTGAAACGTCCGGACTGGAAGGAATCGTGCACGATCGCGCGCCAGGTGAATGCCGATAGCGACAAGGCCATCCGCCTGTTCTTCGAGACCTTCTTCGTGCCCAATCAAGTCATCACGGCCGATGGCGCCAGCACCGGCCTCGTGACCGGCTATTACGAACCGCTGCTGCACGGTGCGCGCAAGCGGGGCGGTCCATACCAGACACCGCTGTACAAGGTGCCCGACGACCTCGTCTCGGTGGATTTGTCCGGCGTGTATCCGGAACTGAAAAACATGCGCTTGCGTGGCAAGCTGGTCGGCAAGAAGGTGGTGCCGTACGCGACGCGCGCCGACATCGAACGCGCCACGTCCGTCACGGGCAAGGAATTGCTGTGGGTGGATGACGAAGTCGAGGCCTTCTTCCTGCAAGTGCAGGGATCCGGGCGCGTGCAGCTGACCGATACGCAGGAAACCGTGCGCGTGGCGTATGCGGACCAGAACGGCCATCCGTACAAATCGATCGGCCGCTACCTGGTCGACAAGGGCGAACTGACCCTGAGCCAGGCGTCCGCGCAAGGCATCAAGGCGTGGATCGCTGGCCATCCCACGCGCAAGGATGAGTTGTTCAACGCCAATCCCAGCTATGTGTTCTTCAAGGAAGAGCGCCTGCCCGACCCGAAAGTGGGGCCGAAGGGTGCGCTGGGCGTGCCGCTGACGCCGCAGCGCTCGGTGGCCATCGATTCGCGCTTTTTGCCGCTGGGCGCACCCGTGTTTTTGGCCACCACGCAAGCCAATAGCGAGATTCCCATGCAGCGCCTGGTGATGGCGCAGGATACGGGCGGCGCCATTCGCGGGCCTATCCGTGTCGATTATTTCTTTGGCTTTGGCGCGGAAGCGGCCGAGAATGCGGGCCGCATGAAGCAGAGCGGCGCCGTGTGGGTGTTGTTGCCGAAGCAGGCGCCGGCGCGCTAGGGAAAGCGTCGCCGGGCAGTTCGAGGTGTGACTTAGCGCAAGACCATCACGGGTAAATGGGTGTGGGCCAGCACTTTTTGCGTTTCGCTGCCCACGAACAGCTTGTTCAAACCCTTGCGGCCATGCGAGGCCATCAGGATGATGTCGCAATGGTAGGTCTGCGCCGCATTGACGATTTCATCGTGCGGGCTCGGCGACACGGCGACCACGCCTTCGAAAGGCACGCCGGCGGCGCGCGCCGCTGCGCCGATCTTGTCGATGGCGCGTTGCGACGCTTCCTGCATCTGCTGTTCATACAGGCTGGCGTCGAGCACGATGCCGCCGTCCGCCATCGGCGAGAACGGGAACGGTTGCACCACGCTGATGGCGACCAGCTTGGCCTTGTTCAATTGGGCGAAGGCGAGGGCGGTCTCGGCGGCTTTGTCGGACAACGGCGAGCCGTCGGTGGGAAATAAGATGGTGTTAAACATAGCGTGCTCCTCAAGTGATGTAAGACAGCTTATGGATTTACATCAATTAAAACCTTGATATAAATCAAACCTCACAGGCTTTGGCGTGAATAGTGTCGCCAAGGCAATCTTTTGCCAGTGTATTCCCGTTCACCGCTTCAGGTGCGCACTCTACGCAGCGGCGTGCCCCACACCATGGCCACCGTCAACACGATGCTGCCTGCCGCGATGCAAGCGAGGCCATTGCGCACGCCAAAATGTTCTGCTACCCAGCCGGCGGCCAGCGCGCCCAGCGGCGCCGTGGCCACCGTCAGGAAGCGCATGGTCGACGTCATGCGGCCCAGCATGGGGTCGGGCGTAACCTTCTGGCGCAAGCCCAGGTAGGGAATAAAGAACAGCATCACGCCGCAATCGAAAAAGAACATCAGAACGGCATAGGCGACGGCGCTGGCCGCTGCGCTACCGAACAGCGCGGCGGGAATCGTCGGCGTCAGGGCAAAACACACGGACGTGGAGGCCAAGCCGATGAGGATGGTGCGGCCCGTGCCATAGCGCCTGGTCAACGGCTTGACAATGAAAGCGCTGAGCAGGACGCCGGCGCCGCCGAGCATTTGCGTCATGCCCAACACGCCGGGGCTCATGCCCAGGTCGCGCGTGGCGAACAGTACCGTCAAGGCCATGCTGGCGTAAAACAGGAAATGCCAGATGCCGGCGCCCCAGGCCAGCGCGCGCAGCAGCGGTTCGCGCCAGACGAACAGCAAGCCGTCGGCGATGTCGCGCAAAGCGTGCTTGCTTGACGGCGCGGGGCGCGGGTCGCGCACGCTCATGGCGCGCAGATTGAAGACGGAAACCAGATAGCCGCACGCCGTGCACAGGATGGCGACGGGCGCCGACAGCACTTGCACGAGCACGCCGGCCAGGCCGGGACCGATCAGGCGCGAAGCCGATTCGGTGGCGGCAAATTTCGATTGCGCATCGATCAAGCCGTCGCGGCCCACGAGGAAGGTCAGAAACACCTGTTCGGCGCCGCCACCGACGACGAAGCCCGTGCCGATGATGAAGCCCACTATATATAACCATGGCATCGACAGCACGCCGCACCAGTAGGCCACGGCCACGCTGGCCAGGGCCAGGCCCGACATGCTTTCGCTGAACAGCATGATCGGGTGCTTGCTGCGCCGGTCCAGCAGCACGCCGACGGGCAAGCCGAAGAGGGCGAACGGCAGCGCCTGCAGCGCGACCAGCACGCCCATCTGTTCCGGCGTCGCATGCAGCAAGAGCACCGCGCACAGTGGCAGGGCCAGCGAGGTGATCTGGGCGCCGAAGCAATTGAGGCCGTTGCTGAACCACAGGCGGCGAAAATTGACGCTGGCGGCGCTGCCGTCGCCGCGCAGGTAACGGGCGCAATACTGGAAGAAGGAAGAAAAAATATGCTGCTCGATAAAAAAGATCGGGCTCACAATAATAGCAGCGCACCTGCCGCGCCGCTGCCGTTAGCCGCTACAATCGTTGCACCGTTCATCGAGAGGAGACACCATGCAATACGAAGACCTGATCATCGACATCCAGGACAAAGTGGCGGTCATCCGCCTGAACCGCCCCAAGGCGCTCAATGCATTGAATGAGAACATGATGAATGAGCTGGGCGACGCCTTGCTGAAGTTCGATGCGGATGATAATATCGGCTGCATCGTACTCACGGGCAGCGAAAAAGCGTTTGCCGCCGGTGCCGACATCGCCGCCATGGCCGACTATACCTATCCAGACACCTATACCCAGGGCTACATCAGCCGCAACTGGGAGCATATCCTGCGCGTGCGCAAACCCGTGGTGGGCGCGGTGGCCGGCTATGCGCTCGGTGGCGGTTGCGAACTGGCCATGATGTGCGATTTCCTGATCGCCGCCGACAGCGCCAAGTTCGGCCAGCCGGAAATCAAGGTTGGCGTCACGCCGGGCGCGGGCGGTACGCAGCGTTTGCCGCGCGCCATTGGCAAGGCCAAGGCCATGGACCTGCTGCTGACGGCGCGCACCATCGATGCCGCCGAGGCGGAACGCATCGGCCTCGTGTCGCGCGTGGTGCCGGCCGATAAATTGCTGGAAGAAACCCTGGCCGCCGCCAAGACCATCGCCGCCATGCCGACCTCGGTTGCCATGATGATCAAGGATTGCGTCAACCGCGCCTTTGAAACCACCTTGACCGATGGCGTCGCCTACGAGCGCCGCTTGTTCCAGGCTGCTTTCGGTACGCCTGCACAAAAAGAAGGCATGCATGCTTTCCTGGAAAAGCGCTTGCCAAACTTCGACGGTCTTTGATATGATTCGCCTCCTCGCAAAACGACGCACACAAAACATGGTGTTGCAGAGTAAAAACGGGGAGCAAAAGAAGGTTGACGAAATGCTGCAAACGCTTCATACTCTTCCTTCTTCGCAGCTGACAAACACAACGCTTTGTCGATAGCGCGAAAGCAGTAACCGAATACAGTTCTTTAACAATTAACAGTCGATAAGTGTGGGCATTTGATGTAAGTGCAGCGTCAATCTTCGGATTGGCGTCTAACTTAAAATATCAAATGTTCACAAGAAATAATGAAATAGGATACTTCTTCGGAAGTAGCCTGTCAGTTTTTTGAGTGAGCGACCCGTCAGCAATGACGGTGCCGGTAAAACGGCAAAGTAACAGAGATTAAACTGAAGAGTTTGATCCTGGCTCAGATTGAACGCTGGCGGCATGCCTTACACATGCAAGTCGAACGGCAGCACGGAGCTTGCTCTGGTGGCGAGTGGCGAACGGGTGAGTAATATATCGGAACGTACCCTGGAGTGGGGGATAACGTAGCGAAAGTTACGCTAATACCGCATACGATCTAAGGATGAAAGTGGGGGATCGCAAGACCTCATGCTCGTGGAGCG
>NZ_FNHA01000013.1:0-223164 GCF_900103595.1 Janthinobacterium sp. OK676
GTACAAGTTATGCCTGATGACCATAGCAAGTTGGTCCCACCCCTTCCCATCCCGAACAGGACCGTGAAACAACTTTGCGCCGATGATAGTGCTGCAACCAGTGTGAAAGTAGGTTATCGTCAGGCTTGTTATGCGCAGTAGAGAAAAACCCCGCCAGCAATGGTGGGGTTTTTTTTCGTCTGGTGGTTTTGTCGGGCGCCGCGAGTGGTGTCGGCTTACGCGCGTTGCGCTAAGCCGACCTACGGTCATGTAAAGTCCGGTAGGTCGGATTAGCGTAGCGTAATCCGACAAGTCGGCAGCCAAGTGACAGACGAAAAAAAAGGCAGCGCTGCGCGCTGCCTTTCTATCACTACTTCCCTTTATTGGCCGGCCACTACCGGCGTCGCGCCGCTTTTGGCGACCCACTCGATCAAGGCGTCGACGGCGGCGCGGCCGTTACCGTTGCCCACCAGGTTGCTATTGATCATGGCGACCACCACGCACAGCTGGTTGTTGGCGTCGGGGACATAGCCGGCGATGGCCACCACATTCTTCAACGTTCCCGTCTTGATGCGGGCCCGCGCGGCGGCCGGGCTGTTCAGCAGGCGCTTGCGCATGGTGCCGTCCAGCGCGACGATGGGCAGGCTGGACTGGAACTCGGGCGCCCACGGACTTTGCTGCATCGCTTGCAAGACACCGGCCATTTGCGCGGGCGCAATGCGTCCCGTGCGCGACAAGCCGGAACCGTTGTCGACCAGCATGCCCTGGGTGTCGATCTGGTGCCGCTGGAACCATTCCTGTATCACTTGCCGCGCACGCGTGGCCGTGTCTTCCGGCGCCGCCATGGCGACGGGACGGCTGCCCAGCCAGCCATCGCTTTGCAAGCTGCCCAGGCTCAGGAACAGGGTACGGGCCAGGGTGTTGTCGGACGTCTTGTTGATATCGCGTAGTACTTCCGGCAAGGCGCGCGCCACGTGGTCGGCCAGCATGCGCGTGCCGACTGGTTCGGCCGTTGGCGGCAAGCCTGTTGCCGGCGCTTCGCGCACCGTGCCCGTGATCGTGCCGCCCAGGCGTCTCCAGGTCGCACGGAACAAGCGGTCTGCGTAATCGTTGCGATCAAGCACATTGATGCTGGTGGCCTTGCTGCAATTTTGCGGAAAGGTGCCGTGCAGGATTACCTGCAGCTTGCCGCTCGCATCGCGCCGGTATTCGGGTGGGCGCCAGCCATCTTCCCATCTGGCGCAGCTTCCCTTGATGAGTTTCATGTCGCTCGTGATACTGACGTTCTCGAGCGCCGGCTGCATCAGGATGCTCAATTGCCGCTCCGTCGAGTTCATATTGATATCGAGCAGATTTGTATTCAGCAGCAAGGCATCGGGGATGACGTTGTAGCGGAATTCGGCCGATTCGTCGAAGGGCGGTGCACCGATGTCGGGCCGGGCCGGCTGGAACAGCTGGCGGTCGAGGATCAGGTCGCCCTTGATTTTCACGATGCCCTGGTTGCGCAAGGTTTGCAGCATGTGCTCCAGCACGTCCGCATTGAAATCCGTGTCGGCGCCGCCGCGCAGGATCAAATCGCCCTTCAGTACGCCATTGATGACGTCGGCGCTGGTGCGCAACTCCGTGCGGCCGCGGAAGATGGGGCCCAGCTGCTCCAGGCCCACGGCCGTCGTCACAAGCTTCATGGTGGACGCCGGCTGCATGCTGCGCTCGGCCCCATGCGACAGCACGGTGGTGTTGCCGCGCAAGACGATGGCGCCGATGGCGTCTTCGGGAATATTCGCGCTGCGCAACAGCAGGCTGACGGACTCGGGCAATTGCGCCTGGGCAGTCGACAGGCCAAGACCCGCCAACAGTGCCGCCATCAGAACAGGACGTAACATGGTGCTCCTTAGTGGAAAAAGACGTAGGCAACGAAGACGGCGGTGATCACGCCAGCCAGATCCGCGATCAGGCCGGCCGTGATGGCATAGCGCGTCTTGCGGATGCCCACCGAGCCGAAGTACAGGGCCACGATATAGAAGGTGGTGTCGGCCGAGCCCTGGAAGACGCAGGCCAGGCGGCCGACGAAGGAGTCGACGCCGTAGGTATTCATGGCGTCGATCATCATGGCTTTCGAGCCGGAGCCGCTGAGCGGCTTCATCATCGCCGTCGGCAAGGCGGGCACGAAGTCCGTATTGATGCCCAGGTTGGCGAAGAACCAGTTCATGCCGCTCATCAGGAAATTGAACACGCCCGCGTTGCGGATCACGCTGATGGCCACCAGCATGCCGACCAGGTAGGGAATCACGGTGATCGACGTCTGGATGCCGCCTTTCGCGCCCTCGATGAAGGCGTCATACACGTTCACTTTCTTGCGCAGCGCGCCAATAATAAATATGGCGATCACGCTGATCAAGACCAGGTTGCTGACCACTTTCGAGACCAGCTCGATTTCCTGTTTCGTCAGGTATTGCGTGAAGTACCAGATCATGGCGACGATGGCGCTCGTCATGCCGCCCATCCAGCCCAGCACGACACGGTTGAGCAAGTTGATACGCTGCTTGATGGACACCGTGATGATGCCGACCATGGTGGCCACATAGGTGGCGATCATGCAGGGAATAAAGATGTCGGACGGATCGGCGGCGCCGAGGATGGAGCGCTGCGCCATGATGGCCAGCGGAATCAGGGTCAGGCCCGAGGTGTGCAGCACCAGAAACATGATTTGCGCATTTGTCGCCTCTTCCTTGTTCGGGTTCAAGGTTTGCAAACTTTCCATGGCCTTCAAGCCGAACGGCGTGGCCGCATTGTCCAGGCCCAGCAGGTTGGCCGAGAAATTCATCACCATGTGGCCGGTGGCAGGATGGTCCTTGGGAATTTCCGGGAAGATGCGCGAAAAGAACGGTGCGATGACTTTGGCCAGCCAGCCGACGATGCCCGCCTTTTCACCGATATTCATGATGCCGAGCCACAAGGTCATCACGCCCGCCAGCGGCAGGGCAATGTCCATCACGCCCATGCGCGCCGTCTCGAAGGTGCCGTCGATGATGCGCTTGAAGATATCGGTATCGCCGAGAAACAGCCACTGCAGCACTGCGGCCAGGAAGCCTACGAGGAAAAAGCCGGACCAGATGTAATTAAGTGCCATATGCGATCAGTTCTGTGTGTCGGGTGTGAAAAATGTCTGCAAACAAAGTATAGGGGCAGCCCGATACGAGTTGATGAAAGAATGCAGCAATCGCATGCCAAAAAGTTATAAGCTGGCAGCCTGTTTTCATTGGCGCCCCGCAGCGTGCCCGCGTAGTGTGGGGGATGCCTGCCGCTTGCCGCTGTTCCTTACCTTGTCTGCACTGGATTATTGATGATGTTTTTACGCAAAACCGCCTGCGCCGCCAGCCTGGCCCTGCTGACGCTTTTTTCCGTACCGGCCCATGCCGCCGCCGATGCCCGCGCGAACAAGACCTTGCACCTGTTCCTCAGCACCAGCGAGACGGGCCTGGACCCGGCCGTGGCGTCCGACCTGGCCAGCCTGAATTTGATGGAAAACATTTTCGATCCCTTGCTGCGCTATGACTACCTGGCCCGCCCGGTGCAACTGCAGGGCAATACGGCGCGCGCGATGCCGAGCGTGGAAGATGGCGGGCGCACGTATATCTTTCACTTGCAGCCCGGTATTTTCTTTACGCCCGATCCCGCCTTCAAGGGCAAGCCGCGCGAAGTGACGGCGCAGGATTATGTGTACAGCCTGACGCGGCTGTATGACCCCAGCCTGAAGTCGCCGTGGCTGTTCTTGCTGGAAGACAAGCTGGTGGGCGATGCGGCCCTGAAAACAAAGTTCAGCTATGACACGCCGATCGCCGGCCTGCAGGCGCTGGACAAATACACCTTGCGCATCCGCCTCAATGGCGTCGACCCGAACTTCCTGTTTTACCTGGCCATGCCGGCGACGGCCGTGGTGGCGCGCGAAGTGGCCGAAGCGTACCCGGCGCCGGGGCAGATCGGTAATCACCCCGTGGGCACGGGGCCGTTCCTGGTGAAGGAATGGAAACGCAGCGACAAGATCGTGCTGCAGGCCAACCCGACTTTCCGCCCCACCGTGTTCCATACGGATGCCAAGGCGCTGGCCGCCTTGCCGGTCGACGCGCGCGCCATCGCCACTGGGCTGGAAGGCAAGCAATTGCCGCTGGTTGAGCGCATCGAGGTACGCATCGTCGAGGAATATCAATCGCGCATGCTGGGTTTCCTGAAAGGTGAGTTCGATTACCTGGAGCAAGTGCCCGAATCGATGACGGACATGGTGCTGGTCAATGGCGCGCTGAAACCTGCCTTGGCCGCCAAGGGCATGCAGCTGACACGCTTTCCCGTGCTGCAGACGTATTACATGTGGATGAATATGGACGACCCCGTGCTGGGCGGCACGAGCAAGGACAAGCTGGCCCTGCGGCGCGCCATCGCCCTCAGCTACAACAGCCGCGAAGATATCGCGCTGCTAAAAAAGGGCTTGGCCTTGCCGGCGCAGTCGCCGCTGCCGCCGAATGTGCTCGGTTACGACAAGAATTACCGCAGCCCCGTCGGCTACGATCCGGCCCTGGCGCGCGCCCTGCTGGACCGCTTCGGCTACAAGACGGGGCCAGATGGTTTCCGCACCCAGCCGGACGGCACACCTTTGCTGCTCACCATGCATACGGAGCCGAGCACGGTGGGGCGTTTGCGCGATGAATTGTGGCGCCGCAACCTGAACGCCATCGGCGTGCGCGTGGAGTTTAAAAGCGACAAGAAGACGGAAATCATCAAGGCGTCGCGCCTGGGCAAGGTGCAGATGTTCGAGACCAACTGGATCGCCGACTTCCCCGATGGCGATAACTTTATGCAATTGTTGTACGGTCCCAACAGTGGCCGCGCCAACTATGCCCGCTTCAACTTGCCCGATTACAATAAACGCTATGAGGAGGCGCGCCTGCTATCCGATACGCCGCGCCGACGCAGTCTGTACTTCGACCTGTTTCAGCTGATCCACGCCTACACGCCGTGGGTGCTGCTGACGCATCCCATCTCTGCCGACCTGCAACAACCGTGGCTAAAAAACTACAGGCGCCACCCCGTGGAATTCACGTCCTGGCGCTATCTGGACGTGGATAAAGCCAAGGGTAGCCCCGCAGACAAGTGACCATGTCACTGAAAAGGGCATTCATTCCAAAAAGTTATGGTTAGGAAAGCATTTTTCATTGGCTGGCCGCGGATGCATCGCGCTACTCTGAAAATGAAAACAAATAAAGTCATGCGCAATTGTCATAAAAAAATGTACTGCGAGACAGACGTTGCGACATATCTATACAGCCTGACTTGATGACTCAAGTTTCGATTGCCCAACAAGGAGAAGACCTGTGAAATTGAAAAAGCTAGCGCAGTTGGTGGCATTGATGGGGGTGGTGGGGCCGGTCGTCGCACAGGAAGCGGCGCCGCCAGCAATGCAACGGGTCGAAGTGACGGGCAGCAGTATCAAGCGGGTGGCCAAGGAAGGCGCGCTGCCGGTGCAAGTCATCACCTTTGACCAGATCGAAAAACAGGGCATCACGACGACCGAGCAACTGGTGCGCACCCTGTCGGCGAATGGCACGGGCGCCGATAACATGACTTCGGGCAATAACGTGTTTGGCGCCGATGCCGACAGGGTCAGCGGCGGCGCCTCGTTCGCCTCGCTGCGCGGCCTGGGCCCGTCGAGCACCCTGGTGCTGTTGAATGGCCGCCGCATCGCCACGCACGGCGCCAGCGGCAAGTCGGTCGACTTGAACTCGATCCCGCTGGGCGCGATTTCGCGCGTGGAAATTCTCAAGGATGGCGCCTCGGCCATCTACGGCACGGACGCCATCGGCGGCGTGATCAATTTCATTCTGAAAACCAATTACAGCGGCGTGGAAGCATCCGTCTCCACCAACGACACGCAGGCCGGTGGTGGCGCCACCCGGCGCGCCTCGCTCCTGGCCGGTACGGGTTCGCTGGAAAGCGACCGCTACAACATCATGGCCAGCCTGACCGTCGACAAGGCGCAGCGCCTCAACGGCAGCGACCGCTCCTTCGTCAATGGTTTCCAGCCGGGCCGCGGATTGTCGCCCGATACGACGGGCACGCCGTTTGCCAACCAGATGGCGGGTACCGGAACGGCGCTGGGCACCTCGTTCCAGCTGCCTGGCGATCCGAACAAATACCTGCAAGCCAATCCGCTGAGTTTCCAGGGCAAGTGCGACAGCATCGCCGGTATGTCGCAATACCAGACGGCACTGTGGAAAGACGTGACGTCGCCGCTGCGCACCACGCATTCCTGCGCCTACGACTATGGCGCCGACTATGTGCTGCAATTCCCCGTTGAACGGGCCAATCTGTTGTCGCGCGGTACGTTCCAGCTGGCGCCCGACCACCGCATGTTTGTCGAAGTGCTCGGTTCGCGCACCAAGGCCACGGCCATTTTGACGCCGATGCAGGTGCAGGCGACCGTTGCCAACAAGAATCTGTACCCTGTGGGTGGCGCGTATTACCAGGACCTGTCGGCCTACATCCCCTCGTTCGACAAGACCAAGCCGATTTCCTACAAGTGGCGCGCCAATGACGTGGGCAACCGCACGCAGGAAAACACGACAGACAATGCCCGCGTGCTGGTGGGCTTTGAAGGTAACTTTGGCAAGTGGGATTACAAGGCCGGCATTTCGCGCGCCGAAAGCAGCACCAAGACCAAGCTGACGGATGGCTATTCCTACACGGACAAGCTGTACGCGGCATTGGCCAGCGGCATCATCAATCCATGGGTGGGCGCCGGCCAGAGCCAGACGGAAGCGGCCAAGCAATTGATCGAATCGACCAAGTTCCGTGGCGACTTCCAGCATGGCAAGACGACCCTGACGCAGATCGACGGTTCCGTTTCGGGCGAGCTGTTCCAGTTGCCGGCCGGTGCGCTGGCCATGGCGGCCGGTTTTGACTTGCGCCGCGAAGGTTACAGCTTCGGGCAAGACGTCGACGCCATCCAGATCCTGCTGGCGCCAGGCAACGCCGCATTAAAAGATGCCAGCCGTACCGTCAAGGCCGTGTATGCCGAGTTGCTGGTGCCGGTCACGAAGGACCTGGAAATGCAGCTGGCCATCCGCCGCGACGATTACAGCCTGGTGGGCGCGACGACGAATCCGAAAGTGGCCTTCCGCTACCAGCCGACCGACTTCCTGCTGTTCCGTGGTTCGGCCAGCAAGGGTTTCCTCGCGCCAAGCTTCCAGCAGCTGTATTCCGGTTCGCTGAGCCAGGAATTGCCGAACGGCGTGATTGACCAGGAAGGTTGCGCCAAGCATCCGGGCGTGCCCGAGTACTGCGCCATCGACCGCCTCGACTACAGGACGGGCGGCAACACGAACCTGAAGCCGGAAACGTCGAAGCAGGGCAGCGTCGGTTTTGTCATCGAGCCATTCAAGGGCTATTCGGCCTCGTTCGACTACTGGGCCATCAATACCAAGGACCGCATCCTGAACCGCACGCCGCAAATCGTGCTGGCCAACTACCAGGCGCTGAACCAGTACATCCACCGCAATCCGGACGGCACCATCGAGTACGTGCAGGCGGGCTGGATCAATGCGGCAGGCAGCCGAGTGCGCGGCCTTGACGTGGGCTTGCGCGGCGAAGGCAAGATCCAGGACGCGAAATGGACGGCGACCCTGGACGGCACGTATATGGACAGCTTCAAGTTTGCGGAATATCAAGGCCAGGAATACCAGGAACTGGTCGGCAAGTTTTATACGCGTGATCTGTACCTGCGCTGGAAACACAATGCCAGCTTTGGCGTGTCGCGCGGCGACTGGAGCGGCTTGCTGATCCAGAGTTTTTCGTCGGGCTACAAGGACCAGCTGCCGAATGGCGGCAAGGGCGCGCCGCCACCGGGCTTCAAGCCGGACGTGTCCAGCTACACCACGTATAACTTGTCGGGCACGTACACGGGCTTCAAAAATACGACGATTACCGTGGGCATCCAGAACTTGTTCGACCGCGATCCGCCATTCACCGCGCACAACGTGGATGAAGTGGTGGGTGCCGGCTGGGATCCGCGCGTGGCCGATCCACGCGGCCGTTCGCTGTCGTTCCAGCTGAAGTACAAGTTCATGTAAGGCAACCATGCCGGCGGCGATTCCGCTGGCGTGCTAACCTCGTGCGGCGGCGCCTGGCGTCGCCGTTTTTATTCCAGGAAAGGGCCGCATGTCCAGTCAGACCAATCTCAGCCGGCGCCGCTTCGGCGGCTTGCTGGCCGCCACCTTGGGGGCGGCAGGTACACCGGCGTGGGCGGCGGCCGCACAAGGGAAGGGCAAACGCATGCAGCAGCAACACGCATTGATCAAGCCGGCGCGCCTGCGCGAAGGCGACCTGGTCGCCATCATCGCACCGGGCGGCTTTACGGATGAGGACGCCATCGCCAAGGCCGTGCGCAATATCGAATCGCTGGGTTTGCGCGCCAGCCTGGGTGCCAATATCCGCGCCGTGCACGGCAACTATGCGGGCACGGTGCAGCAGCGCCTGGGCGACTTGCACGCCGCGTTTCGTGATCCGAACGTCAAGGCCGTGTGGACGATACGTGGCGGATCCGGCTGCATTTCGCTGCTGGCGCTGCTCGATTACGCCTTGATCCGCGCCAACCCGAAAGTGCTGATCGGCTATTCCGACATCACGGCCCTGCACCTGGCCATCGCCCGCCAGACGGGCCTGGTGACCTTCCACGGTCCCGTGGCCTCATCCACGTTTTCCGACTACACGGTGACGCAGCTGCAAAACGTGCTGATGACGCCGCAAGAGCAGTACACGATCCCGATGGCGCTCGACAATCACCGCCGCGCGCAAACGCATCCGAACTTCGCCATCCGCACCGTGCACGGCGGCCAGGCGACGGGGCGCTTGACGGGTGGTAACCTGTGCATGGTCAGCGCGCTGGCCGGCACGCCGTATGCGGCCGATTTCCGCGAGCATATTTTGTTCCTCGAAGAAATCAATGAAGTGCCGTACCGCATCGACCGCATGCTGTGCCAGCTCGACCTGTCCGTGGGGTTCAGCAAGGCGGCGGCCTTGATGCTGGGCATCTTCGAGCATTGCGAGGCGGCCGAGGGCGATACCGCGCTGACCCTCGATGCTACCGTGGACCAGCATTTGCAGCCCTTGCGCGTGCCAGCCGTCAGCGGCTATTCGTTTGGCCACATCCGCCACCAGTTCACGATACCGATGGGCATCCTCGCCACTTTGGATGCGGACCGGCAAACCTTGACATTATTGGAGCCGGCCGTCTGTTAGCGTACGGTGCAGCGGGGCGAATGTCAGTATGCTAGTGTGAATGCAGGCGTGGCACGAGGCCGCGCCGCCTTCTTCACCGCAGCCGACATGATCAACCGCCACGCCAGTACCTACATCCTCAGCCACCCGCTGGCCTTCGTGCTGCAGGTGCTGAAGGGTTTCCGCGCCAACCAGGGCTTGCTGCTGGCGGGCGCCGTCGCGTATTACTCGCTGCTGTCCATCGTGCCCCTGCTGATGCTGGTGGTGGTGGCCCTGTCGCACGTGATCGCGCAGGACGAATTGCTGCAAACCATAGGCCATTACCTGGAATGGCTGGTGCCGGGGCAATCGAAAGCCATCGTGGCGGAAGTAGCGCATTTCCTCAACAACCGGGGCGTGATCGGCTGGCTGCTGCTGCTGACCATGCTGTTTTTCAGCTCGCTGGCGTTTACCGTGCTGGAAAACGCCATGAGCGTGATCTTCATCCACCGCGTCGCCATCCGCCGCCGCCATTTTCTCATTTCCGCCGTGCTGCCGTACTGCTACATCCTGTGTCTGGGCGTGGGCATCTTGCTGATCACCCTCGTGGCCGGCAGCTTGCAAGTGATGGGCGAGGAAAGCGTGCGCTTTTTGCGCCACGACTGGGGCCTGGAAGGGGTATCGGGCGTGCTGCTGTACTTGCTGGGGCTGGCGGGCGAAATCCTCGTGCTCAGCTCGATCTACCTGGTCATGCCGGTGGGGCGATTATCGATCACGCATGCGCTGATCGGCGGCGTGACGGCGGCCCTGTTGTGGGAAATCGCGCGCCACGTGCTGGTCTGGTATTTTTCCACTTTGTCGCAGGTGAACATCGTCTACGGCTCGATGACGACGGCCATCGTCGTCATGTTCAGCCTGGAAATCGGCGCCACCTTGCTGCTGCTGGGCGCGCAAGTGATATCCGAATACGAAAGAGTGGCCCGTGGCGGCGAAGAGGACAAGCCGCTGGCCCTAAGGACTTGATTTAAGGTATGGCTTCAATTCATTATTGCACCGCACAAAAAGCTGTGCTATACTCGGTTCAGTGATTGAGATTTGGCAGCAAATTATCTCACCATCCAGTTTCAGCGCGGCGACCGACAGGTGTAATGTCGATGGCGTGACAGTGCGAAGAAATGGATTTTGTAATTCCGGATACGATGGTCGATTTACACTTGGAGTCACCATGCAGATAGCATGGGAGTCTGAAAATCAGGAGGCACTTTGCAGATAGCACTGGCGTCCATGACACGATTAAAGCATTGGTAATACATTGGAACGAAGCCCGCGCTAGCGGGCTTTTTTTTCGTCTATTGAAAACCCAACGGCGTAACCCCGGGGTCGTACCCTGCAGGGTACGACCCCAGCATCTGCCTTGGGGTTTATAGGGCCCGCGCAATCAAAATCTTCTGAATATCGCTGGTCCCCTCATAAATCTGGCACACGCGCACGTCGCGGTAGATGCGCTCGACGGGGAAGTCGGACACATAGCCATAGCCGCCGTGCACCTGGATGGCGTCCGAGCACACTTTTTCCGCCATTTCCGACGCAAACAGCTTGGCCATCGCCGCTTCCTTCAGGCAGGGCAGGCCCGCATCCTTCATGGCCGCCGCGTGGCGGATCAGCTGGCGCGCCGCTTCGATCTGCGTGGCCATGTCGGCCAGGCGGAACTGCACAGCCTGGTGTTCATAGATGGGCTTGCCGAAACTCTCGCGCTCGCGCGCATAGCTCAAGGCCGCTTCATACGCGGCGCGCGCCATGCCGACCGCTTGCGAGGCGATGCCGATGCGTCCGCCTTCCAGGCCGGACAGGGCGATCTTGTAGCCTTGCCCTTCTTCGCCAATCATGTTTTCTGCAGGGATGCGGCAGTTGTCGAACAGGATTTGCGCCGTGTCCGACGAGTGCTGGCCCATCTTCTGTTCCAGGCCCGCCACGATGTAGCCTGGCGTATTCGTCGGCACCCAGAAGGCGCTGATGCCGCGCTTGCCGGCCGCCTTGTCGGTCACGGCCATGACGATGGCTACATCCGCATATTTGCCGCTGGTAATGAATTGCTTGGTGCCGTTGATGACGTATTCATTGCCGTCGCGGGTGGCCGTCGTGCGCAGGGCCGAGGCGTCGCTACCCGTGTGTGGTTCCGTCAGGCAAAACGCACCGAGCATCGTGCCTTGCGCCAGCGGGCGCAGCCATTGTTCCTTTTGCGCGTCGTTCGCATACATCATGGCGATGCTGCACACGGGGCAATTGTTGACGGAAATGATGGTCGACGTGCCGCCATCGCCGGCGGCGATTTCTTCCAGCACCAGGGCCAGCGACACGTAGTCGAGGCCGGCGCCACCGAGCGCTTCCGGCACGGCCACGCCAAAGGCGCCCAGCGCGGCCAATTCCTGCAATTCTTCTTTCGGGAAATGATGTTCCTTGTCCCAGCGGGCAGCGTTGGGCGCCAGGCGCTCGCGCGAAAAACTGCGCAGCGCTTCCTGGATCATCGATTGTTCTTCATTGAGTATCATGGGACGTCGTCTCGTTTGTTTTTATAGGTGAGCTGGCATTACCAGCCTATGGGCTTGCCGTCGTAGTTGCGGAACACGGCCTTGTCCGTGGCCGGCAGGCTGGCCAGGGTGGCGCGGATGCCGGCAGCGCTTTCCTCGGGCGAAATATCGGCGCCGGCGCCGCCCATGTCCGTGCGTACCCAGCCCGGGTGGAAGGCGACGCAGCTGACGCCTTGCGGGCCGTACACGAGGGACGTGTCGATCAGCACGGAATTCAGGGCGGCCTTGCTGGCGCGGTACAGCGAACCGCTGGGGTTGCCGCGTTCGCTGAGGGAACCCATGTGCGAGGACAGCACGGCCAGCTTGCCTTTTGCATTCGCCACCAGCGGCGCCAGGATCGGCAGCAAGCGCATGGCCGCCAGCACGTTCGTGTGCATGACGAGGTCGAAATCGGCTTGCGCGGGGAAACCGTCGTGGCGCGGGCCATACACGCCCGCGTTGAGGATGGCCACGTCGAGTTTTTCATCGTCGAGCTTCCAGCCCAGGCCGGCACAGCCTTCCACATCCGTCACGTCGAGCCGGTGCGCTTCCGCGCCCAGTTGCGCGAGGGCGTCGCAAGCGTCTTGCGTGCGCGCCGTGGCAATCACCCGCCAGCCATCGTGGCGGTATTGACGGACGATTTCGTGGCCGATGCCGCGCGAGGCGCCGATGATCAATGCGGTAGGCATGTCTATTCTCCCTGAAAATAAAATGAAAGCGCACACCGTGAACCGCGGTGCGCGCCCGTGCTCAGGAAGAGCTTATACCAGTTCGATCGCCATCGCCGTCGCTTCGCCGCCGCCGATGCACAGCGCTGCCACGCCGCGCTTGCCGCCGGTTTTCTTCAGGGCGCCCAGCAGGGTGACGATGATGCGCGCGCCCGAGGCGCCGATCGGGTGGCCCAGCGCGCACGCGCCGCCGTGGATGTTGATCTTGCTGTGCGGAATGTCGAGGTCGTGCATGGCGGCCATCGGCACGGCCGCGAACGCTTCATTGATCTCGAACAAGTCCACATTCCCGCTGCTCCAGCCCGTCTTGGCGTACAGCTTTTTCACGGCGCCGATGGGGGCGGTCGTGAATTCGTTGGGCGCCTGCGCGTGCGTGGCGTGGCCGTGGATTTTCGCGATGACGGTACAGCCGAGCTTTTTCGCCGTCGATTCACGCATCAGCACGAGCGCCGCCGCGCCGTCGTTGATCGACGAGGACGAAGCGGCCGTGATCGTGCCATCCTTCTTGAACGCCGCCTTCAAGGTCGGGATTTTTTCCAGGCGGGCTTTTTGCGGGCCTTCATCGATGCTGACGACGGTGTCGCCGCCGCGGCCGGAAACGGTGACGGGCGCGATTTCCCACTCAAAACTGCCATCCTTGGTGGCCGCTTGCGCGCGCTTCACGGATTCGATGGCAAACGCGTCCTGCGCTTCGCGCGTGAAGTGGTACTGGCTGGCGCACTCTTCGGCAAACGTGCCCATCGAGCGGGCATTGCCCTTTTCATCGCGGCTGTAGGCGTCTTCCAGGCCATCCATCATCATGTGGTCATAGATCATGCCGTGGCCGATGCGGTAGCCGCCGCGCGCCTTCGGCACCAGGTAGGGGGCGTTGGTCATCGATTCCATGCCGCCCGCCACCACCACCTCGGCGCTGCCGGCGAGCAAGGTGTCATGCGCGAACATGGTCGTTTGCATGGCCGAGCCGCACATTTTCGACAGGGTCACGGCGCCCGTGGAATCGGGCAAGCCTGCCTTGCGCAAGGCTTGGCGCGCGGGCGCCTGGCCCTGGCCAGCCATCAGGCAATTGCCGAAATACACGTGTTCAACGGCGTCCGGCGCCACGCCGGCCCGTTCGACGGCGGCGCGGATGGCCACGGCGCCCAGGTCGCTGGCGGTGACGTTGGCAAAGTCGCCCTGGAAGGCGCCCATGGGGGTGCGCGCGGCACCGACGATTACGACTGGATCATTCATGTTGAATCTCCGGTTAAGGGTGGGGATGATGACTGCATACAAAAACGCAGGTGCTGCGGATAGGGGAAGACGTCCTCGATATGGCCGTCTTCGATGCGCTGCTTGCGCGCCTGCCAGTATTGCGCCGTCAGCAGGTCGGCATGGTGCTGCATGAAATGGCGGCGGATGCGGGGATTGCCCAGCAGGAAGGTGCCGAATTGTTCGGGAAACACATCGTGCTTGCCGATGGGATACCAAGGTTCGGCCGACATTTCTTCCTCCTCCGTGCGCGCCTCGGGAATGACGCGGAACTGGCAATCGGTGATGTACTCGATTTCATCGTAATCGTAAAAAACGACGCGCTGATGACGGGTCACGCCAAAGTTTTTATACAGCATGTCGCCCGGGAAAATATTCGCCGCCACCAATTCCTTGATGGCGTTGCCGTACTCGACGATGGCGTGTTCGACCAGGTCGTCGCGGCCTTCCTTCTCGGCATTGCTCAGCCACATGTTCAGCGGCACCATGCGCCGTTCGATGTACAGGTGGCGGATGATGATCTGCTCCCCGTCTTCTTCGATCAGCGAGGGGGCGAACTGCTTCAGTTCGGCCAGCAATTCCTCGGCAAAACGGGCGCGGGGAAAGGCCACGTTGGAATACTCGAGCGTGTCGGCCATGCGGCCCACCCGGTCGTGGTGTTTCACCAGCAAATACTTTTGCTGGACTTGTGCGCGCGTGGTTTCCTTGGGCGGCGGGAAAAAATCCTTGATCACCTTGAAAACATAGGGAAACGAGGGCAGGGCAAACACCAGCATGACCAGGCCGCGGATGCCGGGCGCGCTTTCAAAGTGGTCCGACGAGTGTTTCAGGTGCTGCAGGTAGTCGCGGTAAAACAAGGTCTTGCCCTGTTTTTGCAAGCCCAATATCGTATAGATTTCGCTGCGCGGTTTGCGCGGCAGCAAACTTCGGAGGAATTGCACGTAGGCCGACGGCACTTCCATATCGACCAGGAAATACGCGCGCGTAAACGAAAACAGCACGGCGATCTGCTGGTGCTCGAACAGCACCGTGTCGAGCACCAGCTTGCCGTGGCGGTTGTGCAGGATGGGCACGACGAATGGATATTCGCGGTTGCCGTTGATGCCCTTGCCGACCAGGTAGGCGCCCTTGTTGCGGTAAAACAAGCTGGTCAAGACCTGGATCTGGTGGTTAGGTTCGATCCGCTCGCTGCCGAACAGCTGCCGCAGGCGCGCTTCCACCTGGGCCACATCGCGCTCGAGGTTGGCAAAGGCGCAACCGAGCTGGAAGTCCGTCACCATGCCTTGCAGGGTATGGCGCAAGCCATTCTTGCCGGGGTAATACACGCGGTAGGTGGGGATGGGGTCTTGCGTTTCGATGTATTCCGTGGACACGACGGGACGCACGAAAATATAGTCGTTATTGAAATACGTGCGGTGCAGGATGTTGCAGCAGACGGAATTGAAGAAGGTTTCCGCCAGTTCCGGTTGCTTGTGTTCCGTCAGCATGCCGATGTAGTGCAGCTTCAGTTCGCGCCACACTTCGTCGCTCAACTCCGACTCTTCGTACTCATCTTCGAGCATTTGCACGCATTCCTGCACGCGCTTGTCATAAAAGTCGATGCGTTCGCGGGCCGCCGTTTGCGCCGCGGCCCAGGCGCCTTGCTCGAAATACTGCTTGGCTTGCTGGCTGGTGGCGCGGAACAAACGGTAATGCTTGTCGAAGCCGTCGCGGATGGTGCGCGCGATATCGAATGCAATCTGGGAAGAGAGCAATTTGGGGAAGGCAATGTGCGTCATATCTGTGCTCGCATTGAAAGCTCATCACCCAGTCGATAATCGCGCGCCCGTGCTTACTTGGTTTCCGCAAACAGTTCGCGGCCTATCAGCATGCGGCGGATTTCGCTGGTCCCGGCGCCGATCTCGTACAGCTTGGCATCGCGCCACAGGCGGCCGGCCGGATATTCGTTGATGTAGCCATTGCCGCCCAGGGCCTGGATCGCTTCGCCCGCCATCCAGGTCGCCTTTTCCGCACTATACAGAATGGCGCCGGCCGCATCCTTGCGCAACTGGCGCACGGCTTCCGGCGTGGTGGCGCGGTCGCAGGCCTGGCCCACGGCATAGACATAGGCCTTGCATGCCATCATGGTCGAATACATATCGGCCAGTTTGCCTTGCATCAACTGGAATTCGCCGATGGGCTGGCCGAATTGCTTGCGGTCATGTACGTAGGGCACGACGAGGTCCATGCAGGCCTGCATGATGCCCAGCGGGCCGCCGGACAGCACGGTGCGTTCGAAATCGAGGCCCGACATCAGCACGTTGACGCCCTTGCCCAGGCCGCCCAGCACGTTTTCGGCCGGCACTTCGCAATCCTGGAACACCAGTTCGCCCGTGTGCGAGCCGCGCATGCCCAGCTTGTCGAGCTTTTGCGCGATGGAAAAGCCCTTGAAATTCTTTTCGATCAGGAAAGCCGTCATGCCGCGCGGACCCGCTTCCAGGTCGTTTTTCGCGTACACCACCAGCACGTCCGCATCGGGGCCGTTGGTGATCCACATCTTGGTGCCGTTCAAGACCCAGCGGTCGCCCTTGAAGTCGGCGCGCAGCTTCATGCTGACGACGTCCGAGCCCGCGTTCGGTTCCGACATGGCCAGCGCGCCGATGTGCTCGCCCGTGATCAGTTTCGGCAGGTATTTGGCTTTTTGCTCGGCCGTGCCGTTGCGCTTGATCTGGTTCACGCACAGGTTCGAGTGGGCGCCGTAGGACAGGCCGACGGAGGCCGAGGCGCGCGAGATCTCTTCCATGGCGATGATGTGCGCCAGGTAACCCATGCCGGCACCGCCGTATTCTTCGCTGACGGTGATGCCGAGCAAGCCCATGTCGCCCATCTTGCGCCACAGGTCCATGGGGAACTGGTCCGTGCGGTCGATTTCAGCCGCGCGCGGCGCGATTTCGGCGGCGGCGAATTGTTGGATCGCTTCGCGCAAAGAGGCGATGTCGTCGCCGTGGTCAAAGGTCAAGCCTGGGAGATGGAGCATGTCGTCCTCGTCGTCGTTATAAGTGTGGCGGTCATGGATGCCGGGTCAGTGAAGCTATGATACTCAGTTGTGACGTTTACGTAAACGTAAAGCGCTGTGCGCGGCAGCTGTCCGCTGCCTGCGCCTTTAGTTTGTTTGCGCCTCATCAAGGTTCAAGTCCGCCAGCATGCGTGCGCACGCTTCTTCGTGCGAACTGATTTCCGCCAGCGCCATTTCGATATCGATGCGCTGCTGCTCCAGCGTCTGCCGGTGCTGCGCCAGCACGCCCAGGAAGCGGTCCATCTGCGCACGCGTATCCTTTGGCGACTCGTACATGTCCACCAGGCTCTTGATCTCCGATAACGCCAGGCCCAGGCGCTTGCCGCGCAGGGTCAGTTTCAAACGGGTGCGGTCGCGCGGCGTGTAGACACGGCTGCGTCCGCCAGCGCCTTCGCGTTTCGGGCTGAGCAAACCCTGGTCTTCATAGAAACGGATGGCGCGCGCCGTGATGTCGAACTCCCGCGCCAGTTCGGTGATGGTATAGGTCGTCGTGGGTGCGGGCGGTGTCGGTTGCATGGGTGGTCGGTCGCTGGATGGGTGCTGCGAGGCTGTGGGGGGCAAAGTGCCGTTTACGTCAACGTCAATACTATTGTAGCCTGCCCCGCCCGTGCTGCAACAAAGAAAAAAGAAGGCATGACCGGCAGAATTTGGCGAATCAGGCAACAATTACTGAAAATAAATTGATTCTTCTTGCGCAAACCCGCTTAAGATCGAGAGTTGGTGGCCAAGATGACACCAAAAAGAGCTTTCCTGGCATAACGGCGACATTCTTTTCGCTGCGATGGCAGTAAAATTTTTTTTGCGCAGATTCTTTTCAGCAGCTACGGTCGAAAAACAACGTTTCACTCTGAACACGTTGTTCATGCCGTTTCTATATTGAAAACAAAATGGCCCTTCTGAAAACTTTGTCTACAAGAAATTGTATGGCATGAGCATTGCGTATATCGGTAGAGGAGGGCATTATCCGATACCGTACGTTGTAATGCCAAACCGAGGCTTTGAATCGTGCTGCAGTGCGAAAATCAAGGCTAGCCGCGAATTTGACCCGAAGCCACGCAGAATCGCAAGAGAAAATTCGGCCCACTTTTTGACCTGAAAAGCCCGGCTGGAGTGTTAATTGTTAATTGATGCTCTTTTCAAATGTAACAATCTGTATGGTCATTCAAGAAACTGACTTTCATGTTACAACATGAAATAGTACACCTATGAATTCTTCTAACGAACGCGAAAGCTTCAGCCAGCGACTTCAGTTGGCTCTCAAAAACGCCCATTACTCTCCAGACAGCCCGACCAGACTGGCCCGGGAATTCAATATCCGTTTCGACGGGCGCCCGATTACCGTGCATGCAGCTAGGAAATGGTTAGTAGGTGAAGCAATTCCGACGCAAGAGAAATTGCGCATGATTGCCCAATGGTTGGGCGTTCCGGCGGAATGGTTGCGTTTTGGCGGCCCGGAAAGCGCCACGCCGAATGGCGAAGCGGGCAGCGCTTTGTCGCGTTTTGAGTCCGCCGATGTGAAATTAATTGCCGATTTGCAAAGATTAGATGAACATCATCGTCAAATCGCGCGAGAATTTATTCGCATGCTGGTGCGCGTCAACTACCAAAAGTAAGCATTCAGGCCATCCCCGGCCGGCACCGTCCGCTTTTTGCTGGCGCTGCTTCCCCTGTCCTTTTATTTGCGCAAGGTCATACTGGAGACATGATTTTGCCGCACAATAAGACCTCGCATGTTGCGCTGCAGCGGAATTATTTGACAATAATCCCGTACGCAGCGGCGCAGCGGCCAATACCAGCGCATAATCACATCAGAAGCAGCCAGTTCATCCACTACGGAGCCGAGCATTTGAGCCGTCTTATGAAAAGTAACTACAGCAATACCGCGCAGCTGAAGGACTTGATGACCGTGCCCCCCATGACTGCCGCGCAACATGCGGAAGTGATGCGCAAACGGATCGCCCACCGCAGGATGGTTGAAGAAGCCAGGGATTTGAAGCAGGCCAGTGCCACGCAGTTCGAAAAACGCTGAGTGGTGGATGCCTGACCAAAGCTACTGCGCGTCGGTATAGGCGGTCTGCGATGCTCACCGTGCTAGAGCACGGTTGCGCTTCTCGACCACCTCTTCCTTTCGCTCGCTACGCTTTTGTCAGGCATCGTGACGCCAGAGTTACATCGTGACGCCAATTAGAGGATAGGGGTGTCGCTTGCAGACTTGAGACCATTCCACCGCGGTGCCAGGCCGTGCTCGATGCCGAGCAGGTCGATGACGCGCGCCACCGTATGGTCGACCATCTCTGCAATGCTTTGCGGGTGGTGATAAAAGCTCGGCAAGGGCGGGAAGATGATGCCGCCCATTTCGGTCACGGCCGTCATATTGCGCAGGTGCGCCAGGTTGAAGGGCGTTTCGCGCACCATCAAAATCAGGCGGCGGCGTTCCTTGAGCACCACGTCGGCGGCCCGCGTGATCAAATTATCGGACAAGCCATGGGCCACGGCCGCCAGGGTCTTCATCGAGCACGGTGCGACGACCATGCCATCCGATTGAAACGAGCCGCTGGCGATAGAGGCGCCGATGTCGCGCAGCTTGTGCACCACGTGCGCCTGCGCTTCGATTTCCTTGCGCCCCACGCCTGTTTCCTGGTGCAGGGTCAGTACGGCCGCATCCGACAAGACCAGATGCGTTTCGACGCCGGGGATGGCGCCGAGTAATTGCAGCAGCCGCAAGCCATACACGGCGCCCGTGGCGCCCGTGATGGCCACGACGATACGGCGCGGCCGCTGCTGTTGGCTATCAGGCATCGAGCAGGGACTTCAGTTCGCCCGATTCAAACATTTCATTCATGATATCGGAACCGCCGATGAACTCGCCTTTGACATACAGCTGCGGAATGGTCGGCCAGTTCGAGTAATCCTTGATGCCTTGGCGCACTTCCGGGTCATCCAGTACGTTGACGGTGGCGATGTTTTCCACGCCGCACGCTTTCAGGATCTGGATGGCGCGGCCGGAAAAGCCGCACTGCGGGAACTGGGCCGTGCCCTTCATGAACAGCACGACTGGCGTGTTCGTCACGGTTTCTTTGATCCAGGTTTGTACGTCGCTCATAGCTGCCTCTGATGGGGTAAATAAATAGATGCCGTCATTTTATAAGAAAACGCCGGCACGGGTATGCGCTCAAGTCATAAATCGGGCAAGTCAGCCACGTTGACGCTTATAAGGTCTTGCCCAGGCAGGTCGATTGTGCCGCACCCACGTATTTGCCCCAGGCAATGACGGGTGCATAGCCGTGTTTGGCATAAAACGCCACGGCGCGGGTATTCGCCACGCGGGTGGACAGGTGCAGGGCCTGGTAGCCATGCTGGCGCGCCTGCGACTCCACGTGGGCCAGCAGGGCCGCGCCCACGCCAGCCGAACCCGGGCGCGCATACATGCGCTTGAGCTCGCCTATGGCGCTGTCCGCTTCGCCCAGCGGACGCAGGGCGGCGCAGCCCAGCAGTTCTCCAGCCGTATCGCGGGCCAGGTAAAAGCCGCCGCGCGGCGTTGCCGCTTCGACATCGAAGGAAGAGCGGCCACTGTCGCCATTGATGCGCAGCAGCGCGTCCGACAATGCATCGAGCAGCAGCTGCGCCTCCGCGCTGGCGGCATCCGCCGCCAGGATGACGAAATCATGCCTGGCGGCCACGGACTTAGCCCCGCAGCTTGGCGAACGCGGCGGCCATGCTGCCCGCTGGTTCCGGCGCGTTGCGCGACTGCGACTGGTGCTGCGCCATGCTGCGGCGGTCGTTGCGGTCGCCACGCTGCTCGGGCTTGCTGCCCGCCTGCGGCGCGCTGTCCGTCAAACGCATGGTCAGCGCGATGCGCTTGCGCTTCTCGTCGACTTCCAGCACTTTCACGCGCACGACCTGGCCAGCCTTCACCACCGTGTGCGGATCTTTCACGAACGTGTTCGACAGGGCGGAAATGTGCACGAGGCCATCCTGGTGCACGCCGATGTCGACAAAGGCGCCAAAGGCGGCCACGTTGGTGACCACGCCTTCTAAAATCATGTCCGGGCGCAAGTCGCGGATTTCTTCCACGCCTTCCTTGAAGGTGGCGGTGGTGAACTCCGGACGCGGATCGCGGCCCGGCTTTTCCAGTTCCTTCAGGATGTCGGAAATGGTCGGCACGCCAAACGTTTCATCCGCATACTTTGCCGGGCTCAAGGTTTTCAGCAAGGCTGTTTCACCGATGACGGCCTTGATGTCCTTCTTGATGTCCGCCAGGATCTTTTCCACCAGCGGGTACGATTCCGGGTGGACGGCCGAGGCGTCCAGCGGATTCTCGCCGCCCATCACGCGCAAAAAGCCGGCTGCCTGCTCATACGTTTTATCGCCCAGGCGCGGCACGGCTTTCAAGGCCGCGCGCGAAGTGAAGGCACCCTTCATGTCGCGGTAGGTGACGATGCTTTGCGCTACGCTGGCCGACAGGCCGGACACGCGCGCCAGCAGGGGAGCCGACGCCGTATTGACGTCCACGCCGACGGCATTCACGCAATCTTCCACGACGGCATCAAGCGAGCGGGCCAGCTGGCTTTGACTCACGTCGTGCTGGTACTGGCCCACGCCGATCGATTTCGGGTCAATTTTCACCAGTTCGGCCAGCGGGTCTTGCAGGCGGCGCGCGATCGAGACGGCACCGCGCAGCGACACATCCATGTCCGGCAATTCTTTCGACGCGAATTCGGACGCCGAATACACCGACGCGCCCGCTTCCGAGACGACGATCTTCGTCATCTTCGCTTCCGGATGCTGCTTGATCAAGTCCTGCGCCAACTTGTCCGTCTCGCGCGAGGCCGTGCCGTTGCCAATGGAAATGAGCGACACATTGTGCTTGGCGGCCAGGCGGCCCAAGGTATGCAGCGAGCCGTCCCAGTCGTTCTTCGGCTGGTGCGGGTAGATCACGGCCGTGTCGACGACTTTACCGGTGGCATCGACGACGGCGACCTTGACGCCCGTGCGCAAGCCGGGATCGAGGCCCATGGTGGCGCGCTGGCCGGCCGGCGCGGCCAGCAGCAGCGCCTTCAGATTGGTGGCGAAGACGTTGATCGCGTCGAGTTCGGAGCGTTCGCGCAGCGCGCCCATCAGTTCCGTTTCCAGGTGCATGAAGCTTTTCACGCGCCAGGTCCAGCGTGCCGTGTCCGCCAGCCATTTGTCGGCCGGGCGGCCTTGTTGCTTGATGCCGAAGCGGGCGGCGATGCGGCCTTCGCACGGGTTGTGCGGCGCATCCCATTTCGGTTTTTCCGCTTCCGTATCCAGGCGCAGGGTGACGTCGAGGATGCCTTCGCGACGGCCGCGCAGCAGGGCCAGCGCGCGGTGTGAGGGGACGGTCGAAATGGTTTCCGAGTAATCGAAATAATCGGCGAATTTTTCGCCTTCGTCCTGCTTGCCTTCCACCACTTTCGATTCGACGATGCCGTGTTCCTGCACGTATTCGCGCAAGGTTTGCAGCAGGGTCGCGTCTTCGGCGAAACGTTCCATCAGGATCTGGCGCGCGCCGTCGAGGGCCGCCTTGGTGTCCGCCACGCCCGGGTTGTTGCCGTCGGCGCTAGTAAACGCGTCGCGCAGGAACTTGCCCGCTTCCGTTTCCGGCGTCAGTTCCGGATTGTCCAGCAAGCCGTCGGCCAGCGGCATCAGGCCCGCTTCAATGGCGATCTGCGCCTTCGTGCGGCGCTTTTGCTTGTACGGCAGATACAAGTCTTCCAGGCGCGTCTTGTCTTCCGCGTGCATGACGGCGTCGAGCAGCTCGGGCGTCATCTTGTTCTGTTCCGTGATCGACGCCACGATGGCGGCGCGCCGCTCTTCCAGCTCGCGCAGATAGCGCAGGCGCTCTTCGAGCAGGCGCAGCTGGATATCGTCGAGGCCGCCGGTCGCTTCCTTGCGGTAACGGGCGATGAAGGGCACGGTGGCGCCTTCGTCGAGCAGTTCGATGGCGGCGGCAACCTGCACCGGTTTGGCGGCAAGTTCAAGGGCAAGGCGTTGTTCGATAGTGGGCAGCATGGTTGTTTCCAGAGCGATCAAGCCTGGAATGATACGCAATCGGCGCGATTGCGCAATCTTGACAGCGCAAATGGACTGTGCGTTGACAACAAGGTCAGCGCGGCGGCAGCAGCGGGCTGGCGGGTGGCGGCGTGCTCGGGCGCTGCGGCGTGACGGATTTGCCAAAGGCATTGCCCATGCGGTGTTCGAGGGCGGCGCGGTTGTACAGTCCCAGCTGGTTCGACGGGCGTTGCATGACCGCCTCCGCGCCGGACAGGGCGGGCGGCTGCCGGTTCATGGTGTTGCTATTTGGCAATAATTTTTCGCTCAAGCAAGACATCGATTGCGCGCGCTGGCCATGGACTTCCACCTCCACGCAGCCCTTCTCCGGCGCGGGAGCTTGCACGACGACGGTGTGCTCGTCCGCCTGCGCGGGCAGGGCGGCGCAGGCAAGTAAAACAGTCAAGAACAGGCGTGCCATGGCGGCTCCCGGAGCGGTGGAATCAGCGTTCAGCATAGCAGGGGCATGTGTCGCGGCGATGACACGGGCCGGAATGCGGGCTGGCGCCATGTCATGCAGTTGTCATTTTATGAAGCTACCATCTTGCCATTCTGCAGACAACATTGCAGACAAGACACTTCATGCGCAGGTTCTCGTTGATTCCCCTGGAAAATGACACTAAGCCACCGCCACGCCGCAACGGGCAATGCCCTGTCCGCCTGCTTGCTGATGACATTCATGACCTTGATGACATTCGTGCGGCCGGCCGCCAGTGCGGACGGCGCTGACGCCGGCGCGCACGCGGGCATGCATTTCGACTTGCCCGCCCAGCCGCTCGATGCGGCCCTGGTGGCGTTTGGCGAAGTGACCGGGTATTCCGTGCTCGTCAGCAGCCAGCTGGCGGCCGGCAGAGTGGCTGCGCCCGTGCGCGGCGACTACACGCCGGCCGAAGCGTTGCAGCGTTTGCTGGTCGGAACCCAGCTGGGCGCCCGTTTCAGCGGCAGCAATGCGTTCACCTTGCTGGCGCTGGCCGATGCACCTGTGGCGCCGTCCGTGCCGGCCGAAGCCGCTCCCGCCAGCGCACCATTGCAAGGCTATGCGGCGGTCCTGCAGCGCTCGCTCACGCGCGCCCTGTGCCGCTTGCATCCGGACGCTTTCGGCCGCTACCGCCTGGCCTTCCAGCTGTGGCTTGACGAACGGGGCAAGGTGCGCGACGTGCACGTGCTCGTGCCGAGCGGCGTGGAACAGCGCGACCGCGCCGTGCTGCAGCGCCTGCGCAGCCTGCTGATGGATGGCGCGCCGCCGGCCGGCCTGCCGCAGCCGCTGACGATTTTACTGACGCCGCGGCCCGACCCGGGCGCCGATTGCGCGCCCTACCTCGTGGCCGGGGCGCCCTGACCATGTCGGAATTGCTCAAAACCACCCTGCGCAAGCTGTTCCTGGAACGCTACGGACAGTTTCGCCGCCACCTGCAGCGCCGCCTGGGCTCGGAAGACCTGGCCAATGACGCGCTGCATGAAACCTATTTAAGAGTGGAAAAGATGACGGCGCCCGAGGCGATCAGCTACCCGTCCGCCTACCTGATGCGCATCGCCATCAACATTGCGGAAGATCAACGCCGCGACAATGCGCGTCTGCTCAGCCTGCCCGATATCGACGACCTGTACGAGATGGCCGATGAGCTGGCCGACCCGGCCCGCACCTTCAGCGCGCGCGCCGAACTCGAGGAACTGGAACGGGCTTTGCAGGAGTTGCCGAAACGCCGGCGCGCCATCGTCATCGCCGCCCGCGTCGACCAGTTGCCGCACCGCGACATCGCCGAGCGCTTCGGCATTTCCGCCCGCACCGTGGAGAAGGAATTGCGCGCCGGCCTCGAACATTGCTGCGAACGCATGGGGCGCGATTTCATCCAGCGCTTCGGTCCCGGCGCGGGAAAAACGTCTAAACATCATGACTGAACAAGCGGAAGACGATATGGGTGTCATCCAGAAGGAAGCGCAGGCGTGGGTCGTGCGTCTGGCCTCGGGCCAGGTCAGCGAGCGCGACGCGCAAGTGTTTCGCCACTGGTGCGCGCGCAGCCGCAGGCATGCGACGGCCTTTGCCGAAGCGCGCGCCGTGTGGGGCGCCATGGCGCCCGCCGCGCGCGCCGTCAAGCGGGCGCAGGCGCCTGTCAACGTGGCGCGGCGCGCCTGGCTTGGTGGCGCCGTCGCCGCCTCGCTGGGCTTGCTGGTGCTGCGCCCGCCGACGGACCTGTGGCCGGCCGTGGCCGGGCTTGCAGCCGACTACGCCACGGGCACGGGCGAGCAGCGCGAAGTGGCGCTCGATGGCGGCGTGCTGGTGCAGATGAATACGCAGACGCGGCTCGACGCGGCGCCCGTGCAGGACGGCGCCGCGTCGCTGGTGCTGCTGGCCGGCGAAGCGGAATTCCAGGCTGGCTTGCGCGGCGCGGCAGGCGTGCGCGTGCAGGCGGGCGACGGCACGGTGTCGGCCGGCAGCGCGCGTTTCAATATCCGCCTGTTTGGCCAGGAAGTGTGCGTGACGTGCCTGGCGGGCCGCTTGCGCGTGGCGCAGGCCGGCAACGATGCGGAACTGGCGGCCGGCCAGCAGCTGCGCTACCGGCCCGAGCATTTCGGCATCGCCCGCGCGGTGGCAAAAAGCGACGTCAGCGCGTGGCGCCAGCGCCTGCTGGTCTTCAAGCAAAGCACTTTGGCCGAGGTGGTGGATGAAGTAAACCGCTACCGCCCCGGCAAGCTGATCCTCAATGGCGACGCCTTGAAACACGCGCGCGTGCAAGCGAGCTTTTCGCTCGACCGCCTCGATGACGTGATCGCCCTGATCCAGGACGCGTATGGCGCGCGCGTGACGCGTTTGCCGGGCGGCATCGTGCTGTTCGGCTGAACCCCGCCTTGGCGCGCCGGGGTGCTCAGCCAATTATGACATTTTCATGACCTTTTGCAGTCCCGGACCTTGTTCCCTGTCAATGCTGCTGGAAGCCGCGAATCAGTGCCTGCCGCCCGCCCCCGTGCGTGCCGCTTGCCCTTCGCGATATCGGTCAGCAACGGAACATGAAAAGGGAATGTCGCCATGCAGCGAAGCAAGTCGGTCACGAAACACGCATCCTCCTCCGCCATGGCGGGCAGCCACAACGGGCGCCCGGTGCGCTTGAAACCGCTGGCGCTGGCCATCGCCATGCTGCTGCAGGCAGGCGGCGCGCAGGCGCAGCAGCCGTTCAGCGGCGCCTGGTTTGCGGGCAAGGGAGCGCAGCAGGGAACGGCCACCGCTACGGGACGCTTGCCGAATGGCCAGCCGGCCACCTCGCTGAACAACCCTTTGCTGCAGCAGCAAAAGGCCGAAGGCAAGCTGCAGCAATCGCTGAACAACTTGTTGCTGACCGCGCGCGGCATCGCCGCCGAACAGGCGGTACAGGCGGCCGCGCGGCAGGCGGCGCTGGCGGCCGGCGGCGCGCCCGACGGCCTCGTCAAGGGCGGCTTGCAGGTCGACAGCAACAGCCTGACGGCGGGCTGGCTCAACGCCCAGGCGCCCGTGCAAACCCAGGCCGACGGCAAGACCGTCGTGAAGGTCGCGCAGACGGACGACAAGGCGATTTTGAACTGGGAAAGTTTTAATGTCGGCAAGAACACCACCTTGCAGTTCGACCAGAAATCGCACTGGTCCGTGTTGAACCGCGTCAACGATCCGCTGGCGCGCCCCAGCCAGATCCAGGGCCAGATCAAGGCCGACGGCACGGTGATGATCGTCAACCGCAACGGCATCGTGTTTGCGGGCAGCAGCCAGGTCGATACGCGCAACCTGGCCGCCGCCGCCATGGGCATGAGCGACAGCCAGTTTAAGAGCGGCCTGTACGGGAAGACGCAGGGCACGGGCGCCGTACCGACCTTCGCGAACGATTTGCTGCTGGGCCAGAATACCTTTACGCATGCGGCGGCCGAAGCGGACGTCGTTGTCGCCGCCGGCGCGCGCATCGACACGCGCAAGCCGCAGACGGTGACGGAAGGCGGCGGCTATGTGCTGCTGGCCGGCCGCGCCGTCGAGAATGCGGGCGCCATCACCACGCCGAATGGCCAGACCACCTTGGCGGCCGGCGACGCCATCGTCGTGCGCCAGGGCATGGGCACGGACAAGAACCAGTATTCGAGCACGCGCGGCAATGAAGTCGAGATGCTGCGCGTGGCCGACAGCGGCGCCGGCAGCGTCGTGAATAACGGCCTGATCCAGGCGGCCACGGGCGACATCACGCTCAGCGGCAACAGCGTGCGCCAGGATGGCGTGCTGTTGTCGAGCACGACCGTCAATGGCCGCGGCACGATCCACCTGGCGGCGGCGGGCGAGAACGCCGCCGTCACCCTGGCGCGCGGCAGCGTCAGCGCCATTGTCATCGACGACAACGGCGCCACGGCGCTCGACGTGCAGCGCGACACATTGCTGAAAGACACGGGCAAGGGCACGGACACGCCGCAGGACCGGCGCGACCAGTCGCTGGTGCGCATCGTCTCCGCCGGCAACATCGAGTTCGAAGGCGATTCGCTGACCCTGGCCACGGGCGGCCAGGTGCTGGCCGATGCGGCCCGCCGCAGCCACGTGGCGCGCGACGCCGCCATCGATGTGTCCGGCGCCGTCGGCGTGAAGGTCGACATGAGCAGCAACAATGTGCTGGTCAACGTGCAGGGCAACGAACAGCGCGACGCGCCGGGCAGCCGCGACGCCAAGTACCTGAACAACAGCGACGTGTGGGTCGATCGCCGCGACCTGGTGTTGGTGCCGGCCGGCACCAACGGCTACGCCACGGACCGCTGGTACACGGCCGGTGGCCTGCTGGAAGTGAGCGGCTACCTCAATACCAGCGGCCACGGCATCGGCGAGTGGGCGGCCCAGGGCGGCACCGTCGGCTTTGGCGGCGGCGAAGTGGTGACGCAGGCCGGTTCGCGCATCAACATCGCCGGCGGTTCGCTGGACGTGCAGACGGGCATGGTCAAGCAGACGTGGCTGAAAGGCGCCGATGGCGCGATGGTCAAGCTGAGCACGGCCCCTGGCGACAATCTGTACACGGGCTTGTACCGCGGCTACGAAAGCACGCATGCGCGCTGGGGCGCGAACACGACGGAAACCCATGCGAATGCCTTGATCGGTCCCCGCGAGCGCCTGGAAAACGGCTACACGGTGGGCCGCGATGCGGGCCGCCTGATCGTCTCCACGGGCGCGGCCGTGCTCGAAGGCGATGTCGACACGTCCGTGTTCCAGGGCGAGCGCCAGCAGCGCAAGCGCGACGACGGCGTCGATGGCTACAAGCAGGCGCAGACCTCGGCCGCGCGCGCCGGTCAATTGATCGTCGGCAAAATGACGCCCGTCTTCGATCCGAAGGCGGGCCAGTTGCGCGACAGCCCGCAAGCCGTGCTGGAAAGCGTCGAGATCGGCAAGGTGGCGCCCGTCGCCGATGGCCAGCTGCTCAGTGCAGCTTTGCCGGCCGCGCGCAGCAAGACCCTGCAGCTCGATGCGGACTGGCTCAACGGCCTGGAGCTGGGCGCCCTGAATATCTACGCCTACGACAAGCTCGACGTCAACGCGGACGTGCGCGTGGCCGATGGCGGCGACATCGCCCTGCACGCCACCGACGTGGCCATCAAGGCCAATGTGAGCGCGCGCAGCGGCAGCATCGCGGCCGGCAATATGGTCTCGCGCTACCAGGCGAACGGGGGCGCCGTGTGGATCGATGGCCCCGTGTCGCCGGAAGGGCGCGCCACGGGCCAGGCCGGTGTGCGCGTGGCGCCCGGCGTGCGTCTCGATGCGCGCGGCCTGTGGAGCAACCTGGAGCTGGACCCGGGCGCCAGCGGCGGCCTGCCGTACGTGAATGGCGGCAAGGTCACATTGAAGAGTTCGGGCGGCATCGAGCTGGCCGGCGGCAGCGTCATCGACGTTTCGTCGGGCGCGGCCCTGATGAGCAATGGCAGCCTGCAGGGCGGGCGCGGCGGCGACATCGCCCTGGCCGTTGACTTGCCGCGTGAAAAAACGCCGACGGGCGCCGTGCTCAAGCTCGATGGCGAGCTGCGCGGCCATGGCGTCAAGGGCGGAGGTCGCCTGACGATCGACAACGGGACGGCCGTCAGCATCGGCGGCAAGCTGCGGGACGGCGACGTGTTGCCAGGGGGAAGCAGCGCCCCCGTCGGCCTGCGCCTGGCCGATGAATTTCTGATTGCCAAGGGCGAGAAGATTCCCTTCGATTTCGCGCTGAGTCTCAGCCTGATCAAGCCGGGCGAGACCTTGAGCATGCCCGTGACGGCAGATGTGTCGACGCAGAAACCGCTGGTCGTGGCAGACAGTGTGCTGGTGCCGCCGGGCGCGAGCTTCTTCATCAACGGCTTGGCGTACGTCCAGGGCGGTTCCATCGTTCCCGCCGGCAGCGTGGTGACGGCCATCAATGGCCTCACGACGGGTTTCGTGGTGTCGGCGGCGGCCTTCCCGAACGGCTTGCCCATCGTGCCGATCACGACCCAGTATGCGGCCGGCAGCATCGCCGCCGACGACGTGCGCGCGCCGCGTGGCGTGCTGCTGCCGACCGGCACCATGCTGGGGCGCGACGTTGCCGTGCAGCCCATGCTGGCGCTGGACGCCAGCCTGTTCCAGAGCGGCTTTGCCGACTACGCCGTCACGGGCCGTGACGGCGTCGTGGTGGTCAAGGATGCGCATCTCGACGTGAAGATGCCCGTGCTGCGCTTCAATCCCGCCACCGGCCACACGGTGGCCGGCGGCACGGATCCAGGCGCCGCGCTGGAAGTGTGGATGCCGGAGCTGTACCAGGAAGATGCGCGCAAGGCTAAGCTGACGCAGCGCGCCGGCGCCGACCTGACGCTGACGGCCGGCAGCCCGTACGTGAAGGGCGCCCTGGCGGTGGCGCAAGGCGCCGTCGTCGCGGTCGATCCGGGCCGCCAGATCAGCATGACGAGCAATGGCCAGGTCAGCATCGATGGCCGCCTCGACGCCTGGGGCGGCAAGATCGCCGTGCTGCCCGGCACGCTGGGTACGGGCAGCGATGCGGATGTGCCGAACGGCAAGGGACAAGCCACGTCGATCTGGATCGGCGAACACGCGGTGCTCGACGTCGCCGGCCGCGCCACCGTCGCCACCGACATGCGCGGCGGCCGTTATGGCCGCGCCGACAAGGGCGGCAGCATCGAGATCGGCGCCCGCTACAAGGCCGACGCGGCCAGCGTCGACGCGGCCGACGCCTTTGTCGTCGTGCGCCCGGGCGCACTGCTCGACGCCAGCGGGGCGCAAGCCACCCTGGACTTGCCGAACCAGGGCGCCGTCAACGTGGCCGGCAGCGGCGGTTTGATTTCGCTCAGTTCGTACAACGGCATCTTTGCCGATGGCACTTTGCGTGCGGTGGCCGGTGGCGCCGGGGCGGCCGGCGGCACCCTGGCGATGGCGCTCGACACGCCCAATTACGGCCAAGTGAACCGCCTGACGCTGGAAGGCGATAGCGTCGACAATGCGGTGCGGGTGCCGCGCGAATTCGTGCTGGCGCAAGTGCAGGGCGACAGCGTCTTGCCGGCCGGTTTGCGCGCCGGCCAGCAGGATGAAGCCTTGCGCTACGGCAGTGCGCGCCTGGGCGCCGACCGCGTGAAGGCGGGCGGCTTCGATAACCTGGCCATGCATGTGAACGGCATGCTCAGCGTCGATGGCGACGTCAACCTGGCGCTGGGCCAGAGCCTGCGCCTGAGCGCCAGTTCGCTGGGCCTGACGCAGCCGAAGCCGCAGACGCCGCAGCCCGATGCGGACGGCCAGGACAAGTTGCATGGCCTTGCCAGCCAGGTGCACCTGGCGGCGCCGTATGTGCGCCTGGGTACGGCCGCGCGCGTGCAGAAAGACAATTACATCGTGCCCAATGCCGTGAAAGGCTCGAAAAACTCGGGCAAGGGGCGCGGCATGCTGGGCGTGCCGCTGGTGGCCGACGGCTCTCTGCTGCAGATCGATGCGGGCATGCTCGACCTCGCGGGCGAGGTCAACATGGGCACGCGCGGCGAGATCGTGCAGAACGGCGGCACGCCGCTGGCCGTCGAACGCGATGCCTTCGAACAGCTGACCCTGAACAGCCGCGGCGACTTGCGCATGTCGAACAACGCCGCCCTGTACCAGCCGGGCAACGCCACCCTGGTCGCCGCGCAAATCTATCCGGCCACGGGCGACAGCGGCATGCTCACGGTGGGCCAGAGCAGCCGCGTCGACGAGTACGGCAATATCCGCGTCACGCTCGATCCGTTGCGCACCCTGAATATCGAGCGCAGCGCCGGCAGCGCCACGCCGAACCAGCCGTTTTCCGTGTTCGGCAGCCTCAACCTGATTGCTCCCACCATCAACCAGCACGGCGTGCTGCGCGCGCCGCTGGGCCAGATCACCCTGGGCGCCGAGGGCTTTGAAGCCAATACGGGCCATGTCAATCTGTTGCCGGGCAGCTTGACGTCCGTCAGCGCGAAAGGCTTGACGATGCCGTACGGCGGCACGCTCGATGGCCTCAGCTACCTATATGACGGCAACGACGTCGTGTTCAAGGGCGTGGGCAACGGACCCGAGGTCGCCTTGGTCGGCGCCGCCGTCGACGTGCAAGCCGGCGCCGTGCTCGACCTGTCGGGCGGCGGCACCTTGACGGGCGCGGCCTTCCTGGCCGGACGGGGCGGCTCCACCGATGCGCGCCTCAATCCGCTGGTGCAGATGAAGCCGAATGGCGGTTTTACCTTGCCCGGCCTGAATACCAATCCCGTGTACGCCATCATTCCCGGCGTGCAGCCGGACGTGGCGCCTTTGACGGCCGAGCAGGGCGCGGGCAAGCCGGCCGTGGGACGCCAGATCACCATCGCCGCGGGCGTGCCCGGTCTGGCCGCCGGCACCTACACCCTGCTGCCATCGAATTTCGCCTTGCTGCCCGGCGCCTTCCGCGTGGAGCTGAATGGCCTGGCCGGCGCCGTCGAGGCGGGCGCTACGGTGGCCATGCGCAATGGATCGTATGCGACGGCGGCGCAGACGGGCATCGCCGGCACGGCGATACGCGACGCCGTACCGGGCCAGGCCATCCTGACGCCGGCCGACGTGCTGCGTACCTATTCGCAATACAATGAAACGGGCTATGCCACCTTTGCCATGGCGCAAGCCACGCGCGACGGCGTGCCGCGCGCCATGCTGGAACGCGACGCCAAGGGCATGCGGGTGCAATTGATCGCCCCGTCCCTGCACAGCGTCGAGAATAACCACACGCCATTGATGATGGATGGCAGCGCCCTGTACACGCCGGCCGAGGGCGGCTTTGGCGGCTCGCTGCTGCTGGGCACGGGTGGCCATGCGGGTACCCGCTATCAGGTGCTGGCCGACGGCACGGCAGCGCAGGCGGACTTCGATGGCGTCTCCGTGCATGCTTCGCAGATCAACGCCTTCGGCGCCCAGCGCCTGGGCATCGGCGGCTTGCCGCGCGTCACCTACAGCGATATCGGTACGGGCAGCAATCAGCGCGCCAATATCGCCGCCATCAAGGAATCGGCGGGCGGCATCGTGCTGCGCGAGGGCGCCGTGCTGAAGGCGGCCGAAGTGTTCCTGGTGACCACGAAAACCGACGACGGCATCTTCCTCGAGCAAGGTTCCGGCATCAATACGCTGGGCCGCGGCAAGGCGGCCTGGGACTCGCGCGACGGCTATGTGTACGAGCCGATGGGCAGCGTGCTGGCCGTCTCGAACGGCTGGCTGGACATGCTGCCGGCCGTGCGCACGCCGTTCGATTCGGGTGGTCCCGGCATCATCGACATCGGCACCTGCGTCAAGGCGGGCGGCGCCTGCACGGGCACCACCTCACTGTATTCGGAAGGCACCATCGCCGCCGTCACGGAGCGCGCATTTACCCTGCGCGACAACGTGCGCTACGGCACGCGCAACCTGGTGCTGGGCATGGGGGCCATCAATATCGGCAGCGCAGCTGCGCTGGCGGACGCCAGCGCCCGTGGCGCTTTGCCAGACGGCCTGGCGCTGAACCAGGACGTGCTCGACCGCCTGCTGCGCGGCGATACGAGCACGGGCGCACCGGCGCTGGAAAGCCTGGGTTTGACGGCGCGTAATTCCTTCAATTTCTATGACTCGTCGCAGCTGTCGACCATCGATGCGGCCACGGGCAAGTCGTCGCTGTCGCGCCTGGTGCTCAACACGCCCGCCATCTACGGCTATGGCGGCAGCGACGCGTTGGCGCGCATTCACACGGACACCCTCGTGTGGCAGGGCGCGACGAATGCGCCCGGCGCCGTCGTTGCCAACGGCCCCGGCACGGGTAGCGGGCGCTTGCAGGTCGATGCCAAGCGCATCGAGTTCGGTTTCACACAGGACAGCCGTACCGACACCATCCATAACCTGGACCGTTTGATACTGGGCTTCGGCCAGGTGGCGCTCAACGCCAGCGAGCAGCTGACCGCCAACAACAAGGGCAGCCTGTCCGTCTACCAGTCGCAAAGCGCGTGGGATACGGCCACCAATGGCTACCGCTACAGCGGCGGCGATCTGCTGATCAACACGCCGCTGCTGACGGGCGCGGCCGGTTCCGTCAACCGCATCACGGCGGGCGGCGACCTCAAGGTGAGCGCGCCGGCCGGCGCGACCCCCGCCACACCGGCGAACGCGGCGCCGGCCGGCGCCCTGGGCGCGGAAGTGGCGCTGAGCGGCAACAGTGTCAGCGTCGATACCTCCGTGGTTCTGCCAAGCGGAAAGCTGACCCTGTCGGCCGAGCGCGATGTGCTGCTGGGCGACAAGGCCAAGCTGGATCTGGCGGGCCGCAAGATCGATTTCTACGACACGAGCAAGTACAGCTGGGGCGGCGACGTGATCCTCGACAGCCGCGCAGGCGATGTGCGCCAGGCGGCCGCTTCCGTGATCGACGTGTCGGCCGTGAACAACCGCGCCGGCAAGCTGAGCGTGGTCGCCACGGGCGAGGCGGCAGGCACGGCCGACTTGCGCGGCAGCTTGCTGGGCGGCGCCAGCGGCCATTATGACGCGGGCGGCACCCAGGTGCCGTACGCGGCCGGCGGCGTGGAGGTGCGGGCCCAACAGATCGGCGACTTCGCCGGCCTGAACCAGCGCCTGAACACGGGCAAGGTGTTCGGCAGCCGCAGCTTCCAGCTCAAGCAGGGCAATTTGACCATCGGCGACGAGGTCAAGGCGCGCGAAGTGAGCGTGTCCGTCGATGGCGGCAGTTTGAACGTGAGCGGCCGCATCGACGCCAGCGGCGAACAGGTGGGCAGCATCCGCCTGGCCGGCCGCGACGGCGTCACCATCCAGTCCGGCGCCGTGCTCGATGCGCATGGCACGCTGCTGCGCACGGACAGCTACGGCCAGGTGATCGAGGCGCCGAACCGCGCCGTCATCGAACTGGCCGCGCCTGGCGGACGCCTGAGCCTGGAAAATGGCGCGCGTTTCGACCTGCGCAGCGGAGACAAGGGCGGCAACTACGGCAGCATCGACCTGAACGCGCGGCGCCTGGGCGGCGCCACGGGCGACGATATCGACATCGATGCGGCCGGCGCGCTGAACATCGCCGGCGCGCGCACCATCAACGTCAACGCCTTCTGGCAATACAAGGATGCGCCGGCCGGTACCGGCAAGGATGCGGACGGCCGCAGCTACCAGGGCATCAACCAGGCCTATCTGGACGAGAAACATGGGGACAGCCAGGCCTTCATGGCCCACGCGCTGGCCAATGGCAACTTGATGGACGGCAAACTGCGCGGCTTGCGCGGCGACGCCAATGCTTTCCATGTGCGCCCCGGTGTCGAGATCGTCAGCGCCACGCCGGGCGGCGACTTGCACATCGATGGCGACATCGACCTGTCCGGCCACCGCTACGACGGCGTCAATCCGCAGGCGCGCCTGAGCGGCGTGTACGGCTCGGGCGAGGCGGGTGCGCTGGTCGTGCGCGCCGGTGGCAAGCTCAGCGTCTTTGGCAGCATCACGGATGGCTTCGATACCCGTACCTTGCCCGTCACGTCGGACGACAAGGGCTGGCAACTGGTGAAGGGCCGCTTGCCATGGGGCGGCGAGGTCGTCGTGCCGCAAGCGGGTCTCGTGACCCTGGCCGAAGACACGTATTTCAAATCGGGCACGAGCGTCAATTTCGCCGTGCCGATGAAGGCCATGCAACTGCGCGGCGGCACCTTGCTGGCGGCGCGCGCCACCTTGACGGCGGAGTTGAACTTGCCGGCCGGCAGCGTGCTGGGCGGCGCCGTGCGCGATGCCGACGGCACGGTGCTGTACGCGGCCGGCACGGTCTTGCCGAAGGCGCTGACCTTATCGAGCGGCATGCAGCTCGATCCCGGCCTGCGCCTGCCTGGCGCGGCCCAGGTGGCGGCCATGGTGTGGCCGGCGAACGTGGCCCTGCCTTTCCCTGAAGGCAGGCCGTGGGATGTGGCCGACGCCACGAATGCCGTCAATGGCGTGGTGCTGGCCTCGGCGCTGGCGCTGGACAAGGGCAGCGTGCTGCCCGCCGGCACCGTGGTCAAGCTGCCGGGCGACGACACCATGGTGGCGCTGCGCAGCGCGGATGGCAGCGGCAGCCAGGGCCGCAACCTGGCGCTGGCGCCCATGCTGGCCCAGGGGTCGCAAGCGTGGTCGCTGCGCCTGGTGGGCGGCGCCGATACGGCCGCCGCCGATACGCGCGCGCTGCGGCCGCATGCGAAGGATGCCCATCTGATGCTGGCCGATACGCATTACGGTATGGGGGAACGGACGTCGATCAAGCCGGGCACGGGCTTGCCGGGCAAATATATCTACAGTGCAGAAGCCATCGAGATGGGACTTCCGGAAGGCGAGGTCAATCTTGATGACTGGGGCGGTGAAGCAGCCCTGCTGGAAAACTATCCCACCTGGGTGATCAAGATTGCCGACGGCACACCGCCCGAAATGGTGACCAACGTGGAACCGGCGCGCCAGCCCCTGTTCAGCGTGCTGCGCACGGGCACGGGCGACCTCGACTTGCTCGCCGCCGGCGATTTCGACATGCGTTCGCTGTACGGTGTCTACACGGCGGGCACGCAGTCGGCCTCGCCGCTGGTCGATGGCAAGGATCTGTTCAACCTGCCGCGCGGCTTGAACGCCAAGGGCAAGCTGCTTGGCGCGCTGGGCGACGACAAGTTGACGCGTTTCGTCGATGGCGGCAGCGAGAGCCTGTACCGCGCCTGGTATCCGGAGCACGGCGGCAACCTGCTGCTGCGCGCCCAGGGCGACGTCAAGGGCGACACCATGGGGACGGCCACCGCCCAGCGTGAGGATGCCATCGGTACCCTGAGCGCGCAGCAGGATACCAGCGACATCGGCGCCTGGCTGTGGCGCCAGGGCAGCGGCAGCACGGGCGCGGGCGTGCCGACGGCGTGGTGGATCAACTTCGGCACCTATGTCGCGCGTCCCGAAGGCTACGATCTGTTTTCGGGCGTTCCGGTGGTATCGGGCTTTACGGGCATCGGCACCCTCGGCGGCGGCAATGTGCTGCTGCAGGCGGGCGGCAACGCCGGCATGCTGACGTCGCGCGCCGATCCGGGCGGCGAGTTCGCGCCGCGCAGCCAGGGGCTGAACGTGGCTGTGGCCAGCACGGGCAGGGTGACGCCGGACGGCAAGCTGCTGCTGACGGGCGGCGGCGACCTCGATATCCGTATCGGCGGCGGCCTCAACCCTGTCGCCGAGGTGCGCAGCTTCGACGCCAACAGCGATGCCCCGAATGCCGACACGCGCTTCGAGCGCCAGTATCCGACGCTTAACAGCACCTTCACGAATCTGCGCGGCGCGCTGCGCATGGAGGCGGGTGCCGTGGGTGGCGTCGAACTGCGCTTCGACCGCGCCGATCCGAAGGAATCGCGGCCGTATGAAACCTATACGGCGGGCACGGCCATTGCCAGCGGCGGGCCGATCCTCGTGCCGGGCGACAGCGGCGTGCGCATCGATGCGCGCGGCGACCTGGTGCTGGGCGGTACGGCCGATGCAGGCCGCGTCAAGCAGCTGGGCAATGGCTCGCCGTTCACCTACCAGGGTGTCGAGCGCCAGGGCGAGGGCTGGAGCTGGTTCTCGCTGTGGACGCCGGCCACGGCCATCGACCTGTTCAGCGCCGGTGGCAATCTGACGCCGACGTCCGCCTGGATCAATGCGGCACCGGGCAACAACCATGCGCCAACGGATGCACGCTTCATCATGCCGTCCGTGCTGCGCGCCGTGGCCGCCAGCGGCAGCCTGTACTACGGCAATGCCAGCCTGGGCAGGCTTGGCGAGGGCGGCAACGTCGACATGCCGCAAAACGGCGTGATCCTGGCGCCGTCGCCAGTGGCGCCGCAATTCGTCAAGACGGGCGCGGGCCAGCTGGAAATGCTGGCCGCCGACTCCATCCATGCGGCCGGCTATCCGATCACGCCATCGGGCGCCGATCCGCGCCTGTTGCCGAGTCCATTCAACCCGGGCTTCGTCGGCGCCCTGGACCCGGTCTGGTTCGGCCTGCTGCCCTTGCATAACGTCAGCGCCAACGGGCTGGCACCCGGCGCGCTGAAATGGTTCGGTTCGTCGTCGAATGGCGCCAGCGATGCTGCGCAGCAACTGTATCCGCTGTTCAGCATGACGGCGCCGACGGTGTCGGACTACGTACCGGTGGGTCAGGTGCCCGCGCATTTCTATGCCAACAGCGGCGACATCGTTGGCCTGCGCACGGGCGGCATCGTGTACCGGGGAACACTGAAGGGCGAAACGGGCCCGCTGGGCGTGTGGTACGAGGGTGCTGGCGCCGTGGCCGTGCGCGCCGGGCGCGACATCGTCAATTCCGGCACGCCGCTCGGCAGCGTCGAGGGCGTGCCGGACGGTGCGGCCGGATGGACCAGCCTGGGCTATGTCGGCCGGCCCGATTATCCGGACAAGCCGGTCGTCTCCGGCGTTTCGTCCACGCGCGGTAACCTGTTCGTGCACCGCCATGCCGACGACGTCTCCGTCGTCAGCGCCGGGCGCGACATCCGCTACAGCACCTTCTACGTGGCGGGACCGGGCCAGCTGAACGTGAGCGCCGGGCGCGACCTGTACATGGCCGACAAGGCGGAATTGCGCAGCCTTGGCTCCATCGTCGGCAGCGGTATCGGCGAGCGCGGCAACGGCGCCGGCATCAGCGTGGCCGCCGGCGTGGGCCGCAACGGTCCCGATTATGCGGCCTTCGCGGCGCGCTACCTGGACCCGGCCAAGCTGGCCGACCCGAACCGGCCGCTGGCCGACCAGGCCGGCAGCGCCGTGTACGTCTACGGCGGCAAGCTGACCCTGGCCGACTGGCTGCGCGGCCAGTTCGCCTACAGCGGCGATGAGGCGGGCGCGTCCGCCTTCCTCGGCACGAAGCAGGCGGAACTGGAAAAGGCCGGCCAGGCGACGGGCACCGCGCGGCGCGACCTGGCGCGCGAATATGCGCAGGTGAGCCAGCTGCACCTGGTGAACTGGCTGACAACGCGCTTTGGCGGCGACAGCGGCCTGGGCATCCGCTACGACCCGGCCACCGATGCGCGCAGCTTCTTTGCCGCCCTGCCGAAGGAACAGCAGCAGGTCTACCTGAGCAAAGTCTACTTTGCCGAACTGAAGGCGGCCGGGCGCGAATACAACGATCCGGACGGCATGCGCCGCGGCAGCTACCTGCGCGGCCGCGAAGCCATCGCCACCCTGTTCCCATCGCAGGACAAGGCGGGCAAGAAGATCGAGTACAAGGGCGACCTGACGATGTTCAGCAGCGCGCTGTACACGGTCAATGACTACAGCGGCGTGTACACCAAGCGGCCGGTCGAGGGCGTGCGCTACCTGAGTCCGCAGGAGTGGGCCGAAGCGGGCCGTCCGACCGTCAACGTGCCGCACGTGATCGTCAACGATGCCGGCATCCACACGGATGTGGGCGGCGACATCGGCATCACGGTGCCGGGCGGACGGGCGCTGATCGGCGTCGACGGCGGCTATGCGCCGGGCGAAGGCTCGGGCGTGCTGACGCAGGGCGCGGGCGAGATCCAGATGTATGCGAAAGACAGCATCCTGCTGGGCCAGAGCCGCATCTTCACCACCTTCGGCGGCAACATCCTGGCCTGGTCGGCCACGGGCGACATCAATGCGGGCCGCGGCACCAAGTCCACCGTCGTCTACACGCCGCAGCGCCGTACCTACGACAGCATCGGCCTCGTCAGCCTGTCGCCGAGCACGCCGGCCACGGGCGCCGGCATCGCCACCCTGAACCCGATCCCGGAGGTGCCGCCCGGCGACATCGACCTGATCGCCCCGCTGGGCAGCATCGACGCGGGCGAGGCGGGCATCCGCGTCTCGGGCAACGTCAACCTGGCGGCCTTGCAGGTGATCAATGCGGAAAACGTCCAGGTGCAGGGCAAGTCGGCGGGCCTGCCCGTGATCGCCAGCGTGAACGTGGGTGCGCTCAGCAATGCCAGCGCGGCCGCCACGCAAGCCGTCACGGCGGCGCAGGACGTGCTGCAACGGGAACGGGCCGCCACGCGCCAGGCGCTGCCGTCGCTGTTCACGGTGAAGGTGCTGGGCTTTGGCAACGAGCAGGCGGACGAAGCCGGTGCTGGCAAGCACCAGGGCGGCGAGCCGCAGGCGTCCAGCTACCAGCCGGCCGGCGTGGTGCAGGTGCTGGGGGCGGGACCGTTGACGGCGCCGCAGCTGCAGGCGCTCACGCCGAACGAGCGGCGCGGCCTGCAACCGTGAGTTTTATGAACATTTGATGACATTCGGCAGTCGTCGCGCGCGGCGGCTGTCTAGGCATCAGTAGATCAGCATTAACAGAAAAACGCCGGCCCAGCGCCGCAACACAGGGCAACCGTTTGATTTTAAGGTGAATGGAAGATGCGTGAAATGACAACCAAGGGCAGGGGCGTGCCGCCAGCGGCGCCTGCAAGGGCCTTGACGATGCTGTGCCTGGCCATGCTGGCGCTGCCCGGCATGGCGCGCGCGCAGGACGCGGTCCCGGCTGCCGCGCCCGTCGCCGCGCCGGAACGGCAGCTGACCATCGAGGAATACCTGGTGCGCGGCAATACCGTGCTCGACGCGCGCACCATTGAAGAGGCGGTCACGCCCTTCCTGGGACCGGGCCGCAGCCTGAAGGACGTGGAAGGGGCGCGCGACGCCCTCGTCGCGGCCTACCAGGCGCGCGGCTACCAGTCCGTCTACGTGGACTTGCCCGAGCAGCAGGTGGCGCAGGGCGTGGTGGTGCTGCAGGTGAGCGAAACGAAAGTGGGACGCTTGCGCGTGGTCGGTGCGCAATACAACTCGCCGCTCGATGTGCGCCAGCAAGTGCCGGCCCTGACGGAAGGCAAGGTGCCCGATTTTACCCAGGCGCAAGTGGAATTGACGGCCCTGAACCGGGGGCCCAAGCGCCAGGTGATGCCGCTGGTCAAGCAGGGCAGCTTGCCCGGCACCATGGACGTGGACTTGAAAGTCGAGGACAGCAGCCCGTGGCGTGCCAGCGTGGGCTTGAACAACGATTACAGCGCCGATACGAAAAAATTGCGCACGAGCGTGTCGGTCGGCCACGACAACCTGTGGCAGATGGGGCATAGCGCCACCATCAGCTTTTTCGGCACGCCGGGCGACCTGAACCAGACCAAAGTGTGGTCGGCCTCGTACGTGGCGCCCATCGGCACGCAGGGCTGGAGCGTGGAAGCGACGGGTTACCGGTCGAACAGCAACGTGGCCAGCGCGGGCGGCACCAACGTGCTGGGCAAGGGGCACGCGCTGGGCATGAAGCTCAACTACACGGTGCCCAACGGCGGCATCTGGTGGCACAGTTTTTCGGCCGGCATCGACTTCAAGGATAACCAGGAAGCACTCAAGCTCAATGGCACGGGCAGCAATATTCCGCTCAAGTACGTGCCACTGAGCGTGTCGTATAACGGCTTTGCGCAGACGGAGGCGACGACGTATGGCCTCGGCCTGTCCCTCGTGGCCGGCACGCGCGCCTCGTTCGGCTACGGCAGCAATAGCGCCGCCTACGACGACAAGCGCTACAAGGCATCGCCCAGCTTCCTCGTCCTGAAGGGCGACGCCAACGCCACCACCACCCTGGGCAGCGGCGCACAGCTGTACGGCAAGCTGGCGGGCCAGCTTGCCGACGCGGCGCTCGTGTCGGGTGAGCAGATGGCCGCCGGCGGCGCCAATTCCGTGCGCGGCTACCTGTCGGCCGAAGCGACGGGCGACTACGGCGTGTCCGGCACCGTCGAATGGCGCACGCCCCAGCTGACGTATTTCAGCCGCCTGGAAAACTGGCGCTTGTTCGCCTTTGCCGATGGCGCGCGCCTGCGCCTGCGCGATCCGATGATCGAGCAGAAAGACCTGTTCGGCCTGGCCTCCGTGGGCGTGGGCAGCAGCTTCCAGTTCCTGCGCTACCTGAATGGCCGCATCGATTTTTCGTATCCGCTGCGCGACGGCCCGCGCACGCACAAACACGTGCGCCGCATCAATTTCAACCTGTCGGCCAGCTACTGACGGGCCAGCTCACCAGCACTGCACTTTTTTAGACTTTTCTTCGGAGAATCACTGTCATGCAACGTCTTCTTTTCCTGCTCACGATCCTGGGCACGTTCGTTCCCGGCCTGGCGCATGCCTGGTGGCAGCCCGACTGGGCTTACCGCAAACCCGTCACCGTCGACGCCGGCCCGAAGGCGGGCGCCGTGGGCGGCGATCCCGGCCGCATTCCCGTGCTGCTGCGCTTGCATTCGGGTAACTTCAACTTCGAAGGCGTCAGCGACAACGGCGCCGACCTGCGCTTCGTGGCGGGCGACGATAAAACCGTGCTGAACCACCAGATCGAACAGTTCAACCCGCTGCTGGGCATCGCCCTGATCTGGGTCGACGTGCCGGCCCTGACGGCCGGTACGCCGCAGCAGCTGTGGATGTACTACGGTAATCCGAAGGCGCCCGCTTCCGGCAATGGCCAGCGCACTTTCGATCCCGACTACAGCCTCGTCTACCACTTCACCGAGCCTGGCGTGCCTGCGCGCGACAGCACCGCCTACGGCAACCATGCGCAGACGGCCGTGCCGGCACTCGACGGTTCCGTCATCGGCGCCGGCGCCCGCCTGGGTACGGCACCGCTGATGCTGCCCGCCTCGCCATCGCTGGCGCTGGCCGCCGGCGCGCCGTTCACCTTCTCCGCCTGGGTGCGCCCGGACAGCCTGGGCGCGCAGCAAGTGCTGTATGCGCGCCGCGATGGCGCCAATGAATTGCTGATCGGCGTGAACCAGGGCGTGCCTTTCGTGCAGGTCAATGGTCAGCGCAGCAAGCCGGGCCAGCCTATCCAGGCCGCGCAATGGTCGCACCTGGCCGTCAAGGCCGACAAGAACAACGTGGCCCTGTACGTGGGCGGCCGTCCGGCCGTGTCGCTGGCCACCGCGCTGCCGGCGTTCAGCACGGCAGCCTCGGTGGGTGCCGATGCGCCGCCGGTCGCTGCCGGTGCCGCCACCCTGGCCAACTTCACGGGCGCCATCGACGAGCTGCGTCTGTCGCGCACGGCCCGTCCCGACGCCCTGTTGCTGGCCGACGCCGTCTCGCAAGGCTCCGAATCGCGCCTGGCCGTGTTTGGCGCCGATGAACAGCAGGCGGGCAAAAGCCATTTCGGCTTCATCATCGCCGCCATGCCGCTCGACGCGTGGATCGTCGTCGGCGTGCTGGGCCTGATGATGGTCTTGTCGTGGATCATCATGATCGGCAAGGGCCGCAGCTATGGCGCCATCTCGCGCGCCAATGCGCAATTCATGCAGTCGTTCCACGAAGCGGCCGGCGCGCCGCTCGACCACTTGTCGCGCAACGGCAAGCTGAGCGCTTCCGTGAAGGCCGATTCCTCGCTGTGGCGTCTGTATGACGTGGCCATCGACGAGATGCGCCGCCGCCACGACCGCGGCTACGACCTGAACGCCGTCTCGAACGCAACCATCGGCGCCATCCGCGCCGCCATGGATGGCGTGATGGTGCGCGAAAGCGAACGCATGTCCAAACGCATGATCTGGCTGTCGACCACCATCGAAGGCGCGCCCTACGTCGGCCTGTTCGGCACCGTGATCGGCATCATGCTGGTGTTCGTCGTGGCAGCCATGGCCGGCGCCGTGGACATCAACTCGGTGGCGCCGGGCATGGCGGCAGCGCTGCTGTGTACGGCTGCCGGCCTGGGCGTGGCCATTCCCGCGCTGTTCGGCTACAACTGGCTGTCCTCGCGTTCGGACGCCATCGTTGCCGACATGGCCGTCTTCGTCGACGAGTTCGCCACGCGACTGGCCGAAGAGCAGGGCGACGGACGCCAGATGCGTCCCGTGCTGCAACAGGCGTGAGGGGCGCATAACCATGGCCACCTCCGCCAAGTTTACCCCCCGCAAGCGTAGCGGCGGCATCAACATCACGCCCTTCGTCGACGTGCTGCTGGTGGTGCTGGTGATTTTTATTCTGACCAGCAACGCCAGCATTCCCGGCATCAAGGTCGACCTGCCCAAAGCCAGCTCGGCCATGGCGCTGGAAAAACCGAAGACCAAGGCCATCACCATCGACAACGCGGGCCAGGTCTTCCTCGATGCCTATCCCGTCACCTTGCCCGAGCTGGAAGAGCGCTTGCGCACGGAAAAGGCCCTGACGCCGGACTTCCCCGTGATCGTGCGCGGCGACGCCGCCGTGCAATACGCGAAAGTGGTCGAAGTGCTCGATTTGCTGCGCCGTATCGACCTGAACCAGGTGGGCCTGGTGACCGGCAAGCCGGCATGAGGAGCGCAAGGTGAAGCGTGACGACATGATGAAGATGGCCGCCCCGGAATCGTCGGGTGCGGCGCAGTGGTGGCGCCGCTGGGGCGGCGTGGCCGGCGGCGTGCTGCTGGCCGGCGCGCTGGCTGCGCTGGTCTGGTATTTGCTGTCGGACACGGCTGCCACCAAGCGCGAAGTGGCGGCCCCGCCGATGCTGATGCTGCCACCGCCGCCGCCACCGCCGCCGGAACCGGAAAAACTGCCGGAACCGACGCCGGACAAGGTGGTGCCGGAAGTGTCGGAGCCGGAACCGACACCGGCCGACAAGCCCATGGATGACGCGCCGGAAAGCCCGTCGCAGGACAAGGGCGACCCCGTCACCATCGACGGCGCAGCGCAGGCCGGCAGCGACGCTTTCGGCATCCAGGCCGGGCGTGGCGGCGGCATGACGGGCGGCGGCGGTGGCGGCGGACTGGGCGCGGCATCGTATGGCCGCTATGTGGCCAATGCGCTGCAACTGGCGTTCGCCCGCGACCCGCGCACGCGCCAGCTGGCCTTTGCCGACATCCGCGTCGACCTGTGGCTCGATGCGGAAGGCAAGACGACGAAAGTGCAGCTGGTGCAAGGCACGGGCAATGCGCAGACGGATGAGCAAGTGCTGGCCATGGTGCGCGATTTCCGCGCCGATGAACGGCCGCCGGCGTCCCTGCGTTTCCCGGCCCGCGTTTCCATTAAAGGTCGGCGCCCGTAAGCGCATGAACTAATTCCTCATTTACCGAAAGAAGCGATGAATTCCTTATTTTCTTCCCCACAGCGTGCGCGCCGCCTCCCGCTGGCGCTGGCCGCCCTGGCCCTGAGCGTGGCGGCAGGCACGGCACAAGCCCAGGCTGCCGCACCGGCCGACAGCACCATGGTCAAACTGATCCGCGGCCTGATCCAGAGCGGCGCCCTGAACAAGGATGCCGGCGAAGCGCTGCTGGCGCAGGCGCAGAGCGAAGCACTGGCCGCGGCGCAAGCCCGTCCGGCTGCGGCGCCGGCGGCCCTGGCGCAGGTGCAGCCGGGCGACGTGCGCGTGCCGTATATTTCGCAAACCGTGCGCGAACAGATCCGCGACGAGATCAAGGGCCAGGTCATGGCTGAAGCGAAGGCGGGCGGCTGGGCGGCGCCGAATGAAACGCCGGCCTGGACCAAGCGCATCCGTCTGGAAGGCGACGTGCGCGCGCGCTACGAATCGCGCTACTACGACATGGCCAACAGCAATATCGAGATCGACTGGCGCTCGCTCAACAGCGGCAGCGGCTACGACGTCAACTCGAACACCAACCTGGCCCTGCCGGCGTTGCTGAACACGCGCGAAGACCGCAAGCATTTGCTGCGCGCGCGTGCCCGCCTGGGTATCCTGGCCGACATTTCCGAGACCACGCAAGCAGGCATCCGCCTGGCCAGCGGCAACGACGACAGCCCGGTGTCCACCACGCAAACCCTCGGTGGCGGCCTGGGCAAGAAAAACATCTGGCTGGACCAGGCGTGGCTGTCGTACCAGCCCGCTTCCTGGTTGAAACTGACGGCGGGCCGCTTCGACAATCCATTCGTGTCTGGCGACGAACTGTTTTCCAGCGAACTCAATTTCGACGGCATCGCCGCCAAGGTGCAGCAACCGGTGGGCGAGAGCAAGGACGTTACCGTCTTCGGTACCCTGGGCCTGATTCCGCTCGAGTATTCGTCCGACAATGCGCCTAGCCGCAGCCAGGCAAAAATGTCGAGCGAAAACAAATGGCTGCTCGGTGCGCAAATGGGTGCCTCGTGGAAGATCAATAACGACCATCAATTGCGTGGCGCGCTGGCCTACTACAACTTCCGCAACATCAGCGGAGAATACTCGCAGCCGTGCGCGCTGTACGCGGGCGCCGATGGCTGCAGCACGGACTGGTCGCGTCCATCGAGCATGCAAAAGGGTAATAGCCTGATGTTGCTGCGCAATATCGCCTTGAACCCGCTGGACCCGGCCAATACGCCGCAGCCGCAATTCGTGGGCCTGGCGTCGAAATTCCGCCTGGCCAACCTGAATGCGCGCTGGGATAGCAGGGTGGCGGGTGGCACGGACTTGCGCATCGAAGGCGACTATGTGCGCAACATGGCTTACGACAAGAACGCAATGTGGGCGCGCGCCAAGGGCGGCATCATGAACAATTTCGGCGGCACGGGTGGCGTCTCGCAAGCCGATTTCAAGAGCGGCGGCAATGCCTACATGTTGCAGGCAACGCTGGGCAAGGCCAGCCCGGCCGCGCGCGGCGACTGGAACGTCTTGCTTGGCTATAAGCGTATCGAACCGGACGCCTTGCCTGACGCCTACAACGATTCGACTTTCCACCTGGGCGGCACGAATGCGCGCGGCTACTACCTGGGCGGCGCGTATGCGCTCGACAAGAATACGTGGCTGAACGGCCGCTGGACGTCGAGCCGCGAAGTGTTCGGTTCGGCGCTGTCGATCGACACCCTGCAAATCGAATTGAACGCGCGTTTCTAAGGAGCCACGATGTTGATATCCAACAAAATGCGCCTGCCTTTGCTGTTGCTGAGCTTGCTGGCCGCCGGCACGGCCCAAGCGCAGGGACAGAAGGGGCAAAGCATGGAAGAGCGCTTGCGGGCCGAGTTGCGTAACGTGACGGCGCAATTGCAGCAGACGCGCGGCGAGCTGGAAGTGCTCAAAGCCAAGGGCGTGCCTGTGGCCAAGGCGGCGCCCGCTGCCGCCGCGCCCGCCAGCGACGGCTTGAAAAAGGAGCTGGCGCGCAGCCAGTCGCAACTGGCGCAAGAGCGCGCGCAGCGGGAAAAACTGGGCGAGCAGCAACAGCGCAGCGCCGCCGCCGCGCAAGAGGCGGCCGCCAGCCTGGCGCAGTACCGCCAGGCCAGCGAGCAATTGACTGCCACGGGCAAGCGGCTGGAAGCGGAGCGTGCGCGCCTCGACGGCGAAGTGACGGCCCAGCGGGGCGCCCTGGCGCGCTGCGAAAGCAAGAATGCCCAGCTGTATGCGGTCGGACAGGACATCCTGCAAGCGTATGAGGGCCTCGATGTGCTGGACGTCATGAAGGCGCGCCAGCCGTTTGCCGCGCAAAGCCGGGTGAAACTCGAGCAAATCGCGCAGCAGTATGGCGACCAGCTGTATCAGGGCCGCTTTGATGCGCGTCAAACAGAAACGCCGGCCCCCCAATAATTTTTCTTGAAATGAATGGAATGACGATGGAAAACACGAATACCAACTTGCTGACCACCCTGAACGCGGAACAAACGGCCGACGCCATCAAGGCGGCTGGCTGCGCCGTGACCAGCATCGAACACGACGGCGTCGTGCGCCTGCACAGTGCCAGCCATGGCATCGGATTCCAGGTGCTGTGGGGTAATGAAGCGGCGCCTGGCCAGTACGCGGATCTGACCCTGAGCTGCCCGCTGCGCGTGCAGGGCGGCGACTTGCCGGCCGGCTTGCTGGCCGAATGGCACCGCAGCAAGCGTTTCGCCCGCGTGGCCCAGCATGGCGATTTCGTCGTGCTGGAAATGGATGTGCTGGTCGCCGGTGGCGTCAGCACGGAGTACCTGAATATCAATCTGCAACTGTGGACGCAGATGATGGGCCAGTTCTTCTTGTTTTTGCGCAACTTTACGCCAGCCGATACGAGCACAGCACCGGTAGTCGAGGCCGCCAGCGTGGCAGAAGAAGACACCGTGCCGGCCTGATAAATCGTCCAGCGGCGCTAAAAAAGGCCCTGGACGGGCCTTTTTTGCCGCCAGCGGGTCCCAAGTGTCGTATTAAATACTTATTTTTTAGGCATCGCGCATTAAAACTGCTCAAAGAGCGTGTGTGAATCAAGCCAGCAACGCCTGTATGGCGGATAATATTGCCTGTTGCCGATTTGGATACGACCTTTACACAAAAATGCGCCCCATGGATTTTACCCGCGACGAAACCAGTGAAACCCCAGTTGCCCCGGCCAGCGCGCCGGGAGCGCCTTTGCCGTATGCCGTCGCCACCTGGCTGCAGCGGGTGGAGGCAGCCGCCCATCCGAAGGCCGTGCTGACGATTGCCGAGCCCGATCCGAAACTCAACGCGCATCGATTGATCTACGTGCTGGCGCCCACCAGCGGCGGCCGCCACGTGGCCCTGTGCCTGTACAAGGCGCGGCTGCGGCCGAATGGCGACGTGGCGGCGGCGTCGCCCATCAGCGAAATCTTTTCCCTGCTGTCGGCGCCGCCCACGTTTTTGACGCCGGCCGATGAAGACCTCGTGCGCTTCTTCGTAGCCATGCGCAGCGGGCAGAATTCGCAGACGGGCAGCGCCACGGAGCCCAAGGGCAAGGTGGGCGCGGCCCTGCTGAAAATGCTGGCCGAGCAGGATAAATTGTTGTGGGCCAATTCCTGGGCCGACGTCGGCAATGGCCTCGTGTACCCGTTGAAGGAAGGTCCCGTGCGTCCCGCGCGCCTGTTCTGGCGCGACGAAGGCAAGACCATGCGCCTGGGCTGGCAAGTGGACCCGCCGGAAGGCGCGAAGCACCATGGCGCCGACCAGATCGACTACATGCTGCCCACCGATCCGCCGTGGTACATCGACAACCTGTCGTGCGGCGTGCTGGAATTGAACCAGGGCGGCTCCGACATTTCCCTGGCCGACTTGCAGGCGCTGGTGGCGCAGGCGCCGCCCCTGAACGCGAACGACAAGGTGCGCGTGTCGCAACTGTTGCTGGCGCAAGGCTTGCAGCACTTGATGCCGCTGCCGCAGCCCTTGCCGCAGCGTTTGCGCAAGGACGTGCCGGCGCAACCGGTCTTGCTGCTCGATAGCGCCATGCTGGCCGATGGCAGCATCCAGCGCTGGAGCGATTTCGCCGTGCTGTCCTACGACTACGATGGCGAGCGCGTCTCGTTCGATCCGTCGCAGCGCGTGGTGCGGCAAGTGGGCGACGTGACGGAAATCATCCAGAGAAACACGGTCGACGAAGCGCGCGCCCTGGCCACCCTGGCCGAGCTGCAATTCAAGAAGCCGGGCTCTGCCCCCTTGAGCGGCTTGAAGGGCGCCTTGCAACTGCCGTCCCAGGCGGAATGGCTGCGTTTTGCCGAGTCCGGCATCGACGCCTTGCTGGAGCAGGGCTGGATCGTGGAAAAGACGGCCAAGTACCGCTACGACGTGAGCGACGTGGGCGACTGGTACGCGGAAATCGACGACCAGGACCCGGACAGCGGCAACGCCTGGTTCGAGCTGGAACTGGGCATCGTCGTCAACCACGAGCGCGTGCCGCTCTTGCCCGTGCTGGTGCAGCTGATCCGCAACGCACCCAACGATTTCAATCCGAAAGTCATCGAAGCGCATGCGGACGATGACCAGATGCTGGCAACCTTGCCGGACGGCACGCGCGTTGCGCTGCCGTGGGGACGTGTGCGCCCCATCCTGAACACCCTGGGCGAACTGTATTTCAGCGACAAGATCAAACATGCCGTGCGCATGTCGACCCTGGATGCGGCGCGCCTGGAAGAGCTGGCACGGGGTCTGGAGATGGAATGGACGGGCGGCGAGCAGCTGCGCGCCATGGGCCGCAAGCTGAGCCAGTTCGGTTCCGTGCAAAAAGTGGCGGCGCCAGCCGGCTTGCAGGCGACCCTGCGCGACTACCAGGCCGATGGCCTGGCGTGGATGCAATTCCTGCGCGACCACGACCTGGCGGGCATCCTGGCCGATGACATGGGCCTGGGTAAAACCGTGCAGACCTTGGCGCATATCCTGGTGGAAAAGGAAGCGGGCCGTCTCACGCATCCGGCCCTGGTAATTGCACCGACAAGTCTGATGGGCAACTGGCAGGACGAGGCGGCCAAGTTCGCGCCTTCGCTGAAAGTGCTGCTGCTGCAAGGCAAGGACCGCGCCCAGCAGTTCGACCAGATCGATCAGTGCGACCTGGTGCTGACGACCTACGCCCTGTTGCCGCGCGACGAGGAAACCTTGCGCGAGCATGATTTCCACCTGGTCATCCTCGACGAATCGCACTACATCAAGAATACGCGCAGCAAGGCGGCGCAAAGCGCGGGCCTGCTGCGCGCGCGCCACCGCCTGTGTTTGTCCGGCACGCCGCTGGAAAATCATCTGGGAGAATTGTGGTCGCAATTCCACTTCCTGCTGCCGGGCTTGCTGGGCGACGAGAAGACCTTCAACACCCAGTTCCGCCATCCGATCGAACGCCAGGACGACCCGCTGCGCCGCATGCTGCTGAACCGCCGCATCAAGCCTTTCCTGCTGCGCCGCACGAAGGACAATGTGGCCAAGGAACTGCCGCCGAAGACGGAAATGGTGCGCAAGGTGGAATTGACGGGCCCGCAGCGCGACCTGTATGAAACCGTGCGTCTGGCGATGGATCAAAAGGTACGCGAGGAAATCGACAAGAAGGGCGTGGCGCGCAGCCAGATCGTCATCCTCGAAGCGCTGCTGAAATTGCGGCAAGTCTGCTGCGACCCGCGTCTCGTCAAATCCTTGCCGGCGAAAAAGCAATCGGCCGGCTCGGCCAAGCTGCTCGACCTGATGCAGATGGTGGAAGACTTGCTCGACGAAGGGCGCAAGATCCTCGTGTTCTCGCAATTTACCAGCATGCTGGAATTGATCGAGGAAGAACTCGAGTCGCGCGACATCCCGTACGCGCTGCTGACGGGCGAAACGAAGGACCGGGGCGCGCAAGTGGCCGCCTTCCAGCAGGGCGCCGTGCCGATCTTCCTGATCAGCTTGAAAGCGGGCGGCGTGGGGCTGAACCTGACGGCGGCCGACACGGTCATCCACTACGATCCGTGGTGGAATCCGGCGGCGGAAAACCAGGCCACGGACCGCGCCTGGCGTATCGGCCAGGACAAGCCCGTGTTCGTCTACAAGCTGATCGCGAAGGGTACCCTGGAAGAAAAAATCCAGCTGCTGCAGCAAAAGAAATCGGAACTGGCGCAATCGATCCTGGCCGAAGGCGAATCGCAAAAGATGGCGCTCACGCAGGAAGACTTGCAGCAGATTTTCGCCCCGCTGGAAGATTAACGCTGCCGCACGCTTATACTTGGCGATTCTTTCCTGCCAGGTATAACGCATGCTGCCTATTTTCCTTCTGCTGCTTGCCGGCGCCATCCTCATGGCGCTGCGTTTCGTCCAGTTGCGCCGTGCCCTGCTGCGCGCGCGGGCGGGCGAAGCGCAGTTCCGCCTGCTGGCCGAGCACGGGCGCGACGCGGCTTTCCTGCTCGACGCCACCACCCTCGAATTGCTCTACATCAGCCCCGCCGCGCAGCGCCTGACGGGCCATGACCTGCCTGCCTTGCGCGAATACGCGGCGCAGCTGGCGGCGGAGGTGCCGGCCCGGCTGCAACGCTGGCGCGATGGCGACACCAGCCGCTTGAGCCTGCTGCGCGAAGTGGAACTGCCGCACGCGGACGGCCATCTGCTGGCGCTGGAAATCAGCTCGACCATCGTGCCCGCGGCGGCCGGGCGGGGCGTGACCTTGGCGGGCACGGTGCGCGACGTCAGCGCGGCCCAGGCGCAGGAAGCGGAACGGGAAAAGGAGCAGAAGCGCTTCGCCTCGATGCTGTCGCATGAATTCCGCACGCCGCTGGCCACCATCGATGGCGCCATCCAGCGCCTCGTCTCGACATCGAAAGATGCCGACGAGGCCACGCGCAAGCGCTACGTGAAAATCCAGACGGCCGTCGACCGCTTGTTGTTCATGATCGACGATTATCTGTCGCCCGAACGCATGGCGGCCATCGGCCGCGAGCGGGCCGCCGACGGCATCGCGCCGCTGGCCTTGCTGCAGCAGGCGGCCGCCACCGTGCCCGCCAGCCACCCGGTGCAGCTGGAACTCGACGAGGACTTGCCAGCCAAGCTGCGTTGCGACGTGCCCGGCATGGCTCTGTGCCTGAAAATCTTGTTAGACAACGCCGTCAAGTTCAGCCCGCCCGGCAGCCCCATCGGCTTGTCGGCCAGGCTGGTACCCGAAGGCGGCGTGGCGCTGTGCGTGCGCGATGCGGGCCCCGGCTTGCGGGAAGACGAACTGGCGCATATGTTCGAAAAGGGCAGCCGTGGAAGCCATGCGACGCATCCGGGCGCAGGCCTGGGCCTGTACATGGCGCGCGCCGTGGTCGACGTGCATGGCGGGAGTTTGCAGGGGCATAATCTGCCCGAAGGTGGGGCCGTTTTCCGGATTTGGCTGCCGCTTCCTGTCTAGATCAGGAAAAGTCTTGCTTCCGCTGAAGGCAACCGTGATAATTCCTTGACGTAAACCTATTGTGCCGTCCATCATGGTGCAGAAGTGAATGGCATGGTTTGCCCACGGTAGCTCACTAACGGAAGAATGGCGTTGCAATGACGAAAATACTGATCGTCGAAGACAATCTGGACTACGCCGAAGACATGGCGGAGTTTCTCGTTGAGCTCGAACACGAAGTTCATATCACCAGCTCCGCTGGCGGGATGTGGACGGCGTTGAGCCATGGCAATGTTGGCGTGGTCGTGCTGGACCTGGGCTTGCCCGACGAGGATGGCTTCAACGTCATCCCCCGCATGCGCCAGCTGTATCCGCAAATCGGCGTACTGGTGCTGACGGGGCGCGTCGCCTTCGACAGCCGCATCCTGGGCTTGCGCCTCGGTGCCGACCACTATCTGACCAAGCCGATCAAATTCCCCGAACTGGCCGCCCATATCGAGGCGCTCGACCGCCGCGTCGGTCCGCAAGATCCCGTGCCCGAGCCGGGCAAGTGGACCTTGAAGGTAAGCGCTCGCCAACTTGAGCTGATGGGCGCCGTCATCGCCCTGACGGAAAAGGAATTCAACTTCCTGCACCTGCTCACCATCAACACCCGCCCCGTGCCGCGCGACGTCATCGTGGCCGGTATGGGCGGCGAAGATCCCGATGCGGGCCGCCGGGTCGACATGCTCGTCTACCGCCTGCGCAAGAAAGCCAAGACGGGCCTGGGCCAGGACTTGCCGCTGCGCAGCGCCTATGGCGAGGGCTACAGCCTGTCGGCCAGTTTTAATCTGTCCTGATTTGCCGTATCGCGCCGCTCGCAAGGGGCCGGTGCAATAAAAGGGACAGAGCCAGCCGTTTTTTTCAGTATGTCAAATAAAACAGGGTCAGAGTCGTGTCTTGCGCGCACAAGTGTGTAAAATCAAGGCCTTAGCCTTTATTTGCCGACTCTTGCCATGGCCCGTTTGCCTCGTCTCATCATTCCAGCACTGCCCCATTACGTGATACAGCGCGGCAGCAACCGCCAGCCCGTGTTCCAGGATGCGGCCGACTATACGCAATTTCTCTCGTGGCTGAAAACGGGGGCGAAAATGTTCAAGGTGGCCATCCACGCCTACGTTTTATTGCCTGATCAGCTACATTTGTTGGCCACGCCCAGCGATGCGACGGGCCTGGGGCAGCTGATGCAGTGGCTGGGACGCTATTACGTGCCGTATTTCAACCAAAAATACGGCCGTGAAGGGGCATTGTGGCAGGGACGCTACAAAACTTCCGTCATCGATCCCGATAATTTCTTCCTCACTTGCTGCCGCTACCTCGAATGCGTGCCCGTGCAAACGGGCTTGGTGGCACATGCCCTCGACCATGCGTGGTCCAGCTATGCCCATCATGCCGGCGTGCGACCTGATCCCGTCATCACCGACCACGCGTTGTACTGGGCGCTGGGCAACACGCCGTTCGACCGCGAGGCGGCCTATCTGCGCCTGTTCGAGCAAGGCTTGGGCAGCAGCCAGGTGAAAGTGGTGGAAGAGGCTGTATTGAAGGGCTGGCCGCTGGGTTCCGAGCCGTTCAAGCAGGCGCTGGAGCAGAAAATGCAGCGGCAAGTGCTGCCGGCCAAGCGGGGCCGTCCCCGCAAAATCGCGGCCGCCGCGGACGCTAATTAAAAAGCATTCGTATTTAAAACAAAAAATGAGTCCTTTCTGACGTTTTATTGAAATGGCCTCGACTATGTCCCTATTAAATTTTTAGCGCGACAGAATCGAATTTAATTCGACTCCGACCCTAATTGTTGTAGTTGAGTTTTTTGTTGCGTTGCACTACTCTAGTTTTTCGATAGTCATATGCAGCGGAGAAGCCCATGAAAGCGCAAGGCCTGTACGACCCAGCCAATGAACACGATGCCTGCGGCGTCGGTTTCGTCGCCCATATCAAGGGCAACAAGACCCATTCGATCGTCGAACAGGGTTTGCTGATACTGAAAAACCTCGATCACCGGGGCGCCGTGGGCGCCGATGCGCTGATGGGCGATGGCGCCGGCATCCTGATCCAGATTCCCGACCAGTACTACCGCGAGGAAATGGCCAAGCAGGGCGTGGAACTGCCGCCGCCTGGCGAATACGGCGTGGGCATGGTCTTCCTGCCGAAGGAACACGCATCGCGCATCGCTTGCGAACAGGAAATCGAACGCGCCGTGCGCATCGAGGGACAAGTCGTGCTGGGCTGGCGCAACGTGCCCATCGATACGGACATGCCGATGTCGCCCACCGTGCGCGCCAAGGAACCCGTCATCCGCCAGATTTTCATCGGCCGCGGCCCGGACATCATGGTCACCGACGCGCTCGAGCGCAAACTGTATGTGATCCGCAAATCGTCGGGCCACGCCATCCAGGCCTTGAAACTGTTGCATGGCAAGGAATTCTTCGTGCCGTCGATGTCGGCCCGTACTATTGTGTACAAGGGCTTGCTGCTGGCCGATCAGGTCGGCGTGTACTACAAGGACTTGCAGGATGCGCGCTGCATCTCGGCCCTGGCCCTCGTCCACCAGCGTTTCTCGACGAATACCTTCCCTGAATGGCCGCTGGCCCACCCCTACCGTTTGATCGCGCACAACGGCGAGATCAACACGGTCAAAGGCAACTTTAACTGGATGCGCGCGCGCGAAGGCGTCATGAAGTCGGCCGTGCTGGGCGACGACCTGCAAAAGCTGTTCCCCCTGATCTATGAAGGCCAGTCCGACACGGCCTGTTTCGACAATGCGCTGGAACTGCTGTTGATGGCAGGCTACCCGATCGCCCAGGCGATGATGATGATGATCCCGGAAGCGTGGGAAAACCACACGACGATGGATGACAACCGCCGCGCCTTCTATGAATACCACGCGGCCATGATGGAACCGTGGGACGGCCCCGCCGCCATGGCGTTTACGGATGGCCGCCATATCGGCGGCACCCTGGACCGCAATGGCTTGCGTCCGGCGCGTTATATCGTCACGGACGACGACCTGGTGGTGATGGCGTCGGAATCGGGCGTGCTGCCGATTCCGGAATCGAAAATCATCCAGAAATGGCGCTTGCAGCCTGGCAAAATGTTCCTGATCGACCTGGAAGCGGGCCGCATCATCGACGACCAGGAATTGAAAAACACCTACGCCAACGCCAAGCCGTATAAAGCGTGGATCAATTCCGTGCGCATCAAGCTCGACGAGATCAAGCTGGCCGAAGGCCAGGCAAAGCTGGACCGCGCGCAGGGCGAAAAAGCCCAGCCGTCGCTGCTGGACCGCCAGCAGGCATTCGGCTACACGCAGGAAGACTTGAAATTTCTCATGGCGCCGATGGCCGTGGCCGGCGAAGAGGCGACGGGCTCGATGGGCAATGATTCGCCGCTGGCTGTCATGTCGAACAAATTGAAGCCGCTGTATAACTACTTCAAGCAACTGTTCGCGCAAGTGACGAACCCGCCGATCGACCCGATCCGCGAAGCGATGGTGATGTCGCTCGTGTCCTTCATCGGCCCGAAACCGAACTTGCTGGATACCAACAACGTCAACCCGCCGATGCGCCTGGAAGTGGCGCAGCCCGTGCTGGGCTTTGACGACATGGCCCGTCTGCGCAACATCAGCGCCCACACGGGTGGCAAGTTCAAGTCCTACGAACTGGACATCTGCTACCCGCTGGCCTGGGGCAAGGAAGGCGTGGAAGCCTGCCTGGCCTCGCTGTGCGCGGAAGCCGTCGACGCCGTGAAATCCGGTCACAACATCCTGATCGTCTCGGACCGCGCCATTTGCGCCGACCAGGTGGCGATCCCTGCGCTCTTGGCCACGTCCACCGTGCACCAGCACCTGGTGAGCAAGGGCTTGCGCGCCTCCACCGGTCTCGTCGTGGAAACGGGCTCGGCCCGCGAAACGCATCACTTCGCCTTGCTCGCTGGCTATGGTGCGGAAGCCGTCCACCCGTACCTGGCCATGGAAACCCTGGCCGAGATGGCGCACGGCTTGCCGGGCGACCTGTCGGGCGACAAAGCCATCTATAACTACACCAAGGCTGTCGGCAAGGGCTTGATGAAGGTCATGTCGAAGATGGGTATTTCGACCTACATGTCCTACTGCGGCGCGCAAATCTTCGAAGCCATCGGCCTGAACAAATCGCTGGTCGACAAATACTTCAAGGGCACGGCTTCGAACGTGGAAGGCATCGGCGTGTTTGAAGTGGCGGAAGAAGCGCTGCGCCTGCATGCACTGGCTTTCGGCAACGATCCCGTGCTGGTGGACAAGCTCGATGCGGGCGGCGAATACGCATTCCGCGTGCGTGGTGAAGACCATATGTGGACACCGGATGCGATTGCGAAACTGCAGCATTCCACGCGCAGCAACAATTTCTCCAGCTACAAGGAATATGCGCAAATCATCAACGACCAGAGCCGTCGCCACCTGACCCTGCGCGGCCTGTTCGAGTTCAAGCTCGATCCGACCAAGGCGATCCCGCTCGATGAAGTGGAACCGGCCAAGGAAATCGTCAAGCGTTTCGCCACGGGCGCCATGTCGCTCGGTTCCATCAGCACGGAAGCGCACGCGACGCTGGCGGTCGCCATGAACCGCATCGGCGGCAAGTCGAACACGGGCGAAGGCGGCGAAGATCCGAACCGCTACACGCAGGAATTGAAGGGCATCCCGATCCGCCAGGGCGACACCATGGCGTCCATCGTGGGCGCCGAGCAGATCGTCGTCGATATTCCGCTGCAGGAAGGCGATTCCATGCGTTCGCGCATCAAGCAGGTGGCATCGGGACGTTTCGGCGTCACGGCCGCCTACCTGAACTCGGCCGACCAGATCCAGATCAAGATGGCGCAAGGCGCGAAACCGGGCGAAGGCGGTCAGTTGCCGGGGCATAAGGTGTCGGAATACATCGCCAGCCTGCGCTTTTCCGTGCCGGGCGTGGGCCTGATTTCGCCGCCGCCGCACCATGACATTTATTCCATCGAAGACCTGGCGCAGCTGATCCATGACTTGAAAAATGCCAATCCGCGTGCCTCGATTTCCGTGAAACTGGTGTCGGAAGTGGGTATCGGCACGGTCGCCGCCGGCGTCACCAAGGCGAAAGCCGACCACGTGGTCGTTGCCGGCCACGACGGCGGCACGGGCGCGTCGCCACTGTCGTCCGTGAAACATGCGGGCACGCCGTGGGAGCTGGGCCTGGCTGAAACGCAACAAACCCTGGTCTTGAACGGCTTGCGCAGCCGCATCCGCGTGCAGGCCGACGGCCAGATGAAAACGGGCCGCGACGTAGTCATCGCCGCCCTGCTGGGCGCCGACGAGATCGGTTTCGCCACGGCGCCGCTGGTGGTCGAAGGCTGCATCATGATGCGCAAATGCCATCTGAATACGTGCCCGGTGGGCGTGGCCACGCAAGATCCGGTGCTGCGCGCCAAGTTCTCGGGCAAACCCGAGTATGTCGTCAATTACTTCTTCTTCGTTGCCGAAGAAGCCCGTCAATTGATGGCGCAGCTGGGCATCCGCACGTACGACGAACTGATCGGCCGTGTCGACCTGCTCGATAAATCGAAGGCGATTTCGCACTGGAAGGCGCAGGGCCTGGACTTCTCGGCCATCTTCCACAAGCCGGAAACACCTGATGGCCAAGCCTGCCGCCATGTGGAGTTTCAGGACCATGCGCTGGAGAAAGCGCTCGACCACAAGCTGATCGCGCAAGCGCGCGCGGCGCTGGAAAAGGGCGAGCGCGTCTCCTTCATCTCGCCCGTACGCAACCTGAACCGCACGGTGGGTACCATGCTGTCCGGCGAAGTGGCGAAGAAATACGGTCACGCCGGCTTGCCGGACGACACCATCCACATCCAGCTGCAAGGTACGGCGGGGCAGTCGGCCTGCGCCTTCCTGGCGCACGGCATCACGATCGACCTGGTGGGCGAGGGCAACGATTACGTGGGCAAGGGCTTGTCGGGCGGACGCATCATCGTGCGGCCCAATACCGAGTTCCGCGGCTGGGCCGTGGACAACATCATCATCGGCAACACGGTGCTGTACGGCGCGATTGCCGGCGAAGCCTTCTTCAATGGCGTGGCTGGCGAACGCTTTGCCGTGCGCAACTCGGGCGCCACCACGGTGGTCGAGGGCCTGGGCGACCATGGCTGCGAATACATGACGGGCGGCACGGTCGTGGTGCTGGGCAACACGGGACGCAACTTCGCGGCCGGCATGTCGGGCGGTATCGCCTATGTGTATGACCCGGCCGGCGACTTTGCCAGCAAGTGCAACACGGCCATGGTCAGCCTGGATAAGGTCGTGTCGGCAGCGGAACAGCACGTCGACCGCGATGCCTGGCATACGCAGCACCGCGATGGCGTGCCGGAAGCGGACGAGGTCATCCTCAAGCGCCTGATCGAGCGTCACTTCAAGCATACGGGCAGCACCCGCGCCCGCGTCTTGCTCGACGACTGGGCCGTGGCGCGCGGCAAGTTCGTGAAGGTCTTCCCGAACGAATACAAGCGCGCGCTGATTGAAATGGCAGCCGACGCCGCCATGGAAGTCCAAGCCGTCGCCGCCTGAGCCAGCCAAGCTAAATGATACGGGAGCGGCCAGGCCGCTCCCCGCCAGCCAAATACAAAGGAACTATCGTGGGTAAAATTACCGGCTTCATGGAATTCAAGCGCCAGGACGAGCACTATCTGGAGCCTGCCGCGCGCCTGAAGAACTACAAGGAATTCGTGCTGCACCTGTCGGATGCGCAAGCGACCGTGCAGGGCGCGCGCTGCATGGATTGCGGCATTCCCTTCTGCACCACGGGCTGCCCCGTGAACAACATCATTCCTGACTGGAATGACCTCGTGTACCGCGGTAACTACCGCGAAGCGCTCGACGTCTTGCATTCGACAAATAACTTCCCGGAATTTACGGGCCGCATCTGCCCGGCGCCGTGCGAGTCGGCCTGCACCCTGGGCATCCATGAAGACCCGGTCGGCATCAAGTCGATCGAGCATAAAATCATCGACATGGGCTGGGAGCACGGCTGGGTCACGCCGCAGCCGGCGGGTTTCAGTACGGGCAAGAAAGTAGCCATCGTCGGTTCCGGCCCCGCCGGCCTGGCGGCGGCGCAGCAGCTGGCGCGCGCCGGCCATGCCGTCACAGTGTTTGAAAAGAGCGACCGGGTCGGTGGCTTGCTGCGTTACGGCATCCCCGACTTCAAGATGGAAAAGTCGCACATCGACCTGCGCGTCAAACAGATGGAAGCCGAAGGCGTCGTGTTCCGCACCAGCGTGCTGGTCGGCAAGGATTTCCCTGCCCACGTGAATAACTGGGCCAAGGAAACCATTTTCCCGGAAGACCTGGAAAAAGAATTTGACGCCGTCATCATGGCCGGCGGCGCCGAGCAGCCGCGCGACTTGCCCGTGCCGGGCCGCGAGCTGAAAGGCGTGCACTTCGCCATGGATTTCCTGCCGCTGCAAAACAAGGTCAACGCGGGCGACAAGCTCAAGGACCAGATCAAGGCCACGGGCAAGCACGTGGTGGTGATCGGCGGCGGCGACACGGGTTCCGACTGCGTGGGCACCTCGAACCGCCATGGCGCCGCCTCGGTGGCCCAGTTCGAACTGATGCCGCAGCCGCCGGAACAGGAAAACAAGCCGCTCGTCTGGCCGTACTGGCCAACCAAGCTGCGCACCTCGTCCTCGCACGAGGAAGGCTGCGAGCGCGACTGGGCCGTGGCCACCAAGCGTTTCGAAGGCAAGGGCGGCAAGGTGGAAAAGCTGATCGCCTGCCGTGTCGAATGGAAAGAAGGCAAGATGAGCGAAGTGCCGAACTCGGAATTCGAGATGAAGGCCGACCTGGTCTTCCTGGCCATGGGTTTTGTTTCACCTGTGCAACAAGTGCTGGAAGCGTTCGGCGTCGATACGGATGCGCGCGGCAATGTCAAGGCAACAACGGATGGTGCCGGCTGCTACCAGACGTCGGTGGCCAAGGTGTTTGCGGCCGGCGACATGCGCCGCGGACAGTCGCTGGTCGTGTGGGCCATCCGCGAAGGGCGCCAGTGCGCGCGCGCCGTCGATGAGTTCCTGATGGGTGCCTCCCTGCTGCCACGCTAAAAAACGAGCAATTGTTCGTTTTTTGACAGGGCCACGGCGCGGATCGCGACGTGGCTTTTGTTATTTTACTGGTCAAGTCAACAGCCGCGAATGTCATCGGGCTGGGACGCGATGCGGCGGCCGAATTTCCACTACAATATCTGACTTTCGATTCATTAGTGTTGTATTCTTCCCCTGTCCCGGGCTGTAAGCAGGGGTGTCTCAGCAGAGGTTGGCGTTTCTGCACTACAATACGCCATTAAAATAGTGAGCTTCGTCGTGCCAAATCTTGTTGAGATCCGTGATTTACACTTTGCCTATGGAGAACGTTCGATTTTATCGGGCCTTCAAATGGATTTCCCACGTGGAAAAGTTGTGGCCGTCATGGGTGGCTCCGGCAGTGGCAAGACGACCGTACTGCGTCTGATCGGCGGGCAGCTGCGTCCCAGTTCCGGCTCCGTGAATGTGGACGGCCAGATCGTCCATACGCTCGAGACCGACGAGTTATACCAGCTGCGCCGCAAGATGGGCATGCTGTTCCAGCACGGCGCGCTGTTTACGGATCTGACGGCCTTCGAAAACGTGGCCTTCCCCCTGCGCGAACACACGGACTTGAATGAAGAGCTGATCCGTACCCTGGTGCTGATGAAGCTGCACGCCGTGGGATTGCGCAATGCGGCGCAATTGAAGCCGGCCGAGATCTCGGGCGGCATGGGCCGCCGCGTCGCGCTGGCGCGCGCCATCGCGCTCGATCCCGAACTGATCATGTACGACGAGCCGTTCGCCGGCCTGGACCCGATTTCCATGGGCGTGACGGCCAATTTGATCCGCAATTTGAACGATGCGCTGGGCTCCACGTCTATCCTGGTATCGCACGATGTGAAGGAGTGTTTCGCCATCGCTGATTACGTCTATTTTCTGTCATCGGGCAAGATCGTGGCGCACGGCACGCCGGCCGAGATGGCCGTGTCGACGCATCCCTACGTCAAGCAGTTCGTCAATGCCGAGGCCGATGGCCCCGTGCCCTTCCATTATCCGGGCAAGTCTCTGGCCGACGACCTGGGTCTGCAGGCGGGGGGCGGCCGATGATCGCGCGTTTCCTGGCGTCGATCGGAGCGTGGTTGCGTCGTTCGGTACAAGACCTCGGCTTTGCCGTGCGTTCGTTTTTCATCATCATCGCCTCGTCGGGCGGCCTGTGGCGCCGTCCGCGCCTGGTGATTGAGCAACTGTTTTTTATCGGTAACCGCTCGCTGGTGATTACGGCCGTTTCCGGCCTGTTCGTCGGCATGGTGCTGGGTTTGCAAGGCTATTACACTTTGACCACGTATGGCGCCGAGCAGTCGCTGGGCTTGCTGGTGGCGCTGTCGTTGACGCGCGAACTGGGCCCCGTCGTGACGGCGCTGCTGTTCGCCGGCCGTGCCGGCACGTCGCTGACGGCGGAAATCGGCCTGATGAAGGCGGGCGAGCAACTGTCGGCCATGGAAATGATGGCCGTCAACCCGATCCAGCGCGTGCTGGCGCCCCGTTTCTGGGCCGGCGTGATCGCCATGCCGATTCTGGGCGCCATCTTCACGGCGGTCGGCATTATCGGCAGCTACCTGGTCGGCGTGGTGCTGATCGGCGTCGATGAAGGCTCGTTCTGGTCGCAGATGCAAGGCGGCGTCGATGTCTGGAAAGAAGTGGGCAATGGCACCATCAAGAGCCTGGTGTTCGGTATCGCGGTGACCTTCATCGCGCTGTTCCAGGGTTACCAGGCACAGCCGACGCCGGAAGATGTGTCCGGCGCTACCACGCGCACGGTGGTGATTTCGTCGTTGATGGTGTGGTGGCTCGATTTCATGATGACGGCTTTGATGTTTAGCAAGTAATTGCCGATCAGCTACAAACAGCGGGCCTGGGCAAGATGTTGCGCAGGCGGCAGCAAGTAAAAATTATTTAGGATTGTTTATGCAACGTAAATCTTTGGATGTCTGGGTCGGCTTGTTCGTCTTGCTGGGTGTGGCGGCATTGATGTTTCTGGCGCTCAAGGCCGGCAATATGAGCTCGCTGTCTTTCAGCAAGACGTATACCATTAGTGCCAAGTTCGACAATATTGGCGGCCTCAAGCCGCAGGCGCCCGTCAAGGGCGCGGGCGTGGTGGTGGGGCGCGTGGCGGAGATCCGCTTTGACGACAAGACCTACCAGGCGCTGGTGAAACTGGACATCGAAGATGGCTACAAATTTCCGAAAGACAGCTCGGCCAAGATTTTGACGGCCGGTTTGCTGGGTGAGCAATATATCGGCCTGGAAGCAGGCGGCGATCTGGCGAACCTGGCAGAGGGCGACAAGATCGCCCGTACTCAATCGGCCACAGTGCTGGAAGATCTGATCAATCAGTTCATCTACAGCAAGGCAGCGGAAGGAAAGGACAGCAAATGAGCGAGTCGACCAAACAATCCCACGGCAGCCTGGCGCGTATCGGCCTGGCCCTGGCCATCGCCGCCAGCGTGAGCGCTTGCGCCACCGGCACCAATCCGCGCGACCCGCTGGAAGGGTATAACCGCGCCATGTTCAAGTTTAACGATACCGTCGACCAGGTGGCCTTGAAGCCGGTCGCCACGGCCTACAAGACGGTGACGCCATCGTTCGTGCAAACGGGCGTGGGCAACTTCTTCGGCAACCTGGCCGATGTGTGGAGCGCCGTGAACAACTTGCTGCAAGGCAAGGGCGAAGCGGGCTTGCAAGACGTCGTGCGCGTCAGCATGAACTCGACCTTCGGACTTCTTGGCCTGATCGACATCGCTTCGCAGGCCGGTATTCCCAAGCATAACGAAGACTTTGGCCAGACCCTGGGCTGGTATGGCGTCCAGCCCGGTCCGTACGTGATGCTGCCGCTGCTGGGCCCATCGACCGTGCGCGACACGGTGGCCCTGCCGCTCGACATCACGGGCGATCCATGGCGCTACAAGGATCCCGTCAATGTGCGCAATATCGGCACGGTGACGCGCGTGGTCGACAAACGCGCCGCGCTGCTCGACGCGACCAACCTGATGGAAGCGGCCGCGCTGGACCGCTATGAATTCATCCGCGACGGCTTCCTGCAGGCGCGCGAAAGCAAGGTATTCGATGGCGATACGGACCGCCGCGACCGCAAAGTGCCAAAAAACGACACCAGCGATTACGAGCCGGAGTACGAGGCAAAACCGCAGCCGGCCAATGACGCGCCTGCGGCAACGGCCGCCGCCGTGGTGGCGCCGGCGGACCTCGTAACATCTGGTAGCAATACCGTTGCTTCCGAGGCCAGGCCTCAGGAGTAAACTGGACGCAAGAACACCACGGCTGCGATCAACGCCAGCCGGTGCACAGCAACACCATGAAAGGTAGAACCATGAAATTGATGAAACAACTGCTGGCGATGGCCACCATCGCTTTTGCCACCGCCGCCCAGGCCGCTCCCGCCGTGGAAGCGCCGGACGTCCTGGTCAAACGCATCAGCCAGGACGTGATCGACACGGCCAAGAACGACAAGGCCATCCAGGCTGGCGATATCAAGCGCGTCACTGAATTGGTGGAAAGCAAAATCTTGCCGTACGTGGATTTCCAGCGCATGACGGCCCTGGCCGCCGGCCGCTACTGGCGTGACGCCACGCCGGACCAGCAAAAGCAACTGGCTGCGGAATTTCGCACCTTGCTGATCTACACGTATTCGGGCGCCCTGTCGCAGATCAAGAATGAAACCGTGGAATTCAAGCCGCTGCGCGCCGACCCGGCCGACACGGAAGTGGAAGTGCGCTCGCAGGTGAACGTGGCGCGCGGCGAACCCGTGCCCCTGAACTACCGCGTGGCGAAAACCCCAGCTGGCTGGAAGATCTATGACATCAACGTGCTGGGCGCGTGGCTGGTGGAAACGTACAAAAGCAGCTTTGCCAGCGAGATCAGCAAGGGCGGCATCGATGGCCTGATCAAGACCTTGCAGGCAAAAAACAAGGCCCTGGCCAGCCGTCCCGCTGCCAAAGCCAAATAATCGGCTATCATATAGCTCCTGACCCAGCTCCAGACCAGCGCAGCCCGACGCCATGCCCGACTCTCTCGACACCTTGCAGTCCCTGACTTCCCTGACCGTGCACAATGCCACTTCGGCATTGGAGCAGGGTCTGGACGCCATCCGCTCGGGTCAGACGAAGTTCGACTTGCGCAACGTCAAGGCCGTCGATTCGGCCGCCGTTTCCGTCATGCTGACGTGGCAGCGCGCCGCGCAGGATGCCGGCGCCGTGCTGGAGCTGAAAAATCTGCCGAACAACCTGAAAAACCTGACCAAGCTGTATGGCGTCTGCTCGCTCGTGTCGAGCACCTTGACGGCCGACGACTGCGCCAGCGCCGGCGGCCTCGCCGAACGCAGCCCGTCCGACCTGCATCATCATTGATCCTGTCCCACTCCCCGCATCAGCAGTAGCTTTCAAGCCGGCAGGCCAGCAGCGCCGCCGGATTGATCTCCAAGTGTTCCACGAAGTTTCCAACTATAATTGACTGTTGCGCCACCCTCTGCGGAAGGGGCGCCCTGCACCAGCCTGCCGGCCTCCATGTCTGCGGCAACTGGCGCATCACACCAGACGCATTACACTTGAAACAAGCACATGACCGCAATTCAAATTACGAATGTAGAAAAGAGCTATAAATCGCTCAAGGCGCTGGGCGGCGTGTCGCTGGCCATCGAGGAAGGCGAGTTTTTCGGCCTGCTCGGCCCGAATGGCGCCGGCAAGACCACCCTCATTTCCATCATCGCCGGCCTGATCCGCCCTGACGCGGGCACCGTCAAGATCCACGGCCACGACGTGGTCAAGGACTTCCGCAACGCGCGCCGCAACCTGGGCGTGGTGCCGCAGGAACTGGTGTTCGACCCGTTCTTCACCGTGCGCGAAACCCTGCGCCTGCAGTCAGGCTACTTTGGCCTGCCGAACAACGACAAGTGGATCGACGAGGTCATGGAAAACCTCGACCTGACCGGCAAGGCCGACACGAATATGCGCGCCCTGTCCGGCGGCATGAAGCGCCGCGTGCTCGTGGCGCAAGCGCTGGTGCACAAGCCACCCGTCATCGTGCTCGATGAGCCGACGGCCGGCGTCGACGTGGAACTGCGCCAGACCCTGTGGAAGTTCATCTCGCGCCTGAACCGCGAAGGCGGCCACACGGTCGTGCTGACCACCCACTACCTGGAAGAGGCGCAAGCCATGTGCCAGCGCGTGGCCATGCTGAAAACCGGCAAGGTGGTGGCGCTCGACACCATGTCGGCCCTGATCCGCCGCATCGCCGGCTCGCAGCTGCAGCTGCACCTCAAAAACGGCAGCCTGCCGGACGACCTGCGGCACCTGGTGCTGCATGCGGAAGAACAGCAGGCGCCGAACAAGTTCAGCCTGCGCGTCAACGAATACAGCGAAGTCGAGAAAATCCTCGCGCGCCTGCGCGTAGCGGGCGTCGAGATCGATGAAATGCAATTGCAACAAGCCGACCTGGAAGATATCTTCTTGCAGATCATGGATAAAGGTACCGTATGATTTCGACAGGATTTCGCACCCTCGTCTACAAAGAGACGCTGCGCTTCTGGAAAGTGGCGACGCAAACCGTGGCCGCGCCCGTGCTCACGTCGATGCTGTACCTGCTGGTGTTCGGCCATGTACTCGATGGCCGCGTCGAGCCGAGTCCCGGCGTCAGCTACACGGCCTTTCTGATTCCCGGCCTGGTGATGATGAGCGTGCTGCAAAACGCGTTTGCCAATTCCTCGTCCTCGCTGATCCAGTCCAAGATCACGGGCAACCTGGTGTTCGTGCTGCTGACGCCCCTGTCGCACTGGGAAATCTTCTCGGCGTACGTGCTCGCTTCCGTCGCGCGCGGCCTGGCCGTGGGCTTTGGCGTGTTCGCCATCACGTGCTGGTTCGCTAATTTGTCGTTCGTCGCGCCGCTGTGGATCGTGATCTTCGCCTTCCTGGGCGCCGCCATGCTGGGCACCATGGGCCTGATCGCCGGCATCTGGGCCGAGAAATTCGACCAGCTGGCCGCCTTCCAGAACTTCCTGATCATGCCGGCCACCTTTTTGTCGGGCGTGTTCTATTCGATCCATTCGCTCCCCGCCTTCTGGCAGACGGTATCGCATTTGAACCCCTTCTTCTACATGATCGACGGCTTCCGCTACGGCTTCTTCGGCGTGTCCGACGTCAGCCCGTGGCTCAGTCTTTCCATCGTCGCCGGCTTCCTCGTGATCCTGGCGCTGGCGTCGATCCGCCTGCTGAAAAGCGGTTACAGATTGCGCCACTAACTGCGGCACCTCACATCACTACATTATTCAATATCAAGGACTTATCGTGACCACCACTCCAGAACTGATCCACGGCTATCTGTCGGCCGGCCTCGAATGCACGCACCTCGAAGTGGAGGGCGATGGCCAGCACTTCCAGGCCGTGATCGTCTCGCCCGCGTTTGCCGGCAAGCGTCTGATTGCCCGCCACCAGATCGTCTACGCGGCGCTGGGCGACCGCATGCGCGAGGAAATCCACGCGCTGTCGATGAAAACCCTGACACCTGAAGAATTCCAAGGATAAGCACATGGACAAGCTCCTCATCAACGGCGGCAACCGCCTGAACGGCGACATCGCCATCTCCGGCGCGAAAAACGCCGCCCTGCCCATCCTGTGCGCCGGTCTGCTGACCGCGGGCGACCTGAACCTGACCAACGTGCCGCATCTGCACGACGTGGCCACGATGTTGAAACTGCTGGGCCAGACTGGCCTGAAAGTGCAGCAGGACGGTGACCGCGTGGTGCTCAACGGCAGCGCCATCGACACCCTGGAAGCGCCGTATGAACTGGTGAAAACCATGCGCGCCTCGATTCTCGTGCTCGGCCCCATGCTGGCGCGCTTCGGCGAAGCCAAGGTGTCGCTGCCGGGCGGCTGCGCCATCGGTTCGCGCCCCGTCGACCAGCACATCAAGGGTCTGGAAGCCTTGGGCGCCGAGATCCGCATCGAGGCGGGCTACATCTACGCCAAGTGCGCCAAGCTCAAAGGCGCGCGCATCGTCACCGACATGATCACCGTCACCGGCACCGAGAACCTGCTGATGGCAGCGACCCTGGCCGAAGGCGAAACCATCCTGGAAAACGCCGCCTGCGAACCGGAAGTGACGGACCTGGCCCACCTCTTGGTGGCCATGGGCGCGAAGATCGACGGCATCGGCACCAGCCGCCTGGTGATCCAGGGCGTCGACGCGCTGCACGGCGCCTCGCACGCGGTGATACCCGACCGTATCGAGACGGGTACCTTCCTGTGCGCCGTGGCGGCCACCGGCGGCGATATCACCCTGCGCAACGTGCGTACCGACATCCTCGACTCTGCGCTCGACAAGCTGCGCGCCATGGGCCTGACGATGACCTTCGGCGCCGACTGGATTCGCGCCGAGATGTCGGCCCGCCCGAACCCCGTCAGCTTCCGCACGACGGAATACCCGGGCTTCCCGACCGACATGCAGGCGCAGTTCATGGCCGTAAACACCATCGCCAATGGCGCCAGCCGCGTCACCGAGACAATCTTCGAGAACCGCTTCATGCACGTGCAGGAAATGAACCGCCTGGGCGCCGACATCACCATCGAAGGCAACACGGCCATCATCGCCGGCGTCAAGCAGCTGCGCGGCGCACCCGTGATGGCAACGGACCTGCGCGCGTCGGCGTCGCTGGTGATCGCGGCCCTGGCCGCCGATGGCGAAACCCTGATCGACCGCATCTATCACCTCGACCGCGGCTATGACCGCATGGAAGTGAAGCTGTCCGCCGTCGGCGCCAATATCGTACGCATCAAATAACAAGGAACGAGCATGAACGGATCGAACAACGGTGACAGCTCCCAGCTGATTCTGGCGCTGTCGAAAGGCCGCATTTTTGAGGACACCATGCCGCTGCTGGAAGCGGCCGGCATCCGTGTGCTGGAAAACCCGGAGACCTCGCGCAAGCTGATTTTGGCCACCAACGATCCGAACGTGCGCGTCATCATCGTGCGCGCCAGCGACGTGCCGACCTACGTGCAGTACGGCGCGGCCGATTTCGGCGTGGCGGGCAAGGATGTCCTGCTCGAACACGGCGGCGAAGGCCTGTATCAGCCGATCGACCTGAATATCGCCGCTTGCCGCATGTCGGTGGCGGTGCAGGCCGGTTTTGACTACGAAAAGGCCGTGCACCAGGGTGCGCGATTGCGCGTGGCCACCAAGTTCGTGCACACGGCGCGCGAGCACTTCGCCGCCAAGGGCGTGCACGTCGACCTGATCAAGCTGTATGGATCGATGGAGCTGGCGCCTTTGGTCGGTTTGTCCGACGCCATCGTCGACCTGGTCAGCACGGGCAGCACCCTGCGTGCGAACAACCTCGTCGAGGTCGAGCACATCATGGAAATTTCGTCGCGCCTGGTGGTGAACCAGGCGGCGTTAAAACTCAAGCGCGAGCGCTTGCAGCCGATCATCGAGGCGTTTGAACGCGCCTCGCAAACCGCCTCGCAAGCCTAGACACATTCAGTAGCAGAAAGCCGATTATGCCGATACAGATACGCAAGCTCGATTCAAGCCAGGATGGTTTCCAACAATCGCTCGACACCTTGCTGGCGTTCGAGGAGGGGACCGATGCGGCGATTGAAACGTCGGTCGCAAAAATCCTGGCCGATGTGAAAACGCGCGGCGACGCCGCCGTGCTGGAATACACCAACCGTTTCGACCGCATCCCGCATGGCGGCGCGGCGGAAATGGCGGCCTTCGATATTTCGCAGGCCGAATTGCAGGCTGCCCTGAACGGCTTGCCGTCGGCCCAGCGCGAAGCGCTGCAGATCGCCGCCCAGCGCATCCGCGCCTTCCACGAACGCCAGCGCGAGGAACTGCGCGGCTTCACCTACACCGAACCCGATGGCACGGTGCTGGGGCAGAAGATCACGCCGCTGGACCGGGTCGGCATCTACGTCCCGGGCGGCAAGGCCGCGTATCCGTCGTCCGTGCTGATGAACGCCATTCCCGCGCACGTGGCGGGCGTGAGCGAGATCATCATGGTGGTGCCGACGCCCGATGGCGTGAAAAACCAGATGGTGCTGGCCGCCGCCGCGATCGCGGGCGTGACGCGCGTGATCACCATCGGCGGCGCGCAAGCCGTCGGCGCACTGGCGTATGGCACGCAGACGATTGCCGCCGTGGATAAAATCGTCGGCCCCGGCAACGCCTACGTGGCCGCCGCCAAGCGCCGCGTATTCGGCATCGTCGGGATCGACATGATCGCGGGGCCTTCCGAAATCCTCGTGCTGTGCGACGGCACGACGGACCCGGACTGGGTCGCCATGGACCTGTTTTCGCAGGCCGAGCACGACGAACTGGCGCAGGCGATCCTGCTGTGCCCGGACGCCGATTACATCGCGAAAGTCGAAGAGAGCATCGCCAAGCTGCTGCCGACGATGCCGCGCCAGGCCACCATCAGCACCTCGCTGGCCGACCGCGGCGCCCTGATCAAGGTGCGCAGCATGGAAGAGGCATGCGAGATCGCCAATGCCATCGCGGCCGAACACCTGGAAATCTCGGCCGAGAATCCGCAGCAGTGGGCCGAGCAGATCCGCCACGCGGGCGCCATGTTCCTGGGCCGCTTCTCGTCCGAATCGCTGGGCGACTATTGCTGCGGCCCCAATCACGTGCTGCCGACGTCGCGCACGGCGCGTTTCTCGTCGCCGCTGGGCGTGTACGACTTCCAGAAACGCTCGTCCATCATCTACGTGAGCGAAGCGGGTGCGCAAACCCTGGGCCGTGTCGCCGCTACCCTGGCGTATGGCGAAGGCTTGCAGGCGCACGCGCGCAGCGCCGAACTGCGCCTGAAGCCGCAGCCATGACGAAGTTGGCGGATCGCCCTGACTGGGTCAACCGGGTCTATTGCGAAGATGCGCTGGCGGGGCTGGCGCGCATTCCCGATGGCTCGGTGGACCTGATCCTGACGGATCCGCCGTACAACCTGGGCAAGGATTACGGCAATGCCTCGGACCAGCAGTCGGTGGCAGACTACCTGCGCTGGACGGAACAGTGGATCGATGCGGCGCTGCCCAAGCTCAAAGCCAACGGCAGCCTGTATATCTTTCTCACCTGGCGTTATTCGCCGGAGATCTTCGTCATGCTGAAGCAGCGCATGGCGATGATGAACGAAATCATCTGGGACCGCCGCGTGCCGTCCATGGGCGGCAGCGTGCGCAGCTTTTCATCGGTGCATGACACCATCGGCTTCTTCGTCAAGCGCAAGGATTACTACTTCGACCTTGACGCGGTGCGCATCGCCTACGACGCGGCCACCAAGAAAGCCCGTTCGCGCTCGATCTTCATCGGCGCCAAATGGCTGGAAGTGGGTTACAACCCGAAAGACTTGTGGAGCGTATCGCGCCTGCACAAGGAACACCCGGAACGGGCCGACCACCCGACGCAAAAGCCGCTCGAAATCATCGAGCGCATGGTCAAGGCGTCGTGCCCGCCCGGTGGCGTGGTGCTCGACCTGTTCATGGGCAGCGGCACCACGGCGCTGGCCGCCAAGCGCTGCGGGCGCGATTTCGTCGGCTTCGAATTGAACCCCGACTATTGCGCCATCATCGAACAGCGCCTGGCGGCATTGACGCAGGAGCTGGCCGAACCGGCCACATTGGCCGCGACCAAGCCCGCCAGGGCGGCGGCGAAAAAACCGGCGGCAGCGAAAAAGCCGGCCGCCGTGAAGAAACCGCCCGCCGCGAAAAAAGCGCCGGCCCGCAAGGCGCGCAGCGCCGCCGTGCCGGAAGACGTATCCATTTAATTCCATCAGGAGTGTTTGCAGCATGTCTTTCCTCGATCAGTTAATCAGCAACACCGTGCGGTCCGATGTGCGGGCCGTCAAAAGCTACCAGGTAGCCGATGCCAGCGGTTACATCAAACTCGATGCGATGGAAAACCCGTATCCGCTGCCGCCGCATCTGCGCGAGGAACTGGGCGCGCGCCTGGCCGGCGTGGCGCTGAACCGCTACCCGCCGTCCTACGCCAGCCTGCAGGCGGCCATCTGCGCCAAGCTCGGCGTGCCCGCCGGCTACGATGTCATGCTGGGCAACGGCTCCGATGAACTGATCTCGATCCTGGCCATGGCCTGCGCCACGCAGGCGCCGGGCAAGCGCGCCGTGCTGCTGGCGCCCGTTCCCGCCTTCGTCATGTATGCGCGCTCGGCGCAGTTTGCCGGCATGGATTTCGTTGGCGTGCCCTTGCAGGCCGACTTCAGCCTGGACATGCCGGCCATGCTGGCGGCCATCGAAGAACACCGCCCGGCGCTGGTCTTCCTCGCCTATCCGAACAACCCGACGGGCAACCTGTTTGCCAGCGCCGACATCGAGCGCATCCTCGCGGCGCTGGGCGACACGGGCATCGCCGTCGTCGACGAAGCGTACGAGCCGTTCGCGCAGCACAGTTTCATGGGCCGCCTGCCCGAGTTCGAGAACCTGGTGGTGATGCGCACCGTGTCGAAACTGGGCCTGGCCGGCATCCGCCTCGGCTACATGTCGGCTGCGCCGGCCCTGCTGGCGCAATTCGAGAAAGTGCGCCCGCCGTATAACGTGAACGTGCTGACGCAGGCGGCGGCCGAATTCGCGCTCGAGCACCTCGATGTGCTCAATGCGCAGGCGGACCTGCTCAACAGCGCGCGCGACGACCTGGCGCGGCGCCTGGCGGAACTGCCGGGCGTAACCGTGTTTCCCTCGAAGGCAAATTTTCTTTTGATTCGTGTGGCTGATTCCGACGATGTTTGCGCAAAACTGCTTGCCCGCCGGGTTTTAATTAAAAATATGAGTAAAATGCATGCTGCGTTGGCCAATTGCCTGCGCATCAGCGTCAGCACCCCGGAAGAAAATTCCCTTTTTTACGATGCCTTCAAGGCATCCCTCGTTTAGCCTATCGCCAGAGCCTCCCATGAACCGCACCGCAGAAATCACGCGCAACACCAATGAGACGCAAGTTCGCGTCGCCCTTAACCTCGATGGCACCGGCCAGCAAAAGCTGAACACTGGCGTGCCCTTCCTCGACCATATGCTGGACCAGATCGCCCGCCACGGCTTGATCGATCTCGATATCGAAGCGACGGGCGACGTGCATATCGACAACCACCATACGGTGGAAGACGTGGGCATCACGCTGGGCATGGCGGTGGCCAAGGCCATCGGCGACAAGAAGGGCATCCGCCGCTACGGCCATGCGTACGTGCCGCTGGACGAGGCGCTGTCGCGCGTGGTGCTCGATTTCTCGGGCCGCCCGGGCATCGAATACCACATCCCGTTTACGCGCGCCATGATCGCCGGCTTCGACGTCGACCTGACCCTGGAATTTTTCCGCGGCTTCGTCAACCATGCGGGCGTGACCTTGCATATCGACAATCTGCGCGGCACGAATGCCCACCATCAATGCGAAACCGTGTTCAAGGCCTTTGGCCGCGCGCTGCGCATGGCTGCCGAGCTCGACGAGCGCGCGGCCGGCATCATTCCATCGACCAAGGGCAGCCTGTAAGCGCCTGCGGATCACTGTAGATTCCGAGATTAAACATGAATAAAATTGTGGTGGTGGATTACGGCATGGGCAATTTGCGCTCGGTGGCGCAGGCCTTGCGTGCCGTGGCGCCCGAAGCCGACGTGCGCATTTCCGGCGTAGCTGCCGACATCGACAGCGCCGACCGCATCGTCTTGCCGGGCCAGGGCGCCATGCCCGACTGCATGCGCAGCCTGCGCGAATCGGGCGTGCTCGAAGCGCTGCTGCGCGCCGCCGACAGCAAACCCGTGCTAGGCGTGTGCATCGGCGAGCAAATGCTGTTCGACGGCAGCGAAGAGGGAGACGCGGCCGGTCTGGGCTTGTTGCCAGGCAAAGTCGTGCGCTTCCAGCTCGACGGCCAGGTGCAGGAAGACGGCTCGCGCTTCAAGGTGCCGCAAATGGGCTGGAACCAAGTGCGGCAAACGGCGTCCCATGTCATGTGGGATGGCATTGCCGACAACGCCTATTTTTACTTTGTGCACAGCTATTTTGCTCAACCTCAAGAGGCGTTGCACACGGTGGGCGAGACTGTCTATGGCGCGCCGTTCGCTTGCGCCGTCGCCCGTGATAATATTTTCGCGACACAGTTCCACCCTGAAAAAAGTGCTGCCGCTGGCCTGCAGCTGTACAAGAACTTCGTTCACTGGCAACCTTAACGTTAGCTCTCCGGCTTTTTTTCGCTTCTCACTCACTTTTAAACCACACTGACCATGCTGCTCATTCCCGCCATCGACCTGAAAGACGGTCACTGCGTACGCCTGAAACAAGGCGATATGGAACTTGCCACCGTATTTTCCGAAGACCCGGCCGACATGGCCCGCCATTGGCTGATGCAAGGCGCGCGCCGGCTGCACCTGGTCGACCTGAACGGCGCTTTTGCCGGCAAGCCGAAGAACGAAGGCGCCGTGAAAGCCATCCTGAAGGCCGTGCAGGACTTTGCCGTGGAAAACGACATCGAGGAAATCCCCGTGCAGCTGGGCGGCGGCATCCGCGACCTCGACACCATCGAGCGCTACCTCGACGCCGGCATCACCTACATCATCATCGGCACGGCGGCCGTGAAAAGCCCCGGCTTCCTGCACGATGCCTGCAGCGCCTTCCCGGGCCACATCATCGTCGGCCTCGATGCCAAGGATGGCAAGGTGGCAACCGATGGCTGGAGCAAGATGTCGGGCCACGAAGTGATCGATCTGGCGAAAAAATTCGAGGCCTATGGCGTCGAATCGATCATCTACACGGACATCGGCCGCGACGGCATGATGGGCGGCATCAATATCGACGCCACCGTCAAGCTGGCGCAAGCCGTCAAGATCCCCGTCATCGCCTCGGGCGGCCTGCACAACATCGGCGACGTGGAAGCGTTGTGCGCGGTCCAGGCCGAAGGCATCGAAGGCGTGATCTGCGGCCGTTCCATCTATGAAGGCACGATCGACCTGGCGCAGGCGCAGGAACGCGCCGACGAACTGACCGACGCCGCCGTTTAAGCCTGCCCGGCCGGGAGCGTGCCTGCGCACGCCCGGCCTGGCGACAATCTGGATACCATCATGCTTGCAAAACGTATCATCCCCTGCCTCGACGTGACCAATGGCCGCGTCGTCAAAGGCGTCAATTTCACGGAATTGCGCGACGCCGGCGATCCGGTGGAAATCGCCCGCCGCTATGACGAGCAGGGCGCCGATGAAATCACTTTCCTCGACATTACCGCTTCCAGCGACAACCGCGGCCTGATCTTCGACATCATCGAAGCCGTCGCGTCGCAAGTGTTCATTCCGTTGACCGTGGGCGGCGGCGTGCGCGTGGTGGAAGACGTGCGCCGGCTGCTCAACGCGGGCGCCGACAAGGTCAGCATCAACACCTCGGCCGTGACGAATCCCCAGCTGGTGTACGAGGCATCGCAAAAGCACGGCTCGCAATGCATCGTCGTCGCCATCGACGCCAAGCAAGTGTCGCCCGGCAAGTGGGAAGTGTTTACCCATGGCGGGCGCACCGCCACTGGCCTGGACGCGTTCGAATGGGCGCGTAAAATGGAAAGCCTGGGCGCCGGAGAGATCTTGCTCACCAGCATGGACCGCGATGGCACCAAAGTCGGCTTCGACCTGGGCCTGACGCGCGGCGTGTCTGACGCCGTCAGCATTCCCGTCATCGCCTCGGGCGGTGTGGGCGGCTTGCAGGACTTGGTCGATGGCATCAAGGTGGGCCGCGCGGATGCCGTGCTGGCCGCCAGCATCTTCCACTATGGCCAGCACACGGTGCAGGAAGCCAAGCGTTTCATGGCGCAGCAGGGCATCCCCATGCGCCTCGCGTAAAATCAGCAGGATAGAAGAACATGCAAAACGGAACCATCGTAGCAAGCAATGCCAAGTGGCTGAAAAAGGTCAAATGGGACGAGCACGGCCTCGTGCCCGTGATCGCGCAGGAAGCGGGCAGCAATGACGTGCTGATGTTCGCCTGGATGAACCGCGACGCGCTGGCGCGCACGGTGGAGCTGGGCGAAGCCGTGTACTGGAGTCGTTCGCGCAAGAAACTGTGGCACAAGGGCGAGGAGTCGGGCCACACGCAAAAGGTGCTGGAAATCCGCCTCGATTGCGACGAAGACGTGGTCTTGCTGAAAATCGAGCAAGCTGGCGGCATCGCCTGCCATACGGGCCGCCATTCCTGCTTCTTCCAGAAGTTCGAAGGCGATGAAAAAACGGGCGAATGGCAAATCACCGACCCCGTCCTGAAAGACCCGGAGACGATTTACGCGGAAAGCAAGAGCAAATGAGCGAAACTTTAAAACGCCTGGCCGCCGTGATCGAATCGCGCAAGCTGGCCAACGGCGGCGACCCCGCCACCTCGTATGTCGCGCGCCTGTTTGCCAAGGGCGATGATGCGATTTTGAAAAAAATCGGCGAGGAAGCGACGGAAACCGTGATGGCGGCCAAGGATGCGCGCCGCGACAACGACCCGTCGAAGGTCCTGTACGAGTGCGCCGACCTGTGGTTTCACAGTCTGGTGATGCTGGCGCAGTTCGACCTGACGCCGCAGCAGGTGCTTGACGAGCTGGCGCGCCGCGAAGGCTTGTCCGGCCTCGAGGAAAAGGCGGCCCGCAAGGATGAACTGCGCGACGCCGGCGAAACAGACAAACACTGACCTATTGGAGCGTGCGTGGATAACTGTATTTTCTGCAAAATTGCTGCAAAAAAAATTCCCTCGACCATCGTGTATGAAGACGAGGACTTGCTGGCCTTCAAGGACATCAACCCGGCCGCCCCCGTGCACCTGCTCTTGATTCCGAAGCGCCACGTGGCCAGCCTGTCCGACTGCGACGACAGCCATACGGAAGTGCTGGGCAAGCTGCTGCGCCTGGCGCCGAAACTCGCTGCCGAGTTCGGCTGCGCCGTCAGCTATGACGCCGATGGCGCGCCTGCCGGCGGCTTCAAGACCATGATCAACAGCGGCCCGAACGGGGGGCAGGAAGTGTATCACCTGCACATGCACGTGTACGGCGGTCCCCGCCCCTGGCGCGGCCAGCACTGATTTCGCCGTGCGCCGGGTTCGCGTGTATACTACCGGCATTGGTTGACGCTATTCGGGCACCGTCCCGCAAGGAGAATGTGATGGGTTCATTGAGTATTTGGCACTGGCTGATCGTTCTGGTCATTGTGATGCTGGTCTTCGGCACCAAGAAACTGGGCAATATCGGCGGTGATATCGGCAAGGCCGTCAAAGGCTTCAAGGATGGCGTCAAGGGCGAAGATGACGCCCCGGCAGCCAATACCCCTCCTGCTGCGCCATCGCAAGTGGCCGACAAAAGCACCATCGACGTCGAGACGAAAGAGAAAAGCAAGTTCTGATAGCGTGGCGGGGCGCTTGCCTCGTCCGGTAACAGCCCTTGTCCGCTTATGATCGATCTCGGTCTCTCTAAAATCGCCATCATCGGCGTCGTTGCGTTGATAGTCATCGGCCCTGAAAAGTTGCCGAGAGTGGCGCGCATGGCCGGTACCCTGTATGGCCGCGCGCAACGCTATCTGAACCAGGTGAAGTCCGAAGTCACGCGCGAAATTGAACTGGAAGAGCTGAAAAACCTGCAGAAGGAAGTGCAGGATGCGGCCCATTCCGTCAAGCAAAGCGTGGAGAAATCCATGCATGGCGTGGAAAATTCGATCTCCGGCAACCTGGCCGAAGTGGAAAACGCCTGGCGCGGCGATGCCAGTGCGTATGACGGGCATCACGACGAACATGAAGCCATGCTGCGCGCCACCAACGATGACCTGGCCCGCAAGGCGCGCGAATTCCGCCGCAAGAAGCTGGTGCGCAATTCCGCCATCCCTGGCTGGTACAAGCAGCGCCACGGCGGCAAGCTGCACGTGCAGTCGGCGGCCGCCCGCGTGGCGCGCTTCCGTCCGCGCGCCAGTTCCTCCTCCTTTTACTCATGAGTAGCAAATCCCCGGTGGAAGAAACTTTTATCTCGCATCTGGTCGAGCTGCGCAACCGCCTGGTCAAGGCCTCGATCGGCATCGCCGTCGTCTGCGCCATCCTGTTTTACTGGCCCGGCCCTTCGCATATCTACGATTTCATCGCTGCCCCAATGATCGCCTCGCTGCCGGCCGGCTCGAAAATGATCGCCACCGGCGTGATTTCACCGTTCCTCGTGCCGATGAAAGTGACCCTGGTCATCGCCTTCATCGTCGCCTTGCCGTGGGTGCTGTACCAGATGTGGGCGTTCATCGCGCCCGGCCTGTACACGCATGAAAAGCGCCTGATCGCGCCGCTCGTCATCTCGTCTTCCCTGCTGTTCATGGCTGGCGTGGCCTTCTGTTATTTCTTCGTGTTTGGCCGCGTCTTCCACTTCATCAGCGACTTTTCGCCGTCGTCGATCGCCGTCACGCCCGATATCGAAAACTACCTCGATTTCGTCATGTCGATGTGCCTGGCCTTTGGTGCCACCTTCGAAGTGCCCGTGGTGGTGGTCATCCTCGTGCGCATGGGCCTGGTTTCCATCGCGAAACTCAAGGAGGTGCGTCCCTACGTCATCGTCGGCGCTTTCGTCATTGCCGCCATCGTCACGCCGCCGGACGTCGTCAGCCAGTTCTCGCTGGCCATCCCGATGTGTTTGCTGTTCGAGCTGGGCCTGCTGGTGGCGCCCATCTTCGTCAAGGCCACCCAGGCGCCGGAAGAAGCGTCCTAGACGGCCTGTTATATTCGCAAACGAAAGCCGCTGACTTCCTCGGGAGCAGCGGCTTTTTTATCGCCAGGAAAGTGCGTGTATGCCTATTGCAGCATCAGTTTGCTGAGGATGCCCAGGTTGAGCAGGATCAGGGTACTCATCATCCAATAGACGTGTTTCATGTCCGCGCCATGGCGCAAGTCCATGCGTTCCAGACGGGCATCGACTTTTTGCTCCAATGCCTCTAATTTGGTATCGAATCTATGTTCCAGCGCATCGATCTTCACCTCCAGGGCACCGACCTTGGTATCGACGTTGTGCGACACCAGCTTGATTTCCCCCAGCAGATTGCGCTCCAGCGCCGCCAGTTCGCCATGTACGACGACAGCCGAACCCAGCACGTCGCCCAAGGCCGTGGCATGGGCCTCTGCCTGCTGTGTGGGCACGCCGGCCGAGGCAAGGCGCTTGGCGTAATCGAGGGTGTCGAACTGGATGGGCATATGCATGGACGCTCCTGATATCCAGCCTAGCAGGAAAATCGGCAATTGCCAGTGAGGAGTGCTGTGGCGCCTGCCTTCCCGTCAGCTTAATGGACAGACACGCCGCTGGTTTGCGGCGGCGCAAACGCATGCAAAAAGGGCGCCGCGGCGCCCTTTGCAAGCAGAGGATGCGTACGAGTTAATTCATCAGTTCCTTGATGACTTTCACGGGTGCGCTGCCGTAGCTGAGGAATTGCTCATGGAAATCCTTCAGCACGAATTTGTTGCCCAGCGCTTGCTTGCGCTGTTCGCGCAAATCCATGATTTCGCTGTAGCCGCTGAAATAGCTGGTCAGTTGCACCGAGCTCAGCTGCACACGGCGCCATTTTTCCTTCGCTTCACGCTGGGTCTGGAAGGCCTGGCGCGTCAGCAGGTCGAGCGCTTGCGCTTCCGTCATGCCCAGCACGTGCACGCTGTAGTCGAGGATGGTGTTGGTGACGCTGCGCAAATTCCACTTCGAATACATCAGCCACATTTCCGGCGCGTTGTTGCCATAGCCCGATTCGAGCATCATGCGCTCGCCATACACGGCCCAGCCTTCGATCATGGCGCCGTTGCCGAAGATCGATTTGACCAAGGATGGCGATTTGTTCGCATACACGAGCTGCGTGTAGTGGCCGGGAATGGCTTCGTGGATATTCAGGATCTGCAAGATCCAGTGGTTGTATTCGCGCAAGCTGCTTTCCGCCTGTTCCGGCGTTTCGCCATCGAGCGGCGTCACGTTGTAATAGGTGCGGTCCTGCGGGCGGTACGGGCCGGGCGCCTCGATGCTGGCGCCGGCCACGCCGCGCTGGTAAGCGGGCGTTTCACGCACGACGAGGGGCTTTTTCGGGTCCATCGTCAGCAGGTTGTGGCTGCTCACCCATTCCTGCAGTTCCGGGATCTGGCGGCGAATTTCCGGCACGAAATCGGCGGCCGCCACGTGGTTGCTCGACAGCTTGTCGATCACCATGCCGATCTTCGCCGTGCGGTCCGCCGGCTTGGCCGTGCTGCCCATGGTTTTCACCCACAGCTCGTCGGACAGGCTATCCATGTGCTCGAGCAGCTTTTCGCGCGCGGCCAGGGCCTTCTGGTACATCTGCTCGGCGCTCACGCTGGCCTGGATATCGTAGGCAAATTTTTGCTCATACAAATCCTTGCCGATGCGGAAGGAGCGCGCATTGCCGTTCTGCGCCAGCGCCGCATCCTGCTCCGTCAGCCAGGCCGCATAGCCTTGCACGGCCGTGCGGGCGGCGGCGATGCGCGCGTTGTACAGCTGCTTTTCCGTCGGTGTCAGGATGGAGCCCTGTGCCGTCTTGTTCAGGTCGTCAAGCACGCTGAGCACGCCGGCGCTCTGGGCGATGGCCAGCTGCGTGTGTTCGCGCGTGGGATTGACGATGCTGGCGCGCGCGGCCGCGTAGTATTGCGGCACGGTGGCGATGCGCTTGAGCAAGGTGCGCAGGCGCTGCGGCTGGGCCGCGTATTCCGTGTTCAGGATGAAATCGATGGAACCGGCCACGTTGTACTGGGCGGGATTCCATTCGAATTCGCGGAAGGTGGTCAGATACCAGCGGTCCGATTGCAGTTTATTCGTCAGCAAGGCCAGGTCGGTACGTTGCTTGTCCGACATTTTTCCGGCATTGAGCTTGCCGAACTTGCCCAGCCATTCTTCGATGAAGGCCAGTTGCTTCTGGCGGCTGGCCGCGTCGGGAATGCTCAGGTTGGCGGCGCCATCGTACTTGCCGACGGAAATCGCGCTTTCCGGGTCCAGGCGCCACAGGGCCGTGAGGAACTGGCCGCTCAGGTTATTCATGGAACGGTCGCTGCTGTTCTCGCTGGCAACGGCAGCGACCGTAGCTGCCGTGGCCGCCGTGACGACGGCCGCTTTCTTGGCGCTGGTTTTCTTCTTGCTGCTGCTGGTGCCGGCCTTGCCGCTTTTCTGCGGCTTCTTGGCGGCGCTGGCCGGTGTCAGGGTAAAAGCCATCATCAATGCGGCGAGCGCAACTTTATTTTTTATCAGCATAGTTTATCTCTTGAATATTTTGTTGTTTGTTATTATCATAAAATAATAAACTAATAATATGGCTAACAAACAACTATTGAAAGGTTGGCCTTGCTTGCCTGGGCGGCCCAAAGGTTAGCACTAATTGCCCCTGCGGCGCTAGACGATGATGGCGCTGCCGTGCAGCAGTTCCTGGTGGCGCGCATTGATGGCCGCCACGGCATCCTTGCCGCGCGCCATGCCGGTGGCGTGGATTTCGATGTCTTGCGTATAGCGCTGGCTGACGCGCACAGTATAGGACTGGAACAGCCAGCTCCAGAAGTTCGTTTCATAGACGGCTTCATCCATGTCGCGCCATTTGACGCCCGTCAGTTTCTTTTTCCACGGCAAGATGCCGGAGGCCAGCCACACGCCCGCCTCATCAATATACAGCTGATAGCTGCGTATCGTCAGCAGGCGGTAGCCGACGATCAGGGCCGAACCGATCAGCACGATGAAGGCGGCGCGCGTGTTGTACTTGAAGGCCAGCGGCAGGGCGGCAAAAAACAGCAGCACGGCAATGAGGAAGGTGCTGACGTAGGCGGTCCAGGATTTGCCGCACAAAAAGGTGGCGCGCTGGCCGGCGCTGGTGGCGATAAAGTCGGTCATGGCGTGGCATCAAAACAGGGAAAAACGATCATCGCATGGAACGCGGCTTGCCCGTGCATTTTTTCAAGCTCATGGCTTCAACCCGTCCTGCAGCATGGCCAGCATGTCATGGGCCGACATGCGCGCGGCCGCGTCGCTGCCTTCCAGCAGACTGTCGGCCAGGTCGCGCTTGTGCTGGTGCAATTCGACGATGCCTTCCTCGATCGTGTGCTTGGCCACCAGGCGGTAGATGGTGACGGGACGCAATTGCCCCATGCGGTGGGCGCGGTCCGAGGCCTGGTCTTCCACGGCCGGGTTCCACCACGGGTCCATGTGGATCACGTAATCGGCCGCCGTCAAATTGATGCCCATGCCGCCCGCCTTCAGGCTGATCAGGAAAACGTCGCCGTCGCCCGCCTGGAAGGCATCGACGCGGCGCTTGCGCTCCTGCATGGGCGTGCTGCCGTCGAGATACTGGTAGCGCACGCCATGCTGCTCCAGGTGCTGGCGGATCAGGGTCAGATGGTCGACGAACTGGCTGAAGACGAGTACCTTGTGGCGGTTTTCCAGCAAGCCCGACAGCAATTGGGCGAAGGCCGCCAGCTTGCTGCTGGCCAGGCCCAGTTCCGGCGCCACCAGTTGCGGATTGCAGCAGGCGCGGCGCAGTTTCATGATTTCGGCCAGGATCTGGATGGCTTTCTTGGATGCCGGCCCTTCCACCATGGCCAGCTTTTCCAGCGCTTCGCGGCGCAACGATTCGTACAGTGCCGTTTCCTGCGGCGACAATTCCACTTCCAGCACGATTTCCGTGCGCGACGGCAATTCCGACAGCACTTGCGTCTTGGTCCGGCGCAGGATGAACGGCGCGATCAGGCGGCGCAAGCGCAGGCGCGCGCCGGCCGCCGCTCGTTTATCCTGGTCCTTTTCAATCGGCCCCGCGAAGCGCAGGTTGAACTGGTCGAGAGTGCCCAGCAAACCGGGGTTGATGAAGCGGAACAGGTTCCACAGTTCGCCCAGGTGGTTTTCCAGCGGCGTGCCGCTGGCCACCATGCGGAAATCGCCTTGCAGGGCCATCACGGCTTGCGAGCGTTTGGTCGCGCCATTCTTGATCGCCTGCGCTTCGTCGAGCACGATCGTATGCCAGCGCACGCCGGCAAACATGGCCGCTTCCTGCTGCAGCAAGCCATAGCTGGCCACCACCACGTCGAAGGGCTGCAATGTGTCCAGCATGTCGGCGCGGTCGCCGCTGCCGAACAGTTTGATGTTCAAGGTGGGCGCGAAGCGCTGCGCTTCGCTGATCCAGTTCATGCAGACGGACGTGGGGGCGACCACCAGGGTGGGGCCGTTCGGCGCGCGCGCCAGGATCAGGGCCAGCGCCTGTAAGGTCTTGCCGAGTCCCATGTCGTCGGCCAGGCAGGCGCCCACGCCCCAGTGCGCCAGGCGCGCCAGCCATTCGTAGCCGGCCAGCTGGTAGTCGCGCAAGTCCGCCTGCAGGGTGCTGGGCAGTTGCGGTTGATAGTCGTCGAGGGCGCGCAGGCGCAGCAAGTGTTCGCGCCACAGTTTGTCGGCCTTCACGCCGCCCGCATCGTTGGCCAGCTCTTCCAGCGCGAAAGCGGCCAGCGGGTGGATGTGCACGCCGTCGGCATGCGCCTCGCCATACGCGGCCAGTTCCGACAGGCGCCGGTGCAGCTCGTCGCTGAGGGCCAGGAACTGGTTGTCGCCCAAGGCCACGAAGCGGCTTTTATTGTTCTGCATCAAGTCGAGCAGGGCGCGCAAATCCATCACCTTGTCTTCATCGATCTGCACTTCGCCGCTGGCGGCAAACCAGTCCTTTTCGCTCTTGATGTTCAAGCGCATCTGGCCGCTGTCGATGCGTTTCGACACGCGCATGGTTTCGCCTTCGGGCCAGGCCAGCACCATGCCGGCGGGGTCGAGCGCCTGCAATTCGACCAGCAGTTGCAAGCCCAAGGCAGGCTGGCCCAGCAGCCACTCGCCATGCTCTTCTTCCGCCTCTTCCAGCACCAGGCATTTACCAATGAGCTGGCGCTGCGCTTCGCGTTCCGCGTTCAGGTCGCGCCGCGCCTGCACGGCCCGGCCCGCCACGTCGGCAAACACGCTTTCGGCGCCGCTGCCCGGTGCGTAATAGGCGCCGTTGTCGAGCAACGGGCGCACCAGGATCTGCATTTTCAGGCCCTGCTGGTAGGGCAGCAGGTGCACGTGCAGGCGGTGGTCGGCCGTGATCGCTTCCGCGTCGCCGCCACCACCGCCGATGTCCGATTGCACGGTGACCATGGACGAGATGGCGCCGATCGCCTGCATCACCTGTTTCTCGGCATGCAGGGGCACGGACAGGCCCAGGCCCACGATGGCGCCGATGCGCCGGTGCTCGTCGAGGATGTGCACGACGCGCAGGCGCGTCGGCGTCTCGCGCTGCACCACGACATGGCTGCCGCTGTCGGGCAGTGGCGGCTGCATGCCCAGCCACAGCTGCCCCTCGTGCGACTTGATCAGGAGTTCGGGCGCGCCGGCGATCAGTTCCACGCGCGTGTCGGGGTTGTCGAGCCAGAACACGAGCGGGTGGCCGACGAGCAAGACGGCAGCCTTGTCCAGCTCGACTTCATAGCGCGGCGCCGACGAATAATATTGTTTGAAAGGGGCGATGCTGCCGGCCGCGCGGGCGTCTTGCGGCGTGAGGAAATCGATGTCGCCCGCTTCCTCGGCCAGGCGTTTGAGACCCATGGCGCGGCCCTTGCTCCAGCCGCCGCGCGCGTCGCGTTTCTGTTCGCGCACTTCCACGGCCGTCAGGCCAAAGCGCGGGTCGAACGCCACCAGCCACACGAGGCGCGACACGCCGCCCAGCGCTTCGGCGGGCGCGTTCTGCTGCAGGTTAATCAGGGCACTCAACTGGCGCTGCCACGCTTCCTGGCGCTCGAACCACGGCGCCATGTCCGTCAATCCATGCTGCGCCCGCTTGGCCGTGGCGTAGCGTTCCTGCTGCGGTTCGCCCATCAAGCCCAGCAAGCCGGCCGCCTGGGCCGCGATCAGATCGTAGCCGGCCGCGTCCGCCTGCTGCACCAGCGCTCGCAACTGGTCCTTGCGTTCGGCCAGTTGCGGCAGGGCCAGCCAGTAGTACAGCAGGGCCTGGAACAATTGCGGCTGCAGTCCCGTTTCCCAGCTGCGGGTGGAAATGCTTTCCGCCTGCTGCACGCCGGCGCGCACGAGGCACAAGGTGTTGAGTTGCTGGTAGACGATGCTGTCGTGGTTCGGCTGCGCGTGCAGCGCGATATCGAGATAGGTTTCCGCGTTTTTCAGCAGCTTGGCATCGTTGCCGCGCAATAGTGCCAGCACGTACAAATGGCCGCCGATGCCCGTGAAGCACAGCTTGCGCTTGCCCGCCTCCTTGCGCAGCCCTTTCAAGGCCGTTTCGAAGCCCGCCACGGCGTGCGCATGTTCGCCGCGCAACAGGGCGATGCTGCTGTCGACAAACAGCGCCTGCGGCCCCTGCTGGCCCGCCAGGTAGCGGGCGGCCGCGTCGAGTTCGCCGCACAGCAGGGCATCTTCGGCCAAGGCCAGCGGCAGGGCGGCGCCGATATGGTCGCCGGCGGCCGCCTGGCGTGCATGGTGGGCGCGCGCGTAGGTGCGGATGGCGTGCGCCGTGGCCGGTTCGCGCGGGGCGTTGCCCAGCAGCACGGCGAGTATGTCATCCTGCAATTGCGGCATGACGAAGGACAGCATTTCCGGCTCGAACGGGCGGCCGAAAATCTCGATCAGCGGATGCAGCTGCTGCGCTTCATAGCAGGCCATGCAGGCGGCCAGGATGGCGGCCACGTGGCGTACCTCGTCGTTGCGCAACAGGGCGATGCGCAGGCGCGCCACGCCTTGCCGGTAGCTGCGCAATTCCACATAGCCATCCCAGTTGCGGCGCACGGGATTGATCAGCTCGATGGCCTGGCACAGGTCGCGAAACACCAGATGTTCGATGGCCGCGCGCATGGCGGGCCAGCGCAGCTTCGCTTCGCAGGCAAAGCCGCGTCCCACCACCTCGCTGGCCAGCGCCAGACGCGTCAGCCGCTGCAGCATGTTCGTCACCACCAGCAGGGAAAACGGCGTGCCGTCCGGTTCGACGACATTGGCCCGCTGCAAGTGTTCATACACGGCGTGCTTGCCGACCGGTTCGCCCGTGATGGCCAGCAAGGCCAGGATCATCTGTTCGTGCTGCTCCAGTGCGGCGAACTCGTCCAGCAAATGGTCTTCACTCATGCGGGCAGATTATCGATATGCACGGGCGGCTCGCCGGCAGCCACGGGCAGGCCGAACACGCGCTGGTAGAAATACAGTTCCGCATCCAGGGTGCGCACGATGTTTTCCGCCTTGCGGAAGCCGTGTCCCTCGCCTTCGAGCGGCACGTACGCGACGGGCACGCCGCGCGCCTGCAGGGCGTCGACCATCAGCTGCGACTGCTGCGGCGGCACGACCTTGTCGTCCAGGCCCTGGAAGAAAATCATCGGGCGCGACAGTTTATCCGTGTGGTGGATGGGCGAGCGCTCGCGGTACAGCGCCTCGGCTTGCGGCTGCGAGGCGATCAGGTAATCGGTGTAGCGCGATTCGAACTTGTGCGAATCGTCGTCCAGGCCTTTCAGGTCGGACACGCCATAGTAACTGGCGCCCGCCTTGAAGACGTCGTGGAACGTCAATGCGCACAGGGTCGTCAGGCCGCCCGCGCTGCCGCCGCGTACGATCAGGCGCTCGGGGTCGGCCAGGCCGTTGGCAGCCAGGTAGCGCGCGCCGGCGATGCAGTCTTCCACGTCGACGATGCCCCATTGCCCGCGCAGCGCGTCGCGGTATTCGCGGCCGAAACCGCTGCTGCCGCCATAGTTGACGTCGAGCACGCCGATGCCGCGGCTGGTCCAGTACTGCGTTGCCAGTTTCAGGGTATTGCTGGCCATGCTGGTGGGGCCGCCATGGCTGATGACGATGACGGGCGGTAATGTTCCCGCCGGCGCCTGCACGTCGCCGTTGGCGGGTGCATAAAAGAAGGCGTAGGCCGTGCGGCCATTGCTGCTTGGGAAACTCAAGCTGCGCGGCACGGACAGATACTCGAGCGCGGGCAATTGTGCGATCGACTGGGCCAGCACTTCCAGCTCATGGTTCGCCAAATCGATGCGCGCCAGTTCCAGTGCGATGGTGGGGCTGCCGCCCAGCAGCGCGACGAAGCCGGCCCCCACGCGCAGTTCGCGGATTTCCTGGTAGGGGTGGGGGATCGGCTCCAGTTTCGCCGCCGCCACGTTCAATTGCGCCAGGTAGCTGATGCCGGCTTGGATATACGTGCAGACGATCTCGTCGTCGGACAGGAAACCGTACATGCTGCCGCCGAAGGTCCAGTGCGGCGTGGCAAATTCCGCTTCCATCGGGCACAGGGCCTCGATGTCGGCGCCGTGCAGGCGGTACAGATTCCACCAGCCGCTGCTGTCGGAGACGAAGTGCAGCAAGCCCTTGGGCGACCATTCAGGCTGGCAAATCGACTCGCGCGCGCCGCCGGCGATCAGGCGTGGCGAGCCGAGGCTGCCGTCCGCCTGCACGTCGGCCAGCCACAGTTCCGTGCCTTGCCACGGCAGGCGCGGGTGGTCCCAGCTGATCCAGGCCAGCTGGCTGCCGTCCGGCGACAAACGCGGCGCCGCATAAAAATCGTGACCGCGCGCCAGCACGGTTTCGCGCCCGTCGAAACCGACGGCCGCCAGGCTGTTTTCCGGATGGGCGTGACCTTCTTCCGGATGCTGTTCGCGCACGGCGATCAGGCGGGAACGGGCCGCATCGACAACGAAGTCCGCATGGCGCGTGTTGCCGCCCGTGGTGAACGCTTCAGGCGCGCCGTCGCCGCTCACGCGGTACAGGCAATTGTCGGCGAAATGCGAGAAATACACGGTATCGCCGGCCACGGCATACGCGCCGCCGCCATATTCATGCACGCGGGTGCGCACATTGAACGGTGCCGGCGTCAGTTCATCGACACGCGCGCCGCGCTGGCGCAGCAGGGTATTGCGGCCCGCCTCACTGGCGCGTCCGGCCAGCCAGTACACGTCGGCGCCATCCGCCTCCCCCAGGGCCAACTGCGTCAGCGGCGAGGCGCCGGCGGCGACGATGGCTGCGCTGATCGGCGATGGCCAAACGCCATAAGGGATGCTGGATGCGGTCGAGGTCATGCGGGCTCCGTGTAGTGAGGGGGATCAAGGGCCGCCAGGCAGGGTCAGGGCGCGCGGCGGCGTTCATCATCATAATGGAAGGGCAGGCACAACGAAAGCGGCGCGCCGCGCGGCAAATGCTGCAAAGCGGCACCGGAATCAATGATTTGGCGGCGATTGGATGCGATAATACCGCTTCTCCCAGCTATTGATTGCCTTCCATGCCACAATTTGCTCCGCTCCAGAATGACAATTTCCTGCGCGCCCTGCTGCGCCAGCCGACCGAGCATACCCCTGTCTGGCTGATGCGCCAGGCGGGCCGCTACCTGCCCGAATACCGCGCCACGCGCGAGCGGGCCGGCTCCTTCCTGGGCCTGGCAAAGAATCCCGATTACGCGACGGAAGTGACCTTGCAGCCCCTCGAGCGTTTCCCGCTCGACGCGGCGATTCTGTTTTCCGACATCCTGACGGTGCCGGACGCCATGGGCCTGGGCTTGTACTTCGCCGATGGCGAAGGTCCGAAGTTCGAGCGCCCGCTGCGCACGGAACAGGACGTGAAGGCGCTGCAAGTGCCGGACCTGGAATCGCTCGACTACGTTTTCAAGGCCGTCACGCAAATTCGCACGGAATTGAATGGCCGCGTGCCGCTGATCGGTTTTTCCGGCAGCCCGTGGACCCTGGCGTGCTATATGGTGGAAGGCGGCGGTTCGAAAGAGTTCCACACCATCAAGAAGATGCTGTACAACCGCCCGGACCTGATGCACCACATCCTGGCCATCAACGCCACGTCCGTGGCGCAATACCTGAATGCGCAAATCGATGCCGGCGCGCAAGCCGTGATGATTTTCGATTCCTGGGGCGGTGCGCTGGCCGATGGCGCCTACCAGGAATTTTCGCTGGCCTACATGCAGCAAGTGGTGGCGCAGCTGAAACGCGACAAGGATGGCGTCAAGATTCCCGCCATCGTGTTTACCAAGGGCGGCGGCCAGTGGATCGAGCAGATCGCCGACATCGGCGCCGATGCCGTGGGCCTGGACTGGACCGTCAACCTGACGCGCGCGCGCCAGCTGGTCGGTCATAAAGTGGGCTTGCAGGGCAATCTCGACCCGGCCATCCTGTTCGCCAGCCCCGAGCAGATCCGCGCCGAAGTGGCGAAAGTGCTCAACGCCTTTGGCGCGCCATCGGCAGGCGCGGGCCACGTGTTCAACCTTGGCCACGGCATTTCCCAGTTCACGCCGCCGGAATCCGTGGCAGCCATGGTGGAAGCCGTGCACAGCATGAGCCGCGCCATGCGCAACGGCCAGTAAGTTCCCGTTTTCCCCGGCGCCAAGGCGCCCAAGGCAGGCTTTCCAGCGGAAGCCTGCCTTTTTCTTTGCTGCCCCTTAGCAAAAAATACCGACTTATGCACAATTTTTTTTGCTGCGGAAATAAGAGGCAGTATAAAAGCCATGCCCGGGAAGGCTTTGCAAGTACTTGATTATTAAGAGATAAAAAATCCATTGTTCGGCGGACTTTATTGCATTTGATAAGGTTATTCTTTCGTTCGCTTGCCTTATTCCTTCATTGTCCACAAAGTTATCAACAGATTCTGTGGATAAAATTGAAAAGTATTTTGTTAACCGATACTTAGCGCCGATGTTCAAGTTTCACCTGAAGTGCATGTTGCAGTGCATGATAATTGAGCAATGTTTCGCCGCTCGACAGCTAAAACCGAACGCTTGCCCGGCAATTGTCAACTTTACTTCATGCCTCCTGTGTTTTCCCGGAGCGGATGCATCAAAACGGTGCTGATTTCTGTATAAATACATTACAAATGGTTCAGTTATGCACAGCGGCGGAAATGCCCTGTGGATTTATGGCTTCCCGGGCATCAATTTTTAAGTCATTGATTTTAATGCGTTAATTTTTCTTGCGTGCCGCTCTTGACGGCGATCAAAATTTTCTGTCCACATTTTTGTGAAAGTTAATTTTGCTTTGTCCACAAAGTTATCCACAGAATTTTCTTCAGGCACGATGGCACGCTGTCCTGTCCGCCGTTAGGCGTTTGACGGGCGAAACAAGTATCATGGCCCGCTGGCTCGATGCCTGACATCCCGCAGCGTCCTCTACCGTACGGCGCGCTTTTTTATTGAGATAGGCCCACCCTCCATGTCGCAGTGCATTTTGACGTCGTGCATCCTGAAAATCGCGCTCGACACGCCCTTGAACGCCCTGTTCGACTACCGCTGGAACGCGGCGGCCGATGCCGGTGCGGACGCTGCCGCGCCATTGCCGCAAGTGGGGCAGCTGGCGCTGGTGCCATTTGGCCGGCGCGAAGTGATGGGGCTGATCGTCGGCGTGTCCGACAGCACCGACGTGCCCGTCGCGAAATTGAAGGACGTGCTGGCCGTACGCAGCCAGCTGGCGCCCCTGTCGGAACAGTGGCTGGCGCTGGCCGCCTTTGCCGCCGATTACTACCAGCGTCCGCTCGGTGAAGTGGCGCTGCCCGGTTTGCCGAAGAACTTGCGCGTGCTCACCACCGTGGCGCTCGACCGCGCCATCAAGAAGCTGGGCAAGCTGGCCGACGCGCACGACGGCACGCCGCTGAACATGCCGGCCCTGAATGCCGCCCAGCAGGAAGCGGCGGACGCCATCGGCGGCGCGCAAGGTTTCAAGCCGACCCTGCTGTACGGGGTGACGGGCAGCGGCAAGACGGAAGTGTATCTGCAAGCCTGCGCCCAGGTGCTGGCGCGCGGGGACGATGCACAAATCCTCATTCTGGTGCCGGAGATCAACCTCACGCCCCAGCTGGAAGGCAATATCCGTGCGCGCTTTCCGGGCGTCATGCTGGCGACTTTGCACAGCAGCCTGTCCGAGGGCGAGCGCATGCTGCACTGGCTGGCCGCCCACCAGGGCCAGGCGCGCATCGTGCTTGGCACGCGGCTGGCCATTCTTGCTTCGCTGCCGAAGCTGAAACTGATCGTCATCGACGAGGAGCACGACCCTTCCTACAAGCAGCAGGAAGGCTTGCGCTATTCCGCGCGCGACCTGGCCGTATGGCGCGCCTGGCAATTGCAGATCCCCATCGTGCTCGGTTCGGCCACGCCCTCGCTGGAAAGCTGGCACCATGCACAGACGGGGCGCTACCGCAAGCTGGAATTGCGCGAGCGGGCCGTCAGGAATGCGGTGTTACCGCGCGTCAAGATCCTGGACATGGAGCGCGACAAGCCGAAAGATGGCCTGACTTCGCATCTGGTAGCCGCACTGAAACTGCGCATGGAGCGCGGTGAGCAATCGCTGCTGTTCCTGAACCGGCGCGGCTATTCGCCGGTGATCTGCTGCGAATCGTGCGGCTGGATCAGCAATTGCACGCGCTGCACCTCGTTCATGGTGCTGCACAAGCCCGAACACCGCTTGCGCTGCCACCATTGCAGCCTGGAATTGCGCATCCCCCGCCATTGTCCCACGTGCGGCAACGTCGACTTGCAGCCGCTGGGACGCGGTACGCAGCGCGTGGAAGAGGGCTTGCAGCAATTGTTTCCTGAAGCGCGCATCTTGCGCATCGACGCCGATTCCACGCGCAAGAAGGGCAGCGCGCAGGAAGCGTTCGACACCGTGCACCGGGGCGAAGTCGATATTCTGATCGGCACGCAGATGGTGGCCAAGGGCCACGATTTCAAAAAGCTGACCCTGGTCGGCATTTTGAATCCGGATACTGCCCTGTTTTCGCAGGATTACCGGGCCAGCGAACGGCTGTTCGCCCAGCTGATGCAGGTGGCGGGCCGCGCCGGCCGCGCCGCGCAGACGGAAGGGGGCAGCGTCAGTGAAGTGCTGATCCAGACGCGCTATGCGCGCCATCCGCTGTACGACGCCGTCGTCAACCACGATTACGACCATTTCGCCACCACCTTGCTGGAAGAGCGGGCGCAGGCGGCGCTGCCGCCCTACCTGTTCCAGGCCCTGCTGCGCGCCGAAGCGCCCGAGCTGGCCACGGCCATCGAATTCCTGCAGGCGGCGAAAGAGTGCATGGAACACCCGCAGGTGACCATCAATGACCCGATTCCCATGAGCATGACGCGCGTCTACAACGTGGACCGCGCCCAGCTGCTGCTGGAATCGCCCTCGCGGCCCGCGCTGCAGGCGTTTTTAAAAGAATGGCTCACTGAATTGCGCGCCATGAAGACGCGCGTGAAATGGTCGCTGGAAGTGGACCCGCTCGATATTTAATCCAGATAAGCGCGTCCGGCCCGGACGACCTGCTCGGACAGCAGCTTGGTAAATGGCGTGTCCAAGGCCCACGCATGCCAGCTCAGCGGCACGTCCAGGGTGCTGCCCGGCATCAGATCGACCAGTCTGTCCGTCGCCAGCGCTGGCGCGGCCAGGCGCTGCGGCATCAGGCCGTAGGCGAGGCCATCCAGGACGCAGCTGCGGCGCGCCGCTTCCACCGGCAAGGTGTGGTGGGGGAATGGTTCACGCATGTTCAATTGTTCAGCGAGGAAACGCGCCAGCAAGCCGTGCTGGCCCACGACGGCGGGCGCCAGTTGCACCGCCTCGGCAATAAAACCATCGCCGAACCAGTGGCCCGCGAACACGGGTGTTGCCACGCAGACATAACGCATCGCGCCCAGCGGCGTGACGCTGGTGGCGGCCGCCGCGTCGATGGCCACGCCGGATTCGGCCGCCACGCAGCCAAACACGGAACCGTCGCGCACCATCTGCAAGGCGCTGTCGCTGTCGGCCAGGCGCACGTCGAGCTGGCAGCGCGGCGGCGCCAGCAGGGCCGGCAAGGTGTCGGGGAACCACGTGGCCAGGCTGTCGGCATCGATGGCGATGGCGATTTCCGGCATGCTGACGCTGTTGCCCAGGTCGATGTCGAGCGACGCTTCCATCAGCTTGACGTTACGGTGATGCACGATCAGGCGCTGGCCCAGTCCCGTCGGCACGGCTGGCTGGCCACGGATGATCAGCAACCGCCCGCTGGCGTCTTCCAGCGCCTTGATGCGCTGCGAGACGGCCGACTGGGTGATGCCCAGCGCCAGGGCGGCCTTGTCGAAACTGCCATGGCTGGCCACGGCGTCCAGCACGGCCAGCGCGCGATAATCGAGTGATCCCATTAGCTCAGCTTATAAATTTTGAAAAAGATTAGTTATACTAATGCATATATTGCAGCAAAGTAAAACCTTATTTTCGGCAAACGGGTAACATCGAACGCTGTGAGCAAACCTCGGTGGGATGGATAGCATGATGAAGACGATACAAGTGGATGTGGCCGTGATCGGCGGCGGCACGGCCGGCATGACGGCGCACAGGGCGGCGCGCATGCAGGGCAAGCGCGTGCTGATGATCGAAAGCGGGCCGTACGGCACTACCTGCGCCAGAGTCGGCTGCATGCCCAGCAAACTCCTGATCGCGGCGGCCGAAGCGGCCCATGCCGTGGCTGCCGCGCCCGGCTTTGGCGTGCATCCGGGTCCCGTGCGCATCGACGGCCGGCAAGTGATGGCCCGGGTGCGCAGCGAGCGCGACCGTTTTGTCGGCTTCGTGCTCGACGGCGTCAACGCCATCCCCGAGGAAGAAAAGCTGCGCGGCCATGCGCGTTTTATTTCTCCCGGCAAATTGCAGGTCGATGAGCATACGATCGTCGAGGCCGCCAGCGTGGTCATCGCCACCGGGTCCACGCCCATCGTGCCGCCCGAGTGGCAGGCGGCGGGCGAGCGCCTCATCACCAGCGACGCCGTGTTCGACTGGACGGATTTGCCCGGCTCCGTGGCCGTGATCGGCAGCGGCGTCATCGGGCTGGAGCTGGGCCAGGCGCTGGCACGCTTGGGCGTGCGCGTGACCCTGTTTGCGCGCGGCAACAAGGTGGCGCAACTGACGGACCCGCTGGTGCTGCGCGAGGCGGACGCCGTGCTGGCGCGCGAACTCGATATCCGTTTCATGACCAAGGTCGCGCACATGGCAAAAACGCCTGACGGCAGCGGCATCCTGCTGACCAGTCGCGACGACGCCGGCGTGGAAAAAATCGAGCAGTTCGAGTATGTGCTGGCCGCCATCGGCCGTGCGCCGAACGTGGACAAGATCGGCCTGGAAACGGCGCAAATCGAGCTCGACCGCCATGGCATTCCGCTGCATGACCGGCACACCATGCAGTGCGGCAAGAGCGCCATCTTCATCGCCGGCGATGCCGACAACGAACTACCGCTGCTGCCCGAGGCGGCCGACGAGGGGCGCATCGCCGGCGAGAACGCGGCGCGCTTTCCCGACGTCAAGCCGGGCTTGCGCCGCACGCCGTTGACGATCGCCTTCACGGAGCCGCAGATCGCCACCGTGGGCGCCACGTACCAGCAATTGTGCGTGAGCCACGTGGGCCGCTTCGCCGTTGGCGCCGTGTCGTTCGGCAACCAGGGCCGCAGCCGTGTCATGCTGCAAAACCAGGGCTTGCTGCGCGTGTATGCGGAATTTGGCAGCAAGCGCTTTCTCGGCGCCGAGCTGATCGGCCCACGGGCGGAACACCTGGGCCACTTGCTGGCCTGGGCATGCCAGGCGCAGCTGACGGTGCCGGCCATGCTCGACATGCCGTTTTACCACCCCGTCATCGAGGAAGGCGTGCGCACGGCCTTGCGCGAACTGGCGCTGCACCTGGAAACAGACCCGGAACACGCGCCCGGCTGCGCCGATTGCACGCCCGGTCCCTGAATGCAACTTTATGATTTATATAATTTTGTAGACAAGCTCACATGATTGCGCGATCATCGCTGTCACATTGGAATATTGATTAAAAGCAAAAAACATTTCAATTGATGCACGCCACCCATGCCGCAATGGTAAAAGGGGGGAGCGGCTAGCGATGACGGAGACGATGTGAAGATTCGGCGCATTTACGCGGGAGAACTTGCCCTGGGCGTGGCCCTGCCCTGGGACGTGCACGGCGAAACGGGCAGCTTGCTGGCCAGGCTGGGCCATGTCATCAGCAGCGAGAACCAGATCGCATTGCTGCTGGCGCGCGGCGTCATCGCCGATACCAGCGCCGACGTGCCGCGCACGGCCACGGAAGCGCCGTCGGCCCTGCGCATGCTCAATCTCGTCACGGCTGGCCTGGCCCTCGTCTTGCCGGCCATCGCCGCCGGACAAATGGTGGCGCAGGCACAACTGGCGCCGCTGGCGCAGCTGGTGGAAGAGGCCGTCGCCCTCGACGCCGACGTGGCGCTGGCTTGCATCCTGCACAACCAGGGTGCGGGCGACTTTGCCGTGCGCCACAGCGTCGACACGGCCGTCATCACGGCCTTGCTGGCGCGCGCCCTGAAGCTCGACGATGGCCTGATCCGCAGCGTGCTGCTGGCCGCGCTGAGCATGAACGTGGGCATGCTGGAACGCCATGCCCATTTCCAGCACAAGGCGGGGCCGCTGGATGCGCAGGAGCGCGTCTATTTGCGTGCCCATCCGCAAGCCGGTGTCGACTTGCTGCGCGCGGCCGGCGTGACGGACGCCGTCTGGCTGCAAGCCGTGCTGCAGCACCATGAAAATATCGATGGCAGCGGCTATCCGCTGGGTATCACGGGCGAGCAGATCGGCGTTGGCGCCCGCCTGATCATGCTGGCCGACCGCTATTGCGCCAGGGTTTCGGCGCGCAGCTACCGCCAGCCCTTGTTGCCGAACGTGGCCCTGCGCGAAATGCTGTCGGCGGAAAAAGCCTCGCTCGATGCGCCGCTGGCGTCCCTGCTGGTGCGCGAACTGGGCATCTACCCGGTCGGCACCTTCGTCAAACTGCTCAATGGAGAAATCGGCGTCGTCACGCGCAAGGGCTTGAATGCGGCCACGCCCCACGTGCAATCGCTGATCGGCCCCCGCGGCGCGCGCCTGGACGTGCCGCTGCGGCGCGATACGCGCGTGGACTTGCATGCGATTCGCGAAGTGCTCAGCGCCGAGCAGGCGGGACTGCAGTTTCGCCCCGACCAGCTGTGGGGCAGCAGCGCCAGAGTTTGATTTAGTTCAGCAAGCCTGCATCCAGCCGTCCCTCGAGCGCCAGCTCGCGCATGACGCGCACCGTGTCGATATCGGATTCCTGGTAGGCGGAACGGCGGAAGTCGTCGTACAGGGCGTTGGCCTCGTCGGTGGCCGCGTCGTGGCCGTCGTCGTACTGGAAACGTACCCACAGGCTCGCTTCGTCGGGCATTTCGATGGTCATCACCAGCGAAGAGGCGCTGATATCCTGTTGCGCCGGCACTTCATAGCGCACCTGCAGTTGCGGCACCAGCACCACTTTGTCGTTGATGACCAGTTCGCCGTAGCGCAGGCTGCGCGCGAAACCGGTGTCGCTGCGCTCGCTGATATGGCATTCATCGAGGTGCGGCACGAACAGCTTGGGCGACTCTGCGCGCAAGACGAGGCCGCGCCACACTTGCTCCAGGGTCAAGGTGTCGATCAGCGGGTTCAAGGGATCGTTGATTTCAATCAGGTGTTCAAATTTCATGGGACTGCCATTCGGTAAGTGGGCGCGCACGGGCGATATAGGCGGAATGGTACTCCAGGCGTGGCCGTGCCGCACGCATTGCATGGCCCAAGATGGCGTCAGATGGCGATATATCAATGCCATTGCCTGTTTTTCAGGCAGGGCCCGCCATGCAAATAGCCTGCGCGACGCTGGTACAATGGGCTGCTGTTCCCTGCGGAAATACCCTGATGTCCAAAGCACCACAGTTCGGTCTGAATGCGCCTCAAAGCGAAGCGGTTACCTACCTCGACGGCCCTTGCCTCGTGCTGGCGGGCGCCGGCTCGGGCAAGACGCGCGTGATCACGCAAAAGATCGCCCATCTGATCGAAGACCGGGGCTACGATCCGCGCACCATCGCCGCCCTGACCTTTACCAACAAGGCGGCGCTGGAAATGCAGGAACGCATCGCCAAGCTGCTGAAACAGCCGCGCCAGGCCAAGCAGTTGACGGTGTCGACCTTCCACTCGCTGGGCGTGAAAATCCTGCGCCAGGAAGCCAATGGCGTGGGGCTCAAGGACCGCTTTTCCATCATGGACAGCGACGACTGTTTTTCGCTTGTGCAAGACCTCGCCATTACCACCGATAAACAAATCATTCGTGGCATCCAGAATGCCATGTCTTTGTGGAAAAATGGCCTGATCGATCCGGACATGGCCCTGGCGCAAGCCAAGGATGAGGATGAGGCGAACGCGGCGCGCATCTACCGCAGCTATGTGGCAACGCTCTCCGCCTACCAGGCCGTCGATTTCGACGATTTGATCCGCCTGCCCGTGGAACTGTTTCGCAACAACGGCGCCGTGCGCGACAAGTGGCAGCGCCGCCTGCGCTATCTGCTCGTCGATGAATACCAGGACACGAATACTTGCCAGTACGAACTGGTGAAACTGATGGTGACGGGCATCGGCAAGAAGCCGATGTTTACGGCCGTGGGCGACGACGACCAGGCGATTTACGCGTGGCGCGGCGCCACCGTGGAAAACCTGAAGACCCTGGAGACGGATTTTCCCGATCTGCGCGTGATCAAGCTCGAGCAGAATTACCGCTCCACCATGCGCGTGCTGAACGCGGCCAATGCCGTCATCGGCAACAACCCGAAACTGTTTGAAAAGTCGCTGTGGTCCGAGCACGGCCTGGGCGAGCCGATCAAGGTGCTGGGCATGCAGACGGACGAGCAGGAGGCGGAGCAGGTCGCCATCATGATTTCGGCCGACCATTTTGAACGCAAGAACAAATTTTCCGATTATGCGATTTTGTACCGGGGCAACCACCAGGCGCGCATCATCGAGCAGTGCTTGCGCAAGGAACGTATCCCGTACACGATTTCCGGCGGCCAGAGCTTCTTCGACAAGGCCGAGATCAAGGACATCATCAGCTACCTGCGTTTGCTGGCCAACGAAGACGACGATCCGGCCTTCATTCGCGCCGTGACGACGCCGCGCCGTGGCGTGGGCCAGTCGACCCTGGAAGTGCTGGGCGCGTTCTCGGGGCAGTGGCAGTGCTCGCTGTTCCAGGCCGTCTTCAAGGGCGGAATCGAGGCCAAGCTGACGGACCGCCAGCTGGGGCCGTTGCGCGACTTCTGCAACTTCATCAACGACCTGGAATCGCGCGCCAGCCGTCCGGGCGCGGCCGGCAGCGGCGACAACGCGGCCGAAGTGCTGGACGACATGATGAAGGAAATCCACTATGAATCGTATCTGTACGATGCTTTCGAGGAACGCCAAGCACAAAGCAAGTGGCAGAACGTGCTGGAATTCGTCAACTGGCTCAAGGAACGGGGCCGGGGCGGCAAGGACCGCGACGGCGAAGAAAAGAACGTGCTGGAACTGACGCAGATGGTGGCCCTGATGACGATGCTTGAGGGCAAGGACGAGGAGCAGGACGCCGTGCGCATGTCGACCCTGCACGCGTCGAAAGGGCTCGAATTTCCGCACGTGTTTCTGGTGGGCGTGGAAGAGGGGATCTTGCCGCACAAGGGCGACCCTGACGCGCCGGCCGAAACCATCGCCGCGCGCATCCAGGAAGAGCGCCGGCTGATGTACGTGGGCATCACGCGGGCGCAGCGCACCTTGCACATCACCTGGTGCAAGAAGCGCAAGCGGGCCGGCGAGCAAGTCCATTGCGACCCGTCGCGCTTCATCAAGGAAATGGAACTCGACGTGGGCGACGCCGTGCCGACGGAGGCGGAAGTGATTTCGCCAAAAGAACGTCTGGCGCGCATGAAGGCCTTGCTGGCCGCGCCGAAAGGCTAGTGTCGCGTGCCGGCGGCGGGTGCTGCCACCACCGTTTTGCCCGCAAATGGTACGGCGGTGCTATACGGAGTATCTTCCACTTTTTTGAGGCTGCCATGACCCATCCATTTGAAGCTCCGCTGACCGTGTCTTCGCTGACCCGTCCCGCGCTACTGTTCACCTTGAGCAGTGCCGTCGCCGGTTTGGGCTGGTGGCGCGGCGACTCGCGCTGGCCCGCCCTGGCGTTCCAGCTGTTGTCCGGCTTCGGCTATCCGGTCTTGCTCACAGTCCTGGCCATGCTGCTGCTTAGCGTGATGGCCATCAAATGCAAGGGTAGGCTGGCGCGGTTTGCCTACAATGACTTTGACAATCTCTGGCGTTATGCGCAAGCCACGCTCACACGTATCATCGCGGTCTTTGCCGGCATGATAGCGGTCGCTGCGGTGTGCTGGGCGTCTACGGGGAGCGCCAGCGCCATGCAGGTGGTTTTGTATGGCACCGTGTTATTGGCCATGGTGGTGTTTTACCTGTTGGGCCTGTCCAGTATGGCGGCTGCCCTGGCGCTGCGTGGCCTGCCTGCCGACCTATCCGCGAAATAGAACCTGGTCACGCTCCGCATCGTTGTCTACCGGCACGATGCGGTCTGTGTGAAGGCACGCGTTAAAATGCTCCCTTTCAGTCAGGAATCACCGAGAGCACCATGGACAATGCAGAACAGATGGAAGTACGTTTCGTCGATATCGAAATCAAGCTGGCGCAGCAGGAAGACCTGGTCGAGTCGCTGAACCAGATGGTGTACCAGCAGGGCAAGCGCATCGACCAGCTCGAGGCGATGCTGCACAAGTTGGGCGAACACGTGCGCGACGGGGCGCAGCAGGCCAATGGCGGGCTGGTCAACGAGCGTCCGCCGCACTATTAAAAGACATTTTCATGCGCAAGGCATGAAAACCGTTCATCACCGCCTGGCGCGATACCATCGGTAGTTGCTGGTGACGCAAGTGTTTCAGACTGTTATTATTTCAGGCTGGCCCGCGACACAATCGCGGCTCTCTTGCGTTTCTTGAAAGAAGACATGACCCGTCCAACTATGCTCGTCATCGCCGCCAGCCTGGTGCTGGCGCCTGCCGCCGCCGCTTTTGCCGCCACCGCTACCGCGGCGGCAGCCTTGCCCGCCTCGAACCCGTTTGCGCAAGCGAGCAGCCTGCCGTTCAACTATCCGCCGTTCGACAAGGTGCAGGACGCCGACTACGCGCCCGCCTTTGCGGCAGGCATGGCCGCCAACCTGGCGGAAATCAGTGCGATTGCGAACAACAAGAAGCCGGCCACGTTCGACAACACCATCGTCGCCATGGAACGCTCGGGCCAGTTGCTGGGCCGCGTGCGCACTGTGTTTTCCGTGATGTCCGGCTCGAATACGAATGACACGATCCAGGGCCTGGAACGCGAACTGGCACCGAAAATGGCGGCCCACAGCGACGCGGTCATGCTCAACGACAAACTCTTCAAGCGCATCGACACCCTGTACGCCAAGCGCGACAAGCTGGGTCTGGATGCCGAATCGAAACGCCTGCTGGAGCGCTACCACACGGACTTCGTGCGCGCCGGCGCCAAGCTGTCGGCGGCGGACAAGGAAAAACTGCGCGCCTACAACGGCCAGCTCGCTGCCCTGTCGACCAAGTTCGCCCAGAACGTCTTGAAAGAATTGAACGCTTCGGCCGTCGTCGTCGACACGCGCGAAGAACTGGACGGCCTGTCGCCCGCCGCCATCGAAGTGGCCGCCGGCCTGGCCAAGAAACGCGGCCTGGACGGCAAATACGTGATCGCCCTCGTCAACACGACGGGCCAGGCGCCGCTGTCGCTGCTGACCAACCGCGCCTTGCGCGAACGCATCATGGCCGCCTCGCAAGCGCGCGGCAGCCGTGGCGGCGAGTTCGACAACACCCAGGAAGTGCTGGAACTGGCGAAACTGCGCGCCGAACGTGCCGCGCTGATGGGTTACCCGAACTATGCGGCGTATTCGCTGGAAGACCAGACGGCGCACGACACCACCGCCGTGAACGCCCTGCTGGGCGAGCTGGCGAAGCCGGCCGTCGTCAATGCGCGCCGTGAAGCGGACGATATCCAGAAGGTCATCGATGCAGGCAAAGGCGGCTTCAAGGTGGGCGCCGCCGACTGGGCCTTCTATAGCGACAAGGTGCGCGCCGAACGCTACAACTTCGATGAAACGCAATTGAAACCGTACTTTGAAATGCACAGCGTGCTGACCAAGGGCGTGTTCTTTGCCGCCGGCAAATTGTACGGCTTGACCTTCAAGCAGCGTACCGATTTGCCCGTCTACAACGCCGACATGCTGGTGTACGACGTCTTCAATGAAGACGGCACGCAGCTGGCCATCTTCACCCTCGACCCTTACGCGCGCAGCAACAAGCGCGGCGGCGCCTGGGCGAATGCCTATGTGGGCCAGTCGACCTTGCTGGGCCGCAAGCCGGTGATCGCGAATAACCTGAACATCCCGAAGCCGGAAGCGGGCCAGCCGACCCTGATGACGTTTGACGAAGTCAACACCATGTTCCACGAATTCGGCCATGCGCTGCACGGCATGTTTTCGAACGTAAAATATCCGCGCTTCGCCGGCACCAGCGTGCCGCGCGACTTCGTCGAATACCCGTCGCAAGTCAATGAAATGTGGGCGCTGTGGCCGGAAGTGCTGCAAAACTATGCCAAGCACTATCAGACGGACGCGGCGATTCCCGCCGAGCTGCTGGCGAAAGTGACGGCGGCCGACAATTTCAACCAGGGCTACAAAACCACGGAATACCTGGCGTCGGCCCTACTGGACCAGCGCTGGCACCAGCTGACCCCGGCGCAAATCCCCACCGACGTGCTGGCCTTTGAAAAAGCCGCCTTGACGGATGCGGGCGTCGATTTCGCCCCGGCGCCGCCGCGCTACCGCACCACGTATTTCTCGCACGCGTTCGCGGGCGGCTACTCGGCCGGCTACTACGCGTATCTGTGGTCGGAAAAGCTCGATGCCGATACGGTCGAATGGTTCAAGGAAAACGGTGGCCTGACGCGCAAGAACGGCGACTGGTTCCGCAATAAACTGCTGTCGCGTGGCGGCAGCGCCGACGCGCTCGACATCTACCGCAACTTCCGCGGCCGCGATGCGAAGATCGAACCGCTGCTGGAACGCCGTGGCCTGAACGGCAAATAAACCGGCAAGCAAGTCGGATGATTCCGGTGTGAAAGCCGGGTCAATGAAAAAGGCCGCCAAGCAATTGGCGGCCATTTTTATTTGGAGATTTCGATTGCAAACCGTGGTAAACCGGGCATTTGGCGTGATGCACCACAGGATCGCCCATGTTGGATGACGCCTGTGTGACAGGCTGCTATGATCTGCCACTGGCCCGCGACGCGATCGCGGCTCTTCCCCGCGCTTTCAGAAAGATGTCATGATCCGTCCACAACTGCTCGTCATCGCCGCCAGCGTCATGCTGGCCCACGCCGCCCCATCCGCCATGGCTGCCGCCACCGCAAAATCCGCGCCTGCCGCCGCCGTCAGCGCCCAGAACCCCTTGCTGAAAGCCAGTCCGCTGCCATTCCAGATGCCGCAGTTCGGCCTGATCAAGGACGAACACTACGCGCCGGCGTTTGCCGAAGGCATGAAACGCCAGCTGGCCGAAGTCAACGCCATCGCCAACAACCGCCAGGCGCCCACCTTCGAGAATACCATCGTGGCGCTCGAGCGTACGGGGCAGTTGCTGCACCGCGTGCAGAGCATCTTCAGCAATATGACGTCGACCAATACCAATGCCGTGCTGGAAGCGGTGGAAGTGGACGTGTCGCCGAAACTGGCCGCGCATGGCGATGCGATTACCTTGAATCCGAAGCTGTTTACCCGCATCGACACCCTGTACGCCAAGCGCGACAAGCTGGGCCTCGATGCCGAATCCTTGCGCCTGCTGGAACGCTATCACACGGATTTCGTGCGCGCCGGCGCCAAGCTGTCCGATGCGGACAAGGAAAAATTGAAAGCCTATAACGCCGAGCAGGCGGGCCTGGAAACGGCCTTCGCGCAAAACGTGCTGAAGGAAACGAATGCCAAGAGCATCGTCGTCGACACGCGCGCTGAACTGGCCGGCATGACGGACAGCGATATCGACACGGCCGCCGCCGCCGCCAAGGAACGCGGCCTGACGGGCAAGTTTGTCATTGCTCTGGTGAACACCAGCGGCCAGCCGCCGCTGGCCGTATTGACGGATCGTAAGACACGCCAGCGCCTGATGGATGCGTCGCTGAACCGGGGCAGCCAGGGCGGCGAGTTCGACAACCGCGCCATCGTATTGAAACTGGCGAAACTGCGCGCCGAACGGGCCACCTTGCTCGGTTACGCCAACTACGCCGCGTATTCGCTGGAGGACCAGACGGCCAAGACGACGACGGCCGTCAACACCCTGCTGTCGGAACTGGCGAAACCAGCCGTCGCCAACGCGCGCCGCGAAGCGGCCGACCTGCAACAAGTGGTCGATGCGGAAAAAGGCGGTTTCCAGGTGGCGGCGGCCGACTGGGCCATCTACACGGACAAGCTGCGCAAGCAACGGTTCAATTTCGATGAAAACGAGCTGAAACCGTACCTGGAATTGAACAGCGTGCTGAACAACGGCGTCTTCTTTGCCGCCAATAAACTGTACGGCATCAGCTTCAAGCAGCGTACTGATCTACCGGTGTACAACCCGGACGTGCGCGTCTACGACGTGACGGACGCCAACGGCAAGCCGCTGGCCCTGTTCATCGCCGACTTCTATGCGCGCGGCAACAAGCATGGCGGCGCGTGGATGAATGAATACGTGTCGCAGTCAATGCTGATGGGCACGCATCCGGTCGTGGCCAACCAGCTGAACATTCCGAAGCCGCCGGCCGGCCAGCCGACCTTGCTGACGTTCGATGAAGTGACGACCATGTTCCACGAATTCGGCCATGCGCTGCACGGTATGTTTTCGAACGTGAAGTACCCGCGCTTTGCCGGCACCAGCGTGCCGAGCGACTTCGTCGAGTATCCATCGCAAGTCAATGAAATGTGGGCCGTCTGGCCGGAAGTGCTGCAAAACTATGCCAAGCACTATCAGAGCGGCGCGGCCATGCCGCAGGAATTGCTCGACAAGGTGACGGCGGCGAAGAAATTCAACCAGGGTTTCATGACGACGGAATACCTGTCGGCGGCCTTGCTGGACCAGCGCTGGCACCAGCTGGCGCCAAGCCAGATCCCGACCGACGTGCTGGCCTTTGAAGCGGCATCGCTGAAAGACGCGGGCGTCGATTACGCTCCCGTGCCGCCGCGCTACCGCACCACGTATTTCTCGCACAGCTTCTCGGGCGGCTACTCGGCCGCGTATTACGCCTACCTGTGGTCGGAAAAGCTGGATGCGGAATCGGTCAACTGGTTCAAGGAAAACGGCGGCCTGACGCGCAAGAATGGCGACTGGTTCCGCAGCAAGTTATTGTCGCGCGGCGGCAGCGTCGATGCGCTGCAACTGTTCCGTGACTTCCGCGGCCGTGATGCCACCGTGGAACCATTGCTGGAACGCCGCGGCTTGAACGCCAAGTAAGACGTCCTCATCAGAAGCTTGCGTTGCGTTGACCTGGCGCACGCAAGCTTTCCGTGCCGGCGGCGTAGAATTGAGTAAGATGTAAACAAGAAGGCAGTCGAAAGAGTTTATGAGTCAGCAAGATTTGAATGGCATTACCCTGGAAGCGATTGTGACGCGCCTGCAAGCCCATTACGGTTGGGATGGCCTGGCCAAGCACATCGATATCAATTGCTTCATCAGCGATCCCAGCATCAAGTCGAGCCTGAAGTTTTTGCGCAAGACCCCGTGGGCCAGAAGCAAGGTGGAACAATTGTTCCTGGACACACAATTTACCGACTGACAGGAAAAAACATGGATAGCAAACTCAAGGAATCGTTGCAACAGCTGCAATCGACCATCGCATCTGGCGATCCTGTGGATGAAGAAACGCATGGTTTGCTGCAACAGCTCAATGGCGATATTCAGCAGCTGCTGGAAAAGCGCGCCGCGCAGGAACAGGAAGAAGAGTCGACCACCTATGGACTGGCCGAGCGCAGCCAGGAATTGTCGGCCAAGTTTGCGGTCAAGCATCCGAAACTGGAGCCGGCGCTGCGGGAACTTGGTGAGATTCTGGCGAATATGGGGATCTGATGTAACCCGGGGAAAAGCTGGGGTCAGACCCCTGAAGGGTCTGACCCCAAGGGCCACATTTCCCCAAGTGTTTGAAAAATAAACGTTTTTTGTACTGAAATCCAACAGTAAAAAGCAGGCCGTCAGGTTGGAAATGGCCAATTCCGGTACAATCCGTACCCTATGAGCTCCCCTACCAATTTATTTGCGACCGTTCCCAAGCGGTCTGCCCGCGCTGCCGTGGCGCCTTTCCTGCCGATGTCGCGTGCCGAGATGGACGCGCTGGGCTGGGACCAGTGCGACGTCATCCTCGTCACGGGCGACGCCTACATCGACCATCCGAGTTTCGGCATGGCCCTCGTCGGCCGCCTGCTTGAAGCGCAAGGTTACCGCGTTGGCATCATCAGCCAGCCGGACTGGCTGTCGGCCGATGCGTTCCGCATCCTCGGCAAGCCGCGTTTGTACTACGGCATTACCGCCGGCAACATGGATTCCATGGTCAACCAGTACACGGCCGACCGCAAGATCCGCTCCGACGACGCCTACACGGCGAATGCCGAACCGAACAAGCGCCCGGATCGCGCCGTCACCGTGTACGCCCAGCGCGCGCGCGAAGCCTATCCCGACGTGCCCATCGTCATCGGCAGTATCGAAGCATCGTTGCGCCGCATCGCCCATTACGATTACTGGTCGGACAAGGTCCGCCGTTCCGTTTTGCCCGATTCCAAGGCCGATTTGCTGATCTTCGGCAATGCCGAGCGGGCGCTGGTCGACCTGACGCACCGTCTGGCCGCCGGCGAATCGATCAAGGATATCCGCAACCTGCGCGGCACGGCCTTCATGGTGCCGTCCGGCTGGCTGCCCGGCGACGACTGGGGCGTGCACAATTCCACCCGCGTCGACGTGCCCGGCAAGATCGATCCGCACTACAGCCCCTACGAGATGGTGCAGGAAGACAAGACCGCCTGCGCCACGGAAAATGCGTCGAAATCGGCCGAAGTCATCAAGCCTATCCGCATCATGAGCCGCGAAGAGCGCCTGGCCATGGCCAAGGAAAAGCACGACAAGACGGTCGTGCGCCTGCCATCGTACGACGTCGTCAAGGATGACCCCGTCATGTACGCGCATGCGTCGCGCGTGTTCCACCTGGAATCGAATCCGGGCAATGCGCGCGCCATGGTGCAGGCGCACGGCGAACGCGACGTGTGGCTGAACCCGCCGCCGTTGCCGCTGGCCATGGACGAGATGGATGGCGTGTACGACATGAATTACGCGCGCGCCCCGCACCCGAGCTATGGCAAGGCGCACATTCCCGCCTGGGAAATGATCCGCTTTTCCGTCAACATCATGCGCGGCTGCTTCGGCGGCTGCACCTTCTGCTCGATCACGGAGCATGAAGGCCGCATCATCCAGAGCCGTTCGGAACCGTCGATCCTGCGCGAAATCGAGCATATCCGCGATAAAACCAAAGGTTTTACGGGCACCATTTCCGATATGGGCGGCCCGACGGCGAATATGTACCGCCTGGCGTGCAAGGAAAAAGAGATCGAAGTGTCGTGCCGCCGCCTGTCGTGCGTCTACCCATCCATCTGCGTGAACCTGGGCACTGACCACAGCAAGCTCATTTCCCTGTACCGCAAGGCGCGCGCCATTCCTGGCATCAAGAAAGTCTTGATCAGCTCGGGTTTGCGCTATGACCTGGCCGTGCGTTCGCCCGAGTACGTGAAGGAACTGGTGACGCACCACGTCGGCGGCTTGCTGAAGATTGCCCCTGAGCACACGGAAGAGGGCACCTTGTCGAAGATGATGAAGCCCGGCATCGGCGCGTATGACGAATTCAAGGAAATGTTCGACCGTTTCTCCTTGGAAGCGGGCAAGAAGCAGTATCTGATCCCGTACTTCATCGCCGCCCATCCGGGCACGACGGACGTGGACATGCTGAACCTGGCCCTGTGGCTGAAGAAAAACAATTTCAAGCTGGACCAGGTGCAAACCTTCATGCCCACGCCGATGGCCATGGCCACGACGATGTATCACACGCGCAAGAATCCTTTGCGCAAGGTCACGGCGGACTCGGAAGTGGTGGAAACGGCGCGCAGCGGCAAGATCCGCCGCACGCACAAGGCTTTCCTGCGTTACCAGGACCCGGCCAACTGGCCTATCCTGCGCGAAGCGCTGGTCAACATGGGCCGTGGCGACTTGATCGGCAATGGCGACAAGCACTTGATACCCGCCTGGACGTCGTCGGAATCGGGCGGCCTGGCCGCAGGCGAACGCAGCCGCCAGACGCATGGCGCCGGCACGCCGGACAAGTTCAAGGTGACGCCGGGCAAGAACCGCATCGCCCTGGGCGGCACGGCTGCCGCGCCGAAGGCGACGGCCGTCGAGTCGAAAGTGCGCCCATCGATCTTGTCGACCATCAAAACCAAGGCCAAGCCGGCCGCCGTGCCGATGGGGCGTGGCGGCAAGCCGCCAGCCAAGGGCGGCCATGGGGCGCCGGCACGGGGCGGACGCAAGTAAGCGGTTCCTCCCCCTCGGGCATTGACTGAAACCCGGCAACGCGTACAGCGTTGCCGGGTTTTTTGTTATCTGCGCACCAGGATGGGGCACAAAATGCGGGCGCGGCAGGATTTTTACCAATATTTAAAAATTGAATAGAGCAAAAGACAATTTTCCCTTGTGGCAACTTGGTGTTTGAAAATATACTCCTTGGATATTTAGCCGTACGGCAACAAAGCTGCCATTCTGGCAAGCGCCAGCGTACGCGGCTCCCAGCGTTGATATGAAAAGAGATGCCAATTGAAATGCCTTTCCTGCCAAGCCGAGAATAAACCGGGCGCCAAATTCTGTTCTTCCTGCGGCACCACGTTTGCCGTTGCGCCTGCCGCCGCCCCGGTGCCAGGCAAATCCTGTGGCCAGTGCGGCCATGACTGCAAGCCGGACGCCAAGTTCTGCCCCAAGTGCGCGTTCAGCTTTGCCGTGGCGCCCGTTGCCGCGCCCGTGCCGCCGCCGCTGCCGCTGCCGGAGCCCGTGATTGCGCCAGCGATTGTGGGGGGGATTGAACCTGTGCTTGAAGCCGTGATTGAGCCCGCCGTCGAGCCCGCCCCGGCGCCAGTGCCGGAACCGGTCGCGCCGCCGCCGCCCGTGCTGGAAAAGCGCCGTGCCGATCCCGTGCCCGAAGCTGCACCCGAGCCAGCGCCCGAAGCTGTTCCCGCCGCCGACGTGCCCGCGGACAGTCTACCAGCTGCCAAGCGCACGAAACTGATCGCCGCCGCCGTCGCAGCGGTGGTGCTGCTGGGCGGTGCGGGCGCTTACTATTTCATGTCAGGCAAGCCGGCTGCCGCGGTGCCGGAAGCTGTTCCAGCCTTGCCAGCGCAGGCGGACCCTGCACCTGCCGCCGAGCAGCCGCTGGCCATCAGCGACCCGGCGCTCGATGGCGCCACGGCGCCCGAGCCCGCTGCGGCCGCAGCCGAGCCTGCACCGGCGCCAGTACCTGCCGCCGCTCCTGCACCGGCTCCTGTCGCTGCTCCCGAGCCAGCGCCGGCCCCAGCACCGGCCCCCGTCGCGGAAAAGCCGGCCAAGCCCGTCAAGGCGACACCGCCGCCGGCGCCTGTCAAACAGTCCAGCGGCCTGGAAAGCGTGATCACGGACAGCCTGTCCGAAGCGAGCCACTGCATGAGCCAGCGCAAATACGACTGTGCCATTGCCAACGCGAATGCCGTGTTGCGCATGGATGCGGGCAACCGCCATGCGCTCGATATCAAGCGCAAGGCGAAAGAAGCGCAAGACAAGGCGCTGTCGCAAATCCAGATCGAGTAAGCGGCGCCGCTTGCCTCCCATTCCTATTTTGATCTTTCCGGAGAATAACGTGAAAAACTTGAAACAAATTGCCAAGCCCATGGTGGCGCTGCTGGTCGTGTCCTCGATGCTGGCCGGCTGCGCCGCGCCGGGCGGCCCTGGCGCCACCGGCAACACCACCGCCGCAGGCACGGAAGCGGCCAGCGGCGAATGCAATACGGCCATGCTGGCCGGCATCGGCGCCGTCGTGGGCGGCTTGCTGGGCGGTGGCACCAACACCGTGCGCGGCGCGGCACTGGGCGCCAGCCTGGGCGCGCTCGCCTGCGTGGCCCTCAATTATCAAAGCCAGCAAGTCAAGACGGCGCAGCAAGTGCAGACCGACTACAAGGTGGCGAACAAGGGCAAGCTGCCCGAGCAATCGACCCTGGTGAAATACGAGACGGGCTTTACGCCATCGTCCGTGCGTCCTGGCCAGAAGGCGCAGACCAATTCGTATATCGAAGTGGCGGCCGGCACGCGCGATCCGAACCCGCTGGTCGAAGAAGAATTGAGCCTGTACAAGCCCAATGGCGAGTTGATCAAAACCGTGCGCAAGGTGGTCAGCAGCAACAACGGCAGCGGCGCCTACAAGGGCGGCTTCTCGATTCCCATGCCGGAAGGCGTGCCGCAAGGCATTTACCCGGTACGCACGGCCCTGTACCTGAATAGCAAGCGCGTCGGTGGCCAGGACGTCAAGCTGCAGATCGTCCAGCGCCAGGCGCCCGCGAGCGAGCTGCAACTGGCCCGCGCCTACTAACCCATCCATATCCCGGGGCGGCCAGGCAGGCTGCCCTTTTCCCCGATTGACCCTTCCAGGCCACACATGACCATTTCCACAGAAGCAGCTAAACCTCTTCCCTTTTCCTCCGCGCTCGGCTCGCTGATCGAAGCGACCGACGCCATCAAGAACTTCCGCGCGATTGCCCTGCTGGCCCTGACCTTCATCGGCGCCGTGCTCGTCGGCGGCCTGTTGACGATGCTTGCCGGCAGCATGAGCAGCGTGCTGCTGGGCTTCCTGGGCGGCCTGATGGCCTTCCTCGTGATGTTTTACGGCTCCAACGCCGTGGGCATCCTGCTGATGCGCGATGCGCAAGGCCAGCCTGGCATGAGCCTGGTCGATGCCGTGCTCGTCTCGCTGTACACGAGCCATCGCCTGATCGCGGTCGTGTTCCTGGAATTTCTGATCGTGCTGGCGGCCATGATCGCCATCGCCATCATCTTGTTCGTCTGCAAGATTCCCGTGCTTGGCCCCGTGCTGTACACGGTCGTCTTCCCGCTGTCGGCCATCGTGCTGGGCGTGCTGGTGTTTGCCCTGTTCTACGTGATGCTGCCGCTGGCCGGCCCTGCCGCCTGGTCGGGCGCCACCGTGTTCCAGATCATTGCCCGCCTGAACCTGATCGTGCGCACCAAGCTGGTGTCCGTGATCTTGCTGGAAGTGCTGCTGTTCCTGATCACGACGTTTGTGGCGCTGCTGATCTTTGGCGTGGTCGGTACCGGCGTGTCGCTGACGAGCGGCATGTCGGCCGGCATCCTGGGCCTGGGCGGCCAGATGAACATGTATTCCCTGGCTTCGGGATTGAATGGCGGTTCCGGCTACATCATCGCAGCCGGTCTGGGGGGCGGCTTGCTGATGGCGGCCGCGGCCGTGGTACCGGGCCTGATCTTCACCAAGGGCGTGTGCATCATTTACCTGAACGCCACGCGCAACGTCGATTTCAGCGCCTCGGAAGCGAGCCTGAACGACGGCCTGGCCACGGTCAAGAAAAAAGCCGAGGAAGCGCGTGAACGCGCGCGCGCCCTGGCCGAGCAGGCGGCTGCTCCCGCCGCACCGGCCGCACCGGCCGCACCGGCCACGCCGGCCACGCCGGCTGCCGCACCCGTTGACAGCCTGCACTGCCCAAGCTGCAAGGCACCGGTCGCGTCCGATGACGTGTTCTGCGGCGAATGCGCGCATAAACTCAAGTAAGGCAGACCATGGCGCAATTCTGTAAACAGTGCGGCACCGCCCACACGCCGGACGCGCGTTTCTGCGACGAGTGCGGCAAGGCCGTCAACGCCGCGTCGTCGCCTTCACCGGCACCGGCACCCGCCGCGCCCGCCAAGCCGGCGGGCGCCGGCGTGCAGCGGCGCCACGTCATGATCGCCGGCGGCGTGCTGGCGGTGGTCATCGTGGCCGGTGGTGCACTGGCGTGGTTGCTGGCGCCCGAGGCGGCCTCGGCCGGCAGTTTCAGCCGCGCCATCGATGCCCACCTGGCGGCCGACGAGGCGGCGCGCGACAAGCTGCTGTGCTTGTCCAACTTGCCGTACCAGAAGGAAGAAATCCGCGTGGCGTCGTACGACAGTTCCACTCGGCAATGGCTCGATATCCTCGTGCGCGGCGGCCTGTACAGCGCTCCCGTCGAGCAAAGCAGCGGTGGCTGGATCACGCAATCGCAATTTGTCTACGCGCTGTCCGCCCCGGGCAAGGCCGCCTTGCGCGGCGACAAGCTGTGCGTGGCCAAGGGCGTGAAAGTGGCCAGTGTCAGCGGCTACGAGCAGGTACGCGACATGGGCGGTCAGCAGGTGGCGATGGCGACAGCCAAGCTGGCGCTGACCGATGAAGCGGCATGGCTCGCCAAATCGCCGGACCGTGCGCTGATCCTGCAGCGTTTGCCACATGGCGACCTGGAAGTGCAACTGCCGCTGGCGCTGGTCGACAAGCAATGGCAAGTCACCGACCGCGCGCAAATGCACGAGGCCGCCATGGCCATGGCGGGCGCCATGCGCAACGCGTCCGGCGCGCAAGGAGCGGGCATGCTGGACAAGCTGAAAAGCCTGTTCCGCTTTGGCGCTCATCCGCTGGTGGGCAAATGGAAGACCTCGGCGGGCGAAGTCCTGGAATTTACGCGGGATAGCATGATCGATGAACATGGCAAGGCAAGCAAGGCCACGTTTACCGCCGAGGGCAATGTCGTGACGATCCTCTCGGAAGAGCGGGGCGGCATGCCCATGCAGGTCAGTCTGAGCAACAGCAACAATACGGCCACGCTCATGCTTGGCGGCTTGCGGATCGCGGTCCTGCAGCGGGTGCGCGACTAGCCCCTTCTCCAGACGGCGCAGCTTGCTGTCTCGCATCATCCCGGAGCCCGGCCATGCCGGGCTTTTTTACGCCCGTCTGGCGGCGACCCAACGTCAATTTATCTTGACATCAAGATAGTTCGCGCCCACACTGGCTTTTTATCTTGATGTCGAGATAGTCCATGCCTGCCTCTCCTGTCCGCCCCGCCTGGGGCGATATCGTGCTCACGGCGCTGGCGCCCCTGATCTGGGGTTCCACGTATATCGTCACGTCCGAACTGCTGCCGCCGGAGCGGCCGTTCACGGCGGCCCTGATCCGCGTACTGCCGGCCGGCTTGCTGTTGCTGCTTGTGATGCGTCGCTTGCCCGCGCGGCGCGACTGGGGCCGCGTGCTGATCCTGTCGGCGTTGAATATCGGCGTGTTCCAGGCCCTGCTGTTCGTCGCGGCCTACCGCTTGCCCGGCGGCTTGGCGGCCGTGGTGGGCGCCATCCAGCCGCTGCTGGTGATGGGCCTGGCCTGGGGCGTGGAAGGGCGCCGTCCGGCCCGCCTGGCCTTGGGGGCCAGCGTGCTGGGCGTGGCGGGTATGGCCGTGTTGCTGTTGTCGCCGCGTACGGTGTGGGAACCGATCGGCATTGCCGCCGCGCTGGGCGGCACGGCCTGCATGGCGGCCGGTACCTATCTGACGCGGCGCTGGAAGCCGGACTTGCCCGTGCTGGCGCTGACGGGCTGGCAATTGCTGCTGGGCGGCCTGATGCTGGCGCCCGTCGCCTGGCTGGCCGATGCGCCCTTGCCGGCGCTGTCCTGGCAGCAAGTCCTGGCCTACGCCTACCTGTGCCTGGCCGGCGCCCTGCTGGCATATGCGCTGTGGTTTCGCGGCATCGCCAGGCTGTCGCCCGTGGCCGTTTCCTCGCTGGGGCTGCTCAGCCCCCTGATGGCCGTCGTGCTGGGCTGGGCCTTGCTGGGCCAGGCCATGACGGGCTGGTCGATGCTGGGCTTGCTGCTGGTGCTGGCCAGCGTGCTGGCCGTGCAATGGGCCAGCGCCCGTCCCGCAACAAACGCCTGACTTCCGCGCATTTCCCCTCGGCAGGCTGATCGCATCGGCCTGCCCCTTTCCCTCTGGGCGCCGCCTTTTTGCTGCACCGCACATACAGTTTTGCTTGCACTGGAATAGGGCATTGAGGCACTATTCGCTTCGCGCAAACGTTTGCGCATCGTAAAATTCCATAAAAGCATGATCCACACGTGCTTGACCAACAACTCTGGAGACGCTCATGACATCCCGTATTCGCCTGAAAATGATTGCCGCCGCTGTCCTGGTGTGTGCCTTGCCCGCCGTACCGGCGATGGCGCAGACACCTGCCAAACCGAAGGTGGCGCTGGTGATGAAGTCGCTCGCCAATGAATTTTTCCTGACCATGGAAAATGGCGCCAAGGCGCATCAGAAGGCCAATGCCGCCAAGTACGACCTGCTGTCGAACGGCATCAAGGATGAGACGGATACGTCGAGCCAGATCAAGCTGGTCGAGCAAATGATCGTCTCGCGCGTCAACGCGCTGGTGATCGCCCCGGCCGATTCGAAAGCGCTGGTGCCGGTGCTGAAAAAAGCCATCGACGCGGGCATCATCGTCGTCAATATCGACAACAAGCTCGACGAAGGCGCCCTGAAAGAGAAGGGCATCACCGTGCCGTTCGTCGGCCCGGACAACCGCAAGGGCGCCAAGGTGGTCGGCGACTTCCTGGCCAAGCAGATCAAGAAGGGTGACCCGGTCGGCATCATCGAAGGCGTGTCGACGACCTACAACGCGCAGCAGCGCACCCTGGGCTTCCAGGACGCCATGAACGCGGCCGGCGCCAAGGTTGTCAGCGTGCAGTCGGGCCAGTGGGAAATCGCCCCTGCCAACACGGTGGCGGCCGCCATGCTGAACGCCAACCCGAACATCAAGGCTTTGCTGTGCGGTAACGACAACATGGCCATCGGCGCCGTGTCGGCCATCAAGGCGGCCGGCAAGACGGGCAAAGTGCTCGTCGTCGGTTACGACAACATCAACGCCATCAAGCCGATGCTGGCCGATGGCCGCGTGCTGGCTACCGCCGACCAGTTCGGTTCGCAGCAAGCCGTGTTCGGCATCGACACCGTGCTCAAAGCGCTGGCGCAGAAGAAGAAACAGGCCGATCTGGGTGGCGTCATCGAAACCAAGGTCGAACTGGTTGCCAAGGGCGCCAAGTCCTGATCGTTTGATCCCGCCGGGGCCAGCGCCATAGCAACATTGCTGGCGCCGGCCCCGCCGTCTTTTTCCGCGGAGTTTTATCATGCCTACCGACATCCCCCCGGCGCCATCAGCCGCCCCCCCTCTATTGACCCTGGATAACATCGGCAAGTCCTATGTCGGCCCCGTGCTGGGCGGCGTGGGCCTGCGCTTCGCCCCTGGCCAGGTCATGGCGCTGACGGGTGAAAATGGTGCTGGCAAGAGCACCTTGTCGAAGATCATCTGCGGCCTGGAGCAAGCCACCACGGGCACGATGCTGCTCGACGGCAAGCCTTACCAGCCCGCCTCGCGCGGCGCGGCCGAAGCGCTGGGCATCCGCATGGTAATGCAGGAACTCAATCTGATTCCTACCCTGTCGATCGCGGAAAACCTGTACCTGAAAAACCTGCCGCAGCGTTTCGGCTTCATCGACCGCGCCCGTCTCGAGCGCGACGCGCGCGAACAGATGGAAAAAGTGGGCCTGGGCGGACTCGACCCGTGGACCCTCGTGGGCGAACTGGGCATCGGCCACCAGCAAATGATCGAAATCGCGCGCAATCTGATTGGCGCCTGCCGCCTGCTGGTGCTCGACGAGCCGACGGCCATGCTGACGCACCGCGAAGTGGAGTTGCTGTTCCTGCAAATTGAACGCCTGAAAGCCGAAGGCGTGTGCATCATCTATATTTCCCACCGCCTGGAAGAACTCAAGCGCGTGGCCGACCGCATCGCCGTGCTGCGCGACGGCCAGCTCGTGTGCGACGACGATATCGCGGGCCACTCCGCCGCCGACCTGGTCAGCCTGATGGTGGGCCGTTCGGCCGACGATGCGGTGGACTTGAGCGGGCGCACCATAGGCGCGCCGCTGCTGCGCGTGCGGGGACTGGCGCGCGGCAAGGTCGTCAACCCGACCTCGTTCGACTTGCGCGCCGGTGAAATCCTCGGCATCGCCGGCCTGATCGGCTCGGGCCGCACGGAATTGCTGCGCCTGATCTTCGGCGCCGACCGTGCCGACGCCGGTGACGTGTTCCTTGGCGACAGCGAAACGCCGGCCGCCCTGGCCTCGCCGCAGGCAGCGGTGAAAGCGGGCATCGCCATGATCACGGAAGACCGCAAGGGACAAGGCTTGTTGTTGCGCCAGTCCATCGCCGTCAATACGACCCTGGCCTCGCTCGACACCGTCAGCGGCGCAGGCTGGCTCAACGATGCGTCCGAAGCGTCGGTGGCTGACGATTACATCGAGCGCCTGGGCATCCGCTCGCGCAACAGCGCGCAAACGGTGGCGGAACTGTCCGGCGGCAACCAGCAAAAGGTGGTGATCGCCCGCTGGCTGTACCGCGACTGCCCCGTGATGCTGTTCGACGAGCCCACGCGTGGCATCGATATCGGCGCCAAGTTTGATATTTATCAGGTGCTGGCCGAACAGGCGCGCCAGGGCAAGGGCCTCGTCATCGTCTCGAGCGACTTGCGCGAACTGATGCTGATCTGCGACCGCATCGCCGTCATGAGCGCCGGCAGCATCGTCGAGACCTTCGAGCGCGGCGCCTGGAGCCAGGACGCGCTGCTGTCGGCCGCCTTCTCCGGCTATTTGACCCCCACTTCCACTCCAGCTGCGGCCTGATCCGCCGGAAAGATTCCCATGACCACCAATTCCTCTCCTTCGTATCTGCAGCGCAGCCTGGCCGACCTGAAAAACTATGCGGGCCTGATCGGCGCCCTGCTGGCCATGTGCGTGCTGTTCTCGTTCGCCAGCGAAAACTTCTTTACCTTGGCCACCTTGAGCACCCTGTCGAACAACATCCCGACCCTGGTCGTGATGGCTGTCGGCATGACCTTCGTGCTGATCATCGGCGGCATCGATTTGTCGGTCGGCTCCGTGATGGCGCTGGCCGCCTCCGTGCTGTCCTTGGCCGTCGTGCACTGGGGCTGGCCCGTGTGGAGCGCAGCCCTGCTGGGCATGTTCGTCGCCGCCCTGTGCGGCGCCACCACGGGCTTGATTTCCGTCGGCTGGCGCATTCCCTCGTTCATCGTGTCCCTGGGCGTGCTGGAAATGGCGCGCGGCATGGCGTATCAGGTGACGAACTCGCGCACGGAATACATCGGCAGCGCCGTTGACGGCATCAGCTCGCCGATCGCCTTCGGCCTGTCGCCCGCTTTCATCGCCTCGATCGCCATCGTTGTCGTCGGTCATCTGGTGCTCACGCGCACGGTGCTGGGACGCCACTGGATCGGCATCGGCACGAATGAAGAAGCCGTGCGTTTGTCCGGCATCAACACGAAACCGTCGAAAGTGCTGGTGTTTGCCTTGATGGGTTTGCTCGCCGGCGTGGGCGCGCTGTTCCAGGTGTCGCGCCTGGAAGCGGCCGACCCGAACGGCGGCGTGGGCATGGAATTGCAAGTGATCGCCGCCGTCGTGATCGGCGGCACGAGCCTGATGGGCGGACGCGGCTCCGTCATCAGCACCTTTATCGGCGTGTTGATTATTTCCGTGCTGGAAGCGGGCCTGGCGCAAGTGGGCGTGTCCGAACCCGTGAAACGCATCGTCACGGGCCTGGTGATCGTCGCGGCCGTGGTGCTCGACACCTACCGCCGTCGCGGCGAGCGTTCATAATACTGGCCCATGGCAACCATCAAACAAGTGGCGCAGGCGGCGGGGGTGTCGTTTACCACCGTATCGCACGTCCTCAATAATACCCGCCCAGTCAGCGACGAGGCGCGCCGCGCCGTGCTGGCGGCCGTGGAACAATTGCATTACGTGCCCAGCGCCTTGGCGCGTTCCTTGCGCAGCCGCAGCACGGGCACCATCGGCCTCATCATCCCCAACAATACGAACCCGTATTTTTCGGAAGTAGCGCGCGGCATCGAGGACAGCTGCTACGCGGCCGGCTACAGCGTGATCCTGTGCAATTCCGATGACGACCCCGTCAAGCAGCGCGACTATTTAAATGTGCTGCTGACCAAGCGCTGCGACGGCTTGATTCTGTCCGCGCTGGCCGACAGCGATGGCGAATTGCTGCGCAAGATGAAGGTGCCGGCCGTGCTGCTCGACCGCGCGCCCAGCGACCTGTCCATCGATGCCGTGGCCGTCGACAACCGCGCTGGCGGTGCCTTGGCCGCGCGCCATTTGCTGGGCCTGGGACGCCGGCGTCTCGCCTGCATCGCCGGTCCGCGCGAAGTGAGCATTTCCAACGAGCGCATAGCCGGCGCGCGCGATGCCATGGCGGACGCGGGCGTGGTCATGGACGATGCGCTGTGCCGCCATGGCGATTTCACGAGCGCGGGCGGCTATGCGGCCGCGCTGGATCTGCTGGCGCTGCCGCCAGGCCAACGCCCCGACGCCTTGTTCTGCTGCAATGACTTGATGGCCTTTGGCGCCCTGCGCGCCGCCGCCGAGCGGGGCATTGCCGTGCCCGTGGACCTGGCCGTCGTCGGCTTCGACGATATCGACCTGGCCAGCTTCGTGCACCCGGCCTTGACCAGCGTGGCGCAAAATACGCGCGAGCTGGGCCACATCACGGCCGCCTGCCTGCTGGCCCGCATCGCGGACCCCGCCTTGCCGCGCCAGCAGCGCAGCATCGCGCCCGAGCTGCACGTGCGCGGTTCCAGTGCCGCCGTCGCAGTGCCTTCTTCTGTACCTACTTCTTTACCTGCAACTGAACTGATGGGAATGACATCATGATCGTGGTTATCGGCAGCATCAATATGGACCTGGTCTTGCGCGTGCCGCGCATGCCCCTTCCCGGCGAAACCCTGACGGGCGGCGCGTTTAGAACCATTCCTGGCGGCAAGGGCGCCAACCAGGCCGTGGCCTGCGCGCGTCTGAGCGGCAAAGTGGCGGGCGCCCAGCAAGTGGCCATGGTCGGCTGCGTGGGCGACGATGCGTTTGGCGCGACGTTGCGCTCCGCGCTGGTCGGCGACGGCATCATCGACAGCCACATCACCACCTTGCCTGGCGTCGCGTCCGGCATCGCTTCCATCCTTGTCGATGACAACGGCCAGAACAGCATCGTGATCGCCGGCGGCGCCAACGATCTGCTCAGCCCCGCGCACATCGACGCGGCGAAGGCGCTGATCGAACAGGCCGACATCGTCGTGCTGCAGCTGGAAACGCCGATGGCGACCGTCGTGCACGCGATCAAATTGGCCCGTTCGCTGGGCAAGACCGTCGTGCTGAACCCGGCTCCGGCCGCCAGCTTGCCGGAAGGCGTGCTGGAACTGGTCGACTATCTGATCCCGAATGAAATCGAAGCGGCCATGCTGGCCGGCGTCAGCCCGGAAGGCGCGGACGTCAAGGCGCTGGCGGGCGCGCTGCAAAAGCTGGGCAGCGACAACGTCATCATTACCTTGGGTTCCAAGGGCGTGCACGCGGCCCTGTATGGCGGCGATTACACGTTCCCGGCCGAAGCGGTAAAAGCCGTCGACACGACGGCCGCCGGCGACACCTTTATCGGCGGTTTTGTGGCGGGCCTGGCGTCCGGCATGGACGAGGCGGAAGCGATCGGCCAAGGCCAGCGCGCGGCCGCCTGGAGCGTCACCAAGCCCGGCGCGCAAACGTCGATCCCCCACTTGCACGAGCTGTTCTGAACCCATGAAAAAATCACCGCTGCTCAATATCGCACTGTCGCAACTGATCGCCTCGCTCGGCCATGGCGACATGCTCGTCATCGGCGACGCGGGCTTGCCGTCGCAGCCGGGCGTGCCCCTGATCGACCTGGCCCTGACGCGCGGCATTCCCGGTTTCATCGATACCGTGAATACCGTGCTCAGCGAAATGCAGGTGGAATACCATTTGCTCGCCAGCGAATTGCCCCAGCATAATCCGGCCATGGCGGCCCAGGTGGCGGCCCTGGCCTTGCCCGATGCGCGCCAGGTGACGCACGAGGAGTTCAAGCAATTGAGCAAGGGTGCGCGCGCCATCGTGCGCACGGGCGAGTGCAGCCCGTATGCCAACGTCATTCTGGTGGCCGGCGTCGTGTTCTAACGCAAGCAATGGCGCGGTTGTTTGCCAAAAACATCAACGCTATTGCTCCGGCAGAAATAATTATCTATTGGCAAAAGGGGCGGCTACAATAGCCTTACCCCTGCCAACGCGGCAGCTTCCTGCGGTGTCACGCCATGCCGATGCAAGCACACGACGCTTTCCGCTGCTGTTTCATTCTGCTGCTATGCCTGGCCACGCCCGCCCGGGCGCTGGAAACCGTCTCCCTGCACCTCAATTTCACGCATCAGTTCCAGTTCGCCGGCTATTACGCGGCCATCGAGCAAGGCTATTACCGCGAGGCGGGGCTGGAAGTGAAACTGGTCGAAGGCAGCGGCGTGCCCCCTGCAGAGGCGGCCGTGCTGGCGGGCCAGGCCCAGTATGGCGTGGGCAACAGCACCTTGTTGCTCAGCCGCCTGGCGGGCAAACCCGTGGTGGTGCTGGCCGTGGTATTCCAGCATTCGCCCAGCGTGCTGCTGATGCGCCAGCATGGCGGCGCGCCCGACGTGCGCAAGCTGGTGGGGGCGCCCGTGATGATCGGCGCGGCCGTCAATGTGGCGGCCGCTTCCGATGAAGTGTCGCTGTTCCTGGGAAAAATGGGTGTCGCGCCGCAGCAGATGCGCCACTTGCCGCCCAGCTACCGCCTCGAGGATTTTATCGACGGCAAGGTCGATGCCATTGCCGCGTATTCCACCAACGAACCGGACTACCTGGACCGGGCGGGCTTTCCCTACTATCAATTCACGCCGCGCACGGCCGGCATCGATTTCTACGGCGACAACCTGTTTACCAGCGAACAGGAACTGCGCCGCCATCCCGAGCGCGTGAAAGCGTTCCGCGCCGCCAGCCTGCGCGGCTGGCAATACGCGATGGCGCACCGCGAGGAAATGGCGCGACTGATACACGCCAAGTACAGCCAGCGCCACGACCGCGCCCATCTGCTGTACGAGGCGCAGCAGATGGAATTGCTGCTGCAGCCCGTGCTGGTGGAGCCCGGCTACATGAATCCGCAGCGCTGGCAGCACATCGCCGACACCTATGCGGCCATGGGCGTGCTGCCGCCCAAGGCCACGGCCAGCCGCGCCTACCAGGGTTTTTTGTACCGCCCCGTGCCCGGCGCCGACCTGGGCTGGCTATACCTGTCGCTGGGCGTGGCGGGCAGCCTGTTGGCCGTGTCGGCGGCGTTCCACTTCAGCAATCTGGCGCGCGAGCGCCGCCGCACGGAGGAAACCATCCGGCAAGGCGAATTGCGCTTTCGCACCATGTTCGAGGAAGCGCCCATGGGCATCGCCCTGATCGATACCGTGAGCGGGCAGTTTCTCGATATTAATCCGCGCTACCTGGCCATCGCCGGGCGCACCCTGGAGCAGATGAAGCGGTCGAGCTGGATGGAGATCAGCCATCCCGACGACGTGGCCGGCGAGCAGGCGCACATGGCGCAGCTGCTGGCGCAGCGCATGCAGGGTTTCCGCCACGCCAAGCGCATCGTGCGTCCCGATGGCGGCGTGGTGTGGGTCGATGCCTCGGTGACGGCCATCGCCACGGCGCGCCATGGCGGCCCGCACCACCTGTGCATGCTGGAAGACGTGACGGACAAGCGGCAAACGGAAGCGCTGATCTGGCAGCAAGCCAACTTCGATACCCTGACGCAATTGCCGAACCGCCGCATGTTCCACGAGCGCCTGCGCCTGGCGCTGGCCCAGGGACGGCGCGATGCGAGCCGCGTGGCCATCCTGTTCATCGATCTCGACCACTTCAAGGAAGTCAACGACACCCTGGGCCATCACCAGGGCGACATCTTGCTGATCGAAGCGGCGCGGCGCATCCGCGTAGGCGTGCGCGAGACGGACACGGTGGCGCGCCTGGGCGGCGATGAATTCACGGTGATCCTGTCCGACCTCGATGATTTGCAGCAAGTCGACCGTATCGCGCGGCAGATACTCGACGGCTTGCTGGCGCCATTCGTGCTGGGGCAGGAGCAGGCCTTCGTCTCGGCCTCGATCGGCATCACCCTGTATCCCGATGATGCGGGCAATATCGAGGACTTGCTCAAGCAGGCGGACCAGGCCATGTATGTGTCGAAAGGCGCGGGGCGCAACCGCTACAGTTACTTCACGCCCGCCATGCAGGTGGCGGCCGTCAATCGCATGCGCCTGGCGGCGGACTTGCGCACGGCCCTGCGCGAACAGCAGATGCGGCTGTATTATCAGCCCATCGTCGAGCTGCACAGCAGCAAACTTGTCAAAGCGGAAGCCTTGCTGCGCTGGCAGCATCCGCAGCGGGGTGTGGTATGCCCGCCGGATTTCCTGGCGCTGGCCGAAAGCAGCGGCCTGATCGTGGAGATCGGCGACTGGGTGCTGCGCACGGCGGCCGCGCAACTGCTGGACTGGCGCGCGCAAGGTCACGCCATCGGCTTGCCGGGGCTGCAACTGTGCCTGAACCAGTCGTCGCTGGAGCTGCAGCGCGAAGTGGAGGCGCCCGGCACCTGGCTGCGCCAGTTGATGGCGCTCGATGTGCCGGCCTCGGCCATTGTGCTCGACATGCGCGAAGATGTGCTTTTACCCAATGGCAATAGCATGGCGCCGCGTCTGCAGCACCTGCGCGAGGCAGGCCTGCAGATCGCCCTCGACGACTTCGGCAGCGGCCATGCCTCGCTGACGCAGCTGCAGCAGTGCGGCGTCGATTACCTGAAGCTCGACGGCGTGCTGGTGCGCAAGCTGGTCCCCGGCGCCAGCGAACTGGCGCTGTGCGAAGCCGTCGTCACCATGGCGCACAAGCTGGGCTTGCAGGTCATTGCCGAAGGCGTGGAGACGCAAGAACAGCGCGCGCTGCTGCTGGAGACCGGCTGCGATTTTGCGCAAGGCGAGCTGTTTGCCCCGCCGCTGGTCATCGACGCGTTCGACGCGCTGCTGCGCGCCCGGCAGCCCTTGCACCCTTGAAACAGCCTTGGCCTGCCACCAGATCTGACGCAAGCCTGCGGGACAGGGCTTCCGGCGTGAACGGGCTTATACTCGATGGGCTGGCGCCTGCGCCCGGCTTTGCTGTCACCGGTACCTACACCGGGTGCGCAGGCAAACTTCTTCCATTCACTCAACTCGAGGTGACCTCATGGGCATTTTCAGCAACATCTACAATAAAATCTTCCACCATTCGTCCGACGCCGCCCCGGCAGCCACGCCGGCGGCCGCTACCGATGCGCCAGCGGCCGCACCAGCGGCAGCGCCTGCACCAGCGGCTGCCGCGCCCGTGGTGGACGTGGAAGTGGTGCTGGTCGACCTGGCCAGCAAGAACGCGGAAAAACTCAATTGGCGCACGTCCATCGTCGACCTGATGAAACTGCTTCAACTCGACAGCAGCCTGGCCGCGCGCAAGGAACTGGCGCAAGAACTGCATTTCACAGGCGACACCAACGATTCGGCCAGCATGAATATCTGGCTGCACCGCCAGGTGATGATCAAGCTGGCGGAAAACGGCGGCAAGGTACCGGAAGAACTGAAGAACTAAACACCTGGCGGCGGCAGGGGTATCCACTGCCGCCGCTATCCAAGCGCGTGGGAACTGCCTATCATGGAGTTCTCATCATGTCATGATAGCTAAAACCAATTGAAACTATTGTGACAATCAATTTTGCATATGGGTTAAAACCCCTTACACTAGAGTCTTACTGATTCACCACACGAGAGGAAATGAAATGTCGCTGATCAATACCCAAGTTAAACCATTCAAGGCAACCGCATACCACAATGGCAAATTCGTCGACCTGACGGAAGCGTCGCTGAAAGGCAAGTGGTCGGTATTCGTCTTCTACCCAGCCGACTTCACCTTCGTTTGCCCAACCGAACTGGAAGATCTGGCCGATCACCACGCTGAATTCCAGAAGCTGGGCGTCGATGTCTACGGCATCTCGACCGACTCGCACTTCGCGCACAAAGCATGGCACGACACCTCGGACGCCATCAAGAAAGTGCAATACGCACTGATCGGCGACCCAACCGGCGCCCTGTCGCGCAATTTCGAAGTCATGATCGAAGAAGAAGGCATGGCACTGCGCGGTACCTTCGTCATCAATCCGGACGGCTTCATCAAAGTGCTGGAAGTGCATGACAACGGCATCGGCCGTGATGCATCGGAACTGTTGCGCAAAGTTAAGGCAGCCCAATACGTTGCCGCTCACCCAGGCGAAGTTTGCCCAGCCAAATGGACGGAAGGCGCAGCAACCCTGACCCCATCGCTGGACCTGGTCGGCAAGATTTAAGTCTCGATGCAACACGTAGCAAACAAGTAGTTACCGCGATGCCGGACCGGGCGTCCGGCCCGGCATTCGCCTAAATATTTGTAAAGGAAGAAAAAATCATGTTAGATGCAACCCTCAAAACCCAACTGAAATCCTACCTGGAAAAAGTGGTGTATCCGCTTGAGCTGGTCGCTTCTCTCGATGACAGCGCAAAAGCCCGCGAGATGAAGGAATTGCTCCAGGAGATAGTCCTGTTGAGCGACAAGATCACGCTGGTCGAGCGCCTTGACGCTGGCGTACGGGTCCCGTCGTTCAGCATCAACCGTGCAGGCTCGGACATCGGCGTGCGTTTCGCCGGCGTACCGCTGGGCCACGAATTTACCTCCCTGGTGCTGGCGCTGCTGCAAGTGGGCGGCCACACCATCAAGTTCGACGAGGCCGTGATCGAGCAGATCCGCAACCTCGACGGCGACTACGAATTTGAAACGTTTATTTCGCTCTCCTGCCATAACTGCCCGGAAGTGGTGCAAGCCTTGAATGCCATGGCGGTGATCAACCCGCGCATCAAGGTCACCACCATCGATGGCGGCGTGTTCCCGCAAGAAGTGGAAGAGCGGCAAATCATGGCCGTGCCGATGATGTTCCTCAATGGCGAACACTTTGGCCAGGGTCGCACGAATGTCGAGGAAATCCTCGCCAAGCTCGATACCAATGCCGGCGCCCGCCAGGCGGCAGCGTTGAACAAGAAAGATGTGTTTGACGTACTGATCGTCGGCGGCGGTCCTGCCGGCGCGGCAGCGGCCATCTACGCGGCCCGCAAAGGCATCAAGACGGGCGTGCTGGCCGAGCGTTTCGGCGGCCAGGTGCTCGATACGCTCGCCATCGAGAACTTTATTTCCGTCAAGGAAACCGATGGTCCGAAGTTCGCCGTGGCGCTGGAACAGCACGTCAAGGAATACGAAGTCGACATCATGAACACCCAGCGCGCCGCGAAACTGACGCCGGGCAAATTGGTGCAGATTGAAACGGCCAATGGCGCCGTGCTGAAAGCCAAGACCGTCATCCTGGCCACCGGTGCCCGCTGGCGCGAAATCAACGTGCCGGGCGAGAAGGAATACCGCAACCACGGTGTCGCCTACTGCCCGCACTGCGATGGCCCGCTGTTCAAGGGCAAGCGCGTGGCCGTGATCGGCGGCGGCAACTCGGGCGTGGAAGCGGCGATCGACCTGGCCGGCCTCGTGAAACACGTGACCCTGATCGAGTTCGGCGCGGAACTGCGTGCCGATGCGGTGCTGCAACGCAAGCTGCACAGCTTGCCCAACGTGACCGTGATCACCTCGGCGCAAACGACCGAGATCCACGGCGACGGCAAGATCGTCAATGGCCTCTCCTACACGGACCGCGTCAGCGGCGAGTCGAAAAAGGTCGAGCTGGAAGGCGTCTTCGTGCAAATCGGCCTGGTGCCGAACACGGAATGGCTCAAAGGCACGGTAGCGCTGTCGCGCCACGGCGAAATCGAAGTGGATGCCCGCGGCCAGACCTCGATCCCCGGCGTGTTTGCGGCCGGCGACGTCACCACGGTGCCGTACAAGCAGATCATCATCGCCACCGGCGAAGGCGCCAAGGCAGCCCTGTCCGCCTTTGACCACCTGATCCGCTCGGACGACGAGGAAGTGGTTGATGAATCGGCGGCAAAAGAAGCATTGACGGCGTAAATCTGCACGCCGAAAAAAAACCGGAGCGGCCGCGAGGCTGCTCCGGTTTTTTTACGTGTAGAAGAAACTCAACTGCCCGCGTACAGGGGATTGGCGGCCACATACACTTGCACGCCATCGACGGCCATGTCCTTCGGCGCGATCTCGGCCAGGGCGAATGTCGTTTGATGGTTAAAAGTTTGCACGTGCCACGTAAAACGCTGGCCGGCGCGCGCGATGGTGACGGTTTCGCCGCGCGTGACGTTGATGTGGCGGGTGTCGGGCTGCAGCTCGATGCTGCGCTGGGCGGCGGCGTGCGAGGCGCTGCTGCCATAGTCGGCGGCCGTGCCCGTGGGCCCAGCTGCGATGGCCGAGGTGGCGAGGGTGGCGCACAGTATCGCCAGGGCGCTGCGGTGGGTGTTCAACATAGTCATCTCCAAGAATAAGCCAGGCGCAGCGAGTAGCCGCGCCGTGTTGTCGTTGTGGCTGCACCGGGATCGCCGGTTTTTGCAACACGGCATCCTAAGCGTTTCTTGTCTGATCTGCAAAGGCCTATTTCACAATTGCACTGTCGCCGCCAGCGGCACGTCCGGTGCCAAATGGCTGGTCAGCACGATGCACTGGCGCGCCAGGCGGGATGGCTCGGACAGGCGCGCGCGCAGATGCGCCATGGCGGCCGCGTCGAGGCCGTTGAACGGCTCATCGATCAGCAGCAGGCGCACGGGCAAGGCCAGGGCCAGCGCCAGTTGCAGCTTTTTGTGCTGGCCCAGCGAGAGCGCGGTGATGCTTTGCTGCAAGGTCTGCAGCAAGGAAAACGCGCTCAGCTCGTCGTTCAGCAGGGACTCGTTGCTGCCCGGATACAGGGCCAGGTGCAGGTCGAGAAACTCGTGCACTTGCAGCCAGGGCAGGGCGGGCGCATCGCCGCCGCAATAGAACGCTTGCGCGCGGTAGGCCAGCGGCATGAAGCCGCTGTCGACGTCATCGAGGCGGATGGCGCCGCGCGCGGGCAGCAGGGCGCCGCCCGCCAGCTTCAGCAGGGTCGTCTTGCCGGCCCCGTTCGCGCCGCGCAGCCAGGTGACGCCGGGACCGAATTGCTGGCTAAAACTTTGGAAGACGCTGTGCGTGGGGAAGTGAAAATCGAGGTGCTCGACGTGCAGCACGGGAGAGGTGGCATTCAATTCCATAATTCGCTTCCGATGGCGCTCAAGGCAAGGATGGACAGGACGACGAGGGCGACGCGCCCGCGCGCCGTCAGGCGGGGCAGGCCGACGATGGCCAGCAGGGCCAGGCTGGCCGCGATGGCGTAGACCCGGGTCACGCGCTGCTGCAAGGCGGCGGGATCGATGCAGTACAGCAAGACCGCGCCTGCCAGCAGCACGGCAAACGGTGGCAGCAGGCTGGCCGCGCAAGCGAGGCGCGTCAAGGCCGTGCTGGCGACGGGCCAGGCGTTCAGCGTAGGGCGCAGCACGGCGATCTGCTCGCGCACGGCCTTGTCGCCCCGGTCCGTCAAAATGATGAGGCTGGCGCTGGCCAGCAAACCGAGCAGCGGTGCGGGCACGAGGGGCGTGCGCAGCAGCCAGGCCAGCATGCTGGCGCCAGCCGTGGCCAGCAGCAGGCTTTGCTGCAGGCCGATCACATTCTCGTTGCGCCAGAACGGCAGCCAGAACAGCTGGCGCCACAGGAACAGGGTAGCGCAGCGGGGCCGTTGCGGCACGTATGCCGTCATCGTTGGCGGGCGCGCCTTTTGTGCGGGCTGCGGCGGGCGCAGGCGCTGCGCCACGATGAGCGTCGTCAGCAGCCAGGCTAGCAGCCAGACGGCGACGGTGGCGGCCATGCCGGGCGCGGCGACCGGGCGCAACCAGGGCGGCGACTGCACCAGCCAGATGCTGGCCGAGACGGCATAGGCGACGCCCAGCGGCAGCATCAGCAGGCCGGCCACGGCGATATCGGCTTGCCAGCGCAGGCGCGGCGGCAAGGGCAGCTGGCGCAGCCAGGCGGCTATGTTGGCGGGCAACAATCGCTTGCGCAGCAGCCAGGCGGGCAGGCACGTGAGCAGCACTTGTGCACCCAGCAGGCCAAGCGCGGCGGGCCAGGGCAGGGTGACGGCGAGAAAACCGGGCAGGGCGATGACGCTGAGCAAGCCCAGCAAGACGGGGCCGGCCAGGAACACGAGAATTTCCATGGAACTGGCCAGGCTGGCGGCAAATTGCAGCAAAGCATGATGGGCCAGGCGCAAGCGCAGGGCAAGATAGGGGGAAAGGCTGCGGGGCAGGCGCATCAGGCAGGAGCGGAGTCGGGGTAGCGCTGATTCTAACAGCTGGGGTCAGACCCCCATGAGCGTTGGCGTAACACTCTGTGTTAGCGGTGTTGTGGGTCTGACCCCACAATGGGAAAAGCCCTTCGGTTCAGAGAACCAAAGGGCTTTTCTTTTATTGGCGGAGCGGACGGGACTCGAACCCGCGACCCCCGACGTGACAGGCCGGTATTCTAACCAACTGAACTACCACTCCAAGCTCGTATGATCTGTGTTGCTGATCCATGAAGCACTGGATAATTTTCTGTATTGGTGGTGGGTGCTGAGAGGCTCGAACTCCCGACCTACGCCTTGTAAGGGCGCCGCTCTACCAACTGAGCTAAGCACCCGCATACCCAGAAAAATATCCCGACGTTTGTCACCACGTCTGGAAGAGGCACTATTATAGGGGGCGCTTTCGTGCTTGTGCAACTATTCTTGAGGGCGAACGGCAGTTTTTTTGCTGAAAAGCGCAAAAATGTTCACGGTAGGGAGTGTTGATGTGTTTTCTTGTTCTGAAATGGGAAAAGCCCTTCGGTTCAGAGAACCAAAGGGCTTTTCTTTTATTGGCGGAGCGGACGGGACTCGAACCCGCGACCCCCGACGTGACAGGCCGGTATTCTAACCAACTGAACTACCACTCCAAGCTCGTATGATCTGTATTGCTGATCCATGAAGCACTGGACAGTTTTCTGATTTGGTGGGTGCTGAGAGGCTCGAACTCCCGACCTACGCCTTGTAAGGGCGCCGCTCTACCAACTGAGCTAAGCACCCAATGCTTGTCTCAGAAAACCATCCCGACGTTTGTCACCACGTCTGGAAGAGGCGCTATTATAGGACGGGTAAAATCCTTGTGCAAGCGCTTTTTTCACATTATTCCGTGATATTCCACTGCGACAGCATCCACGCCATATTGAAAGCGTTCTCGGCGATGGCGTTGTAACGGCCCGAGGCGCCGCCATGGCCGGCGCCCATATTCGTTTTCAGCAGCAGCGGATTGCCGTCCGTCTTATACGCGCGCAGCTTGGCCACGTATTTCGCCGGTTCCCAGTACATGACCTGGCTGTCGTTCAGGCCCGTCGTCACCAGCATGGCCGGGTAATTCTTGCGCGCAATGTTGTCGTATGGCGAGTAGCTGAGCATGTAGTCGTAGGCCGCCTTCTGGTTCGGGTCGCCCCATTCCAGGTATTCGCCCGTCGTCAGCGGCAGGCTGGCGTCCATCATGGTGTTCATCACGTCGACGAAGGGCACGGCCGCGTGCACGGCGTGGAACAGCTCGGGACGCATGTTGACGACGGCGCCCATCAGCAAGCCGCCCGCGCTGCCGCCCTGGATGATCAGGCGGTTCGGACTCGTCCATTTTTCGCGCACTAGGTAGTCGGCGCTGTCGATGAAGTCATTGAAGGTGTTTTTCTTCTTCATCAGCATGCCGTCTTCATGCCACGCTTCGCCCATGTCCGTGCCACCGCGGATATGCGCCTGCGCATAGATGACGCCCCGTTCCAGCAGGCTGATGCGGCTGATGGAAAAAGTGGCTTCCGTCGAGATGCCATACGAGCCATACGAGTACAGCAGCAGCGGCGCCGAGCCGTCGAGCTTCACGCCTTTCTTGTAGACGAGCCACAGCGGCACTTGCACGCCATCGCGCGCTGTCACCCACAGGCGCTGCGTCGTGTAGCGGCTGCCGTCGAAGCCGCCGACGATTTCCTGTTGCTTCAGCACCGTGCGCTTGCCGTCTTGCATTGCCACGTCGATGACGGTGGGCGGCGTGACGGGCGACTGGTAGGACATGCGAAATTGCGTGGCGGAAAACTCCGGCGTGCCGACGGACGTGGCCAGGTAGACGGGATCGTCGAACTGCACCGTCTTCCAGCTATTGCGCGCGAAATCATGGATGCGGGCGCGGTTCAGGGCGCGCGCCTTTTCCATCACCACCAGGTAACCTTGGAAGACGTCGATGGACTGGATCACGGCATCCTTGTTGTGCGGCACGACGCTCTTCCAGTTCTTCGGCTGCGGGGCGGTCACCGGCGCGCTGACGACGCGGAAATTCTTCGCCTCTTTGTTGGTCAGAATAAACAGCTGGCCGTCGCGGTGCTCGACGACGTAGCGGTGGCCTTTTTCGCGTTTCAGCACGCTCTGGAAACTGCCTTGCGGCTTGTTCGTCGGCAGCAGCAGCACTTCGCTCGTATCCGTGCTGCCCGAGGTGAGCACGAAGAACTGCTTGTCGTGCGTGCGGTCCACATGGATGGCGAACTGTTCCACCGGTTCGTGGTAAACCTGTTGCGGCGCGCCGCCCAGGGCCAGGCGGAACACGCGGTCCGAGCGCTTGGTGGTGGCGTCTTCCTGCGCCAGCATCAGGGTGGCGTTGTTGGCCGCCCATGCCAGGGACGTCACGCGCGGCATGGTGTCCGTGAGCAGCTTGCCTGTCTTCAAATCCTTGACGTGCAGCTCGTACTGGCGGAAACCCGTCGTGTCGGTGGTGTAGGCCAGCAGTTGTTCATTCGGGCTGATGGCAAATGCGCGCACGGCAAAGAATTTGTGGCCTTCGGCCAATTGATTCTGGTCCAGCAGGATTTCCTCAAGCGCCTGCGCATCGTAGGCGCCGCTGGCGCCGACGGGACGGCGGCAGTGAATCGGGTATTGCTTGCCCGCTTCCATGCGCGTGTAATAGTAGAAATTGCCCTGGCGCGCAGGCACGGACAAGTCCACTTCCTGCATGCGCCCCTTGACCTCCGCAAACACCTTGTCGGCCAGCGGCTGGATCGGGGCCGTGACGGCGGCCGTGTAGGCGTTTTCCGCATTCAGGTAGTCGATCACGGCAGGATCGGTTTTCTTTTGCAGCCAGCGGTAGTCGTCCGTGACGACGGTGCCGTGGCGCGTTTCCTGCCAGGCCGTCTTGGCGGCAACGGGGGCCGACATGGTGGCGGCGTCAGCGGCCAGCGCGGATGGCGCCAGCGTGGACAGCAGCAGGGCCGGCAGGATGGATAACCAGGCGGACCGGCGGCGCGCAGCGTGATGGGTGATGGACAAGGCGACTCCTTTGAATAGTTGTGTCAGGATTGTAATCTTGCTATTGAGAAAAGCAACCGCCGTGCGCGTGCGTTTCAGCTTGCATCCACGGGCATTTCCAGCGATACTGTATATAACTACAGTATCCCGCCGCGAGGTGTCCTTGACCGCATCTGCCCCCGTACCCTCCGAACCGCGCCGCTGGATAGCCCACCTGGACATGGACGCCTTCTTTGCCTCCGTGGAATTGTTGAAATATCCGGAATTGCGCGGCGAAGCCGTCGTCATCGGCGGCGGGCGCTTGCAGCAGCCCGTGCTGCAGGAAGACGGCACGCGGCAGTTTGCGCGCATGCGCGACTACGTGGGGCGCGGCGTCGTCACCACGTCGACCTATGCGGCGCGCGTGTTCGGCGTCTTTTCCGCCATGGGCATCATGAAGGCGGCCAAGCTGGCGCCCGACAGCATCCTGTTGCCGGCCGATTTTGAAGCTTACCGCGACTATTCGGCCCGCTTCAAGCAGGCCGTGGCCCAGCTGTGTCCCATCATCCAGAACGTGGGTATCGATGAAATCTATGTCGATCTCACCGAATACGGCGAGCAGGCGCCGGCCATGGCGGCCCGCCTGAAGGCGGCCGTGTTCGACGCCACGGGCCTGTCGTGCTCGATCGGTCTGGCGCCCAACAAATTGCTGGCGAAAATCTGTTCCGACCTGGAAAAACCGGACGGCCTGACCATCCTGCACCCGGAGGATGTCGCCACGCGCGTGTGGCCCTTGCCGGCGAAAAAGATCAACGGCATCGGCCCCAAGGCGACGGCCAAGCTGGAAGCACTGGGCATCATCACCATCGGCGAGCTGGCCCGGGCCGACATGGCCATGCTGCGCACGCAGTTCGGCGACCTGTACACGGGCTGGCTGCGCCAGGCGGCGTTGGGCATCGATGACCGGCCCGTGCAGACGAACCGGGAAACCAAGTCCGTCAGTCGTGAAACGACGTTCGAGCGCGACTTGCAGGTGGTGCGCGACCGCGCCACCCTGTCGGAAAAGCTGGAAAGCCTGTGCACGCGCGTGGCGGGCGACCTCGACAAACAATCGCTGGCGGGGCGCACGGTGGGCATCAAGCTGCGTTTCGAGGATTTCAGCACCGTCACGCGCGACGTCACCTTGCCCAGTGCCACGGCGGATGCCGCCGCCATCCTGCGCGCCAGCCGCGATTGCTTGCGGCGCGTGCCATTTGACAAAAAAATCCGCCTGCTGGGCGTGCGCATCTCCACCTTGTCCGACCCTGCCCTCGTGACGCGGCAGGCGCCGGCCCAGGCGGAGCTGTTTCCCGCCCTGTAGCGGCATTCCCCACGCAGCAACAACACCGCGCCAGTCCGCGCTTTTGACGGCATTTCCGTGTTGAAAGTGTAGAATGGCGTTCCCCTGGCACTACTGAAACAAACGGAAGACAAAAACTATGTGGTTCAAGAATCTTCAGATTTACCGCCTGCCCGCACCGTGGGCTTACACGCCAGAACAACTGGAAGAGGCGCTGTCCTCGAACAAATTTACGCCGGCGACCAGCATGGATCTGATGCGCCAGGGCTGGGATACGCCACGCCCGAACGGCGGCCTGGTCCACGTGGTCAACAAGCAGATGCTGATCCTGCTGGGCACGGAAAAGAAACTGCTGCCAGCGACCGTCATCAATCAGGTGGCCAAGGCCCGCGCTGCCGAGATGGAAGAAGCGCAAGGCTTTGCCCCAGGCAAGAAGGCCATGAAGGAATTGAAGGAACGCGTGGCCGACGAACTGCTGCCGCGCGCCTTCAGCATCCGCAGCAACGTCTGGACGTGGATCGACCCCGTCAATGGCTGGCTGGTGGTCGATGCCGCCAGCCCGGCGAAAGCCGATGAAGTCATCAAGCTGCTGTTGAAAGCCGTCGACAAACTGCCGCTGGAAAGCCTGCGCGTGCAGCGCTCGCCCGTGGCGGTGATGACGGAATGGCTGCAGGCTGACGATGCGCCGGCCGGCTTCACGGTCGACATGGATACGGAATTGCGCGCCACGGGTGAAAGCAAGGCCACCGTGCGCTATGTGCGCCACACCTTGGAAGCGGACGACGTGCGCCGCCACATCGCGGCCGGCAAGCAGTGCACGCGCCTGGCCATGACGTGGAACGACAAGATCTCGTTCGTGCTGACGGAGTCCCTGGCCATCAAGAGCGTCAAGCCGCTGGACGTGATCAAGGAAACGGAATCGAGCACGAAGAACGACGAAGAGCGTTTCGACGGCGACGTGATGCTGATGACGGGCGAGCTCTCCAAGCTGATGGCCGACGTGGTGGTAGCATTGGGTGGCGAAGCGACGGCGTAACAACAGTCATGCCGGTACAAAAAAGGAGCTGCGGCTCCTTTTTTTCGTCTGCGTAATATGTTTCGGCATAAAAAAAAGCGCCTTGCACGGTGAAGTGCAAGGCGCTTTCGGACAAGCTAATTCAAAACGTCACATTAGAACTTGTAGTTGCCGGTGATGTAGAACGAACGCATCATTGGATCGGCGTAGCGTGGGTCGAAACCAACCTGGTGGCCCGACGAAGCGCGCAGCGACAGCGGTGGCGCACGGTCGAACAGGTTTTTGATGCCTGCGCGGATCGTGGTTTGCTTGTCAAAGGCGAAACGTGCTTGCCAGTCGAACGTCGTGTACGACGGTACTTGCAGGCGGAAATCGTCTATTTTGGTTTTGGTGTCCTCGTTGTATACGCTTGCTGCCGCATCGGTGTAGCCGTTACGGTAGTTGACCGTGACCGTGTTGCTCAGGCGGCCCGTATCCAGGGTCGTCGTCAGCTTCATCAGGTTGCGGAACGTGACTTCGTTGGTGTCGCCGAAGAAGTTCATGTTGCTGGTGAACACGTTGTTGCTGCCCGCCTTGGTGTAGTTCGCGTGCAACATGTGCGTACCGCTCAATTGGGCGGTCAGCTTGCCGAAGGAGAACTTGTGGTTGGCCGACAGATCCCAGTCGATACCACGGTATTCCTTCTTGCCGACGTTGACCGACAGTTTCTTGAACGCGTAGTAGGTATTGCCGGTCGATGGCTCCTTGTAGTAATCGAAGCTCGTCGCATACTTGACCGGATCGGCAAATGCCTGATCTTCGGTGATTTCCGAGACGGCATTGCGCAGTTTCACATCCCACAGGTCGGCGCCGAACGAGAAGGCAGAGCTAGGCTCAACACGGAAGCCCAGGGTGAACTGTTTCGATTTTTCCGATTGCAGTTCTGGATTGCCTTCCGATACGGCGTTGTATTGAATTGGTTCGCCGCGGCAGAACTCGGTACCTGGATATGGGCAGGTAAATTTCTTGGCGGTAAAGCCAGCATTGACCAGTGGCTGAGCGATGTCCAGCATGCTTGGCGCCTTGAAGCCCGTGCCGTAGGAGCCGCGGATCAGCACGGTTTGTACCGGCTGCCAGCGTGCCGATACCTTGTAGGTATTGGCGCTGTCTTTTTTACCGACAGTTTTGCTGTTCAGTTTGTCATCGATCGCCTTGACGGCATCGTAACGGCCACCGACGGTCATTTCGAATGACTTGGTCAACGGTGCCAGCAACTCGACAAACGCGCCGTAGGTGTCGCGGCTCATGTCGTAGGCAGCTTTCGTGTTGAAGCTGTAGATGTCGTCACCGGTGGCGCCTGGCGACTGCTCATAGCGGTAGGTGCGGTAGTCGCCGCCGATACCCAGGCTGGCCTTGCCGCCTGGCAAGGAGAACAATTCACGCGAACCGTGCGTGTCGATGCCGCGCATCGTGGTCGATGCGGTACGCACGGAGCCGACGAACTGCGCGCCGGCGACTTGCGCTTGCACGGATGGCTTTTGGCCCAACGCGAACGCATCGAAATCCGGATTGGCCAGGATCGCATTGAAGCCCTGATTTGTCGCGTAGCCGCCGGTGTAACGCTCGTCGATCGAGTTTTGCGACCAGGTCAGGCCGCTTTCGAAGTTCCACGCGCCCAGTTCGCCTTCCACGCCAACCACCATGTGCTTGGTTTGGGTAACGGTCTGGCTTGCACGCAAACCGAAGTCGGTGCTGCGGTAGTTGGCCGTGACCGATTTGATATCAGCCTGTTGCGCTGGCGTCAGGTAAGGTTGCACGTATGTCGCGTAGGCAGCTGGATTATTGAACACCAGCTCGTCAACGTTGGTTTTAGGGTTTTTTACCGTTTGCGCGATCGAGATGGGGATCGGGTTGGCGGCGATACGCGCCGTCAGGTCGTAGCGCGAGTAGGCCAGTTCGGCGAACGCGTTTAGGCTGTCATTGAGCTTGTACGTTGCTTTGGAAAACAGGCTGTCGCGTTTCGATTGCGGCACGATTTCCACGGTGGAACCCGTGTCGAAGCCGCAAGCGCGTGCATTGCCGGTCGTGACGAAGGAGTCGTCAGGGCAATTTCCGTTTTGCCGCAAGTAAGGCGTGAAGGAAGTCGATGCGCTGTTCTTCGTTTTGTAGGCAACAGTGGCGCCTGCTGGCGAAGCCGATGTGCTGGTGCGGTCCCAGATGTAGTTCTTGCCGCCGCGGTTGAATTTCACGAACGAGGTATCGGCGAATTTGCGATCGGTCGCTACCAGTTTCGACTGCTCGTCGTGGCGGTAGGACAGCAGCACGTTGAAACGGTCTTCGTCCAGGTCGCCGAAACCGTAGGTGACGCTGGTATTCCAGGCGTTGCCGCCCTTGTCTTCCGGGCCGCCATAGGTGGCTTCCAGGGTGGCGCCTTGCTGGTTTTTCTTCAGGATGAAGTTCAGTACGCCGGCGATGGCGTCCGAGCCGTACAGGGCCGAAGCGCCGTCGGTCAGGATTTCGACGCGCTCAACGGCGCTCATCGGGATGGCGTTCAGGTTGACCGTGGTGCCGGAACCTTGTGGCGCGATGCGGCGGCCGTTCAACAACACCAGGGTGTAGGACTCGCCGATACCGTGCAGCGATGCACTGGTATTGCCGCCCGAATCAGAACCGGCAGCAACTGCGCCGATGGTGAAGCCTTGCATGGCTGGCAGGGCCTGGATCAGGTCGGCAACCGACGTGGCGCCCGATTTGGCGATCGCTTCTTGCGACAGGCGCTGCACAGGCAATGCGCCTTCGACGGCGATACGCTTGATGCTCGAACCGGTAATTTCAACTTTTTGGATTGCTTCGTCCGCCATGGATTGGCCGGAGAACAAGACGCTACCTGCCAGAACGGTCAGGGCCAGGCGCACGCTGCGTACGCCGATTTTTTCTTTAAATGCCATTGTAACAATTACTCCGTAGTAGTTTTAATAACGACAAGCAGTACACGAGCACCGCTCAAGCCATCGGGTAGATGGCCAGCGGAGGCGTGTACGGTAGGCGGAACCACGTCGGTGGGAAGTGGAAGACTACTTAGCGCAATATTGTTATAAATGCACTTTTAACTTGTCGAGGCGAACATTATGTCGTCTCAGCAAGAAAAAATGCAGCTTAACCGTGTCGGATTTGGCAATAAATTCGAGATACTGAAGAATATTTGATTTAAATGTTAAATATAAAGTTTATATTTATAAATATCGTTGTTTTAAAAAATGATCAATGGCGTTTTTATACAACATTAAATTATTGTATTGGCAATTTGATGTTCTGCCTGCAATAATTTGATGAAAACTAAGGAATTGCAGAATTTATGCCAGGTGAAAATATGTAAAAAAGCCCGCTAAAAGCGGGCTGGTCGAATTGTGACAGAGTGTCGCTCAGGCCGTGTGCCGGTCTGTTTTTTTGCCCTGTCGGGCCATCGGCTTACAAGGGCTGGAATACGCCGGCGGCGCGGTTCTTTTGCACATTGTCCCAGGCGAAGATCTGGCCATTCATGGCCACGTACACGCCTGCCGGCAAGGTTTGTGCCACGCCGCAGGCAAAGCCCAGGTTGAACAGGGCGTCGGAGTTGTCGATTTCGTAGGGAATCATGGCGCCTGTCAAAATCACCGTTTGCTGCAGGTTCGCCGCGCCCAGCACTTGTGCCGTTTCGCGCATGGTGTCGGTGCCGTGGATGATGACGATGGCTTTCTCCTGCGCCGCGCGGCACGAGGCCAGCACGCGCTGGCGGTCCGCATCCTGCATGTCGAGCGAGTCCAGCAGGGGTAATTGCTCCAGCGCCACGGGCGCCGTCATGCGCGCGCGGGCAATCGCTGCCGGCAAATGACTGTCGGAAAAGCCCAGGGTACCGTTCAATTCGTTGTAGTGTTTGTCGAAAGTGCCGCCAGTGGCGAGTATGCGCAAAGTCATGATGTGGTCACGATGTCAGTGGAGAATGACGCGCATGATATCGTGGATTGGCGCCCTTGCGTGAATGGCGCCGCATCTGGAAAATTTGGTCATCTGTGAGTACACTGGTTTCTTTGTTTGCCTGCCACCCCCGACTCCGTATGAAAGCGCTCGCTCCCGGCACCGTCATTTTTCACCGCCACCGCGGCTACGGGGTGATCACGTCCGTCAATTTGCTGACGGGCTGGATCGCCGCCCGTTTCGGCAGCGAGGCGCGGACCCTGGATTTGAACCTGTCGACGGACGACGTGCAGTTCGCCGATGGCGAAGCAATCCTGTTTCGCCGCGCGCCGCCGGACCGCATGCCGCACGCGCGCCTGATGGCCATGGTGCGCGAGCTGCACCAGGCCGGCTATCAAAAGCTGTATCTGTATTCCTGGCCCAAGCCTTCCGGCCTGCACTGGCGCTGGCATTTGTTTACAGGGCCGCGCGACTGGATGCAGCGGCCCTGGCGCGAAGGCTGGTATGGCTCGGGCGCCGATTACAACGTCAACCCCGTGATGGGCTGGGGCGATACGCCCGGCGCCTCCACCGGCGAGTTGATCGATGCGCTGGCCCGGTTCGACCCGCAGGGGCTGGCGCAGGCGCTGGGACGCGACGACGACCACACGGAGTGGTTTGGCCGCGTCTGCGACGCTTTATTACCCCACTACATGTACAGCCTGGACATGCAGCGCACGGCAGGCGAACCCTTGCAAGACATGCCGCCCGTGCCGGTGGTGGCCGTGCGCGCCGGCGTGGCGCCGTACAGCGGGCCGGATATCGCCTGGCCGCCCGGCTGGGCCGGCCTGTGGCGCGGCCGGCACGCGCTGCCGGCGCCCGCCATCCGCATCACGGGCGAGCCCGATCTCATCAAGGGATTTCAGCGCTCCTGAGGGCTTTGCCGCGCATGCGTCAACACCTCGGGGTTGAGCAGGCGCGTGCATTGGCCACGTTCAAAATCGACGATGTTTTGCAAGGCGTAGCGGAAATACAGCTCATAGCTGTCACGCTCGACGTAGCCCAGGTGCGGCGTGGCCAGCACGTTCGGCAGCTGCAAGAGCGGCGAACCTGGCGGCAAGGGTTCATCCGTAAACACGTCCAGCGCCGCGGCGCCCGGGCGTCCCAGCGGCAACGCCGCTTCCAGCGCGCCCTCGGCGACCAGTTCGGCGCGGCTGGTGTTGACGAACAGGGACGTCGGCTTCATGCGCGCCAGGTCCTCTGCCGTTACCAGGCCGCGCGTCTTGTCGGACAGGCGCAAGTGCAAGCTCAGCACGTCGGCCTGCTCGAAGAAGGCTGCACGCGATGCCGCCGCCGTATCGCCGGCCGCCACGGCCGCCGCGCGGCTCGTTTCGCTCCCCCACACGAGGATGGTCATGCCGAAGGCGCGGCCATAGCCGGCGATCAATTGCCCGATCTTGCCATAGCCCCAGATCGCCAGGGTGCGCCCTTTCAATACGGTGCCCAGCGTATTGCGCTGTGGCTCCAGCGACGACGTCTGCCACAGCCCTTCCTGTAAATGTTGCGCGTACGGCACGATCTTGCGCTGCGCCGCCATGATCAGCGCCCACGTCAGTTCGGCCGGCGCCGTGGGCGAACCGATGCCTTCCGCGATGGCGATGCCCAGCTCGGTGGCGGCAGCCACGTCGATGTGCCCGCTGACCTTGCCCGTTTGCGAAATCAGTTTCAGGTTCGGCAGTTTCGACAGCAATGCCCGGTTGAAACTGCTGCGTTCGCGGATCAGCACCAGCGCGTCGAACGGCGCCAGGCGGATCGCCAGCTGGCCCAGGCCTCGTGTTGTATTGCTGAACACTTTGACCTCGTGGCCATCGAGAAACTGGAAACAATCGAGGCCGCGCACGGCATCCTGGTAATCATCGAGTATGGCAATTTTCATGGTGGATGGCCGATTTTAGTAAGGATTTGGTAGGGAAATAACAGGATACGGGAAATGCTGAATAGCCTACTACATTAGTCAGGCTATTCTCCTACATTTTTGCGAGAATAGCCGTTTGGCGGGTGTACAATCGCCGGCACTTTTGAAGCTTCCTGATTATAGTGATAGCGCAAACTGTTCCCGCAGCCTGGGTGCATGATCCAGGTAAACGACACCAGAGCCCTGCCCGCGTGAGCACGCCGCCCGCAGTGAGCCGCAGCCACCTCTCAACGATGCTGCCTGTCTTGCGGAATGACCAGAATTTCTTTTATTGGTATTGGAGGTAATATGAATCAGCCCGTCATGGGTGGCGTCGCCGCACTCAACGTCCCAGCTTATATTAAACAACAGAAACTGATCAACTGGGTGGCCGACATTGCCGCGCTGACCAAGCCGGACCGCATCTACTGGTGCGATGGCTCGCAAGAAGAGTACGAGCGCCTGTGCGCTGAAATGGTTGCCAGCGGCACCATGAAAAAACTGAATGCGGAAAAGCGCCCGAATTCCTACCTGGCCTGCTCGGACCCGAGCGACGTGGCCCGCGTCGAAGACCGCACGTATATCTGCTCGGCAACGAAAGAAGCGGCCGGCCCGACGAATAACTGGACCGAACCTGGCGAAATGCGTCACACCCTGAACGGCCTGTTCGATGGCTGCATGCGTGGCCGCACCATGTATGTCGTGCCATTCTCGATGGGCCCGCTGGGTTCGCCAATCGCGCACATCGGCGTGGAACTGTCCGATTCGCCGTATGTCGCCGTCAACATGAAGATCATGACCCGCATGGGCCGTGCCGTGTACGACGTGCTCGGTACCGATGGCGAGTTCGTGCCGTGCGTGCACAGCGTGGGCGCCCCGCTGGCCACCGGCCAGGCCGACGTGAAATGGCCGTGCAACAGCACCAAGTACATCGTGCATTTCCCGGAAACACGCGAAATCTGGTCTTTCGGTTCGGGCTACGGCGGCAACGCCTTGCTGGGCAAGAAGTGCTTCGCCCTGCGCATCGCCTCGAACATGGGCTACCAGGAAGCGCAAGCTGCCGACAACAATCCGGGCTGGCTGGCCGAACACATGCTGATCCTCGGCGTGGAATCGCCGGAAGGCAAGAAGCATTATGTCGCGGCAGCGTTCCCATCGGCTTGCGGCAAGACCAACTTCGCCATGCTGATCCCGCCGGCAAGTTTTAATGGCTGGAAAGTGACCACCATCGGCGACGATATCGCCTGGATCAAGCCTGGCGCCGATGGCCGCCTGTATGCGATCAACCCGGAAGCGGGCTACTTCGGCGTGGCGCCGGGCACGAACGAAAAAACCAATTACAACTGCATGGCGTCCATGCGCGACAACACGATTTTCACCAACGTGGCGCTGACGGACGATGGCGACGTGTGGTGGGAAGGCTTGACCAAGGAAGCACCTAGCCACCTGATCGACTGGCAAGGCAAGGACTGGACGCCGGCGTCCGGTACCAAGGCCGCGCACCCGAACGCGCGCTTTACTGTTGCGGCAACGCAAAACCCCGTGATCGACTCGGCCTGGGACGATCCGGCCGGCGTGCCGATCTCGGCCTTCATCTTCGGCGGCCGCCGCTCGACCACCGTGCCATTGGTCACGGAAGCGCGCAACTGGGTCGAAGGCGTCTACATGGCTGCCACCATGGGCTCGGAAACGACGGCTGCGGCCGTGGGTCAGATGGGCGTCGTGCGCCGCGATCCATTTGCCATGTTGCCGTTTATCGGCTATAACATGAGCGATTACTTCCAGCATTGGCTGGACATGGGCGTCAAGGTGGGCAAGGTCAACCCGGCTGCCCTGCCGAAGATCTATTGCGTCAACTGGTTCCGTACGGACGAGGCGGGCAAGTTCGTCTGGCCTGGCTTTGGCGACAATATGCGCGTGCTGAAATGGATGCTGGACCGCATCGAAGGCAAGGCGGGCGGCGTGGAAAACCTGTTCGGCACGACGCCGCAGTATGGCGACCTGAACTGGGATGGCTTGCCATTCACGCAGCAACAGTTCGACACCATCACCTCGATCGACAAGGCCGCGTGGGTGGAAGAATTGAAATTGCATACGCAGTTGTTTGAAAAACTCGCGTATCATCTGCCGCAAGAATTGGCAGATAACAAGGCTGCGCTGGAAAAGCGGCTGAGTGCGTAACTAAGTTAGCGTAAAGCGGCACCTGACTAGCGCAGTAGCTTGTCAGGTGTTGAGAGTTGTAGTGGGGGAGAAACGCGCCGGCAAAGACTGGCGTGCGATAAAGGACACGCCGGCAATGACTGGGGTGCTATCAAAAGAGAAACGGCGCGGATTGCATGAGCAATCCGCGCCGTTTTTTATTGCGCTGCCGTCCTTATTGCTTGAGCAGCGGTCCCAGGTATTTACCTGTCACGCTGGCCGGGTTCAGCGCCACGTCTTCCGGCGTGCCCGTGGCGATGATCTGCCCGCCGCCGGCGCCCCCTTCCGGACCCAGGTCGACGATCCAGTCGGCCGTCTTGATGACGTCCAGGTTGTGCTCGATGATGACGAGGGTGTTGCCCTGGTCGCGCAGGCGGTGGATGACTTTTAATAACAAATCGATGTCGTGGAAATGCAAGCCCGTCGTCGGTTCATCGAGGATGTACAGGGTGCGGCCCGTGTCGCGCTTGGACAATTCCAGCGACAATTTCACGCGCTGCGCCTCGCCGCCGGACAAGGTCGTGGCGCTTTGCCCCAGCTTGATGTAGCCGAGGCCCACGTCGAGCAGGGTTTGCAGCTTGCGCGCGATCAAGGGCACGGGCTTGAAGAATTCATGTGCCTCTTCCACCGTCATGCCCAGCACTTCCGTGATGTTCTTGCCCTTGTATTGCACTTCCAGGGTTTCGCGGTTGTAGCGCTTGCCGTGGCACACGTCGCACGGCACATAGACGTCGGGCAAGAAGTGCATCTCGACCTTGATCACGCCATCGCCCTGGCACGCTTCGCAGCGTCCGCCCTTCACGTTGAACGAGAAGCGGCCCGCGCTGTAGCCGCGTTCCTTGGCCGTCGGCACGGTGGAGAACAAATCGCGGATCGGCGTGAACAAGCCCGTGTAGGTCGCGGGATTCGAGCGCGGCGTGCGGCCGATCGGCGCCTGGTCGACGGAAATGACCTTGTCGAAGTGCTCCAGGCCGCTGATCGAGTCGTGCGGCGCCGGTTCCGTCTGCGAACCATACAGATGGCGCGACAGGGCAGGGTACAAGGTATCGTTGACGAGCGACGACTTGCCCGAGCCGGACACGCCCGTCACGCACGTCATCAAGCCCACCGGCAAGCTCAGCGACACTTTTTTCAGGTTGTTGCCCGTCGCGCCAGTAATGACCAGCTGCTTTTCCGGATCGCTGGCGTGGCGCTTGGCCGGCACGGCGATTTTCAGCTTGCCGTTCAGGTACTGCGCCGTCAGCGATTTCTTGTTTTTTAAAATGTCGGGCAGGGTGCCTTCGGCGATGATCTCGCCGCCGTGCACGCCCGCGCCGATGCCCATGTCGACGATGTAGTCGGCCGTGCGGATCGCGTCTTCGTCATGCTCGACCACCAGCACGCTGTTACCGATGTCGCGCAAGTGTTTCAAGGTTTCGATCAGGCGGTCATTATCGCGCTGGTGCAAGCCGATCGACGGTTCATCGAGCACGTACATGACGCCCGTCAAACCGGAGCCGATTTGCGATGCGAGGCGGATGCGCTGTGCTTCGCCGCCGGAGAGCGTGTCGGCGCTGCGGTCCAGCGACAGGTAGTCGAGGCCCACGTTGTTGAGGAATTTCAGGCGCGAAATGATTTCTTTCACAACCCTGTCGGCGATCTCTTTCTTGGCGCCCGTCAGTTTCAGCTTTTCAAAGAATTCCAGGGTTTCGCGCAGCGGTTTTTCCGCCACCTCATAAATGGCGCGCTGCTGCTTGCCCGTGCCGACCTTGACGAAGCGCGCTTCCACGCGCAGGCGCGCGCCATCGCATGAAGGGCAGCATTTTTCATTGATGAACTTGGCCAATTCTTCCTTGACGGCCATCGAGTCCGTCTCGCGGTAGCGGCGCTGCAGATTGTTGACCACGCCTTCGAACGTGTGTTCCTTGATGACGGTGCGGCCCCGTTCGTTCACATAGCTGAACGGAATCACTTGCTTGCCGGAACCGTACAGCACGGCTTGCTGTGAATTCAAGTCCAGCTGCTCGAACGGCATGTCCAGGTCGAATTCATAGAAGGCGGCCAGGTTCGTCAGCATCTGGAAATAAAACTGGTTGCGGCGGTCCCAGCCTTTGACGGCGCCCGAAGCCAGCGACAGGTTGGGGAACGCGACGATGCGTTTCGGGTCAAAGAATTCAATGTGGCCCAGGCCGTCGCATTCTGGGCAGGCGCCCATGGGGTTGTTGAACGAGAACAGACGCGGTTCCAGTTCCTGCAGGGAATAGCCGCACACATTGCAGGCGAATTTGTTGGAGTACACATGCTCCTGGGCGGTATCCATTTCGTAGGCAATGGCGCGGCCGTCGGCCAGGCGCAGGGCCGTCTCGAAACTTTCCGCCAGGCGCTGCTTGATGTCCTGGTTCACCTTCACCCGATCGATGACGACGTCGATTGTGTGTTTTTCCGTCTTTTTTAATTTCGGGAGGTCATCGACTTCGTAGATTTTGGCCGCATGCGTGCCGCTCTGCACGCGGAAGCGCACGAAGCCCTGCGCCTGCATCTGCTCGAACAAGTCCACGTGTTCGCCCTTGCGGTTGGCGACGACGGGCGCCAGTATCATCAGCTTGGTGTCTTCCGGCATGGCCAGCACGGCGTCGACCATTTGCGACACGGACTGGGCAGCCAGCGCGTTTTCCGGATGGTCGGGGCAGTAGGGCGTGCCCACGCGCGCATACAGCAGGCGCAGATAATCGTGGATTTCCGTCACGGTGCCGACTGTGGAACGGGGGTTGTGCGACGTTGCCTTCTGTTCGATGGAGATGGCGGGCGATAAACCTTCGATCAGGTCGACGTCGGGCTTTTCCATCAGTTGCAGGAACTGGCGCGCGTAGGCCGACAGCGATTCGACGTAGCGGCGCTGGCCTTCCGCGTACAAGGTGTCGAAGGCCAGCGACGACTTGCCGGAGCCGGACAAGCCGGTAATCACGATCAGCTTATTGCGCGGCAAATCGAGATTGATATTCTTGAGGTTATGCGTGCGAGCGCCGCGAATGCGGATCTGTTCCATGTGATTGCCTTGCTTTCAGTGAGTGGTGCGGCCGGCGCATCGGGCCAGGGTGCGGATGAGAGGCCACAACGGGTCAACCTGTAACTATAGCCGGGTTTTGCTCTGCATGCCTGAGGCGTCCATGGGCGGATTGCGCCGCCAGGCGAACGTGCCCCGACAAAGTTTGATACAGATGCGTGCAGACGTTTAAACACTGTATATAATACCAGTATTCAAGTTTCTTGTTTTCTCTTGCTGTGAAAAAAACGTGCTGCCGCACGGTAGCTGGCGTCCGTTAGAAAGCGGGTGCTTTGCGCCGCGTGGTCGCTTATAATCCTCGTTTAGTACACTAAACTAACGCGCGGGACACCGGCTCCCGCTGCAGTTCATCAGGAGTTATTCATGGCATCAGTCAACAAAGTCATCATCGTCGGCAATCTGGGCCGTGACCCGGAAATCCGCTACATGCCTAGCGGCGACGCGATCGCCAACATCGCCGTGGCCACTTCGTACAAATCGAAGGACCGCAACACGGGCGAACAAAAAGAATTGACAGAGTGGCACCGTATCTCGTTCTTCGGCCGCCTGGCGGAAATCGTCGGCCAATACCTGAAAAAAGGCTCGTCCGTCTACGTCGAAGGCCGTCTGCAAACCCGTAAATACACGGACAAGGACGGCGTCGAGAAGTACGCAACCGACATCATCGCGGAACAGATGCAAATGCTGGGCGGCCGTTCCGGCATGGGCGGCGACGCCGGCGGTGGCGATGACAGCTACGGTGGCGGCGGTGGCTACGAAGCCCCGGCCCCGCGCCAAGCACCGGCTCCGCGCCCAGCCCCGGCGCCAGCACCACGCCCGGCACCGAAGCCAGCACCGAACTTCTCGGATATGGATGACGACATCCCGTTCTAAGCACGCCGTTCTGACGCCTGTCGCCAGCTACTGCCGATAAAGAGCCTGCTTCATCCGTGAAGCAGGCTTTTTTATGCGCGCGGGCGGTAGTGGGCGATCCGGGGGCATGGTCACATTCCACAGCAAGAAGCGGATGGCGGCGCTGTCCCGATGCTGGTCTGATGGTGGTTTTGACGACACCGGAGAACAGCATGGATTTTCACATTACGGGTTTGTCGCCCGAACCTTTTATTCCCTTTTTTTCCCTGTCCGATGCCGAATTGATGGCGCTCGGCATGCGGCGCCATGTGGTCGACCAAAAACCTGGATTTCCTGACCGTATAACGCTGGCGGAGGCCGAACTGGGCGAGACCGTGCTGTTATTGAATCATGTCTGCCAGCCCGCCATGACGCCTTACCGGGCTTGCCATGCCATTTTTGTCCGCGAGGGCGCCACGCAAGCCTACGATGCCGTCAACGAGGTGCCGGAATCGATGCGGCTGCGTCTATTGTCGCTGCGCGCCTATGCCGCCGACGGCATGATGCTCGATGCCGAGGTGGTCGATGGCAGCGCCATGGAAGCCGTCATTGCGCGATTATTCGCCGATGCGGGCGTCAGTTATATTCACGTCCACAATGCCAAGCGGGGCTGTTATGCGGGCCGTATCGACCGTGTGGGCAGCTCCCTTGTTTAGTCGCGCATGCCGGTATCGAGCGTTTTGCCTGTACCGCTGTGCCACCTCTGGTACAGATTGCGCTTCTTTCCATGCATCCGCTCTGATTTTAAAAATCCATCTGGGGCTATTGCTCGTTGCCATGTTGTTTTGTGTGGTGCAGGTGGGATGCGCATTGCGGCAGATGTACTTGCTGGCCTGAACCGTACGGGAAGGGATGAGCGACGTGGTGCTACACTCGTCATCTCAGCAACGCCAGGTGGCGGAAAGGCGGACCATGCCGGTAGCACAGAACATGACATTGCGCGCCGTAGCCCCGGGCGAAGAAGGGGCGTTGGCGCAGCTGTTCCAGCTGTATTGCTACGACAATGCCGCCTGGAGCGGGGAGGACGTGCTGGCCGATGGCCGCTACGATGTGTGCGATGCCGGGCTGGCCGAGTACGTGCATGCGCCCGGCCATACGGCCGCCTGGATCGAGGTCGATGGCGCGCTGGCGGGATTTTTCATTACGGAGCCTGGCATGGCCGGCAAGCTGCCGGTGCAGGAGTTCAGCGACTTTTTCATCTTGCGCAAATACCGGCGTCGGGGGCTGGCGCTGGAAGTGGTGCGCCGCGTGCTGCTGGGCAGCGAGCAGACGTGGATGGTGGCGACGTTCCGCGCCGATGTCGCTGCCTGCGCGTTCTGGCGGCAGGCATTTGCGCGCCTGCCGTTTGCCAGGGTCGAGGCGTACGACGATCCGGACTTGCCGCGGTTCCAGCTGACGTTGCTGAAACCGGCGGCCTGAGCTGGTTTAGAAGCGTACTTTCACATATGCCGACGGTCCCGTCAGACGAATGTTCAGGTCGGCATCACGTTCGCTGTCGCGGTGCAGCTTGATTTTCGAGATGCCGTAATCGGCCACGAAACCGATGTTCTTGAACGGGAACCATTCCATGCCGATATTGCCACCGTAGATGTGTCCATTGATGCGCCCGCCGTTTTTCTTGATGCCCGACGCTTCCGCATACATGCGCAAGTCCGGTGTGAAGGCGTGGCGCCAGCCCACTTCCAGCAGCGGAGCAAAGGCGTGCTCGCTGATGGAATCGCGCGCCGTGGCCGTTTCGCCATTGACGATGCCGGTCGCCGTGCCATTCAGGTTGGCATGGTAGTAGGCGGCGCCCAGGCCGATGCCGAAAGTGTCGTTGCCGCTGCCCAGCCACCATTTATAGGCCAGCTTGGCCAGGTCCAGTTTCAGGTCGGCATTCGCCGTGGCTGTGCCCGTCACGGGCTGGCCATTGATGATGGTTTCGCCCGTCAATGTGGGAGTGTAGGATTTATCATAGCGGTAGTAGTCGAACGCCAGGCCATGGCGGTCGCCGATCAGCAAGTCCGCCTTGACGCGGGGAATCGTGGTGTGGCTTGGCTTCGATTCGGGCGCGTCGATGCGGCCAAACTGCGTGTCGGCGCCGATATTGATGCGCGGATCGGCGGAAAACGCCCCCACGGAAATGCTGACACGGTCCAGTGTCGGCGATGGCTCGGCCCGCGCCGTGGCCGCCGCCGTGGCAATGCCCAGCACGCCCAGCATCAGGGCGCCGCGCAAGGCGAGAAGCTGCAAACGGAGTGGGGAAAGGCGGGCGGGGACGGGCGTGACAAACATGGAACTACTCCTCTGAAAAGTAATGGGTGGGCCGCGACGCTGGGGCGGCCGACAGGTCTAATGCAATGAGGAAATGGTAGCAACTGTTACATTTAGATCACGTAGCCGCACGGCGCAAATTACCGTCGGATTTGTCCTACCGCATGTCATTGCTGGTGCGCGGCATTGCCTGCAACAGGGGAGGCGCGCAGAATGGTGCGCAAGAACAGGAGACATCGCATGAGAATCGCTGCCATATCCGATATCCACGGCAACCTGGACGCGCTTGACGCCGTGCTTGCCGACATCGCCCGGCGTGGCGTGGACGTGACCGTCAACCTCGGCGATATCGTCTCGGGCCATCTGCAGCCGCGCGCCACGGCGACGCGCCTGATGGGTATCAATCTGCCCACCATCCGCGGCAACCACGAGCGCCAGCTGCTGGGCGATCCGGCCCGCATGGGCGTGTCCGACGCCTATGCGCGCGCGCAACTGTTGCCGGAGCAACTCGCATGGATAGATGCGCTGCCCGCCACCTTGCGCCTGCGGCATGACGTGCTGCTCGTGCATGGCACGCCCAGCAGCGACCTCGTGTATTTTCTCGACAGCGTCACGCCGCAAGGCAGCCGTGCCGCCACGCTGCGGGAAGTGGCGGAACGTGCCGGCGAGGCCGACGCGGCCTTGATACTGTGCGGCCATACGCACATGCCGCGCCAGGTGCGCCTAGCCGATGGCCGGCTGATCGTCAACCCGGGCAGCGTGGGCTTGCAAGCCTACGACGACGACCATGGTTATCCGCACGTGATGGAAAACGGCACGCCGCACGCGCGCTATGCGATTGCCGAACAGGGAGCCGATGGCAGCTGGACGGCGCAGTTGCGCGCGGTGGAATATGACTGGGAAAAGGCGGCCCGGCTGGCGCTGGCCAACGGCCGGCCCGACTGGGTCGTGCCCTTGCGCACGGGCCGGGTCGGCGTGCCTACCTGAACTCTTCCGCCACCAGGTTGTACTTTTGCATCTTGTGATACAAGGTCTGTTTCGGCAAGCCGAGCACCGCGCTCACTTCGCTGACGTTGCCCGCATATGCGCGCAGTTCCTGCTCGATCAGTGACCGTTCGAAGCCGTTGACCTGTTCCGCCAGCGACAATGGACTGGCCAGTCCGGCCGCCAGCAAGCTCGAGGCGCCCCCGGCGATGCCCAGCACGAAGCGGTCGGCGATATTGCGCAGTTCGCGTACATTGCCGGGCCAGGAGTGGGCCATCAGGTTGCGCATCTGCGCGCTGGAAACGACGGGCGCGGCGCGGTTGTAGCGGGCGGCGGCGGCCAGCACGAAGTGCTCGAAGAGGATGGGGATGTCTTCGCGCCGTTCGCGCAGCGGCGGCAGGTGCAGCACGATCAAATTCAATCGGTAGTACAGGTCGCTGCGGAATTTCTGCTGCTGCGACAAGTCTTCCAGGTCCAGCTTGGCCGCCGCGATGACGCGCACGTCGACGGGCGTGGGCACGTTCGAGCCGAGCCGTTCGATATAGCGTTCCTGCAGCACGCGCAGCAATTTCACTTGCAGCGACAGGGGCAGCGATTCGATTTCGTCGAGGAAGAAAGTGCCCTGGTCCGCGTGTTCGATCTTGCCCACCTGCCGCTTGGCCGCGCCCGTAAACGCGCCCGGTTCGTGGCCAAAGACTTCGCTCTCGAATATGCTTTCGGGAATCGCGCCGCAGTTGACGGCGACAAAGTTGTGCTTGCGGCGGTGGCTGAAGTCGTGCAGGCAGCGGGCCACCATTTCCTTGCCCGTGCCCGTGTCGCCATAGATCAGCACATCGGCCGGTTCGTCTGCTACGTCGAGTATCAGGCGCCGTATGTCGCGCATCGCCACGGAATTGCCCAATAAACGCGCTTCGATGCCGCCGCCGTCCTCGAGCTGGCGGCGCAGGCTGTGCACTTCCAGGGTCAGGCGCCGGGTTTCCAGCGCGCGCAGGATGACGTCGACCAGCTGGTCGGACGAATACGGCTTTTCGATGAAATCGTAGGCGCCCGTGCGCATGGCGTGCACGGCCATGGTGATGTCGCCGTGGCCCGTGACGAGGATCACGGGCAGGTTGGCATCGAGCGTCTTGACCGCTTGCAGCAATTCCAGGCCGCTCATGCCGGGCAGGCGCACGTCGCTGACGACGATGCCGGGGAAATCCGGCGTCAGCAGTTTATAGGCCAGCTCGGCCGAGTGGAAGGCCAGCACATCCAGGCCGGCCAGCTGCAATGCCTGCTCGCTGCCTTCGCGTACGGTGGGGTCGTCTTCGACCAGCAAGACCTTCAAGCCGTCAAACATGTTTTTCCTCCTGCGTTGCTATCTGTAGTTCGATGGTGAAGATGGCGCCGCCGCCGGGGGCGTTCTCGGCGCGCAGCACGCCGCCGAACTGGCGCGTGATCTGTTCGGAAATGGCCAAGCCCAGGCCCAGTCCCAGGCCTTGCGGTTTGGTCGTGAAGAACGGTTCGAACAGGTGTTCATACACTTCCGTCGACAGGCCCGGGCCCGTGTCGGCCACGTGGATCAGCACGTGCCCGGGCGTGGATTCGACGGACACGCGCAGGCTGCGCACGTCGCTGCCGTTCATGGCATCGAGCGCATTGGCGTACAGGTTCACCAGCACCTGCTCGAGGCGGTTGCTTTCGCACATGGCGAAGATGTCTTCGGGCGGCAATTGCAGGGTAAAACGCACATTTTCCACCTGCAGCCGCCGTTCGACGAGGAACAGGGCGTTGCTGATCGCCGTGGGGATCGACACGGAGGTCAGGCTGGTTGTCGATTTGCGCGCAAAAATCTTCAATTGTCCCGTAATGGTCCCCATCCTGGCCGCAATTTGCGATATCTTCGCCAGGTTGCGCCGTGCATCGTCGAGCCGCCCCCGCTCGAGCAGGATGACGGCATTGTCGGACATGGTGCGCAGCGCCGTCAGTGGCTGGTTCAGTTCATGTGTGATGCTGGCCGACATTTGCCCCAGCACGGCCATCTTGCCGGCCTGAAAAAGTTCGTTTTGCGTGATGTGCAGCTTTTGCTCGGCCTTGCTGCGCACCTCGATTTCCTGGCTCAGGCTTTGCGTCATGGCGTTCAGTTCCGACGTGCGCTCCTCGACCATGGCTTCCAAGTTGTCGTAGGCGTGCTGCAGATCTTCGCGGGCGCGCAATTTTTGCGCCACGGCCGCGCGGCGCTGGCGCAGGTAAAAGAACAGCAGCATGAAAAAGCCCAGCAGCACGCAAGAGAAGGCGGCCGCCGCGCGCGCGCTGGCCTTGGCTTGCGCCAGGTCGGACAGGTAAATAAAAGTCCAGCCTTGCGGCGATTTGAGCTTGATCTGCGTCATGACGCTCGAGCTGGTCTTCGGCGGGGCATCGGCATGTTCATGCTCGCGCACGCTGATCACGCGCGCGCCATTGCCCAGCTGGCGGTCGGAAACGAAGGGGATGGCAGCGAGCTGCTTCGAATAGTACTGGCGCGTGCGGTTGAGTTCCTCGACGATGGCGGGCGACAGCGGCGCCAGGGTCTTGTACTTCCAGTCCGCCATGGAGCTGAGGAAGATCACGCCGTGCTCGTCGGCCAGCATCACCTTGTCGGCGCCTTGCACCCAGCGTTTTTCCAGGGTTTCCAGATTCACCTTCACCGTTGCCAGGCCCAGCATGTGGCCATTCTGGTAGATGCCGTGGGCAAAGAAGTAACCGGGTTCCAGGCGCGTCGTGCCCACGCCATAGAAGCGGCCCGGCGTGCCGCGCAGCGCATCCTGGGCGTAGGGGCGGAACGAGATATTGTCGCCAATAAAACTATCGGGCTGTTGCCAGTTGCTGGCGGCCCGCGTGTTGCCGTCGAGGTTGCTGATGAAAATGGTCGACGATTTCGCCTGGGCATTCATCTGCTCGAGGTAATGGTTGACCGTATCGACCAGCACCGGATCTTCCGGGTGCTGCAGCAGGCGGATCACGTCGCGGTTCAGCTCCAGGGTCTTGGGCAGGAAGTCGTATTTCTCCAGCGCATTTTCAAGACTGCTGACATACACCTCCAGGCGCTGCGCGCCACTGGCCTGCAGCTTGCCGATGGCGATGCGTTCGGTCCAGAAATACACGAGCCAGACGGTGGCCAGGCAGGCGGCCAGCACCACGCCCCAGGCCAGCGTTTCGCGGCCCGACCGTTGCGACAGGCGCTGGCGCCAGGAAAGGGAGGGTTTACTACTGTTATTCATAAAATCAGCTGCCAACTTGCAAGAACCCACAGTATCGCATTTAAGTAATCGCGGAAATAAAAAAGCCGCCGGATATGCATCCGGCGGCCCACACTTCTATTTTACGGACAGCTCGACGTCCTTAGAACGTGTGGCGCATACCCAAGTTGAAACCGCTGGTGCCGGTGCCATCGTCGGTGGCATTGCCAACCTTGTAGGTCGCGCCGTTCTTGTTGCTGATGTGGCCGTAACCTGTGTACAGGTCGCTGCGCTTGGACAGCGCATAGAAGGCGCCAATGGCCCACTGCTGGGCGTCACGGTTGGCGTTGCTCTTGTCGTTGTGACGGATGTACGACGCGACCAGCTTGGTGGCGCCGAACGGTGCGCTGAAGCCGACCAGGATGTCGTTGCTCTTGCTGTTGTCGAGGGCGCGGTTGTCGGCGTAGCCGAAGTTACCTTGTACTACGCCAAAGTCGTAGCGCGTGGCCAGCAAGGTGTTGCGGCTTTGCTGGGTCGCCAGCGCATTTTCCTGGCGGTGATGCGTCAGGGTCACGTTCAGCGGGCCATCGATGTAATGCACGGCGCCGCCCATGCTGCGGTTTTTCGCATTGTCGCCGGCCACTTCGCCAAAACCGTACGCCAGGTCGGCCGACAGGTGGCTATAGGTCGGCGAGCTGTATTGCACCATATTATCGACGCGGTAATTCGTCGCCATAATGTTCGATGCCGTGCCGGCCAGGCCGATGACAAACGGATCGGCCACGTCGCGCAGGGCCAGGTAGTACGGCGTATATTGGCGGCCCAGGGTGAGGGCGCCGGCGCTGCCGGTCAGGCCCACATACGCCTGGCGGCCGAACAGCCGGCCGCCCTGGCCCGAGGTGCCGGTGTCGATATTGAAACCGCTTTCCAGCACGAAGGTGGCGGCCAGGCCGCCGCCCAGGTCTTCCTTGCCCTTGAAGCCGATGCGCGAGCCCGAGGCGATGCCGGAAGCGACGCGGTTCAGGCGGTCGCCGGCGGCATCCTTGTCGAACACCAGGCCGGCGTCCGCCACGCCATACATGGTCACGTTCGATTGGGCCAGGGCGCCGGTGGAGGCTGCGCCGAGGGTCAGCAGGGTAAACAGGACTTTTTTCATGAAAATCTCTCTAATAGGTTGGAATGACTACTGATCGCACTACCTGACTGCTTGTTACTCAACATGGACAACAAATAAATAGCCCGCTTGTGGCGGGCCATGGCGCTATCAGGCTTTGCTAGCGTGATCCGCTTCGCCCCAATGGCTTTCCGTGTTCTGGCTGGCCGCGTTGGCTGCGGCTGCTTCCTCCTCGGTGGCCAGGCCACCTTCCCACTTGGCGACGACGGCCGTGGCGACGGCATTGCCGACCGCGTTGGTGGCCGAACGGCCCATGTCGAGGAATTGATCGACGCCCATCAGCAGCAGCAGGCCCGCTTCCGGAATATTGAACTGGTTCAGGGTCGCGGCAATCACCACCAGCGAGGCGCGCGGCACGCCGGCCATGCCTTTCGAGGTCAGCATCAGCAGCAGCAGCATGGTGATCTGCGTGCCGATCGACAGGTCGATACCGTAGGCTTGCGCGATGAACAGCACGGCGAAGGTGCAGTACATCATCGAGCCATCGAGGTTGAAGGAGTAGCCCATCGGCAACACGAAGCTGGAAATCTTGCGGTCCACGCCGAACTGGTCGAGCGCCGTCAGCAGTTTTGGATAGGCCGCTTCCGAGCTGGCCGTCGAGAATGCCAGCAAGAATGGTTCACGGATCAGGCCAACCAGTTTGAAGACGCGCGGGCCGATGACGACGAAGCCGGCGCCGATCAGCAGTGCCCACAGGCACAGCAGGCCCAGGTAGAAGCCGCCCATGAACTTGGCAAACGTGACCAGCACGCCCAGGCCGTGCGTGGTGATGACGGAAGCCATTGCGGCGAACACGGCCAGTGGGGCCAAGTTCATGATGGTGCCGGTGATGCGCAGCATGACTTGCGCCAGCTGGTCGACGACGGCCGTCAGGGTCTTGCCCGATTCGCCCAGGCCGGCCAGTGCGCCGCCGAAGAAGATCGAGAACACCAGTACTTGCAGGATTTCATTGTTGGCCATGGCCTCGATCGGCGACTTCGGCACCAGGTGCGTGAAGAAATCTTTCAAGGTGAAGGCGGCCGTTTTCAAATTCGTCGAAGCGTGGACGTCCGGCAATGGCAAGCCCAGGTTGGTTCCCAGCTGCATCAGGTTCGACAGCACCATGCCCAGCGCCAGCGACACGAGCGAGGCAACGACGAACCAGCACATGGCTTTCAGGCCGATGCGGCCCGCCGTCTTGCCGTCGCCCATGTGGGCGATGCCGACCGTCAGGGTGGAGAATACGAGCAGCGCAATGATCATTTTGATCAGGCGCAGGAAAACGTCGGTGACGATGGAAATATTGCCAGCGATCTGAGCGCTGAGCTTGGCATCAGGGAAGGCGGTATTGCATCCATAGCCGACAATAATGCCGAGGACCATGGCAATCAGGATGTACAGGGTTAATGGCCGTTTCTTTTTCATTTTGACTCCTCCAAATGAAGCGCCGCTGTGAGCGGATTATTGATTGCGAGCAACTCAAGCTTGGAGTCAATATTTCTCAAAAACAAGCCCTTGCGTGCCAGCGATTATTTGCAGCAAAACCTGTACATAGCAAAGGATATGCCTGAAATCGGCATTTGGCGCATAACTTCTTAAGTTGTTGATTTAAGGAAGCTTTTTTTGTTGTCAGGATGTCGCAATTTGGCCTGCTTGCGCGAAATATTGGACGCGGCGGGCCATCGCTGTATGACTTTTCATACGCTAGTCGCGGCACGGTGGCGGTACGCCAAAAAGGCAAGATTATCAGGACAATAAAAAAGCCCCTCCGAAGAGGGGCTTGATGTGGCGCAGTCGTGTTCTATTGACGTCAGAACTTGATATTGGCCGTCAGGCTGAACGAACGTGGCTGGCTCGGGGTGTAGCGGAAACCGGACTTGTTGATGGCCGCCACATAGGTCTTGTCGGCCAGGTTGTAGGCGTTCAGCTGCAGGTCGAGGTTCTTGTTGACGGTGTAGGTTGCCATGGCGTCGAAGACCCAGTAGGCATCCACGCGGGCCGGCGTGCCGACGGCGCCATCGGTGCCGCGCAGCATTTCACCCACGTAACGCGCGCCGCCACCGATCTTCAGGCCGAAGGGCAGGGTGTACGAGGTCCAGCCCGTAAACGCCTGTTTAGGCGTGTAGCTGAGGTTGTTGACGCCGCTGGCCGTGACGACCCTGCCCGACTCGACCTTGGTGTTCATGCGGGTGTAGCCGGCGCTGACGAGCCAGTTCGGCATGATCTCGCCCACCACGCCCAATTCCAGGCCTTCCACGCGCTTCTTGCCGGTCTGGTAATAAATGGTCGGGATCACAGGATCTTGTTCCACTTCATTCTTGACGGTGGTCTGGTAGACGGCGGCCGACAGCGACAGCTTTTGCTTCAGGAAGTCCCACTTGGTGCCGATTTCCTTGGTAATGGTTTCCTGCGGGTCATATTTCGGGTTTTGCGCGCTGCTGGCGCCCGTGCTCAGGGCGAAGTTGACGCCGGGTGGCGCTTTCGACGTGGCCAGCAAGGCATACACGCTGCTGTCCGGCGTCGGCTTGTACATGGCCGAAATCTTGCCGTTGGCCAAGGTGTCGCTCAGGGTCAAGTGGGTAGGAATCGGCGTGCCCACTGGCAATGGCTGTACTGCCGGTGCGGTCACGGCCGTTTGCAGGGTGACGGCGTCATACGTGGTGTTGAAATGGTCGAAGCGCACGCCGCCGTTGAAGATCCACTTGTCGCCGAACTTGACGGTGTCGAACACATACAGGCTTTGCGTGTTGACTTCGCCTTCGGTGAACGCGCCGTTGCGCACGGGCTGGTAGCCGGTGACGGGGTCGCGCGGATTCGGATGGTACAGATTGGCGTCCGGCATGGTGCCCAGGCTGGCAGGCACATAGCTGTAGTTGGTCTGTTTTTCGCTGGTGAATTCGGCGCCAGCCACCACCGAGTGTTTCAGCACGCCCGTGTCGAATTGCGCGCTGACCACGGTCTGGTTGGTCAGAATCGTGTTTTCCTGGTCCTTCACGGTGCGCAGCGAGCGTGCCAGGGTCCAGGTCGACGGATCAGCGGCGACCGGCGTCTTCAGGTTGGCGGTGCTGCCCATGAAGGCCGTCAGCAGGTAATCCTGTTTGGTCTTGCCGTAGCGCGTGGTGTTCTGGAACTGCACGGTCGGCGAGAAGTCATGGTCGATGCGCAAGGTGCCCATGTCGGCCTTGACCTTGTCGTGATCCGCAGTGGAACCGTAGAAATTCTTCGGATCGACCTTGGCGGCGCCGTTCAGGAAGGTACGGATCACCTTGTTCGTCGGCGTGATGGTGTCCGGCGTCGAGTAGCCTGGCAAGCCGATGGTCGGCACAAAGCCGTCGGGCACGTTGTTTTGATCCACGTGCAGGTAGCTGGCCGTGATGCGCGTCGGTTTGCCGATGCCGAAGGTGACGGTGGGCGCGAAGGCCCAGCGCTTGTTCTTGACTTCATCGCGCGCCGGGTTGCCGCTGTCCTGCGTCATCAGGTTCAGACGGAAGGCCGTGCCGGAATCGGCGTCGATGATGCGGTTCCAGTCGGCCGTGGCGCGTTTCTGCTTGCCGCTGCCCGCCGTCAGCAGGGAATTGAATTTGTTTTCCATGGTGGCCGTCTTGCTGACCAGGTTGATCGAACCGGTCGGCGAACCGCGGCCGCTGTCCGTGCCCGCCGGGCCCTTCAATACGTCGATCTGTTCGATGTTGAAGACGTCGCGCGAGATGGAACCCACGTCGCGCACGCCATCGACATAGATGCTGCCCGAGGCATCGAAGCCGCGCATGTAGACGGCGTCGCCCGTGTTCGTGTTGCCGTTCTCGCCGAGGAAGAAGGTGCCGACGCCGGGCGTGTTGCGCAGCGCGTCCGTCAGGGTCAGCGCGCCTTGCTGCTCGATCAATTCCTTTTTGATCACGACGATGGTTTGCGCCGTGTTGACCAGGTCTTCCGTGTATTTCGGCGACGAGGCTTTTTCGGCCTTGAAATCATTTTCCTTGGAGCCCACGACCTTGATTTCGTTCAGGGTTTGCTGCGATGCCGGGGCGCTTTGGCCGGCCGGGTCTGCCGCCTGGGCGGCGACGGGCAGCAGCATCACGGCCAGGGCGGCGCCGATGTGCTGGTTGAAACGGGTAGGTGCGTGTTTGCGGCTCTTGATTGCCATCTTGCTCTTTCGAAAAGGTCAGGGTAGTGGTTCCTGGCTGGCTCTGCGCCGTTGTGCTTGGGCACGCGGGCAAGTGGCTGGCGATGGAGACGGGGTAGGCGGTATTGTAATAACTGGGCGCTATTTCGTAAATGAGAATCGTTATCAGTATCGTTTACGCAACGGATTGGGCTTGACGCAAAAAAAATACGGCCATGGCTGATGAATGCTTGCTTTGCCGCTGCGGCGCTGCTATGCGCGCAAGCGTCCGGCAGCGGGAGTATGATGAGCAACCTTTACAAATTCCACCGAGCATGCTGCAGACTCCCGATGCCTTTGTCCCCCTGATCGATGCGCCCGAACCTGCCCCGGCCGCAGACCAGACGCTGACCTTTGTCTTTCACCGCGGGCGTCTGTTGTTGCGCACGCCCGAGCTGGCCCTGCCCACTGCCGCCGAGGTGGCCGCGCTCGATATCGACCTCGGCGACGCCCAGCCCGTGGGCTTGTGGCAAGGCCGCTATTGCCAGACGGTCTGGGCCGACGAGGAATTGCCCGCCGGCGCCGGCCTGGCCTGGCACGGCATGCGCACCCTGTTCAATGCCGTCGACGACGCCTTCCTGGGCCTGGCCAGCCGCGCCGTGCAGCTGGCCGAGTGGGCGCGCACGCACCGCCATTGCGGCGTGTGCGCCACGCCCATGCAGCGCACGCGCGGCGAACGCTGTTTCACGTGCGCCGCCTGCGGCATGCTCGCGTATCCGCGCATTTCGCCGGCCATGATGGTGCTCATCCGCAAGGGCGACCAGGTGCTGCTGGCCATGCACAAGCACTCGCCATCGCAGCGTTTCAGTCCACTGGCTGGTTTCCTGGAAGCGGGCGAATCGATCGAGGAAGCCGTGCACCGCGAAGTGATGGAAGAGGTGGGCTTGCGCGTGCACAACCTGCAATACTTCATGAGCCAGTCCTGGCCGTTTCCCCATTCGCTGATGATCGCGTTTACGGCCGATTATCTCGATGGCGAGATCCGTGTCGATGAAAACGAGATCGCCGAGGCGCGCTGGTTCGGCCCCGGCGACGTGTGGCCGGAGGCGAGTTCGAGCGTGTCGATTTCCGCGCTGCTGGTGCGCGCGCACCGTCCGCCTAAGCCATAGGGAAAGCAATGGCCGTCGGGGCAGCCTGTCACATTTTCTATATACTGACGGCAATTGCAAATTTTAGGGTGGTGTAGCATGTCTCAAGAAGAATTCTCCGAAAACGACTGGCGTCGGCTGATCAGCAGCTTTGGCGAAGATCCGCAGCGTCCCGGCTTGCTGGAAACGCCGGCGCGCGTGGCCAAGGCGTGGAAGCACTGGACGTCCGGCTATGGCCAGGATCCGGTGGATTTGCTGAAAGCGTTTGAAGATGGCGCGGAACAGTACAACGAGCTGATCGTCGTGCGCGGCATTCCCGTCTACAGCCATTGCGAACACCATCTGGCGCCATTCTTCGGCAAGGCCACCATCGGCTACGTGCCCAACGGCAAGATCGTCGGCCTGTCGAAACTGACGCGCCTCGTCGATTGCTTCTCCAAGCGCCTGCAAGTGCAGGAACGCATGACGATGCAGATCGCCAATGCCCTGATGGAAGTGCTGGAACCGAAATCGGTGGGCGTGGTCGTACGCTGCCGCCACCTGTGCATGGAAAGCCGCGGCATCCGCACGCCGGGCGAGGAAACCATCACCTCGGCCATGCTGGGCGAGATGCAGCCGAACCTGGCGCTGCGCACGGAATTTCTGGCATTGGCGCGCGAAAGCTGATTGTTCGGCGACGATGCGTGACGAAGGCGGCGTGATGCCGCCTTTTTTATGCGTTTTTATATCCTCTTCGATTCCCGTTCCGCCAGGTAGCGCGCCGGCGGCTTGCCCACGGCCTTGCGGAACATGGTGACGAAACCGCTCGTGTTTTCATAACCGAGTTCCAGCGCCACCGCTTTCACGCTGTGGCCTTGCGCCAGCCGCTGCAAGGCCAGGATGACGTGCAATTGCCGGCGCCAGCGGCCCACGCTCATGCCCAGTTCCTCCAGTGATTGCCGGGTCATGCTGCGCTCGCTCATGCCGATGCGGCCGGCCCATTCGGCCAGGGTGCTTTTATCGCCGGGCTGCGCCAGCAGCAGGGCGGCCAGGCGGCGCAGGCGAGGATCGCGTGGCATCGGCAGGTGCAAGTCTTCCACGGGCGCGGCCGCCAGTTCATCGAGCAGGGTGAGCACCAGGCGTTCTTGCGCGCCATGCAGCGCGGCCAGGGTGGGAAAACCGGCCGCCTTGGAGATCAGTTCGCGCAGCAGGGGCGACACGGCCACGGTGCAGCAGACGGCCGGCAAGGCCGGCGCCATGGCCGGTTCAACAAACAGGCAATAACATGCGGCCTCGCCCACGCCCTGCGCCGAATGCATCAGGCCGCCCGGTATCCACACGGCGCACTGGGGCGGCACGATCCACACGCCACTGTCCACCTCGCAATGAATCACGCCACGCGTCGCATACAGCAGCTGCCCCTTGCGGTGCCGGTGCGGCGCCTGCTCGCCATCCTCGGGCACGCTGGCCAGTCCCACGGCCAGCAGCGGGCGCAGCACGCCATCGATGTCGAAATCGATGAGGGAAGCGCCGGCCTCGAGGCCCAGCTGGGCCGTCAGCACCTTGGGCAAGAGGGGAGAGGGCATGGGAATGGTTTGGCTGGATTGAATAATATTGTGGCTATTTTATGCAATGACGCGCAGCGCCGCCAGCGCTATCGTATGGGTATCCGCAGCCCCGCTTCAACGGCAACCGCCGCCGCCAGTGTTCTGATGAAGGTAAGGAGGAACGGCAACCCCTTGAAGGAGTCATCACCATGCAGCTTGATCTATCCACTTTTCCCCTCGTCTGGATGCGCCGCGAGGCAGCGCCTGTCCAGCCCGATATGCTGTTTGTCCAGTTTGACGCGCTGCTGGCGCGTCGCCAGGCGTTTGTCATTCTCAGCGAGGAAGGTTTTGACGAGGAGGGGCACGAACACCCGCAGGAAGAGCGCAAGCGGGCTGCGCTCTGGATGAAGCAGAACAAGGCGGCCATCCGCGCGTATATCCAGGGCATGGTGCTGGTCGAGCCGAGCGCCGCCAAGCGCCTGGCGGGCAAGGCTTTTGCCGTGATGTTCGGCAAGTTCTGGGGCTACCCCCTGCATTTCGGCACCAGCCGCGACGATGCGCTCGACATCGCGCAGCATTTGCTGCACGCGTGGCTGCCGCCAAGGGAAGACTAACGACATGAAGAGCACCTGACAAAACCGTCGCGAGCGGCAGTGATTTGTGGCTAAGAAGCGCAACCGTACTCTAGTACGGTGAGCATCGCAGGCGCGCAAAGCGCGCCGCGCAGTAGGTTTGGTCAGGTGTTTTAGTAGCGGTAATCGTTGATGAAATGCTTGGTGAAGTTGTACTTGCTGCCGCCGTCGAGCAAGTCGACCAGGCGTTTCGGCGCCGAGGCCGACATGAAGGCGTCGGCGGCGCCGCCCGTGCTGCGGAACTTCATGCCGGGGCTGAGGATCTGGTTGGCGCCGATTTTCAGGTGCTGGAAGCTTTTCGTTTTTTCATTGTTGAGGATGAAGTGCAATTCCTGCTTGAACGTCAGGAAGGGGATCTTCAGCCACCAGCCTTCGTCCGTGCCATAGCTGGCGACGCTGGCAAAGTGCGTATTTTTCTCCGTCAGGGTGGGTTTGCCCAGGCGGTCGTTGATGCGTTTCATGGCTTCATTCTTGGTCATGCTGTTCTTTCGTGTGTCGATCTATGCGGCGTGCATTCTGACACAGGCGCGCCCCCCGTGCCGTGGAATGCCTCACAGCAGCAAAATCAGCGAGCCGAGCACGATCAATCCGCCGCCGGCGGCCGCCTTCAGCGTGAACGGTTCGCCCAGCACCAGCCAGCCAGCCAGCATGACGAGCGCCACGCTGAGCTTGTCGACGGGCGCCACCAGCGAGACGGGACCCAGCTGCAATGCGCGGAAATAGCATAGCCACGACAATCCCGTGGCCACGCCCGAGGCGATCAGGCAAGTCCAGCCCACCCAGTTGCCGCCGCTGGGGCGCTGCCATTCGGCGCGCAGGGAGATGATGGCGGCCGTCACCAGCAGGATGACGCCCGTGCGTATCAAGGTGGCCATATTGCTGTTCAGGTGAGCGACGCCCAGCTTGCCCAGGATGGCCGTCAGGGCCGCGAACATGGCCGACAGGATGGCAAAGCCTTGCCAGGTGAATGTGGTCGACATGGGATTCCTTGCGCGGTGGCGACGGTAGAGCGACTGTAGCGTAAAAAAAGCACGCGTGCTGACGCTAATTCTATTGCGATGCAGCATGTGCAACGACAACGCATTAACAACACCAGGCACAAATCATTGCTTCCCGGCATTGTAAATATCGGTATTTCGAGCGTATGCTGGTGTCGTCTGAACGGTGCCGCCAGAGCACCGTCGCCGCCGCATTCCTGGCCTGCCGAGCTGGAAGCGGGCCACGCCTTTCGCCGCACATAGATAGTTGGAGACACAGCATGAAGAAATTGACGTTCCAGCAGAAGTTATGGATTCCCCTGATTTGCAGCCTGTTGTGCATCACCGTTATTTTTGTCTATAACGCCCTGGAAATCCGCAAGATCCGCATCGAAGAGCGCAGCGCCGACCTGAGCAATGCCGCCGACCTGGGCCTGGGCGCCGTCAAGATGTTCGGCGACCTGGCCGCCAGCGGCGCCTTGACGAAGGAAGAAGCGCAAAAGCAGGCCACGGCCGTGATCAAGAGCATGCGTTTCGGCGAGACCGGTTATTTGTCCATCATCAACCTCGACGCCGTTGTCGTGATGAATCCTGCCGCGCCGCAAACGAATGGCAAGAACATGGCGGATTTTAAAGATGCCAACGGCACCTATCTGTACCGCGACATCGTTGCCGTCGGCAAGACCGATACGGGCAAGGGCTTCGTTCACTATTATTTCCCCCGTCCCGGCCAGAAGACCCCCGAACCGAAGATGAGCCGCGTGGTGGCCTACAAGCCATGGAGCTGGACCATCGTGACGGGCGTGTACATGGACGATATCGACGCGGCCTTCCGCCAGTCGCTGCTCACCTCGCTGGGCGTGCTGGTACTCGTCTGCGCGCTGCTGTCCGCCGTCGTCGTGGTGATCAACCGCAGCCTGCGCCATGCGCTGGGCGGCGACCCCGAATATGCGGCCGACGTGGCCGAAAAGATCGCAAATAACGATTTGAGCGGCGTCGTGCGCACGCATGCCAACGACCGCCACAGCGTGCTGTACGCGATGAAAACCATGCAATCGAACCTGGTCGATGCGATCAGCGAAATCCGCCACAGCGCCGAGACGATCGCCACGGCATCGAGCGAGATCGCCAGCGGCAATATGGACTTGTCGGCGCGCACGGAAATGCAAGCCAGTTCGCTGGAAGAAACGGCCGCCTCGATGGAGGAACTGACCTCGACCGTGACGCAGAACGCGGGCAACGCCGTGCAGGCAAATGAACTGGCGCAGTCCGCTTCCGCCGTGGCGCGCCAGGGTGGCGCCGTGGTGGCGCAAGTGATCGGCACCATGGACACGATCAACGCTTCGTCGCGCAAGATCGTCGACATCATCGGCGTCATCGATGGCATCGCCTTCCAGACGAATATCCTGGCCCTGAACGCGGCGGTGGAAGCGGCGCGCGCCGGTGAACAGGGACGCGGCTTCGCCGTCGTGGCGTCCGAGGTGCGCAACCTGGCGCAGCGCTCGGCGGGCGCGGCCAAGGAAATCAAGGAACTGATCGGCGCCTCCGTCGACAGCATCGCGGCCGGCAGCACCCTCGTCGCACAGGCGGGCACGACCATGGATCAGGTGGTCGCTTCCGTGTCGCGCGTCACCGACATCATGGCCGACATCACGGCCGCCTCGCACGAGCAAAGCACGGGTATCGGCCACGTCAACCAGGCGATCACGGAAATGGATAGCGTGACGCAGCAAAATGCGGCACTGGTGGAAGAGGCGGCGGCAGCGGCGTCGAGCATGCAGGACCAGGCGGCCGTGCTGGCGCAGCTGGTGGCGCGCTTCAAACTGTCGGCGCAAGAGTCGGGCACGGCGCCGCGCCTGGCGGCAAGCTCGGCTGGCGCACCGCGCGCCGTGGCGAAAAAGCCGCTGCGCAGCCTGGCGACGCGCTAGGGTTTTACCGGGCTGGCGCTGCCGCTGGCGGTGCCGGTTCGAATTCCAGCTTGTCATCGACGACCACGAATTGCCCGACCGGCTGGCCCAGGTCGGCTTTCGGGTCGTTTTCCATTTCCGTCAGTTCATTGCAGGTATTCGTTTCCGCTTGCCACAACTGCTTGCCCATGCGGATATTCCAGATGCCATCGCCGGCCGCAAACAGCTCGACGGTGATGTCGGCCGGCGCATCCGTCGACAGGGTATGCAGGCGCTGGCATTGCGGCAGATTGGTCGCCATCAGCTGCACCTCCACGGTATCTTGCCAAAAATAACGTTGCTGGCGGCGTATGGTCAGGGAATGGTCCTGGCCGTCGAACATGTAGATGGCGAAGTCCTGGACACAGCCTGACAGCAGGACGGACAGCGTGACGATCAGGAGTTTGCGCATGGTCGGCTTTCTTTGTTTGTGCTCTGGAATGTCGGGATGCCTGCGTGACGGTGCGAGTGAATGCTTGCCCTGCCTGGGCGCCGTCTTGTTTTTCGCTTACGTGGCATTATATCCATGCACACCAGTTGCGGCGCGACAATAGTTACGCCCGCCCTATGCCAACGAGCTGAAAGACGACGATGATCGACCTGTATTACTGGACCACGCCCAATGGGCACAAAGTGACGATGTTCCTGGAAGAAGCGGGCATCCCCTACAACATCATTCCCGTGCATATCGGCAAGGGCGAGCAGTTCAAGCCCGAGTTTCTCGCCATCGCGCCGAACAACCGCATTCCCGCCATCGTCGACCAGGCGCCGGAAGATGGCGGCGCGCCGTTGTCGTTGTTCGAGTCGGGCGCGATTCTGCAATACCTGGCCGAGAAAAGCGGGCAATTCCTGCCGGCGGACGTGCGCGGACGCGCCGAAGTCATGCAGTGGCTGTTCTGGCAAATGGGCGGCCTGGGCCCCATGGCCGGGCAAAATCACCATTTCGTGCAATATGCGCCCGAACCCATCGATTACGCCATCACGCGCTACGTGAATGAAACGAACCGGCTATATGGCGTGTTGAACAAGCGCCTGGCCGACCGCGCATTCGTGGCCGGCGACAGCTATTCCATCGCCGACATGGCGATCTACCCGTGGATCGTGCCGCACGAACGCCAGCGCCAGAAGCTGGAAGATTTCCCGCACCTGGCGCGCTGGTTCGCGGCCATCGCCGCCCGTCCCGCCACCGTGCGCGCATATGCGCGGGCGGCCGAGATCAATGTGCAGCCGACCGTCAGCGGCGACGCGAAAAGCGTGCTGTTCGGTCAGACGGCAAAGACGGTGGCCTGATCAACGGTCAGTTACCGCGATACGTGGAAAAGCCGAAAGGGCTGAGCAGCAGCGGGATGTGATAGTGCTGGTCCGTCTTTTCCACGTGAAATTGCACGGGGATTTCCGGGAAAAACGTTTCCTGTTTCAGCCGTGCATAGTGCTCGCCTGTCTTGAACACGATGCGGTAGTCGCCCGCCTGCATGGGCGCATCCACCGGATACATGGCCGCGATGCGTCCCTGCGCATTCGTCACGGCGCTGCCCAGCTGTTGCCAGCCTTCACCGTTCTTTTGCTCCAGGGTGACCGTTACGCCCGCCGTCGGCTGGCCGCTCTGCAAGTCGAGGATGTGCACGCTCAAGGGATTGGCGGCGGCCAGGGCCATGCCGGACAGGCTGGCGAAGGCCAGGGCGGCGGTAATGTGTTTCAGTGTGGTCATCGTCGTATCTTTCTTTACAGGGTAGGGGAATCGAGTTCGGGGATGGCGGCCAGGGCGGCATGGGCGCAGGCGCGGTCTTGCTGCGCGCCACCGCCGCCAGCCACGCCGATGGCGCCGACCACTTCGCCCTTGGTTCGCAAGGGCAGGCCGCCGCCCAGCAGCAAGAGTTCCGGCACGGTGGTCAAATTGGCCATGTCGGGATTGCCGCGCGCGGCCACGGCCAGCGCCTGCGTATCGGTTTTCGTCGACAGGGCCGTGTAGGCTTTGCGCCGGCTGGCATCCGTGTTGTGCGGCCCGACGCCATCGGCGCGCTGCACGGCGACAATATTGCCGCCACGGTCCAGCACGGTGACGACGATGTGCCGGCCTTGCGCCTGGCAGGCAGCCATGGCCGCGTCGGCCAGCTTGTTGGCCGCCGCCAGCGAAAGGTCATCGATCTTGCGCAGCTGGGCGTGGACTGGGCTGGCCAGCAGGCACAGCAGGGTACTGCCGAGTAACAGGTTTTTCATGTGGCTGTCCGTTGAGTAAGTGACGCCAGTATGGCCAGCGTTGCCCTACGAGAAGATGATCGGCGCATGACATTTTTATCATCTGCTGCGCCCTGCGTGCGGCGTAGAATGGTCCAACTTCCCACAAGAAAGCCCCCACCGATGCGCATCCTGGTCATAGAAGACGAACCGAAGACGGGCGACTATCTGCTGCGCGGTCTGGCCGAGTCCGGCTTTACGGTCAGCCTGGCGCGCAACGGCCGCGACGGCCTGCACATGGCAAGTACGGAGTCACCCGATCTCATCGTGCTCGACGTGATGCTGCCCATCATGGACGGTTGGCAAGTCTTGCGCGCGCTGCGGCTGCAAGAGGGCGGCGCGGACGTGCCCGTGATTTTCCTCACGGCGCGCGACGAAGTGCAGGACCGGGTCAAAGGGTTGGAACTGGGCGCCGATGATTACTTGGTGAAACCATTCGCCTTTGCCGAACTGGTGGCGCGCATCCGCACTTTGCTGCGGCGCGGGCCGCCGCGCGAAGACGACGTCATCCGCATCGGCGACATGGAAATCGACGTGATGAAACGCAAGGTCAGCCGCCAAGGCCAGCGCATCACCCTGACGGCGAAGGAGTTCGGCTTGCTGCATCTGCTGGCGCGGCGCCAGGGCGAAGTCTTGTCGCGCTCCATCATCGCCTCGCAAGTGTGGGACATCAATTTCGAGAGCGACACCAACGTCATCGACGCGGCCATCCGCCGCCTGCGCAGCAAGCTCGACGACCCGTTCGAACCCAAGCTGATCCACACCTTGCGGGGCATGGGCTATGTCTGCGAATTGCGCGCGCCCACGGCAGCTGACGCATGAAACTGGCGCAACTTCGCCGCTCGCTGACCCTGCGCGTCACGCTCGTCTTCGTGCTGATCGTGGCGCTCGTGTCGGCCGGGCTGGGCATGCATCTGTACCGCTCGTTTGTGGCGGAAATCGAGCGCCGCGACGATATTCTGTTGCTGGGTAAACTGCGGCAGATCCAGCAATTGCTGGGTAATGCGGGCACCCTCGACATCATCCGCGAACGGCCCCAGTATTTCCGCGACACCATGAGCGGTCAAGAGAATTCGCTGGTGCGCATCGTGCGCGCCGATGGCACGCGTTTGATCGACGTCAATCCGAACGGCGAGACGGTGGCGCATGCTGTTCCCGTTGCCGTCGATGCGCCCGTGACAAACAGCGATATCGTCAGCTGGACCAGCCGCGACGGCTATCCCGCACGCGTGGTGGCGGCCAGCGCGCGCATCGGCGATCCGGCGCAGATGGCGGACATTTCCGTCGCCCGGGTCTACGGCGACCGCACGGCCATGTTTGCCGCCTATCGCTGGCAGATCGTCGTTTCGGTGGCCGTCAGCGCGCTGGTGGCGGCCCTGTTGGCGAGCCTGATGCTGCTGCGGGGATTGCGACCGCTGCGCAATATCGCCGCGCACGCAGCCCTCGTGCGGCCGGGCAAGCTGGAGCAGCAGCTCGATGCGCGCGGCGCGCCCACGGAATTACTGCCCCTGATACAGGCCCTGAACGCCATGCTGGCGCGCTTGCAGGAAGGCTATGCGCGGCTGTCGCAATTTTCCGCCGACCTGGCGCATGAATTCCGCACGCCCGTCACCAATCTGCTGGGGCAAAGCCAGGTCATGCTGGCTCGTCCGCGCAGCGCGCACGAATATGAACAGCTGGTGTCGTCGAATGTGGAAGAGCTGGAACGGCTGTCGCGCATGATCGACAGCATGCTGTTTCTGGCGCGCGCCCAGCAGGAGGAAATGCTGCTCGTCAAGCAAGTCCTGCCCATACAGGACGAGTTTTTGCGCCTGGCCGATTTCTTTGAAGGCCTGGCCGAAGAGCGCGAGCTGGCGCTGGCTTGCCACGGCAGCGGCACGGTGACGGCCGAGCCGCAACTGCTGCGCCGCGCGCTCGGTAATCTGCTGTCGAACGCCATCCGCCACGCGGCGCCGGGCAGCACGATCCTGCTGCGCTCGCACGCGACGAACGAGGGCGTGGAACTGAGCGTGAGCAACCTCGGCCCGGCCATCCCCGCGCGCCACTTGCCCCATTTGTTCGAGCGTTTTTATCGCGCCGACCCGGCCCGCAGCGATTCGGCCGCTTCCACAGGCCTGGGCCTGGCCATCGTCACGGCCATCATGCAGTTGCATAGCGGCAGCGCGACCGTGGCGTCCGATGCGGCCGCCACGACGTTCACTTTAGTGTTTCCGCTCGAGGACTGTAGGTCGGATTAGCGCGCAAGCGCGTAATCCGACATCATGCGCCAACCATATTGTCGGATTACGGTCCTGCGGACCTAATCCGACCTACGCCGTAAAGCATGGTCATGGGGCCGTCAACCCATCTCCACCAAAAACTCATGCATGCCCGCATGCGGCAATTGCGCGCACGCCGGCGCAAAGTGCGGCAACTGTCCCCACAGCAGCGAGTTGCCGACGATGTACACATGGTGCTGCGCGCGCGTCAGGGCCACGTTGAGCAGGTTCGGCGTGGCCGCCGCCCACTGCGCCGCGCCCACCGTGCTGTCGTCGGCGCCGAGGACCAGCATCACGACGCTTTGTTCCTTGCCCTGGAAGGTATGCACGGTGCCCACCATCTGGCTGCTCCACTGGCGCAATTCGCGGGCCGTCGGCGCCTTGCCGTAGCCGAGGCGGCGATCCCAGTCCATGTCCACGATGCGCGAGCGCAATTCGTTGCGCACGGCCTTGAACGGCGTGATCACATACATGTCGGGCAGCTTGCCGTCGCGGCGATACAGCTTCAGCAGCACTTCCAGCACGAAATCGAGTTGCACGGGCACGACCTGCTTGTAGCTGACGGGGCCGGCGGCGTCGATCCAGCAGCTGGGGCCACGCGTGAGTCCCCGCGCGCCGGCTGGCGGCGTGCGCTCGCTCAAGCCGTAGACCATCTTGTCTTCGTAGGCGATGCTGTTGGCCAGCGAAAACATCGGTTCCACGCAGCGGCGGTGCACGCGCAGGGGGCTGCCGATCCACAGCGGTTGCGCGCTATTCGCGCCTACAGTGGCGCCATAGCGGTTGGCCTTGTCGGCCAGTGTCTGCACGGACACGCTTGTCGGCGCATAACTGCCGTCCTGCGTGTGCGGCGACTGGGCGGACAAGGTTTGCACGAGGCGGCCCGGCACCGTGAACACGGGTTCGATCTGCAGCGGGTCGCCCACGACGACGGCGCGCTTGGCGCGCCACAGGCTGCCCAGCGCCGCTTGCGGCACGGCCTGGCCCGCTTCATCGATGAACAGCCAGCCCAGCGATTCGGGACCCATGCCCTGGAACTGGCGCGCGAACGAGGCGAACGTCGTCGACACGACGGGCACCACCATGAACAGGCTGTGCCAGACCATGGCGATGTGCGACTGGTCATAGGCGCGCTTGTTTTTCAGCAATTTGGAGACGGCCAGCAAGTTGCCGCCGAAGCCGGGTCCGCCTTTCTTTGCCACTTCCGCCAGCCATGCTTCATGCAGGGCCAGGGCCTTGGCGAACAGGCGCGAGCGCAAACGGGCCAGTGCCGGTTCATGCCACAGGCCGCCAATTTGCAAGGCGTCGCCGTCCAGCTCTTCCAGGCTCGCCGGCGCGGCGATGGTGGGGAAGCGCATGCGCGCGCGGCGCAGCAGTTCCGTACTGTCATCCCATTCGCGCTGGCGCGATTGCGCCGTGCGCAGGGCGATGTGCAGGCTGTTGCGGGCGCGTTCGCAACGGGGCTCCAGTTCGCCCTTGAGCAGCAGCTTGATGGCGGACACGTCGCGCGCGGCCTGGCGCTGCGCCTCGACATTGGCCACGAAGGCGTCCTTGTAGGCGCGCGCCGGTGCCGTGCGGAACAGGCGGGCAAAGAAACCGGGCTGTGTCAGCGCCACCAGGCGTTCTTCTTCCAGCAATTCCTTCTTGCTGACCAGCAAGGTGTCCTGTTGCGCCAGCGCGTCGGACAGGGCGCCATTGGCCGCATCCATTTCCTGCTCGGCAGCGATCAGCGCTTGCTGGCTGCTGTGGATGAATTCGGCTTCCGTGCACGTGCCCACGGCTTGCCACAAGGCCGCGTATTGGGCGTGCTCGGCCAGGGCTTTTTCCACCACGTGTTCCGTTTCGCGGAATTCGCGCGCGGCCTGGGCAAAGCTCACGCCCTGGTGGCTGGCCAACCACTGGCGGATATTTTGCGCGTTCGGCGTCTTGCGCGTCGTGGTCTTGTCCCAGTCGTCGTCATAGAAATTGCTGACGAAGCGGCGGCGGTTCGCGCTGTTGCCCAGCGCGCAGGACATCAAGCCCCACGGCGCTTCCGCCTCGCCCAGGGCGCGGTTGGCGCCATTGCCGTCGGCCACGATCCGGCGCGCCACGCTTTCAAAATAGCGCGTGCGCGCCCATTCCTTGCCCAGTTGCTTGGGTTTTGGGAGGTCGCCGGAAATGTTTTCCACCGCCGCATTGTTCGACGAAGCGACGACCATTTCAAAGCCCGTCAGTTCCGGACGCAAGCGGGCGATGGTGATCGGGTCGCGCACGCCTTCGAAGGCGACGGCGACCTTGCCGATGAAGGCGTCGCCGGCGCGATCGAGGCAGGACAGCACGCTGGCGCGGCGCACGATGTTGTCGGCGAACAATTCGCGCAACAAGGTCGTCTTGCCCGTGCCCGGCGGACCGTTGACGGAAAAGATACCGCGTTCGCTCAAGCCCGTGCGCGCGCCGTGGATGGCGAACTGCTGCATCAGGCTCATGGCGTAGCTGGCGTCTTCCAGCCAGTGGCCGCGATTCATGTTCGCCGGATTGAGCATGGCGGCCAGCGCCTGGCGTCCGGCCGGGCTGTACAGGTTGATGCGCTCATCCTGCGCCAGCGGCGTCAGGTAGGCGGCGACCGTGGCCGGCAGCTTGCCGCCACGCAAGGCGCGGATGATCTGTTCCAGGTCATCGAGGTAAAAACTGTTGAGGATATCGATAGACGGTTCCGCGACGTCGCCTAAGTCCAAGGTGCGGTTCTGGCTGCTTTCAAGCGCATCGGCCGTGTCGGCGGCGGCGCGTTTCTTGCGCGTGCGCAATTCCAGCACGGCCAGCGGCTGGCCGGCCGACGGGTGGAAGCCGGCCCAGTCGCGCAGCAGGTCGGCCAGGGCCGCGATTTCCATGCCGGACAGGGGAGAGGAGACATTGCCGGCTTCGTCCGTCACTTGCTGTGGCGTGCGGCTGGCCGCGAAGTTGCGCAAGCTGTCCTGCAGCGCCAGCTGGCTGTCGCTGAAGGCGTCCAGGCTCAGGCCCGACCAGTCCGGCGTGCGTGCGCGGCCCAGGGCCCACGGCAAGGTCGACACGGACACGGGATCGAACTGCGGCTCGCCCAGCGCATTGAGATTGATGCGGGCAAAGCACGAGCGTCCCAGCAGTTCTGTTTTTTCTGTTTCGGCAATGTTTTCCGGGCCAGTGGCTGGCGGACAAGCCTTGTTGATTTCCGCCTTGTCGAACACGCCAAGGAACAATGAAAAGCCGTCGATCTCGCGGTCGGACGCTACTTGCCATTGCGTGACGAACTGCGGCGGCAATTGCGCCAGCTGTTCGCGGTGCAGGAGACGCACGGTGGACTGGTCTTCAACGTCCGTGATTTGATTCAGGTCAAACGGGATAAAGAATTCGATCTTGTGCCAATACTCCAGGATAGCCAGGAGGCGCTGCTGTTCTGCCTGATTCATGATGACCAATATTTTGTAAAGCGAGCGAGGATTGTAAAGCGTATGCGCGCTGCACGTTTTGCACTTTTGTCTATTGCGCGGGCTTTGCCGCAAAAAAAGTGGTATTGGCAGACGAAAAAAAGCCAGGCAGCAACTTCCTGCCTGGCTTTCCCTTGGGGAGGGTGTTGCCGGTTGTTAAAACTACTGTATTAAAACTCTTCCCATTCGCTCTCTGCAGCCGCATTGCTGCGGCGTGCCGGCGCGGCCGCGACGGCCTTGCGCGCTGGCGCTGGCTTGGTTGCGGGGCGCGCGATGGCTGGTGCTGCTGGCGTGGCGCGCACAGGCGCCAGCTTGGTTGCGCTGGCGACATGGTTGCCGGTTTTAAAGAAGCCGACCACGTGGGCCAGTTCGCCCGCCTGGTCCTGCATGCTTTGCGAGGCGGCTGCCGCTTCTTCCACCAGGGCCGCGTTTTGCTGCGTCACTTCATCCATTTGCGCGATGGCCATGTTGATCTGTTCGATGCCGATGGTCTGCTCGTGCGTGGCGGACGTGATTTCGCCCATGATGTCGGTCACGCGCACGATGCTGTCGACGATGTCGCCCATGGTCTGGCCCGCTTCATTGACGAGGCGCGAACCCGTGTCCACGTTGGCAACAGAGGCGGCGATCAATTCCTTGATTTCTTTCGCCGCGCCAGCCGATCGTTGGGCCAGGTTGCGCACTTCCGAAGCCACGACGGCAAAGCCGCGGCCCTGTTCGCCCGCGCGCGCCGCTTCCACGGCCGCGTTCAAGGCCAGGATATTCGTCTGGAAGGCGATGCCGTCGATGACGCCGATGATGTCGACGATCTTGCGCGACGAGGCATTGATCGTGCCCATGGTATCGACCACTTGCGAGACGATGCTGCCGCCGCGCACGGCCACTTCCGACGCGCTTTTCGCCAGCTGGTTCGCCTGGCGCGCATTGTCCGCGTTCTGCTTCACGGTCGAGGTCAGCTCTTCCATGGCCGACGCCGTTTCTTCCAGCGAGCTGGCTTGCTCTTCCGTGCGGGACGACAGATCGAGGTTGCCGGCGGCAATTTCGCTCGATGCCGTGGAGATCGCATCCGTGCCGTTGCGCACTTGCGCCACCACGCCCAGCAGGCTGGTGTTCATGGCTTTCAGGGCGCCCAGCAGGCGGCCCGTTTCATCGCTGGAATTGACGACGATGTGCGACGACAAGTCGCCCGACGCGACGGTTTCGGCCACGCTGACAGCCGCATTGATGGGCTGGGTGATCGAACGCGTGATGATCCAGGCAACGAAGGCGCCCAGCAGCACGGCCACGCTGCCCAGGGCAAGCATGGAGGCGCGCGCGCTGGCGCTCAGCGTTTCGGCGTCCGTTGCCGCCTGCGCCGCCTGTTCGCCTTCATACGCGACGAGGCTGTCGAGCGCGCCCAGCACGCGCTTCAGGCTCGGCGCCGCCTGCTGCGTCAAAAAGGCGATCGCTTCGTCCGTCTGGCCCGCATTGCGCAGTTCGATGACCTTGTTGTTCAGCGGCGCGCCCGCTTTCAGGGCCGCGTCCAGTTCGGCCATCAGCGCCGTTTCCTTGTCCGTCGAGATTTTCTTTTGCAAGGTTTCCTTGGCGGCGCCGTACTTCTTGCGCGCTTCGCCAATTTTCGCCAGTTCCGCCTGCACCAGCGCTTCCGTCGGCGCCACCACCACGCTCGTGATCGCCAGGGTGATGTTGCGCACGTTGTCGCTCATGGTATTGGCGGCCGCCATCTTGACGTTCTTGTCGGTCACGATGTCGTGCGTGCGTGCGCTCAGTTGTCCCATGGAATACAGGCCGACGAGCAAGACGGCCACCAGCAGGCCGAGGACGACAGCAAACCCGATCCCGAGCCGGGTGCCGATTTTGAATTGTGTGAGTGACATGATTGCTTTCGTGTTGCGGAAGTGAGGGAAAACATCGGACAGGCCAGCGCTACGGGTTTATACGTAGCGGCGGCCAGCCTGTAATTGTTCCTCAAAATTCCGCACTGCAATACAAAAACTTGTATCAAGTCCGCGAAAATCTGAAAAACTGGTAGCAAATTGTATAAGTTGTCGTGTGGAAACAACGAGCGCGGCGCTGGATGTCGATTCAGCTTTCCGGAAACACGTGGGTGGCCAGGAAATCGATGAAGGCGCGCAGTTTCGGTGTCAGGTGACGGCTGCTGGGCCACAGGATGCGGAAGGCGCCGTCGTGCTGGCGATGGCCTTCCAGCAAGCTCTGCAAGCGGCCTGCGGCCAGCGCGGCGCGCACGGCGAAGTCGGGCAGGGCGGCGATGCCCAGGCCGCTTTCGGCAAAGTGCAGCAGGGTGTCGACATGGTTGCAGTGGAGCAGGGACGGCAAGCCGGCCGCGTGCAGGGCAGGCCACTCGGGCAGGGGCCAGGCCTCGACCTTGCCGCTGCTGGGAAATTTGTACAGCAAACAAGTGTGCTGTGCGAGGTCGGCGGGAAGCAGCGGCGTGCCGTGCCGCGCCAGGTAGGCGGGCGCGGCCACCAGCTGCAGCTGGAACTGGCCCAGCAGGCGGCTCATCAAACGGCTGTCGGCGCTCTCTCCCGCGCGCACGACGGCGTCGTAGCCTTCTTCGATCACGTCGACCCGGCGGTCGCTGAAATCGAGGTCGAGTTCCACCAGCGGATAGGCGCGCGCGAACGCGGCCAGCACGGGATTGAGCAAGCTGCCCACCTGCGGCAGGCTGACGCGCAGCCGGCCTTGCGGCGCGCTCTTGCTGTTCGATAACTCCAGCTCGGCCGCTTCGATCTCGCCCAGGATGCGCCGGCAGCGTTCGAGAAACACGGTGCCTTCGCTGGTGAGCGCGATGCTGCGCGTGCTGCGGTGAAACAGACGCACGCCGAGGCGCTCTTCCAGCCGCGCGATGCTCTTGCCCACGGCCGAGGCGGAAATGCCGAGCACGCGGCCCGCCGCCACAAAACTGCGCGTCTCGGCCGCCTGCACGAAGGCCGTCAATCCCGCCAGGTTATCCATGTCGTTCCTCGTCAATTGCGGATCTCAACGTCCGCACAGACAGAAACTATAGCCTGTTTTTCTTTGATCGCGCCTGCCTTACCTTGGCCGTCTGATCATTTGAAAGGCTCTGTCATGATTTATAACTTCTCTTCCGCGGCCCTGTCCGCCCGCATCGATCCCTTGCTGGACTGTGTTCTGCAGCAGCAGCGCCTGGTGGGCGCCGTCGTGCTGGTGCGCCAGCGTGGCCAGGAAATGTACCGCCGCGCGGCTGGCTACCTGGACCGTGAGGCGGGCACGCCCATGGTTGAGGACGCCGTCTTCCGCCTGGCGTCCGTCAGCAAACCCATCGTCTCGGCGGCCGCGCTGGCGCTGGTGGGACAGCATCGCCTGGGCCTGGACGACCTGGTGACGCGCTGGCTGCCGTATTTTGCGCCGCGCCAGCCGGACGGTACGGTGGCGGCCATCACCGTGCGCCACTTGCTCACGCACACTGCCGGGCTCGACTATGGTTTCTTCCAGCCGCCGGGTGGTCCGTATGCGCAGGCCGGGGTGTCGGACGGCATGGATGCGTCGCGCATTTCCCTGGAGGACAACCTGCGCCGCCTGGCTACCGTGCCGCTCGCGTATGCGCCGGGCGAGCGCTGGGCGTATTCGATTGCCACCGACGTGCTGGGCGCCGTGATCGAAGCGGTGACTGATTTGCCGCTGGCGCAGGCCGTGGAACATCTGGTGACGGCGCCGCTGGCCATGCGCGACACGGGGTTTGCGGCGGCCGATCCGGCCCGCCTGGCCGTCGCGTATGCGGACCGGGCTGCGGGAGAGTCCCGGCCGCGCCGCTTGCGCGACGAGGGCGAAGACCATCTGCCGTTTCTCGATGGCATGGCCGGTTTTACCCTGTCACCGGCGCGTGCCCGCGACGCGCAGGCGTATCCATCGGGCGGCGCCAGCATGGTGGGTTCCGCGCCCGACTTCATGCGTTTGCTGGAAACCTTGCGCCAGGGCGGCGCGCCGCTGCTGCCGACCGGTCTGGCGCATCAGATGGGCACGAGCCAGACTGGGGCGTTCGACTTGCCGTTCTGGCCGGGCCGCGGCTTTGGCCTCGGCTTTACCGTGTTGACGGACCCGCTTGCCGCTGCCACGCCGGAGTCCGTCGGCAGCTGGCGCATGGGCGGCACGTATGGCCATTCGTGGTTTGTCGACCCGGCGCAAGAGCTGTCCGTGGTGGCGTTTACGAATACGGCACTGGAAGGCATGGCGGGGCCGTTCGTGACGGAACTGTGCCAGGCGGTGTATGGCGTGATGGAGGCGCCATGACACGGCCGCATCCCATCGTCTTTCTTGCGCTGGGCCTGTTCGGCGTGTATTGCATCGAGTTTGGCGTGGTCGGCATCTTGCCGATGATCATGCAGCGCTACGGCGTGACGGCCGCGCAGGCGGGCTCGCTGGTGAGCCTGTTCGCCCTCGTCATCGCCGTGGGCGGCCCCTTCCTCGTGCTGCTGGCCACGCGCTGGCGCCGCAAGCGCGTGCTGATCGCGTCCCTGCTCGTGTTCGCGCTGGCCAGCGTGGTGTCGGCGTATGCGCCCCGCTTCGAGCTGCTGCTGGCGCTGCGCATCGTGCCGGCCCTGTTTCATCCTGTGTATTTCTCGCTGGCCATGGTGGCGGCCGCCGCCCTGTACCCGCCGCCGCAGGCGGCGCGGGCCGGCGCGCATGCATTCACGGGCACCAGCATGGGCATGGTGCTGGGCATTCCGCTCACCACCTGGATTGCCGCGCAGTATGGCTACGAGGCATCGTTCCTTGCCTGCGCCCTCGTCAATGCCCTGGCGGCGCTCGGTTTATATGTGTTCCTGCCGGACACGCCACGCGAGGCGCCGATGGCCTACGGGCGCCAGCTGGCCGTGCTGCGCAAACCCGCCCTGTGGCTGACCATTGCCGCCGCCGTGCTGGTGTTTGCCGCCATGTTTGCCGTGTATGCGTATGCGGCCGCGTATCTGCAGCAGGTGGCGGGCTTGTCGGTGCGCCAGACGGGGCTGGCGCTGGTGGTGTTTGGTATCGGTGGCGTGGCGGGCAATCTGTTCGCGGGGCGCCAGCTGGGCACGCACGTGCTGCGCTCGGTGTTGCTGCAGCCCGTGCTGCTGGGGCTGGCATACTGGCTGCTGTACCGCTATGCGGGCAGCGGTATCGGCTGGGCGCCCATGGCGGTGCTGTTGCTGTTCTGGGGCGCGGCGCATACGAGCGGGCTGATCGTCACGCAAGTGTGGCTCAGCCGCGAAGCGCGCGAGGCGCCCGCGTTCGCCATCGGCGTGTACATCGCCGCCATCAACCTGGGCGTGACGGTGGGGACTTTGGCGGGAGGCATGGCCATTGCGCGCCATGGCATGCAGGGGGCGCTGGTGTGCGGCGCGCTGCTGGGTATGCTGGCGCTGGCGGCGGTTGCCGTGAAGGCGTGGCTGTACCGCCCCTCGTCAGTCGGCTATATGGTTGGGGATGCGAAACAGTAAATCCGTCTCGCCAATGTCGATGCCCGCCTGCGACAGCAGTGTGCTGGCCTGGCCCCGGTGGTGCGTCTGGTGGTTGAAGAAATGCATGAGCAGGCTGAAAAACTCGCGCCGGTTCGGTCCCTTGCTGTTGCGGTAGTCGAGCAGGTGGTCCAGGTCTTCTTCGCGGATGGAGGCGGCCCAGTCGATGATGAGCTGGTCCAGCCACAGCCGGTGCGCGTGCATGGCGGCAAAATCCTCGGCCGCGAACAGCGGGTGCGTGAGCGACGCGGGCGGCGTGATGGCGCGGACGGGATCGAGCAGGGGGAAGCCGGCCGGGTGCTTCGCATAGCGCTGCAGCCACAGGGTGTCGCCCACCATCACGTGATTCAAGGTGGCCAGCAGGGAACCGAAAAAGGCGCCCCGTTCGCGCTCCAGCTCGCCTGGCGGCAGGCTGGCCGCCGCCGCGTAGACCTTGACATTCATCCACTGGTTGTAATCGGCCATCAGGCAAATGTGGGCGCAACGGCTCATGCTGGACTCCTTCAGTGGATGAATGCTGATGTTAAACGGATTTCAGGAAGGCGCGTATGCCGGCGAGCAGCATTTCAATGGCCATCGCCGTCAGAATCAAGCCCATCAGGCGCTCGAACGCCGTCATGACCCTTGGACCGAGCGCCCGCTGCAAGCGTTCGGCGCACAGGAAGACGGCCAGCCAGACGACGGCCACGGCCGTCAAGCCCGCCACGTGGGCGATCACTTCGTTCATTTCATGCGAGGAAAACAGCAGCACGGTGGCCAGGGCCGACGGGCCGGCCAGCGCGGGAATGGCCAGCGGCACGATGAACGGTTCGCCGCCCATCTCGTGGTCGCTATTGCCCGCGTTCGGCTGCGGAAATACCATGCGCATGGCGATCAGGAACAAAATCACGCCGCCGCCGATGCGCAGGGCCACCTCCGACAATTGCAAGGCGTTCAGGAAATGGCGGCCGAAGAACATAAACAGCAGCAAGATGCCGAAGGCGATCATGCATTCGCGCACCACGACTTTCCAACGCCGCTCGATGGGCACCCGTTTCAGGGCATTGACGAACAGGGAAACGTTGCCGAACGGGTCAGTGACGAGCAAGAGCAGGATAAATGTCTGGAAGAAATTCTGTGTCATGGTGGCGAGAAGATGAGGTCAACACCGCCGCCAGGATGGGCGCGGTGCGATAAGGCTTGCGATGATAACAAGCTCGGCGGCTATCGCCCATGATTATTGATGCATAGCAGCATTTTTTTTATGCAGCGATGACTTTCGCCTGGTAAAACGCGGTGGGCGTGGTGCCGAAATGTTTTTTAAACATGGCCGTGAATGCGCTCTGGCTCGTGTAGCCGTTGTCCATGGCCACGTCGATGACCTTGACGCCTTGCGCCAATTGCTCCAGCGCCCGCAGCAATCGCGCCTGCTGGCGCCACTGGCCAAAGCGCATGCCCGTCTGTTTCTGGAATAATCGGTGCAGACTGCGCTCGGTGATGGACAGTTCCTGTGCCCAATGCGCCACCGTCTGCTGTTCGCCCGGCTGTTCCATCAGCCGCGCGCAAATGCCGCGCAGGCGCGCATCGACGGGTAACGGCAGATACAGGGGCAGCACGGGCAGGCTGTCGAGCTCGTGCAACAGCAATTGCAGCAGATGCCAGTCGCGGCTGCCTTCCGTGAAATCGGGCGCGATGTCGACGGCCGCCACAATCAGTTGCCGCAGCAATGGACTGATCTCGAGCACGCAGCTGTGGCCAGGCAGCAATGGCGAATTGGCGCAGTTGACGAACACTGTGCGCATTTTCACGGCGCCGCTCATGCGCACCTTGTGCGCGATGCCGGGCTGCAGCCACACGCCGCGCGTGGGCGGCACTACCCAGCGCCCGCCCTGCGCCTCGATGGTCATCACGCCCTCGATGGCATACAGCAACTGCGCATGCGTGTGGCGGTGCGCGGAAATCACGTGGCCGTGCGCATAGTCGACGGCCAGCGCCATGGCGCGCGCCGTGACGGGCAGCAATTCCTGAAAGGCGTGGGACGAACAATCCATGAAAATGGGGTCAGTTTTGCGATAGGTATGGACATCTTAGCGCGAGAAGGCGCGGCGTGCCTGCGGCATGATGGTTCCCCGCAACTATTCCCGGAGTTTCGCATGCCTGTGCGCGCCTATCTGTATCCGTTTCTGGCCATGTTGCTGTGGGCCGGCAACGTCATCGTGTCCAAGCTGGCCGCGTCCAGCATCGCCCCCACGGCCATCACCTTTTACCGCCTGGTATTGGTCTTGCTGGTGATGACACCGTTTATCGCCCGGCCCCTGTGGCGCAACCGCGCCGCCATCCGCCGCCACTGGTGGCAGCTGGCCCTGTGCGGCCTGATGTCGATGGCCTTGTTCCAGAGTTTGTCCTACCGCGCCGCAGAAAGCACCACGGCGACGAATATGGCCATCGTCACGGCGCTGGCGCCCCTGATGACGGCCCTGCTCAGCGTCTTGCTGCTGGGCGAGCGCCTGACGGTGGGCATGGCGGCCGGCGGCGTGCTGTCGTTTGGCGGCCTGCTGTACCTGGTGGGACGCGGCGACGTGCTGGCCTTGCTGCAGCAGGGCGTGCACGCGGGCGATGCGCTGATGCTGCTCGCTTCCCTGAGCTTCGCCCTGTATGGCGTGCTGCTGCGCCGCTGGCGTTTGTCCATTCCCGCCTGGCAAGCCATTTATTGCCAGGCGCTGGCCGCCCTGGCGTGCATGCTGCCGTTCTTCCTGCTCTTGCCGCCCGGCAGCGCCAAGCTGGACGCCACCACCTTGCCCTTGATCGGCTATGCGGGCATAGGCTCGTCCATCGTCCTGTCCTACCTGTGGATCGAAGGCGTCAAACTGCTGGGGCCGAACCGCTGCAGCATCTACGTTAACCTGCTGCCCCTGCTGACGGCCCTGCTGGCCATCGTCTGGCTGCACGAAAACATGCATGTGTACCACCTGGTCGGCGGCGGCATCTCGCTGCTGGGCGTGCTGCTGGCACAGACGGTGCAGCGGCCCCTGTTCGGCCGGCGTCCTCGTGTGTCCGGTCTTGCCTGAACGGCCATGCATAATGGCGGTTTTTCGGCAGTGGAGTGGGCATGCGGCAAACATTTTGGATGAGCACGATGGCGGCGCTGCTGGCGCTGGGCACCCTGGCGCCAGCGCAGGCGGCGCGGTTCTACGATGGTAAACCGATGGCCACCGCCAGTACCGTCGAGCGCGGCGCGAAAACCACGGACGAGGCGCAGGTGCGCACGGCGCTGGCCCATTTTCCGCAGATCGACCACAGCATAGCCTACGCACCCACGGGCGTGGCCGAGTTCGACGCCATCGAGCATGGCCATGGCACCCTCGTCGGCTATTTCAATATCGATGGCGATTTATTGCCCGGCAAGCCGGCCGATGCGCCGGCGTTTGCCTATAAAAAAACCTTCGTGGAAAAGGATGGCCATTTCCTCACGGTCACGTATCTGCTGGGCAAGGGCCGGAAAGGGAACCGCGCACCCAGCTATCACATCAAGTGGATCACATGGGAAACGCAGCCGCAGCGCTTTGCCGCCAGCCAGGATGGGCTATTCATCGAGTACAACGTGAATTGCTGCGTGGGCAGCGTGTATGCCCGTGGCCAGTATGCGCACGGCAAGCGCACGGGGCAGTGGCACTACGAGGAGCCGAACACCATCCGCTCGTTTGGCGCCTTTGTCGATGACAAGGCCGAAGGGCCGTGGACGTATGAAAGCGGCGATGAAACGACGACGGGCATGATGCAGCGTGGCCAGCGCACGGGCCGCTGGGAAGTGAACCCGGGTGTGGACGAATGGCGCGAAGTGGACATGCACAGTTTTACCGGTTATGACACGTTTGTGAAGGACCGCTTGAACGGCCCCAGCGAACGCCGCATCGACGGGGTGGTGCAATGGCAGGGCAACTATGTAAATGGCAAGAAGCAGGGCCAGTGGGTGGAACCTGGCGGTGGCGGCCTGTATGTCGATGACGTGAAACAGGGGCCGTAAAAGCCGACACCGGACGGTGGCTGGCAAATGCTGACCATGCTCGATTGCAGAAACCGTCTATTAACATAACTGGCATTCCCACGCGACCGCGCACGGCAGCGGAATGCCAGTTCTGCGCAAAAAACATCATCCGCTTGTTACAAAGCGTGAAAATCCATGCTGGATGTTGCTACTGGTAATCTTTCCCTGTATCTTGCAATCAGGAAATTAAAAGTACAGGAAACCTCGACCTCGTTGCCCTGTCTTGCACTCCTGACGATATGCGCGGGCCGCCTTCCCCCCTGCTGCCGCACACGCCGTATCGACCTGTCCTGAACAATTCACGTGACCCATCCATCTGGCGTTTGCCGCTATCTCGTCCGGCATGCGCAGGCATGGTTGCGCCCCTACCAAGGAAAATTGCATGCTGTCGAATATAACAATAAAGATGCGCCTGATTGCCACCATGAGTGTGCTGGGTCTGCTGATCGCCCTGCTGGGCGTCATGAGTATTATCAGCCTGAAATCGGCCAACAACAGCCTCAACGAGGTCTACAGCAATCAGCTGGCATCGACGCAAGCGATCGGCGAATCGCAAATTGCCCTGGGCCGTGCCCGCTTTACGATGGACCGCGTGATGGTGCACCCGGACGCGGCCGATGCCAAGGATACCCTGGCCCGCGCCGAACAATTCATGGAAGCTTCGAACAAGTCCTGGAAGGTGTACCTGGGCTTGCCGCAAAGCGCGGATGAAAAGCGCCTGTCCGACGACATGGACAAGAAGCGCAGCGATTACATGAACAATGGCGTGCTGGCCATGAGCAAGGCTTTGCGTGAAGGCAACGTCGCGCAGGCGGACGAATTGATGATGAAGGGGCTGACGCCGCTGTACCGCAGCCTGGACCAGGCCGCCGAAACCTTGACGCAATACCAGGTCACTTCGGCATCCAAGATGTATGCGGAAAGCCAGTCCAGCTACCACACGCAAGTGAGCATGGCCATCGGCGGCATGATAGTCGGTGCCTTGCTGACCATTATTTCCAGCATCTTGCTGCTGCGCGCCATCTTTGGCCCGCTGGACCAGGCCCTGCGCCATTTCGGCGCCATTTCCGACGGCAACCTGGCCAACGACATCGTCATCACGCGCCACGACGAAATGGGCGCCTTGCTGACGGGCTTGCAGAAGATGCAGGAACGCCTGTCGACCACCGTGCGCGGTGTGCGTGACGGCAGCGGCGCCATCGCCACGGCCAGCAATGAAATCGCTTCGGGCAACCTGGATCTGTCCAGCCGCACGGAGCAGCAAGCGTCGAGCCTGGAAGAAACGGCCTCGTCGCTGGAAGAGCTGACCTCGACCGTGAAGCAGAATTCCGACAATGCGCGCCAGGCCAACCAGCTGGCCGTGTCGGCCTCGGACGTGGCGGTGAAAGGTGGCGCATTGGTGGCGCAAGTGGTCGATACCATGGGCACCATCAGCGAATCGTCGAAAAAGATTGCCGACATCATCGGCGTGATCGATGGCATCGCCTTCCAGACGAATATCCTGGCCCTGAACGCGGCCGTGGAAGCGGCGCGTGCCGGCGAGCAGGGTCGTGGTTTTGCCGTCGTCGCCACGGAAGTGCGCAACCTGGCGCACCGCTCGGCCAGCGCCGCCAAGGATATTAAAGTGCTCATCGAAGCTTCGGTGCAGAACGTGGGCGCCGGTAGCGAACTGGTCAGCCAGACGGGTACGACGATGGACGAGATCGTCTCGAGCATCCGCCGCGTGACGGACATCATGGGCGAAATCAGCGCCGCCGGCCGCGAGCAGGAACTGGGCATCGGCCAGATCAACCAAGCCGTGGCGGAAATGGATACCGTGACGCAACAGAATGCGGCCTTGGTGGAAGAAGCGGCGGCCGCCTCGGAAGCCATGCAGGAGCAGGCGGCGGCGCTGGCCGAGATGGTCAGCATCTTCAAACTCGACGCCAACCATAGCGGTCCGTCTGCGGCCAAGCCTGCCTTGCGCAAGCCTGTCGTGGCCGCCGCCAGCACGGCCTTGAAACGCCCGTCGCTGCGCCTGGCACCGGCGCGCGCCGCTGCCGCCCCGGCCGCAGCCCAGCCACGCTCCGCCAAACCCGCCGCCGACAATAGCGGCGAGTGGGAAGAGTTCTAAGTTACTGCGCTTCCAGGGCGGCCTTGCTGCCCTGTTCCTGCAAGCGCGCCGCCTCGGCCAGGGCCTGGGCGCGCGCTTCCTCTGCAGCCTGTTCCGCTTTCTCCATCGCATCATGGCGCGCCTGCAAGGCTGCCCGCGCACGCACGAAGACAATCTTGATGGCCGCCATCACGGGCACGGACAAAAAGATGCCGACCACGCCCCCCAACTGGTCGCCGGCCAGCAAGCCCACGATCACCATCAGCGGGCTCACTTCCACGCCTTCGCTCATCAAGTACGGATTGACCACGTAATCCTGGAACAAGCGGTAGGCGGCGATAAAGCCGATCAGCCAGAACACGTGCTCGAAGCCGCTGAAACCGGCCACGACCACGGCGATGACGGCGGCCGCCAGCGGGCCGGCAAACGGAATGAATTCCAGCAAGGCGGCCGCGCCGGCCAGCAGCAGGCTGTACGGCACGCCCATCAGGGAAAAGGCGATGCTGTAGGACACAAACGTGGCGATCGACAACAGCAGCAGGGCGCGCACATAGCGCGACAGCAGGATGTCGAGGTCGTCGATGATGGCGCCCCAGAGTTTCTTGTTCGGGCGGTTCAGCAGCGACAGCAAGCCGTCGCGCATGTCCGGTCCTTCCTTGATCAGCAAAAAACTCAGCACGGGTACCAGCACCAGATAGATCAGGTTGCTGGCCGCATGCATGACGGTCAAGCCCAGTTCTTTCGCCAGCGGCATCGCTTGTCCCGTGCCGCTGCTCAGTTGCGACTGCATGAACGACAGCAGGCGCGCGCGCAACGGCTCCATGAATTCCGGCAAGGGGATGCGCTCGGCAAAGTTGTTGCCCTTGAGCAGGGTCGGCAACTGATCGCTGAGTTTGATCGCCTCTTCTTCGATGCGCGCGCCGAAGATGGAACCCAGTATCGCCACCAGCAAGATCACCACGAGAAAGACAATGCCGATGGCGGCCGTGCGCGGCAAGCGTTTCGGGCCATGGCGTTCGAGCAGGCCGATCAGCGGATACACGAGGTAGCTGAAGAAAATGGCAAAGACCACGACGATCAGGGTCGACGAGACCTTGTAGGTGAGAAATAACAAAAAGGCGATGAGGAACGCCGTCCACACCATCTTGGCAACGCGCAAGTTAAAACCGAACATATGAATTCCTTAGAGGCAGGATGCGACGCAAGCGTGACTGGCTTGAAGGGCAGGGTGGGCAAGGCAGGGACAGGGCCGCGCCGCACGGCCGGAAATCATACCGCAAAATGCCAAAATGCCATGCTCTTGTGCGTAATGGCAATGCTTTCCCTGCTCTGTCGTTTATTTTTCCCGCCAGCTGGCCACGGTGATGAACACGCCATCGTCCTTGTTGGGTTCGCGCAAGGTCACCGTGTAGCGGCCGCCGGCATCGCTGCCCGTAAACACCACCTTGTCGTCGTGGCCCTTCACTTGCGCGCCCTTGGCCAGTTTGGCGTAGGTGTTGAGCACCCAGTGGAAATCGGCATAGCTGCGCACGGTGATCTCGGCATCGGGCACGGGCTCGTCGCCCGCCTCGGCCATTTCCGTGGGCGTGCGCATGGGCAAGCCGGCCAGGCCCGCCGGTGTGACGATCTTGCCGCCGCTGGAGCTGCCATTCAATTCCGCATTCGGCAGCAGCAGGTGCAGCAGGCTGTCGGGAAAGCCGGGCGGCACGTCGCGCGCCTCCCAGCCGGGCTGGCCGGGGCGGGTCGTGATGTATTCCACCGCCGCAATGCTTTGCCGTTGTTCCGGCGCGGCCTGTGCCAGCATGGGCGGCAATTGCCGCGCCCAGACCAGCAGCGGCGCGGCTATCTCGTCCTCTGCGCCTGGCGGCACGAACACCGTCAGCACGGCGTGCGTGGATGGCAGGCAGGCCGGCGCGGCGTCGCCGGTGACGGCCTGGCAATGGCCGTTGACGAGGCCCAGCGCCAACAGCTTGCGTTGCGGATCGAACAGCATGGCGGCGCGCCACGCACCGTGCGTGCCGGCATCGATGGAGGCCAGCACCGAACGCCCGTCGGGCAGCATGGTGCGCGTGATGTCATCGAGTGAATACATGCTGTCGAGCACCTGGCGCGCGATCAGGGTATTGCCCTGCGTATAGCTGCCGCGCGCATAGCCGAGCAGCTTGAAGACGTCGGCGCGGATTTCCGGATGCGCACTCAGGCGCAGCGGCGGCGACGGCACGGGCACGGTGGCGGCAACGAAGGCGGCATCCTCCGCCGTTTGCGCGAGTGCAATCGTCGGCGCATACAGGGCCGCGCACAGCGACAGCAGGGGGAACACGGTGTGCAGGGGAAAATTCAATGGTCATCCTTGTCGAGACGCCATGCCGGTCCGGTCGCCGGCACGCGCGGGCCGCGATCTTAGCATTCTGTGAAGAAATGACGTGTTCTCAAGCGGCGTCGAGCACGTAGCGGTTCTTGCCGCTTTTCTTGGCCAGGTACAAGGATTCGTCGGCGCGCCGGTAGCTGTGCGACAAGTCCGCTTCCTTGATCAGTTCCGCGACGCCGATGCTGACGGATACCTTGCGTTCCGGCACGAAGGCTGCCTCGACGGCATCGACCAGCTGGGCGGCGAAGTCGCAGGCCGCGTTTTTTTCGCCCAGGTAAATGACGGCGAACTCCTCGCCACCGAGGCGCCCGCACAGGTGCTCGCCCGACAGCCTGGCGATCACGTCAGCGATTTTTTTCAGCACTTCGTCGCCCACGTCATGGCCGTACACGTCGTTAATTTGCTTGAAGTCATCGATGTCGATCATCAGGAAATACGCGGGCGTGCGCACCGTACGCTGCAGGGCGCGGGCGCCCTGCGTAAACATGCGGCGGTTGTTGAGTCCCGTCAAGCCATCCTTGTAGGCCATCGTCGCCAGGTCGCGCTGGGCACGGTAGTTGTGGATGCGCAAGACGAGAAAATAGATATTCAGCGCCAGGCCGATGATGACGCTGATGGTGACGGCCAGCACGGGCCAATGCTGGTCGGCCTGGCCCGCATGCACGGGAAACTGCCCCAGCCCCAGGATGGCCCACACGCACAGCGATACGCCCAGGTAATACGCGATGCCGCTGAAAATGGGCGCCGTCGTCAGGGTGATCATCACGCCCAGCGGCAACACCCAGAAAGCGGGGTCTTCCGTGCCCAGCATCAGCACGCGAAAGCTGAAAGCGATGAACAGCACGCTGATCGTGCCGCTGGCGATGATGGCCTGCAAGGACCTCGCATACATGGTCAGCAGCAGCCCGACCAGCATGCCCGTCACACCCAGCGCCGCCTGCGCATGATCGAGCGAAGCGCGCGGCAAGGTCAGGCTGAACGTGACCAGCCAGCAAGCCAGGCCAAACGTCAGGATCGCTATCGAAATGAAATGCAGTTCCTTGAAAAAGCGCTGCTGCTGCTCCCGTTCTCCTGAAAAGAACAGGTAATAGAAGGCAGGAGACAGACTGCGCGAAGTGAACATTCCATTTGTCCAGGCAGACAACACGCCTTGCGGCAGGGACGCCTCCCGGCAATGGCAGGCGGCATGGCGCGCACAAAATAGTTGCGCTCAGGAACTAGTGTACTGGTTTCTTGAGGGAAATGGTGATTGAAGCGAGGGAAACGGTAGCCAGTGTCCTGCCGCCGCCACAGTGGCAGACGGCGGCGCAAGCACGTCGTTACAGCGCGCGTGCCAGCACCTGGCCGACCAGGTCCTTGCCAAAGCTGTGATGCGGCTCTTCCTCGACCAGCTGGAAGCCTGCCTTGTCATAGATGCGGCGCGCATCGGCGAGGATGCTGTTGGTCCACAACACCATTTTCGTATAGCCAACCTGGCGGCTGAAGCGCAGGCATTCATCGACCAGGCGGCTGCCGATGCCCAGGCCGCGCGCGCACGGGTCGACATACAGCAGGCGTAGCTTGGCCGTCGTCTCGTCCTGGCGCACGATGAAGACCGAACCGATCACCTTGCCGTCCTTCTCGGCGATCCAGCAGCGCTCGCGGGTCGGGTCGAATTCACGCACGAATTTGGCGAGGATTTCGGCAACAAGCGCCTCGTACTCGTTGTTCCAGCCATATTCCTGCGCATACAGCACGGCTTGCCGGTGGATGATCCAGCCCATGTCGCCCGGCTGCGGATTGCGCAGGATATAACCGGGCGATGTTTCCCCCAGCAAACTCTGGATTTGCCCCATGGCAGCGACCAGTTCCTGCTGCGCCGTTGCCGGCAAGCGTTCCAGCATGGCCGCCACTTCGCGCCGAGAGGCATCGACCAGGGGCGCGAGGGTGCGCTGTCCCTGTTCGGTCAGCTGCAATTGCGCCGCGCGCGCATCCGTGGGCGAGCGCGTCTTGGCGATCAGTCCCTGCTTTTCGAATCCGGCAATGACACGGCTCAGGTAGCCCGCGTTCAAACCCAGCTCGCGGCACAGGTCCGCGCTGGTCAGTTGCTCCCGGTGCGCCAGCTCATACAGGATGCGCACCTCCGTCAGAGAGAATGCGCTGTCCAGCAAGTGTTCATGCAGCACGCCAATCTGGCGCGTATAGAAACGGTTGAAACGACGCACGATCTCCGTGCGCTCGCCGAGTTGATCCGCCTGCATACGATAGCTTTCATTTATTTGCTTAAGGCACATTATTGCTTGCTTTTAGCAAGTATGTCAATATGGCGGCAGGATGTTGCGTGCATAAAAAAAGCGGCCCTGAAGAGGGCCGCCTTGGCTGCAACGGAAACCAGGAAGCTGGCTGGCTTACACGTCGATATTCCCCGCCCGCAGCGCATTGTTTTCAATGAACGCGCGGCGTGGCTCCACATCATCCCCCATCAAGGTGGTGAAGATCTGATCCGCGGCAATCGCGTCTTCGATCTGCACTTTCAACAAGCGGCGGACGGTCGGGTCCATCGTCGTTTCCCACAGTTGATCCGGGTTCATTTCGCCCAGACCTTTGTAGCGTTGTTTCGAGACCGTGCGTTCGGCTTCGTCGCGCAGCCATTGCATGGCCTGGTGGAAGTCGACCACGGCGATTTCCTTGGTGCGCTCGCCTTCGCCGCGGCGGACGAACGCGCCTTCGCCGATCAGGCCTTCGAAGGTGGCGGCGCCGCTGCTCAGCACGGCGTAGTCCGGGCCTTGCACGAAGTCGGCGTCGATGGCCGTCACTTTGACGTTACCGTGGTGCATGCGCTCGATGTGCAGCTTGTGTTTTTCCGACAAATCGTCGGAACGCACGTGCACGCGCACGGCGCTGTCGTTGATGGCCGTCTGCAGGGCCAGGGCGGAGGTTTCCGCCAGGTCCAGCGTCGACAGGTCCAGCTGCACGCCCGTCATGATGGCCGTCAGGGCGGCGCGGTCGATGACGCGGGTCAGGCGCGTCATGATGCTGTTCGACAGGTTGAACTTGCGCACCAGTTCCGTCAACGTTTCGCCGGAAATGCCTTCCGCGCCTTCGCGCGGCACCAGCACGGCCGTGTTCAGCGCCACCGTCATCATGTAGCTCGCTTCTTCGGCGTCATCTTTCAGATAGCGCTCGTCACGGCCGGCCTTGACCTTGTACAGCGGCGGTTGCGCGATGTAGATGTGGCCGCGCTCGACCAGTTGCGGCATCTGGCGGTAGAACAGGGTCAGCAGCAGGGTACGGATGTGGGCGCCGTCGACGTCCGCATCGGTCATGATGATGATGCGGTGGTAGCGCAGTTTTTCCACGTTGAATTCGTCCGGTCCGATCGAGGTGCCGAGCGTGGCGATCAGGGTGGTGATCTGCTCCGATGACAGCATTTTTTCGAAACGGGCTTTTTCCACGTTCAAGACTTTACCGCGCAGCGGCAGGATCGCCTGGAACTTGCGGTCGCGCCCTTGTTTTGCCGAGCCACCTGCCGAGTCACCCTCGACGATGTACAGTTCGCACAGGGCGGGGTCTTTTTCCTGGCAGTCGGCCAGCTTGGCCGACAGGCCCAAGCCGTCCATGATGCCTTTGCGGCGGGTCAGGTCGCGGGCCTTGCGGGCCGCTTCGCGTGCGCGCGCCGCTTCGACGATCTTGCCGCAAATGATCTTGGCGTCGTTTGGTTTTTCTTGCAGGTAATCGGCCAGGGTCTTGGCGACGATCTCTTCGACGGGGCCGCGCACTTCCGACGACACCAGTTTGTCTTTCGTCTGCGACGAGAATTTCGGTTCCGGCACTTTGACGGACAGCACGCAGGTCAGGCCTTCGCGCATGTCGTCGCCGTTGATTTCCACTTTCGCCTTCTTGGCGAATTCCTGCTCGTCGATGTACTTGTTGATCACGCGCGTCATGGCCGCGCGCAGACCCGTCAAGTGGGTGCCGCCGTCGCGTTGCGGGATATTATTCGTGAAGCACAACACCTGTTCATTGTAGGCATCGTTCCACTGCATCGACACGTCGACCGTGATGTTCGTGCCCTGGTCCGACAGGCGCTCGCCCGTGGCCTGGAAAATGGTCGGGTGCAAGACCGATTTGGCCTTGTTGATGTATTCGACGAAGCCGCGCGTGCCGCCTTCGAAGGCGAACACTTCTTCCTTGCCCGTACGCTGGTCGGACAACTTGATGTTGACGCCATTGTTCAGGAAGGACAGTTCGCGGATGCGCTTGGCCAGGATTTCGTAGTGGAATTCCACGTGCGTGAAAATCTCTTCGTCGGCCCAGAAATGCACTTCCGTGCCGCGCTTGTCCGTATCGCCGATGACCTTGATGGGCGAGACGGCCACGCCGTCGCGCATTTCGATTTCGCGGTTCTGCGGCACGCCGCGCACGAATTCCATGAAGTGCACTTTGCCGTCGCGGCGGATGGTCAGTTTCAGCAGTTTCGACAGGCCGTTGACGCAGGAGACGCCCACGCCGTGCAAGCCGCCCGAGACTTTGTACGAGTTCTGGTCGAACTTGCCGCCCGCGTGCAGTTCGGTCATGACGATTTCCGCCGCCGAACGCTTTGGATCGTGCTTGTCGTCCATCTTCAGGCCGGTCGGCACGCCGCGGCCATTGTCGGTGATCGAGATCGAATTGTCGCTGTGGATGGTGACGTGGATTTCCGTGCAGTGGCCGGCCAGCGATTCATCGATGGAGTTGTCCAGCACTTCGAACACCAGATGGTGCAAGCCGGTGCCGTCCGAGGTGTCGCCAATGTACATGCCCGGGCGTTTGCGTACGGCTTCCAGGCCTTCCAGGATCTGGATGGAGGAGGCGCCGTATTCTTCCGTTTTGGCCTGGATCGGGGTGTCTTGTGGATTCTCGGACATGGACTGCTTTCTCAAATAACGATTGCTGATTGATTCGGGGCTGCTGGCTGATGACGTAGGTCGGGTTAGCCGGAACGGCGTAACCCGACAGACGGCGATTCAGCATGTCGGATTACGCTGCGCTCATCCGACCTACGTCACTGCTGTGGTCTTTAGATGCGCATCGGCATGACGACATACTTGAAGTCGGCATTGTCGGGGATGGAGATCAGGGCGGACGAGTTCGAATCACCGAGCGCGATGTTGACGTATTCGCATTTCAGGTTGTTCAGCACGTCCAGCAGATACGTCACGTTGAAACCGATGTCGACGGAGTCGCCGCCGTAGTCGATTTCCAGCTCTTCGACGGCTTCTTCCTGGTCCGCATTGGTCGAGCTGATCTTCATGCTGCCCGGGGTGATGATGCAGCGCACGCCCTTGAACTTGTCGCTGGTCATGATGGCGGCGCGTTGCAGCGAGCGCAGCAGTTCATCGCGGCCGATGGTGAAGTCGTTTTTGTAGCCTTTTGGAATCACGCGCGTGTAGTCGGGGAACTTGCCTTCCACCAGCTTCGAGATCAGCTCGATGTCGGCAAAGGTCAGTTTCACCTGGTTGGCGGCGATGTCCAGCTGGACCGGCTCATCGTTCTCTTCCAGCAGGCGCTGCAGTTCGATGATGGTCTTGCGCGGAATAATGACTTCCTGGCGCGCGAACGTCTGCTCGGTGGCGACCTGGCAAAACGCCAGGCGGTGGCCGTCGGTGGCTACGGCGATGACGTTATTGCCATCCAGAACCAGCAGCAAGCCGTTCAGGTAGTAGCGGATGTCTTGCTGCGCCATCGAGAAATGCACCATATTGAACAGGTGTTTCAGCGTTTTCTGGGGCAGGGTGACGGACGCGTTGTAGCTTTCCGCCTGTTGCACGGTTGGAAACTCTTCCGCCGCCAGGGTTTGCAGGGCGAAACGCGACTTGCCCGTTTGCACGGTCAGGCGCTTGTTCAGCAGCGTCATCGTGACGTCGCCCGATTCGGGCAGGGCGCGCAGAATGTCCAGCAGCTTGCGCGCGGCCACGGTGGTGCCCGTCACGTCCGCGCCGGAACCGATTTCCGCGTGCGTGGTGATCTGCACTTCGGTGTCGGTCGACAGGAAGGAGACATTTTCACCGTCTTTGCGGATGAGGATATTGGCCAGAATCGGCATAGTGTGCCGACGCTCGACAATACCGCTCACGATCTGCAGTGGCCGGAGAAGGGTATCTCGGGTGGTTTTGACCAATTGCATATTTATCCTCAATGTATAGGTATGAAGTTTAACGTAGTAATTTAACAATCATTGCAAGGGGAGCCCCGGCAGGCCGGCTGCGGTGCTCTCCCAGATAATAAGGGTAAAGCACGTTTTGAGCCAGCCTTGCCCCGCAGGCGCGCTTATCCTTTTAACGTTTGTTCCAGCACATGCAATTCATGGTTGCATTCCGGATTCTTGGTGCGGTCCAGCGCGATCTTGCGCACGGCATGCAGCACCGTGGTGTGGTCGCGGCCGCCGAACAGCTCGCCGATTTCGGGCAGGCTCTTCTGCGTCAATTCCTTGGCCAGGTACATGGCGATCTGGCGCGGCCGGGCGATATTCGCGGGGCGGCGCTTCGAATACATGTCGGCAACCTTGATATTGAAAAAGTCGGCCACGGTTTTCTGGATGTTTTCCACGGAAATCTGACGGTTTTGCACCGACAGCAAGTCCTTCAAGGCTTCCTTGACGATATCGATGGTGATGTCCTTGCCATGGAAACGCGAGTACGCCAGAATTTTGCGCAGCGCGCCTTCCAGCTCGCGCACGTTCGAGCGCAAGTGCTTGGCGACAAAGAAGGCCACGTCGTCGGAGAAGGTCACGCCTTCCTGCTTGGCTTTTTTCAATAGAATCGCCACGCGCATTTCCAGTTCCGGCGGTTCGATGGCCACCGTCAGGCCCGAGTCGAAGCGCGAGATCAGGCGGTCGTCCATGCCCGTGATTTCCTTCGGATACGTATCCGAGGTGATGATGATCTGTTTCTTTGCAGCAATCAATGCCTCGAACGCATAGAAGAACTCTTCCTGCGTGCGGCTTTTGCCGCCAAAGAACTGGATATCATCGATCAGCAGCATGTCGAGCGAGTGATAGTAGTGCTTGAAATCGTCGAAACCCTTGCGCTGGTAAGCGGTCACTACGTCGCGAACGTACTGTTCCGCGTGAATGTAGCGTATCTTTGCGCCCGGATTGTCGGCCATCACCTGGTTGCCGATGGCGTGGATCAAGTGGGTTTTACCGAGGCCGACGCCGCCGTAGAAGAACAGCGGGTTATAGGACACGCCCGGATTGTTCGCCACCTGGATGGCGGCGGCGCGCGCCAACTGGTTGGCCTTGCCGGTCACGAAACTGTCGAAGGTCAGGTCGGTGTTGATGCGGCTCTGTTCGCGGCGCGGGGCGGCGCCGATGCTCAGTTCCGGCACGCTGGGCTGCGGCTCCGCGGCGCGCGCGCTAGGCGCGCCGCCGTTCGGATCGCTGGCCGGGGTGCTGGCGGCAACGGGCTTCTTCGGCAAGGCCAGACGCGGGTCGAGCACGAACTGCACTTCCGTCGGCGCTTCGAAGTACTGAATGGCCAGGGCCGTGATGCGGCTGGCGAACTGGGTCTTGACCCAATCGAGCTTGAAGCGATTGGGCGCAGCAATGCGCAGCTTGCCCTCTTCGTAATCGAGAGGGATAAGCGGTTTGATCCACGCACTGAATTGTTGCGGTGTCAGCTCCAGTTCCAACTGCGCGGAACAGGCCTGCCAGAAATTATCCATGTATGTCTATGTGAAAAGGTGTGGGAGGGCGTATCGATTCTGCCCTGCGTTCACCGTGTTGCAAGGCCGGCGTCGCGCGAGGGCTCGCCACACGTAACGCGCTATTCTACTCCCGACTGACAAAGTTATCCACAGGCACGACGCTTATTTTTCTGTGGCAGGGTGGGGCGCCGTGTGCATAAGAGGCGACTTATCCCCCGGTTATCCCGTCACAGGCAGTGCTGGCGCGGCCTGTGGCGGGGCCTTGCAAGCAGATGGGGGCCGGCGCGCAAATTTCCAGGCGATCACGGCAATCCTTGACAAGAGGGGGGCATATGCTGAATAATTCAGGGTTCCCCGCCCGTATTCCGTGTTTATTCATTTGGAACGACAATATGGACTAAGCGTGGATTAAGCGGGCGATGAGATTGGCCAGCTTGTGCCTTGGCATAAGTGCGCGATTGTCATTGGCACCAAAAACTGACGGGACGTCAGACCCGATTTTGCATTTTTTTTGTTTTTAGCGAGACCAACATGAAACGTACTTACCAACCTTCCGTCGTTCGCCGCAAGCGTACGCACGGCTTCCGCGCTCGTATGGCTACCCGTGGTGGCCGTGATGTGCTCAACGCACGTCGCGCAAAAGGCCGTAAACGTCTGGCCGTCTAGGCTTGTCGTTGACAGCTGATCGCGTGGCTAGCTGTACTCCAGTCGGCAATCAACGCGAAGGTTCACACGACTTCGCGCGCGTTCGGCGTATCGTTAAAACGGATGAATTTTCATCCGTTTTTCGTTTGCGCCCTTCGCAAAAAACAGCGCATTTTGTGCTGTACACCCGACACAATCAATTGCCGCATGCGCGGCTGGGCGTCGTTGTGGCCAAGCGTTTCGCGCCCCGCGCGGCGACCCGCAACACGATCAAGCGCGTCACGCGCGAGCTGTTTCGCAACAGCGCGATGCCGCCGGTCGACTGCGTGGTGCGTTTGTCGCGCGCCGTCAACAGCAAGGATGGCCCGGCCACCACGACCAAGCTCAAAGCCGAGCTGCGTGAAGAATTGAGCCGCCTGTTCGCGGCGCAAATCGCCGCCCAGGCCCGTTCTGTTGCTGCATCACCACCCTGCACGCCATGAAAACCCTGCTGCTGTTCCTGCTGCGCGCTTATCAGTTGCTGATCAGCCCCATGCTGGGACAGAATTGCCGTTTCTATCCGAGCTGTTCGCATTACGCGATGGAAGCGCTGCGCGTGCACGGTACAGCCAAGGGCAGCCTGCTGGCTGCCAAGCGCCTGTGCCGCTGCCACCCCTGGAATGAAGGGGGCGTCGACCCGGTGCCGCCGGCCGATTGCAAACAATCTTCAACGACCGCTTGCGGTTGCAACCACTCCTGACAAATACCCTAATGGATATCAATAAACGTACCATCCTGTGGATCGTGTTTTCCGTCTCGCTGGTAATTCTCTGGAACGAATGGATGATCTCGAACGGCAAGCCGTCGATGTTCTCCGCGAACACGGAACAAACCGCCAAGGCGCCTGTCACCCCGGCCAAGACGGCCGCCCTGGCTGCCGCCGGCGCGACCGCCGTGCCTGGCGAAGTGACCGATCCCGCCGCGTTCAAGCGCGAAGTGATTACCATCACCACCGACGTCATCAAGGTCGACATCGACACCCTGGGCGGCCAGGTCAAGCGTCTGGAATTGCTGAAGTTCAAGGGCGCGGGCAATCCGGGCTGGTTCGGCGGCTGCTTCGGCCTGTTCAAATGGTGCCAGCCTGACGAAGGCAAGCAAAACGAAGTGCTGTTCGACGAAGGCGCGAACCATACCTACCTGGCGCAGTCGGGCCTGGTCGGCGGTCCTTTCCCTACCCACGCGAGCGGTTTTACCGTGCAGCCTGGCGTGCGCACCCTCGGTGACGGCAAGCAAGTGCAACTGGTGATGGAAGCGGTCGAAGGCGGCGTCAAGCTGACCAAGACGTTTACGTTCAAGCGCGGCGACTACGTCATCGACGTGCGCCACGACGTGGCCAACGTGGGCGCGGCCCCCGTGACGCCGCAGCTGTACCTGCAACTGACGCATGACGGCAACAAGCCGGTCGGCGATTCCTTCTTCAACAGCAGCTTCACGGGTCCGACCCTGTACACGCCGCAAGACAAGTACCAGAAGCTGACGTTCGAGAAAATCGAAAAAGCGGCCGTGGAAGACGAGAAGAAGGGCAACGACAACGCCATGAAAGGCCTGCATCCGCAATCGGCGAATGGCGGCTGGTTTGCGATTTCGCAGCACTTCTTTGTGTCCGCCTTTGTTCCGCCCGAGAACGTCAAGCGCGACATCTTCACGAAGAAAGTCGGCACCAATCTGTACGCCATCGGCAACGTGCTGCCATTGCCGACCCTGGCGCCTGGCGCCTCGGCCAGCATGGACAGCAAGCTGTACTCGGGTCCGCAAATTGCGCACTTGCTGGAATCGGTATCGCCTGGCCTGGAACTGGTCAAGGATTACGGCTGGCTGACCATCATCGCCAAGCCGATCTTCTGGGTCATGGAACACATCCACAGCGTGCTGGGCAACTGGGGCTGGACCATCATCGCCTTCACGATCCTGATCAAGCTGGCGTTCTTCCCGCTGTCGGCCGCCGGCTACCGCAGCATGGCCAAGATGAAACTGGTCACGCCGAAGATGCAGGCGATCCGCGAGCGCTACAAGGGCGACCCGCAAAAGATGAACCAGGCCACGATGGAGCTGTACAAGACGGAAAAGATCAATCCGCTGGGCGGCTGCCTGCCGATCCTGATCCAGATGCCCGTCTTTATCGCCCTGTACTGGGTGCTGAACGCGTCCGTGGAAATCCGCGGCGCGCCGTGGATCGGCTGGATCACCGACCTGGCCCAGCATGACCCATGGTGCATCCTGCCTGTGCTGTACGCGATCTCGATGTACATCACGACCAAGCTGAACCCGGCCCCGGCCGATCCGATGCAAGCGAAGATGATGCTGTTCATGCCACTGGCATTCTCGGTGATGTTCTTCTTCTTCCCGTCGGGCCTGGTACTCTACTGGGTCGTCAACAACGTCCTGTCGATCGGCCAGCAATGGGTGATCACCAAAAAATACGCGCCAGCCGCCAAATAATTCCGGCCAGCGAACAGAAAGCCCGCCTCGCGCGGGCTTTTTTTTCATCTACAATATCCCCCATGAAACTCGACTCTTCCCCTATCGCCGCCATCGCCACCGCTCCCGGGCGCGGCGGCATCGGCGTGGTACGCGCCTCCGGCAAAAATCTCGCTCCCCTGATGACGGCCCTGTTCGGCGCGCAGCAGCTCAAACCGCGTCACGCCACCTATCTTCCCTTTACGGAAGCCGATGGCGCCATCATCGACCAGGGTATCGCCATCCACTTCAAGGGCCCGCATTCCTACACGGGCGAAGACGTGCTGGAATTGCAGGGCCATGGCGGCCCCGTCGTGCTGCAGCTGCTGCTGGCGCGCGTGCTGGAAGCGGGCCGTGACAGCGGCTTGCGTCTGGCCGAACCGGGCGAATTCACGCGCCGCGCTTTTCTCAATGACAAGCTGGACCTGGCGCAGGCGGAAGCCGTGGCCGACCTGATCGACGCGTCCACGGAAGCGGCCGCCAAGTCCGCCTCGCAATCGCTGTCGGGCGCGTTCTCGAACACCATCCACGCGCTGGTGGAACAGGTGACGGGCTTGCGCATGCTGGTCGAGGCGACCCTGGATTTCCCGGAAGAGGAAATCGACTTCCTGGAAAAATCGAATGCGCGCGGTCAATTGAAAGCCGTCATCGAAGCCTTGAACAAAGTGTTTGCCCAGGCGGCGCAGGGCGCGCTGCTGCGCGAAGGTCTCAATGTCGTGCTGGCCGGCCAGCCCAACGTGGGTAAATCGTCGCTGCTGAACGCGCTGGCGGGCGCCGACGTGGCCATCGTCACGCCGATCGCCGGCACCACGCGCGACAAGGTCAGCGAAACCATCCAGATCGAAGGCATTCCGCTCAACATCATCGACACGGCCGGCATCCGCAGCGCGGGCGACACTGTCGACGCCGTCGAGCGCATCGGCATTGAGCGCACCTGGGGCGAGATCGGCAAGGCGGACGTGATCCTGCATCTGCTCGACGCCGACCACGGCCCGACCCTGGCCGATGAAACCATCGTCGCCGCCTTCCCCGAAGGCGTGCCCGTGGTGCGCGTGTGGAACAAGATCGATCTCTCCGGCCACAAGCCCGGCGTCGACAGCATGCCGGACGCCACCCACGTGTATCTGTCGGCGCACGAGCACATCGGTATCGACCTCTTGCGCGCGGAACTGCTGCGCATCGCCGGCTGGCAGCAGACGGGCGAATCGCTGTACCTGGCGCGCGAACGCCATCTGATCGCCTTGAAATCTGCCGGCAAGCATTTGAATATCGCGGCCGAGCACGCGGCGCAGGATGACCAGTCGCTGGACCTGTTCGCCGAAGAGCTGCGCCTGGCGCAGGTGCAACTGTCGAGCATCACGGGCGAGTTTTCGCCAGACGATCTGCTGGGCGTGATCTTCAGCCGTTTCTGCATCGGCAAATAAGGAGGTGGCGATGAAACTTATGCTCGCTTTCGTGTTCGCCTGCCTGCCCATGCTGGTTGGCGCGCAGGAAAAATTACCCAAGGACGTGGCCAAGTTCATTGAGCACGCGCAAACGTGCGAGCATTTTGCCGGCGAATGGGATGAGAACGACAAGGCGCGCCAGCGCGAAATCATCGCGGCCGTGGACGATGCCTGCGGCCAGGCGCAGCGGCAATGGAAGCGGCTGTCCGCCAAGTATGCGGGGCAGCCGAAGCTGCGGAAAATCATCGACGAACAGGCCAATGACGCGGTGCGCAGCTATCGGAAGTCAAGCTAGCATCTGCCCCGTTGAGAAATGTCATGAAGTCCGAACTGCGCTGACGTAATCTTGCTGAGCGGCCTTGAAGTGCCGCTAGGAAAGGAAGCGCCATGGACAGCGAACAGCCGGAAGTCGTGGAAAGCGGGGGAGTCGTGGCGCCGCCATTGCCTTCCCTGTCGCAATTGATCGCAGCGCTGCCGCCGAAAGGCGCTTGCTGGTACTGCGACAAGCCGCTCGATGCCGTGCGCCGTTTCTGTTGCAAGAGTTGTTGCGTGGCGTATGCGGAAGAGGCACAGTACAACAGCTGAGCGGCAGCGGGCTGAGCGCTAGCGGCGCCGCAGCAGCGCCGCCAGGGCGCCGTCGAAATCAAATTCGTGCGCGGCGGCCGCCACTTCCTGGTAGACGTTCACGCCCAGGCTGGCGGCGAGCACGCTGGCCGAGTTTTCCAGGATGTCGATGGCTGCCCCGTCGCCTTCGCGCAAATGGCTGGCCAGGCGCGCCAGCAGCAGCTGGATGGCGGGCGCGGCCGGGTCGGGCGCCACGTCCTGCGCCGCCGTGTGGGTTGCCTCCGGCGTGCCCAGCATGCTGCTGACCGCGCCGAGCAATTGGTCTTGCGCCAGTTCCAGCTGCAGCATCTGCTGGGCCAGGTCGGGCGCCTGCGCGCGCAGTGCCGATTCCAGGGTTTGCGCCAAGCTGTGCACATGGCGTGCGCCGATCATGCCGGCGGCGCCCTTCAGGGTATGCGCCTTCAGCCGCGCGGAGGCATAGTTGCCCGTGTCGAATTCGGCGCGGATCTGGCACGGCGTGGTGCCGTGGTCGTGCAGGAAGCGGCGCAGGATTTTCAGGTACAGGACGCGGTCGCCCATGATGCGGCCCAGTCCGTTCTCGACATCGAGGATACGGACCATGTCGGATGCCGCAACGGCGGCATCATCATCGCAAGTGGCGTGTGGTTTCATCATGCCTGGTGTGCAGGGCGCCCCAAAACTTGTCAATGTCAGTAAAGCAGTACCAGCTATTCTACATCCACTCGTCTTCGACGCCGCGCCCGCTTGGCATGGCTAGCGCGTCGTGAATGACCAGCTGCGCGTGACGTCGGCGCCATTGACTTTGCCGATGAAACTCACGTCATAGCTGGTGTTCGCGTTCAAGGGCGCCAGCGGGATGATGGATGCGGCCGAGACCGGCGTATGCACATCGTTGCCACTGGTGAGCAGGCGCACCGCCAGGTCCGCGGCGGCGCCGCGCTGGCGCACGCTGAACGCCGCCACGCTGACGGGCGTGCCGTAGTTGGCATGCACGCTGATCGGGTAGCCGACCACGTCCTGGTTCGGCACGGGATCGGGTGATTCGTTATCGCTGGAAAAACTGACGGCCACCTTTTGCTGGCCGCTGAACGGATAGGTGACGATTTGTCCCGCCGTCAACCCGGGGCCATAGTTGCGGTTGCCGGCCAGGTCGGTGGTGAAATACGCATAGCCGGTGCCGCTGACGGCCGCGCCCGCGCCACCTTCCTTGAACAGCGGCTCGAAAATGACGAAGCGGTGATAGATGGCCGTGACGAGCTCTTCGGCCAGGTAAAAGCCGGACGTGTTGCTCGCGCCGGCGATGACTTCGCCCTGCAGCGAGGTGACGACGTAGCCGGCCTTGGCCAGGCGGTCGCCCAGCGTGACGCCTGTAAAGCCGGGCTTGCCCTGCACCTGTTCGTGCGCCACTGTATTGTTGAGATTGAGATAGCTGGAATGGCCCAGGGCCGCGCTGTCGATCAGGCTGTTGCGCACCAGTGGCGACAGGCCGATCTGGCTGCGTCGGTAGTTGAACCAGTTAAAACCATCGGTGGCAATATTGTTGCTGAGGACGGGAGCGCCTGGCTCCTGTGTCAGTTGCCCGGCCGGGGTCGACGTGCCGGGCGCAGCATTGCTGCTATCGCTGCCGCCTCCGCCGCATGCACTGAGCAGGGCAGCACTCAGCAGGGTGGGTATCCAGTATTTCCAACGCAGCGACGAGGCAATCAAATTGACTCCTGTATAGGTAGGCGGACAGCGGCGGGGACCCGTGTGCTGCCCTGTAAAACGATTCTAAAGTATTTTGATACTCCGTAGAGCATCCATGAAAAGATATGTCGCGCGACCGTGCGCGGACGGCGTCGCAGCTGCGCAGGGTAGAATGGGCGCGGCGCAGCGTTTGCCGCTGCATTGCCTCATCCCGCTACTTTGATTGCCCATACATTTGAATACATTGCCCAAATCGCGCCTGCAGCGCGCCAAATATGCCTTGCCCAGCATGGTGACTTTGCTGTCGATAGCCTGCGGTTTTGCCAGCATCGTCATTTCCGTCGATAACGCCGGCGTCGGCGACGCGGATGCCTACCGCCTGGCGGCGGCGCTGCTGGTGCTCGCCGGCGTGTTTGATGCGCTCGACGGCTACGTGGCCCGGTTGACGGGCACCAGTTCGCAGTTCGGCGTGCAGCTCGATTCCATCGCCGACGTGATGAATTTCGGCTGCGCGCCAGCCGTCCTGTTGTACTGCTATGGTTTCGTGCAGATGGGCGTGCACGATCCGCTGCTGCTGCGCTTTGGCGGCATGGCCAGCTTCTTCTTTGTCGCGTGCGGCGCCATGCGCCTGGCGCGCTTCAATGTGAATGTGGGGCGTACCGATCCCCTGTATTTCGTCGGCATGCCGATCACGGCCGGGGCCGCCTGCGTGGCGGCCGTCGTGGTGGCGTGGCCGGCGCCCATCGATTCCATGCTGCACAGCTATCTGCTGATGCTGCTGCTCGTCGGCGTGGGCAGCCTGATGGTGTCGACCTTGCGCTTCCCCAGCTCCAAGCAAAAGAAAAGCCCTGCCGCGCTGCTGGTGCTGATCGTGGCCATCGGCCTGCTCGTGTGGCTGAAAACAAGCTTCTTCGCGCTGTTCTTCGCCGTCTACATCGCCGCCACCCTGGCGCTGAACCTGGCGTGGTACCTGGGCTGGCGCGGCATTGCGCTGCCGCAGGTATTCAACGACCCGGACGAGATCGATTAATCTCAGGCCACCTCGTGCCCGCGCGCGGCGCGCAGGATGGCGAACCAGTCGCTACGGCTGAGCGTAAACTGCGTGCCTTCCACGGCCACGCCCACGGCCTCGATGCGGCCAGTGCCCGTCAGCGGCAGGGGGCGGCATGGCAGTTGCATGATCCAGGCAAACACCACGCTGGCAAACGGACGCTGCAGTTGATCCGCGATCTGCTTGATGACATTGCGCAAATTTTCCACATTCGCGTCGCCGCCCTGGAACAGCCGGCCGCCCGCCAGCGGCGACCAGATCATCGGCGCCACCCCCACGTCCTGCAAGCCGTCGAAGGTTTCGTCGAACAGGGGCGCCACGTGCAGCGGCGAAAATTCCACCTGGTTCGTCACCAATGGAAAGCGCCGGTGCAGGCACTCGAACTGGTGGCGGCTGAAGTTCGACACGCCAAAGTGCAGCACCTTGCCCGCCGCTTTCAATTGCGTGAAGGCGCCGGCGATCTCGTCGAAATCCATCAGCGGGTCGGGGCGGTGGATCAGCAGCAAGTCCAGGCGGTCCGTCTGCAACTGGCGCAAGGTCTGTTCCACGGAACTGGTGATGTGTGCCGCGCTCGTGTCGTAATGCTGGATGGCATGGCCGGGGCGGTGCGGCGACAGCAGCTTGATGCCGCATTTGCTGACCAGCTCCATCTTGTCGCGCAAGGCCGGCTGCAGGGCCAGCGCTTCGCCAAATAAACCTTCGGCGCTGTAATCGCCATAAATATCGGCGTGGTCGAAACTGCTCACGCCCAGCGCCAGGCATTGCTCGATGAAGGCCAGGCGTTGCTGCGCCGACATATTCCACTCGCCGATGCGCCACATGCCGGCGACGATGCGCGACAGTTCGGGACCGTTGCTGCTTAAACGGCTGCGTGGCGCTTGCAGGCTGGCGGGAAACACGTGGCTCATGGGCTGGCTTTCTGGTGGTGGCGAAGAAGGTGACGCCACGATTATATCCAGTGCTAGAGCATGCTGCGGATAAAGCGGCAGCACCGCTCCTGCAGGGCATCGTCGAGCTGGCCGCCCAGTTGCATCTGGTACACGAGCGCCGACTGCAGCATGAAGGCGAACAGGCGCAGGTCGAGGTCGGCGCGCACGCCGATGTTGACGAGGCGCTGCACCACCAGGGTAATCCACGGCGCGACGATCTGCTCGCGAAAACGCAGTTGCGCCGCCGCATCATTGTGGATCAGCACCAACAAGTCGCAGGTGAAGCGGCCATCGGCGTTCAGGTTGTCGAAGATGCGCGCGCAGATCGCCTCGATTTCCTGGCCGTCCGGCATGTCGAGCGCGCGCTGCAGCTTTTCCGCCGTGCGCTTGACGAGCGCGTCGAGCAGCATGTCTTCGCGGCGCGGCCAGCGCCGGTAGATCGTCTGGCGCCCCACGCCGGCAGCGTCGGCCACCATCTGTGTCGTCACCGCATCGAGCCCATGCTGGCGCACCAGCATGACGATCGCTTCCAGTACCGCATCTTCCACGCCCGCCTTGCGCGGGCGGCCACGCACTGCTGCCTCTTTTTTAATCACGTCTGGCCTGTCTCTGAATGTTTCTTTTAATTATGGTACGATGCGCACCGTAAATGCAAAGCAACTGCTTGTCAATCATCCTCGTCAACTAACCGGGAGATTGACGGTGGAGCGCCGCGATATCCCAGTCTGTCCAACGTGAACTCTGCACTCTGCGCGGCGCGTGCCCGTATTTTCTTTCTGACTTCCACATCCATCACTGTGGCGGCTCGTGCCGCCTGAGGAAAACCTATGAAAATCATCGGGATTTCGCCCCATCGGCGCAACTTCCTGCGCAAGGCCGTCGGCGCCGCGCCTGCCGTGGCCTTGCTGGCCGGTGCCGGCGGCGGCCTGGCCATGGCCGTCTCCAAGGACCAGCCTGCCTACAAACCGCGCTTTTTCGACGCCACCGAATGGGCCACCTTGACGGCGCTGGTCGACCGCCTGATTCCCGCCGACGCCGAAGGGCCGGGCGCGCTGGAATCGGGCGCGCATGAATTCATCGACTTGCAGATGAACACGCCATACGCCTATGGCGCGCTGTGGTACATGCAGGGGCCGTTCGTGCCATCGATCGAACAGTTCGGCTACCAGTTCCATATGGCGCCGCGCGAGCTGTACAAGAGTGCCCTGGCCGGCGTCAATGCGGCCGTGCAGAAACAGTCCGGCAAGCCTTTCGTGCAGCTGAACGGGGCCGAGCGCGACGCCGTCATCACGCAATTGCAAAAAGGGACCTTGGACATCGGCGAAGTGCCGTCGAAAGTCTTCTTCAACCAGCTGCTGCAAAACACGCGCGAAGGCTATTTCTGCGACCCCGTGCACGGTGGTAACAAGGACATGCTGGCCTGGAAGATGGTGGGTTTCCCTGGCGCGCGCGCCGACTACATGGATTGGGTGGAACAGTATGGCAAGAAGTATCCGCTGCCTCCCGTATCCATCGCCTAAAACTTTTAGTACCCGATCAAAGAAAAAGAAAAACCATCATGCGTGATATCACACCAGATGTAAAAATGAAGCCTGTCGATGCCGTGATTGTCGGCTTCGGCTGGACCGGCGCCATCATGGCCAAGGAATTGACGGAGGCGGGCCTGAACGTGGTCGCGCTGGAACGCGGCGAGTACCGCGACACCTATCCCGATGGCGCTTATCCGAAGACGCTCGACGAGCTGACCTACATCCAGCGCAGCAAGCTGTTCCAGGATATGTCGAAGAGCACGTTCACCTTCCGCCACAGCATCACGGGCGTGGCCGTACCCTACCGCCAGATCGGCGCCTTCAAGCCGGGCACGGGCGTGGGCGGCGCGGGCTTGCACTGGTCGGGCATGCACTGGCGCGTCTTGCCGGAAGAGCTGCAAATCCGCAGCCATTACGAACGCCGCTACGGCAAGAAATTCATCCCCGAAGGCATGACGATCCAGGACTTCGGCGTGACTTACGCCGAGCTGGAGCCGCACTTCGATTTCGTCGAGAAAGTCTTCGGCACCTCGGGCCAGGCGTATAAAGTCAACGGCATCGTCGTCGGCGACGGCAATGTGTTCGAGGGCGACCGCTCCGACAATTACGCGCTGGCGCCGCAAAAAGTGCCGTACACGGCCGAGCTGTTCCGCCGCGCGGCCAAGGCTGTCGGCTACCACCCCTTCGTCAACGCCTCGTCGAACGCGTCCGGCCCGTACACGAATCCGTACGGCTGCCAGATGGGCCCATGCAACTTCTGCGGTTTCTGCTCGGGCTACGCCTGCTATAACTATTCCAAGGCTTCGCCCAACGTCAACATCATGCCGGCCCTGCGCATGGTGGCGAACTTTGAATTGCGCGCCAATTGCAACGTCGTGCGCATCAACCTCGACGGCAGCAAGGGTGGCAAAGCGCGCGCAACGGGCGTGACCTACATCAATGCGGACGGCAAGGCCGTCGAGCAGCCGGCCGACCTCGTCATCGCGAGCGCCTTTGCCTACAACAATGCGCATTTGTTCCTGCTGTCGGGCATCGGCAAGCCATATGACCCCGTCAGCAACGAGGGTGTGGTGGGGCGCAATATCGCCTACCAGATGATGTCCACCATCCAGACCTTCTTCAAGGAAGACACGAACACGAACCCGTTCATCGGCGCCGGCGGCACCGGCGTCGCGCTCGATGACTGGAATGGCGACAATTTCGACCATGGCCCGCTGGGCTTTGTCGGCGGCTCGCCCGCCTGGTGCAACCCGGCCGGCTCCAAGCCTATTTCCGGCATTGCCACGCCGGACGGCACGCCCGCCTGGGGTTCGGCCTGGAAAAAGGCCGTCAAGAAGAGCTATTTGAACACGGTCTCGTTCGACTGCCACGGCGCCAACATGACTTACCGCGACTGCTATGTCGACCTCGACCCCACCTACACGGACAAGTATGGCCAGCAATTGCTGCGTTTTACCTTCGACTGGAAGGAAAACGACATCAAGATGAGCCGTTTCGTCACGGACAAGATGATGAAGGTGGCCGAAGCCATGAACCCGGAATCGATCAAGGTGTCCGTCAAGAACGTGGGCGACCATCTCGACCTGCGCAACTACCAGACCACGCACTGGGCGGGCGGCACGGCCATGGGCGCGGACCGCAAGACCAGCGTCGTCAACCGTTACCTGCAGAGCTGGGACGTGCACAACGTGTTTGCCGTCGGTTCCAGCGTGTTCCCGGTCGGCATAGGCTACAACCCGACGGGCCTCGCTTGCGCGCTGACCTACTGGTCGGCCAAGGCTATTCGCGAGCAATACCTGAAAGATCCCCGTCCCCTGGTCGCCTGATGAAGAACAAGATGAACAACACATTCACCAATACCGTGGGCGCGCTGCTGCTGGCGCTCGCCGCCAGTATCCCCGGCGCCGCCTGGTCGGCCGCCGCCACCGTCCCGAACGCCCAGCTGATACGCCAGGGCGAATACCTGGCCCGCGCGGGCGACTGCATCGCCTGCCATACGGCCGGCACGAAAGGCCAGCCGTTCGCCGGTGGCCTGGGCATGGAAACGCCGATCGGCAAGGTGTATTCCACCAACATCACGCCCGATAAAAAGGCTGGCATCGGCGACTGGAGCTTTGCCGATTTCGACAAGCTGATGCGCACGGGCGTGACGAAACACGGCTACACCGTGTATCCGGCCATGCCGTATCCGTCGTACTCGCGCCTGAGCGAGGCGGACATGCAGGCCCTGTACGCCTACTTCATGCACGGCGTGAAGGCGGACCCGACGCCGAACAAGGCGGCCGATATTCCATGGCCATTGTCGATGCGTTTCCCCTTGACCATCTGGCGCTGGGCGTTTGCTCCCACGCCGCAGCCCTACAAGGCACCGGTCACGGGCGACGCGCAATTGCTGCGCGGCGCCTACCTGGTGCAGGGCCTGGGCCACTGCGGCGCCTGCCATACGGCGCGCGGCGTGGGCATGCAGGAAAAATCGCTGACGGACGAGGGCAACACGACGTTCCTGGCGGGCGGCGGCGTGATCGACGGCTGGTCCGTGCCATCGTTGCGCAATGAACATGGCGGCGGCCTGGCGCGCTGGAGCGCGGCGGAGATCGCCGAATTCCTCAAAACGGGCCGCAACAGCCATACGGCCTCGTTCGGCGCCATGAACGACGTGGTGGCCCATTCCATGCAGCACATGACGGATGGCGACCTGGCGGCGATGGCGAAATACCTGAAGTCATTGCCGCCATCGAATCCGGCCACGCCAGCCTTCGTGGCCGACGACAAACTGGGCAAGCAATTGTTCAGCGGTATCGTCAACTCGACAGGCGCGCAGTTGTACCTGGACCGTTGCGCCGGCTGCCACCGTTCCGACGGCAAGGGCTACGACAAGGCTTTCCCTGCGCTGGCCGGCAATGCCGTGCTGCAGACGAACGATCCCACGTCGGCCATCAACATCGTGCTGTCGGGCGGCGCCGTGCCGGCCACGCGCACGGCGCCGTCGGCGCTGACGATGGCGCCGTATGCGGACATTTTTAATGACGAGCAGACTGCCCAGGTGGTGACGTTCATCCAGACCAGCTGGGGCAACCGCGGCACGCCGGTGACGGCGGCGCAGGTGGCCAAGGTGCGCAAGGTGTCCGTGCCGGTGGAGGCGTCGCAGACGGAAGCGACGTTTGCGGCAGGCCGCCACGGCACCTTCCCGCCCGTGGCGCGCAAGCCGCACCTGAAGGATGCTCCCGTGAAGTAAAGTGAGCAGGCGAAAAAAATGCCCGCAGCATCTGCGGGCATTTTTTATGGGAACGTTAAAAACTTATTTCATCCACAGGCGCATCGAATCCCAGGCGCGGCCGAAGATCGTTGCCTGGTTGATGGTTTCCAGCGCCACGACCGGCAGTTCCAGCAGGACCTTGTCGTCGACCATCATTTTCAGTTTGCCGACAGGGGCGTTTTCAGCCAGTGGCGCGACCAGCGGGTCCTTGCGTTCCAGCACAGGCTTCATCTTGGCAGCCGTGCCTTTTGGTACGGTGACGAGCACATCGCGTGCGAAACCGATTTTCACGGTGCTTTTCGAGCCTTTCCACACTTCCGGCGTGGCCACGGCCTGGCCTTTCGAGTACAGCTTGACCGTATCGAAGTTCTGGAAGCCCCAGTTCAGCAGCTTCTGGCTTTCCTGCGTGCGGGCCTGGTCGGACGAGGTGCCCAGCACCACGGAAATCAAACGGCGCTCGCCCGTGCCGCCTGGACGGCGGGCCGACGCGATCATGCAATAGCCGGCCGCTTCCGTGTGGCCTGTCTTCATGCCATCGACGGTTGGGTCCAGCCACAGCAGGCGGTTGCGGTTAGGCTGGGTGATCTTGTTGTACGTAAAGCTCTTGATGGAATCGATTTTGTAGAATTCCGGGTAGTCGGCGATCACGCGCTTGGCCAGCACGGACAAGTCTTGCGCCGTGGAATAGTTATCGGGGCTAGGCAAGCCATGCGGATTGGCAAAACGCGTGTTTTTCATGCCCATGCGCTGGGCTTCGCGGTTCATCAGCACGACGAACGTGCCTTCATCGCCGGCAACGGCTTCCGCCAGCGCCACGGCGGCGTCATTACCCGATTGAATCATCAGGCCGTGCAGCAAGTCGTCGATCGAGACGGGGGTAGCGGGGTCGATGAACATCTTCGAGCTGCTCGAATCGACTTTCCATGCGCGCACGGACACGTTTACTTTCTGGTCCAGCGCCAGTTTCTTTTCGCGGATGGCGGCAAACGTCAGGTAAGCCGTCATGATCTTGGTCAGCGAGGCTGGCTCGATGCGCGCGTCCGGATCTTGCGAAGCAATGATCTGGCCACTGGTGGCGTCAAGCAGCAGCCAGGACTTGGCGGCGATGGTTGGGGCGGGAACGGTTTGCGCGAAGGCGGCGGATAGGAAAAGTACACTGGAGGCCAGTGCCGCTAAAAGTTTTTTCATGGAGGCTGGTCTGCGAAAAAGATGAAGGCTGAGGGCCATGTTGTTGCTACTGACATGGCCGCGTGGAAAAAACGGATCAATTATAGCCGTGGAAGCAGGAGTAAGCCCACACTTCAATGATCATCTGCTGCGATTGCGGGTTTGTCACCATGCCACAGGGCAATCACGAGGTTCTTGATGTGATTGAGCTTGCGGTGGAAAAAGTGGTCGGCGCCGGGGATCACGATCACGGGTATGTCTTGTGGACGGGCCCAGTCGAAGACGGCGGACAGGGGGATCGTGTCGTCCAGTTCGCCGTGGATCAAGATGGTGTCGGCGGGAATATCGGCCATGGCCCACTTGCCGGCCGCGCTGCCGATCAGTGCCAGGCGCTCGACGGGCGTACCGGCGGCGGCCAGGCGTTCCTGCAGTTTCGATTGCACGAAGGTGCCGAACGAGAAGCCGGACAGGGCCACGGGCAAGCCCGGGTACAGGCCGCGCATGTGTTCATACAGCAACTGCATGTCGTCCGTCTCGCCCACGCCATGGTCGTGTACGCCTTCCGATGCGCCCACGCCGCGGAAGTTGATGCGCGCCACCACGTAGCCGAGGGCGACAAAGGCGCGCGCCAGGGTTTGCGTGACCTTGTTGTCCATCGTGCCGCCGTACAGCGGGTGTGGATGGGCAACGAGGGCGATGCCGCGAGGAGTGTCTGCCGGGAAATCGAGCAAGCCTTCCATGCTGCCTGCATGGCCGGCGAGGGTAAATTTTTCCGAGTTTCTGTTCATGATGCTCATACTGGTGGATATCTCTTAAATTGGCATTAAATCTTGAGGCGTTCGACGACCTTGCCACCCACCAGGTGCGTATCGATGATTTCATCGATATCGCTGGTGTCGACATAGGTGTACCAGGTCGCTTCCGGGTAGATGACCAGCAGCGGGCCCTCTTCGCAGCGGTCCATGCAGCCGGCCTGGTTGATACGGATCTTGCCCGCGCCATTCATGTCGAGTTCCTTGATGCGGCGCTTGCAATGCTTTTGCGCCGCTTCCGCGCCATGGTCGCCGCAGCTGTTGCGGCCATCTTCACGTTTGTTCATGCAGAAAAAAACGTGGCGTTCAAAATACGGTGCGTCGCTCATACTATCCTCCTGCGATTTCATCAATGCGCCATGATAGCGCTTATGGGGGGTCTTCGCGACGCTGGCGCTGCACATCTTCCTGCCGGTTCAGGCGATGCGAGGGCAGGCACAGGAACCACAGGGCCATGAAAGGCCACAGCAAGGCCAAAAATTGCGCCGCGCCATTGAAGTTCAGGAACTTACCTTGTACCCAGCCTTGCAAGGTCGACATGAAATACGGGTTGATCGGCGTCGTATTCACCATCACCAGGCTCAGCAGCAAGGTGGCGGCCGCGATGCGGCGCTGGGCCACGTGGGGCGCGAAGGCCAGGCCGCCCAGCATGATCAGGCCGATCAGAAAGCCGCCCTGCGCGCCCGGCGTGATCCAGACGAAGGCGTTCTCCGGGGAAAACAGCAGCGCGCTGGCCATCGAGCGCACGATCAGGGCGGCGGTGATCAGGCCCAGCATCAAGATGGTGCGCGGCGCGGCGCGGCGCAGCAGGCACAGCAAGGTCAGCACGGCGCCCGTCATGCCGCAAGCCGTGATGATGGTTTCTGAAAGCCAATATTGCTCGACCGTCAAGACGACGTCGGGACGCAGGTACGTGGCCAGGTCGATATCGATGCCGGCCAGCTGCGACAGCCAGTCCGACAGGATGGGCAGCAGCTGGCCCAGGCCGAACAGATAGCCTTGCGGATAGATTTGCGCCAGCGGCCACAGGGCCACCAGCACCAGGCCCTGGCTGGCGTGCTGGGCAAACCAGCGCTGGCGCAAGCGGTACAAATGGCTATGGTCGAGCAGCTTGCGTGCCGACAGGGCGCCGATGACGGAACCGATCAAGCAGCCGGCCGCATTCGTATAAAAATCCAGGTTCGACGAGACACGGCTGGGCAGATAGGTTTGCACGGCTTCCATGCTGCCGGAAATGAACATGCCGCACAGGCTGGCGACGATGACGGCAAAGAAACCAGTAATCCTTGGAAACAGCGAATACACGATCAGCGCGCCCAGCGGGATGTAGCCGACGACGTTGATGCCCACGTCGAAGCCCGTCCAGTAACGGGGCATGCGCGTGTTTTCCAGGAACGTCAGCGGCGACAAACCATTGCTGTGCCAGCCCGTGAACGGGAACCAGCTCGCGTACACGATCAGGAACACGTAGGCGAGCAGGGTCGCGCGCGACACGGGCGAGGAACGGACGGGCGGCAGTGGCGCCACCGGGCTGGCTGGGGATGCGGGGTCGGTCATTCTTTCGTGATATTCAGCGTGCCCAGCCAGGTCAGCAGGTCGGCGGCGATGGCGTCCGATGCCGCCGCCAGCGCTTGCGCGCCCCCTTGCGCGTCCGCGCTGCCGGCAGGGCCGCTGCGGCTGAAGGTTTTCTGGTCGATCAGGCGGTGGCCGCGAAACAGCGAGGCGCGCAGCGATACGTGGCCGCTGCTTTGCGTTTGCGTGTCGAAATTTTGCGAAAAATCATCGACGTCAATGCGCAGCAGGGGCATGCCGGCGGCCGCATCCGTGGTCGACAGCACTTTCACGCCGCTTTGCGCCACGCGGGTTTTCAGGCGCTGGCTCAGCAGCTGCAGCGGCGGCGTGTTCCAGCGGTTGTAGGCGTAGGGCCGCGATTGCTGCGCGTCTGCGTACAGCAGCCGGTAATACATGCGCTGGCTGTCGAGCCAGGACGGGCCGTTGGCGTCGGCGATCACCAGCACGGGCACGGCCGGCGCGGCCGCTGGCGCGGACGTCAGCGGCGCGGCCGGGCCGAAATCATAGAAAGTGGGGACGGGGCCGCGGCTGGCGCAGCCGCCCAGCAGGAAGACGGCGGCCAGGGCCAGGGCGGTGAGATTGCGTGGGATAGGCATGCGATGTTCTCCTTATTTGCCCGGCGCCGAAAAACCGGGCTCGCCCGGACCGGGCGGGATGTCTGGGGCGCCGAACAAGATGCTCTGCGGCTGTTCATTGAGCGTGCTCATGGTGGTTTTCAGGGAGCGCATCGAGGAACGGGCCTCGCCGCTCAGCTCGATTACCTGCGGCAAGACTTCCAGCGACACGCCATTGGCCACCGTTTCCACCGAGCTGCCGACCCGGTCGACCGTGCCATTGACCTTGTCGAGCACGCCGCCGGGCGCCTGGATATCGTTGCCCAGCTTTTTCCACGTGGCCGTCAAGTCCGACACATTCTTGCTGGCCGTGCTGACGGCCGTCAGGGTTTGGCGCGTCTGTTCCGTCAGTTGGGGCAGTTGCGTCAGGGTCGGTTCCAGCTGCTGCGGAATGGCGCCGAAGGCCTTGGCTGCCTTGCCCACTTCCGTGAAGGCGCCCAGCATGGCTGCCTGGTTGTCGGGGCTGAGCAGATTGTTGACCTTGTTGGTGATCTGCTCGGCCTGGTCGAGGATGCGCTTGCCCCGCTTTTCCAGCTGGTCGAGCAAGCCGGCGCGCAGGGGAATCAGCGAAGGCTTGTCCTTGCTGGTGCCCAGCAGTTTCGAGCCCACGTGCTCATCGTCGAGCTGGATGTAGGCGATGCCCGTCACGCCCTGGTAGCCGAGGGTGGCAAACGTGGTATTGGTGACGGGGGTGTCGGGCGCCACGCTGATGTGCACGAGGATTTGCCCCGCCTTTTGCGTGTCGAAGTCGATGGCGTCGACCTTGCCCACTTCCAGGCCCCGGTAGCGCACGGTCGCCTGCGGATTCAGGCCCGGCACGGACAGCGTGGTGGCCAGCAGGTAGGGCACGCGTTCCACGCGGTCGCGGTTGAACCAGACGCCGAACAGGATGGCGGCCACCAGCAGGGTGATAGTAAAAAATCCCGTCATCAGGGCATGTGATCTGTTTTCCATTACTTCTCCGCTTTCTTGTCTGTGCCGGCGTCGCCGCCCGGCAGCGCCGCATTGCCCGCCGCCTGTTTTTCATCGAGGACGGCCAGCGCGCGCTTGCCGCGGTCGCCGAGGAAAAATTGCTTGATGAACGGGTGGTCCACCTGGATGACTTCGCGCGTGGGGCCGATGGCGATCACGTGTTTTTCCGCCAGCACGGCGATGCGCGTGGACAGGGCGAACAAGGTGTCGAGGTCATGCGTGACCATCACCACCGTCAAGCCCAGCTCGCGGTGCAGCGACTGGATCAGGGCGACGAAACTTTCCGACAAGTCCGGGTCCAGGCCCGCCGTCGGTTCATCGAGGAACAGCAGCTTCGGCTCCAGCGCCAGGGCGCGCGCCAGTGCCACGCGCTTGATCATGCCGCCCGACAAGTCCGATGGCATTTTGAGCGCATGTTCCGGGCCCAGTCCCACCATATTCATTTTCAATAATACCGCGTCGTGCACCAGCGCCTCGGGCAGCACGCGCAATTCGCGCATGGGCTGGGCCACATTGTCGAACACGGTCAGGGCCGAATACAGCGCGCCCTGCTGGAACAGCATGCCCCAGTGGTTGCGCAACTGTTGCAGCTGGTCGGAACTTGCCCGGTTGATATCTTCGCCGAAGACTTTGACGCAGCCGCGCGCCGGATGTTCCAGGCCCAGCATCTGGCGCAGCAGCACCGTCTTGCCCGTGCCGGAGCCGCCCACGATGGACAGGATCTCTCCCCGTTCGATTTCCAGGTTCAAGTCCTGGTGCACAACGGTGCGGCCGAACTTGGTCCACAGATTCGTGATGTCCACCACGGGCGCGCTGCCGTGCAGGTTGAACTGGCCGTCCTGGCTCGTGCCGCAGGCGATATCGGTGTCGTCCGTCATCAGTAGCCCACTCCATTGAAGACGATGGCGAACACGGCGTCGGCCAGGATCACGACGGTGATGGCCGTGACGACGGCGGTGGTGGTGCCGCGTCCCAGGCTTTCCGTGTTGGCCTTGATGCGCAGGCCGAAGTGGCACGAGACCAGCGCGATCAGCATGCCGAAGATGGCACCCTTGCCCAGGCCGATCATGTAGTTGGCCAGCGGCACGGCGTCCGGCAGCTTCTGGATGAAGTAGCGGGCCGACAGGTTCAATTCCACCTTGGCCGCCACCATGCCGCCGATCAGCGCGGCCGTGTCCGTCCAGATGACGAGCAGGGGCATGGAAATGGCCAGGGCCAGCACTTTCGGCATGATCAGGCGGAAACCATGCGAAATGCCCATCACCAGCATGGCGTCGAGTTCTTCCGTGACGCGCATGACGCCCAGCTGGGCCGTGATGGACGAACCCGAACGCCCGGCCACGAGAATGGCGGCCAATAGCGGCCCCAGTTCGCGGATGACGCTCATGCCCAGCAGGTTGACCAGGTAGATGTCGCCGCCAAACGCGCGCAGCTGCTGCGCCGACAAATAGGACAGCACGACGCCGATCAGAAAGCCCACGAGGGCCGTGATGCCCAGCGCCTGGAATCCCGCATGGAAGATATTGGCGGAAATTTCACGCCACGGCCCGCGCATCGGATGGCGCGCGAAGCGGCCGATATCCTGCGTCACCTGGCCGACCAAGGCAATAAAGCCCTTCAAATGTTCGAAAAACAGCAGGATGGCCATGCCCAGTTTCATCACGGGCGTAAGGCGGTTGGCGCGCGAGGGCGGCGTCGTCAACGGCCCCGTTTCTTCGATGCGTCGGAAAAACTCTTCCTGCGATGGCGCCAGGGTCAGCTGCGCGGGGCGTTGCTTGCCCCAGGCATTCCAGAACAGCTGGGCGCCGATATGGTCCATGCTGTCGATGGCCGACAGGTCCCATTGCACCTTGGCATCGCCCTGCAAGGGCTTGAGCTGGGCGTCGACGGCCTTGATCGCATTGTCATGCGCGAGGGCGTGCACCTGCCAGGTGCCGCTGGCGGTCACGATGGCTCCCTGTTGGGGGCTGGTCTGGGAGAGGGTCAGTTTCGGCGATTGTACAGTCGGCATCGTGCCAGTTTAAGGGAGAATGGCGCAGACCGCCACCGCTGTTCAATCGCCGGCCTGTCAGGACGCCAGGTGGCGCGCCTGCCGCTGGGGCAGGGCGACGTCCGGGCGCACCTTGGCGCTGCCAGTACTCGCTTCGGCTGGCTTGGCATGCGCGGCCGCTTGCGCGCCACCCGCATAGTCGCTGGCCACGAGGGCGTTGGCCTCCAGCGCGCTCATGCCGCGCGTCTGCAGCCATTGCGCCACCAGCTTGGCCAGGCGCTCCATGGCGATGCGGTGGGTGGCGTCCGTGTGGGCGTACAGCCAGTTCGAAAAATCCATGAAGTTTTCAAACGGCGACTCGCCCAGCATCCATTGCACCGTATTGGCAAAACGGCCAGAGTTGGCCACCAGGTCCCAGTAGCGGGCGAAGCGCACGAGGCGCTGCATGCTCATGAAATCGAGCTGCTTGTTCGCCAGGATGGTGTAGGGCGGGTGCGGATCGAACACCATGCCATAGTTTTCCGTATGGCGGATGATGGGCGTGCCGCGCAGCCGCTTCAATATGCCGAACTGGATTTCATGCGGTTTCAAGGCCACCAGCTTGTTGAAGCCGGCCGCGAAGCTCGCTTCATCTTCGCCCGGCAAGCCGGCGATCAAGTCCACGTGCAAGTGGGCGTTCGATTCCTCGCACAGCCAGCGGATGTTGTCGGCCGCCTTTTGATTGTCCTGCTTGCGGCTGACCAGCGATTGCACGTCCGGATTGAAACTCTGGATGCCGATCTCGAACTGCAGCGCGCCGGGCGGGAATTTGCTGATGCCTTCTTTCAAGGCGTCGGGCAAGTGGTCTGGCACCAGTTCGAAGTGGGCGTAGATCGGGTCGTCCGGATTCGCCTCGATCTTGTCCAGGAAGAACTGCATGATCTTCAGGCTGGTCTTGATGTTCAGGTTGAAGGTGCGGTCGACGAACTTGAACAGGCGCGCGCCGCGCGCATGCAGGGATTCCATCTCGGCCAGGAAGTTCTCGAGCGCGAAGGGCCAGGCCGTCTTGTCCAGGGCAGACAGGCAGAATTCGCACTTGAACGGACAGCCGCGCGACGCTTCCACGTAAATCGTGCGGTGGCGGATATCGTCATCTGTATACAAGGAGTAGGGCAGTTGCAGTTCCGCCAGCGGCGCTTGCACGCCCGCATGGATCTTCATCAGCGGTTTTGGCCCGTTGAGGATCTCGCCGCACAGCTTGGGGAAGGTGACGTCGCCCCAGCCCGTGATCAGGTAGTCGGCCAGCTTGACGATTTCCTGCTCGCCCGCCTCATGCGACACTTCCGGCCCGCCCAGCACGATGACGACTTCGGGCGCCACGCGCTTGAGCATGGCCACCAGTTTGGTCGTTTCCTCGACGTTCCATATATATACGCCAAAACCGATGATGCGCGGCTTGTTGATGAGGATGCGCTCGACCAGTTCCGTGGTTTTCGTGCCGATGACGAATTCCTGCAGCCGCGTCTGCGCCTGCAGCGGGCCCATATTGGCCAGCAGATAGCGCAATCCCAGCGAGGCGTGGGTGTAGCGGGCGTTCAGGGTGGAGAGCAGGATGGTCATGGCGGCGATGAAAACGGCGAAACCGCTATTTTACGCTGTCGCGTCAGCTGTGCGCTGCGGCAACAAATGCCATGTTACCATTTGTCAATAATTACTAACTTGTCAATGCTGCGGCAGGCTAAAAGGATACAAGGTGCTGGCGAAAAAAGTACTCAATAAAAAAGTCCTGCTCGGGACGCTGGCCGGCGTGGCCGTGGTAGCGGCCGCACTGGTCGGCTACCGGGTTTTCGGCTGGGGCGCGATGGGACCGGTCAACGGCCTGAAGCTCGATTTATCCAAGCCCGACGCGTTGGTCCGCACGAAAAGCCTGTCGGCCTTGCCGCGCGACCTGCTGACGGTGCCGCTGGCACGCGACGTGCTGCGCGAGGATTTCCTGTTCTATTACGAGCAAAGCGAAGACCGGCTGGGTTTGAAGGGCAGTTTGCGCCGCATCGCCTATGAACATGAGCTGGGCTGGGGCGACCAGTTGCTGCGCATGGTGCTGGACCAGCCGGCGGAAGTGGCCTTGTGGCGCGACGCCGACGGCTCGCTCAAGCATTTCGCCATTGCCGTGTCGCGCAGCCAGCTCACGCGTTTGCTCGAGGAAGCGGGCAAGATCGCCTTGAAGGATACGCAGATGCGCGTGGCCGGCAGCTTGCGCGTCGATGGCGGCCAGGTGCCCGTGTATGCGCTGAACTATGCCTACCAGCGCACCTTGCTGTTTGCCGCGCATGGCCAGCGCCTGGTCATCCTGTCCCATCCCGGCATGCTGTATGGCGGCAGCGATGGCAAGCATGGCGATGGCACGGCCGAGAAAACCGTGGCCAGCCTGCTGGCGCCGGAGCCGGCCAAGCAGAACGTCTTTCATGCGCAGTTCCATCTCGATCCAGCCGCGCCCGAGGGCCACAGCATCGCCGTCAAGGCGGACTTCCTGTCCTTCGGCTACCAGCCCTTCTTTGGCGCGTTAGAGGCGCTGCGCTTCGATTTTCAACAGGGCGCCTGGCAATCGAAGGTGCTGCTCAATGCCGACAAACTGAAAAACGGTGGCTACGACAGCAGCGCCTTGTGGCCCGTGCTGCCGCACAACCCGAGCGCCTGTTTCAGCGTACCCGTCGACTGGACCGCGCTGCAGCCCGTGCTCAAGCGCCTGGGCAGCAAGACATCGGAGCCGGTGGCGCCGCTGGCCGGGCACTTGCAAGGCCCGGCCGCCGCGTGCTGGTACGGGACTTCGCGCCTGCATACGCCGGTGTTCGTGGCCACCCGCAGTGCGCAGGCCGGCGATGACGCTGTCTATGGCAGCCTGTTCGAGGCGGCCATCGGCGGCAAGGACCCCGTGCGCAAGACCACAGGGAAGGATGGCGCCGTTCGCTGGGAACGCAGCGTCCCCACGGCGCTGGGCCAGTCCACGCCGGCGTTGGCCGTGGCCGGCAATACCGTTGTCTTTTCCGCCGACGGCAAGCTGGTGGACCAGGTGCTGGCCGTGCGCCGCAAGCAGGCGCCGGCCGCCAGCGACCTGCTGCCCGATGGCGCGCGCACCATCGGCCTGATCGCGCCGGCGTCGCTGGCCCGGCTGATCCAGCTGGAAGCCTTCGATACCCTGCCGGCGAATAACGAACCGGTCTTGCGCGCAGCCGCCAATGAACACCTGGTGCCGCGCCTGAACGCCTTGAAAAAATATCCGCCGCTGCGCATGGTGCTCAAGCGGCAGCCGGCCAGCGGCACGTCGTGGGAAGCGCTGGAATGGCAGGAGACTGGGCGATGACGCTGTGGCATGGACGGCATGGACGCCGTGCCGCCTTGCGATCGCTGGCGGCCTGCGCCGCCACCGTGGCAATGCCCGCCTGGGCCCTGCGCGCGGCCGCCGAACCGCAAGTGCAGCTGTCGCAAGCCCAGAGCCGTGCCTTCCAGGCCTGGATGCTGCGCATCGTCAACGCGCAGATCGAACGGGGGCCGTCGCCGCGCTGGACGCACCGCGATTGCGCCGGCCTGGTGCGCTTTGCCGTCAATGAAGCGCTCACCGTGCATGACGCGAAGTGGCTGCATGCGAACGGCATCGCCAGCAACAGGCGCCTGCCGCCCGAGCTGGAACTGAGCGCGGCCCAGGCCGCCTTGCGCAACCGCTGGGTGCAGACGGGCGGCAATGTCGGCCACTTCGTCACGGCGCTGGCGCTGGTACAGCACAACAGCCGTTTCATCGCCCGCGAAATCAGCCAGGCGCTGCCCGGCGACCTGCTGTTTTTCGACCAGGGCGACGAACAGCATCTGATGGTCTGGATGGGAGCGCGCATCGCCTACCACACCGGCACCGTCACCCCCGACGACAATGGTCTGCGGACCGTCGATATCAAAGAACTTACGAGCTGGAAGGACACGCGGTGGCAACCTGTGGTCAACAATCCCAATTTCGCCGGCGTGTTCCGGCTGGCGTTCCTGTCATGAAGCCTATTTTTGTCATGAAGCTGCTATGTATGGGCCTGCTGGCGCTGTTCATGCTGGGCAGCGCCTTCGCGCAGCAGCGCGAGACAAGCAATTACACGACCTTCAAGGGCGAACCGTTCTTCCTGCTGTCGGACGCCAGCTATGGCAGTCTTGATGAAGCGCGCGTGCGCCTCGAGGTGCCGGGCCGCGACATGGGACGCATGAACCTGGAAGCGTATTCGGGCGCCGACATCGTCGTCTACCGCGTGCCCGAGCCGATGGAATTCCTGAAAAAGCAGCGTAATCTGCACCGCATCCAGGTCGAGGGCAATTACCAGGGCGAAGGCCTGGCCAACACCTTGAGCTTTTTGTGGGATAGCTGGTGGAAGCAGTCGCGCCTGGCCTGGCGCAAGCTGTTTTCCGGCGAGGCACGCCTTGCGGTCACAAAAGAGCAGCCGCAACTGGCGACCAACGACGCGATCCGTCGGCGCACCGTGTTCGCCAACCATCCGCAGTACAAGCCGATCAAGGGCATGGAACTGGTCGACAGCTTCCGCTATCCGATCTGGCAAGCCAAGGCCATCGCGCCACCGAAAGGCGTCAAGCTCGATGGCTCCAGCAGCGACTTCATCGTCGCTGGCGCCGGCAACGTGATGATCCCGCTGGGCAAACGCAAGCCGGGCCTGTACCTGATCGAAGCGATCATCGGCGAGCACCGCGCCACCACTTTGGTATTCGTGTCGGACACGGTGGCCGTCACCAAGGTATCGTCCGGCCAGATGCTGGTGTGGACGGCGCGGCGCGACAACAGCGCCGCCGTGGCGGGCGCCAATGTGGCGTGGACGGACGGCACCGGCGTGCTGCAGTCGGCTGTCACCGGCGCCGATGGTGTCGCCTCGCTCGAGCGCGGCAGCCCGGAACACACGTATGTGCTGGGCCAGGACCGCGCCGGCGGCGTGTTCGTATCCGAGAATTTTTACTATGACAGCGAGATCTACAACACCAAGATCTATGCCGTGACGGACCGGCCCCTGTACCGGCCGGGCGATGAAGTCAACGTCAAGTTTTTGGGACGCGAATTTACCTCCGCACGCAACTCGCAGGCGGCAAGCGCGGCGCCGGTCAGCTTGAGCGTGCTCAATCCGAACGGTACGCCGCTGCTGACGCAAACGCTGCAGCTGTCCGGCGACACGGGCGCCGACACGCGCTTCCGCCTGCCCATGGAAGCGACCGCCGGCGGCTATGAACTGCGTTTCAATTACAAGGATGGCGTGTATGGCGCGGCCTTCCGCGTAGCCGAATACGTCAAGCCGCACTTTGAAATCAACGTCCAGCCATCGAAGCCCGAATTCAAGACGGGCGAGGCGGTCAAGGGCAGCATCGCGCTGCGCTACCCCGATGGCAAGCCCGTGAAAAACGCGAAGATGACCTTGTCCTTGCGCGGCCAGCAAAACACCATGGTTGAAGGCGAACTGCGCTACAGCGGCCTGTTTCCCGTGGCTTTGAAGACCGAGGAAGTGACGAGCGATGGCAGCGGCAATGTCGACTTCAGCTTGCCGCCCGCCGCCGATCCCTCGCGCTACATCCTGACCGTGCTGGCGACCGATGGCGCGGCCTACCGCGTCAAGGCGACGCGCGAGCTGATGATAGAACGCTCGAGCAGCAGCTACCAGCTGAAGGCCACGCGGCAGTTTTCCGATCCAGGCCAGGCCGTGCATTTTGATTTGCTCGCCGATGGCCAGGGCGCGGCCAGGCCCGTGCGCTGGGAGATGGTGCAGCTGGAAAAACAGAGCAAGACCGACGGCGCGTTCGATCCAAACGCCAAGGGCTGGGACGTGACGTTCCCCGCATCGGGCTCGTATCAGCTGGCGCTGCGCGACGAGCGCGGCAACCTGCTGGCGGCCGCCAGCCACTGGGTGTCGGGTGATGGAATCCAGACCACGCCGGGCAGCATCGAGATCGTGCTGGACCGCGCCCGCTATCGTCCGGGCGACACGGCAGAGGCCTTGATCACGTTCTCCGACAAGGTCGACCAGGCGCTGTTCACGCTTGAGCGCGACAAGGTGGAGCACCATGGTCTGATGGCCGGCGCCGCTGACTGGTACCAGGCGAAGCGGGTGGCGCCGCGGCAGTGGAGAGTGCGCATCCCCGTAAAAGAAGAGCACGGCCCGAACATGACGTTCTCGGTGGCGTACACGCGCAATGGCGACTTTGTGTTCGAGAACGCCGGCCTGCAAGTGATCGAGCCGCGCATCGCGCTGCAGTTCAAGAGCGACAAGGAGGTCTACCAGCCGGGCGAGAAGGTCACGCTGGACGTCAAGGCCACCCTTGATGGCAAGCCCTTGAGCACGATGGTGGCGCTGGGCGTGGTCGATGAAATGATCTATGTACTGCAGCCGGAAATCGCACCGGACATCGGCGACTTTTTCTATCACCCGCGCCGTAACAACGTGCGCACGACGGCCAGCCTGTCCTTCATCAGCTACGACATGGCGCAGGGCCGCACAGCGGGCGCGCCGGCGCGCCACAATTACAACGAGCGTGGCGTGAAGGTGCTCGAACGTCCGCGCCGCGACAATATCGACACGGCTTACTGGGCGCCGTCGCTGAAGACCGACGCGAATGGCAACGCGCGCGTGAGTTTTACCATGCCCGATGCGCTGACCCGCTGGAGGATCACGGGGCGCGCGATGGATGAACAGGGGCGCGTGGGCCAGCGCACCGCCTATCTGCGTTCCGATAAAAATTTCTATGCCAAGTGGACGGCGCCCGACTGGATGCGCGCCGGCGATGCGCCACGCGCTTCGGTGGCCGTATTCAACCAGACGGGCAAGGAGCATACGCTCGACGTCGTTCTCTCCGGCGGGGCACAGCCGAAGACGGAAAAATTGACCGCCAAACCGGGTGTCAACTACGTTGAATTTCCGCTGGCGGCTGGCGGCGGGCCGCTGCGCCTGGAGCTGAAACAGAATGGCAAACTGGTCGACGCCTTGGACACGGCCATGCAAACCTTGCCCGCCGCCTGGAGCAGCCCGCGCTCCTTGGCGTTGCCGCTCGATGGCGCCACCGCGGATATTCCACTCAAGCTGCCGGCGGATGCGCGCAATATCCGCGTCTCGTTCGCCCAGGGAGCGGCCAGCCAGTTCGCGCGCATCGCCGACGATCTGATCGACTATCCATATGGCTGCGTGGAGCAGACGGCCAGCCGTTTGATTCCGCTGGCGCTGGCCACGCAAAGCCTGGGGCCGGACGCGGGCGCGGCAAGCGAACGCCTGCAAACGCTGCTGACTGCGCAGCGCCTGCGCCTGGTATCGATGGCCGGCCCGAACGCCGTCTTCGGCTGGTGGGGCAATGCCACGGCCGGCAATGCATTGATGACGGCCTATGCCTATTACGCGGACTGGTACGCGGCGCGCGCGCTGCACATCGAGCTGCCGCCCGAGCACTGGAACAAGCTGCTGGCCGTCTACAGCGAACATGGCTTGAAGGATGCGATGGGCGACCGCGCGCTGGTGCTGTGGATGGCGCGCGAGATGGGCCTGCCCACGCAGACCCTGGCGGCGGGACTCGTGGACGACAGCGCGATCGCCGTCCTGGGCGGCAAGCCGCGCCAACCTGGCGACAGCGGTAGCCTGCTGCTGGGCGGGGCATCTGACCGCGAAGCGCAAGCGATGTCGCTGGGCCTGGTGGCGCTGGTGGCCAGCCAGAATGGCATCGCCTTGCCGCATGGGCTGCAACTGCAAGTGGCCAGCTCGTGGCAGGTGCTGCGCGAGTCCAAAGCGCCGGTGGCGCAGGCCCTGCTGATGCTGGCCGGCGAAGTCCCCCCGTCGCAGGCCGACGCCGTGCTGGCCAGTGTGCGCGCCGAGATGCCGACACTGGACCGCGCGATGACCTTGATGTGGGTGCAAAAGAAGCTGGGTGGCGTATCGTTCGGCAAGGGCCCGGCCGTCGCGCTGGACGGCGCCTGGCAAAAACGCGACAGCCGCAGCGGCCAGCCGGTCTGGCGCTGGACGGACGCCAAGGGCGCGCCGGATAAATTACGTCTCGCCGCACCGGCGCCGGCCGGCACGGTGGCCGTGCTGCAGTACGACAGCCACGCGGCCGAAGCGCAAACCTTGCCGGTCGCCGTCGAGCGCCGCATCCTGCGCATGAAGGCGGGCAAGGGCGGCTACACGACGGAGCTGGTCAAGCCGGGAGAGGCGCTCAGCACGGACGCGTTGTATCTCGATGAAATTACCTTGAAAGCGGCGCCGGGCGCGAAGCACCGTTTTGGCTTGCTGGAAGTGGCGCTGCCGCCGGGCGCCATGGTCGAATCGACTACCTGGGGCATGGTCATGGCGGGCGACAAGCCGGCCGCGCTGGAACGCGCGCGTCATACGGAGCGCCGCGACGGCTATGCCGTGCCGATCGAGCCTTTGGCCGGCGAGGTGACGGTGCGCCATTTGCTGCGCTTTGCGCAGAAGGGCAGTTACGTGCTGCCGCCGGCGCGCTTTTACCGCATGTACCAGCCGGAGCAGAAAGCTTTCGAAGGCGGCGGCAAGACCACGCGCGCACTGCAGGTCGAGTGATGGGCTTTGCACGTCCTGCATTGATGCTTGCCACGCTGCTGGCCATGCCTGCCTGGTCGGCTTCATTGGACGTGGCCTGGTGGCGCAACGGCAAGATGGAAGTGCGCCAGCTGCGCCAGGGCGGTGTCGCGCCGCCGCTGTTCGACGGCGCGCGGCAAGTGCCGCTGGCCAGCTTGTGGAAGCTGTTCGTGTATGTGTACGCGACGGATAACAAGGTGGTGATGCCGGACTATCGCTGCGGCGGCCGCGATCCGGAAGAAGTGTATTGCTGCGATGCGGGCCAGAGCATCGGCCACGATGCGGCGCTGGCGCAATCGTGTGGCCCATTCTTCTCGCCTGGGCGGCTGATGATCACGGCCACCGCATGGCGCAAATACTGGACCGGCCGCCTCGGTAGCGCGCCGGCAGGCGACTTTGCCTGGTTGTCCGACCCTGCGCAGCTGGCACCAAAGCGCATGGTGCGCCTCGATAGCCTGCTGCGCGCCCTGGACAGCATCCCGGCTGCCAGCCGCGTGGACGCGGAAGCGGCGCTGCTGCGCGTGGTGCTTGATGGACGCGGCGCCGGCACTGCCCGTTGGTTCGGCAGCCAGCTGCGCGTGAAGACGTATTCCTGGCACGAGCAGCGCCGCGAGAACGAACGCATCGGCGGCGCGGCCGGCTGGCTGGCCGACGGCACGCCCATCTGGTTCGGTGGCGCGGGCGGCAGCAGCAATGTCTTTGAACAGTGGGCGCCCAGGCTGGCCGCCAGCTTGCCGAACGTAGGCGCGGCCGACGATGGTGGTTGCGTGGTGGTCGATTATTTCAAGCGCTATCCGATCCGCACCGTGCGCGGCGAACGTGGCGTGGCCGCACCTGGCCCTCTGAATGGCCGCTACCATGTGCAATTCGACAATGGCCAGAACCTGGCCTTGCGCAGTACCGGCGAGCTGATGCTGCTGCAAGAGAAGGGCGGCCGCCCGCTATTGCGCGGCCGCTTTGGCGTCAATGAATATGTGGCGCGTGTGCTCGACCGCGAGGCGAATGCCAACGAGCCGGAAGCGGCCAAGGCGCTGGCGATTGCCGCGCGCACGTATCTGCAGCAGAACGCGGTGACGGTGGCGGGCTGCCAGCAGATCGCCGACAGCAGCGCGACCCAGCGCGTCAGTCCCAGCCCCGCCACGCCGGCGGCGCTGGCGATTGCGCGCTGGACCGACCAGCTGATCGTCGATGGCGTCACCGTGCGCTATCACAGTAACCAGGCGTCCGAGGGCACGATGGCGTGGAGCGAGGCGGTGCGCCAAGCCAGACAGGGCAAGCACTATGATGAATTGCTGGCGGCGGCTTATCCGGGCGGCGCCCTGAGCACCTTCGGCAATACGGGCGCGCGTTGCCGGCGCCTGGCGCAGAACGAGGATTGGCTGGCGCGGTCCGTGCCGCGCTGGCAGCGCGTGCTGCTGCGCGAGGCCGGTTATGAAGCGCCGCCGCAAGCGCCGCTGGTCTGCGCCTTGCAAAGCGGCGCGCCATATTCGGAGCAGTCGCGTAACCGCATCTACATGCGGCCGCTGGCCACGCGCGAAGACCGCATCACCCTGGCCCATGAATATCTGCACCTTGGCTTGCGCAACCATCCGCGCGGCCAGGACGAAGAATATGTCGAGCGGCTGGCCCGCCGGCTCGTCGACCTTAACCTGGAGGCCCTGTGAGTTTTTATATCCGTTGCGCGATTCCGTTCATGTTATTACCGCTCTGGGCGCAGGCCCAGGTCACCATCGACGCACCGAAGAGCGGCTGGCGCAATTCGGCCGGCGCGCGCGAGGACTATACGCAAGCGGTCAATTACCCGGCCGCGTCGGTCAATCTGCAGCCGGGCCAGGCCGAAACGGCGCAGATACGCGGGCGCATCGCGGGCGCCGTCAAGGGCAAGCCTGCCACCTTGGTCGTCAACGGCGTGGCGATGCCGATGGAAGTGGGCGAAGACGGCAGCTATGGCCGTCCCTATGGCTTTGGCAGTGGCTCCAATAGTGTGGAAGTACGCTCGCCCGACGGCAGGAGTCGCGCGCGCACCCAGTTTGTCGACGGCTACCAGGGCAAGACCCAGGCGCGCCTGCGTGTCGTGCTGTCGTGGGATAGCGCCGGCACCGACCTCGACCTGCACGTGGTCACGCCGGACGGCGGCCACGCCTGGTACGGCAACCGCGTATTGAAAGATGGCGGCGCGCTGGACGTGGACGTGACGACCGGCTATGGTCCGGAAATCTTTTCCAGTTCGGCGCCCGTGAAGGGCAATTATCACGTCTACGTCAATTACTACGGCAGCGGCGAAAACACCTCCGTGCTGACGGTGGCCCGACTGTCCATCATCACCAACGAAGGCACGCCGCGTGAAAAATTGCAGAGCTTCCAGGTGCCGATGCGGGCCGCCGGCGAGCTGACCCTGGTGAAATCGTTCGTGTTGCCGTAAATGGCCCTTGCGCCGCCGTGGCGCCTTGGCTATAATTCGCCCCCTCGCTGAACGACGCATGCAAATGCAGAGTAAAGCAGGGTGAAAAAAGAAGGTTGACGAAATGCTGCAAACGCTTCATACTCTTCCTTCTTCGCAGCTGACAAACACAACGCTTTGTCGATAGCGCGAAAGTAGCACCGAATACAGTTCTTTAACAATTAACAGTCGATAAGTGTGGGCATTTGATGTAAGTGCAGCGTCAATCTTCGGATTGGCGTCTAACTTAAAATATCAAATGTTCACAAGAAATAATGAAATAGGATACTTCTTCGGAAGTAGCCTGTCAGTTTTTTGAGTGAGCGACCCGTCGCAAGACGGTGCCAATAAAATGGCAAAGTAACAGAGATTAAACTGAAGAGTTTGATCCTGGCTCAGATTGAACGCTGGCGGCA